>JBCCTI010000186.1:0-1705 GCA_039198955.1 Bacteroidota bacterium | reverse complement strand
GTTCAGCATATACCACTTCCTCCAGTTGTAGTAGCTGATTGATCGTCGCTACCACATCCCGGTCGGTACGCAAGCGGTAGATTTGGGTAGTGGGCTTTTGCCGGGCTAATGGGTTTACTTTGGCTGACTGACGAAGCACGGAGGTAATATGGCTAGTATGAGCAATTTTCTGGATCTGCCGCATGGCCGATACCGTAGAAAAGCGAGCCGCTGAGTTCTGCTTAGTACGCAACTTTAGTACAATAGTACCCGGAAGATAATCCGTATCCGAAATGCCCTTAGGCAGACGAAAAGTCCGATTCTGTGCCTGAGAAAGATCAGCCTGACTTAAGGAAATAATGGTTAGAAGAAATGAAGTGAGTACCGGATAACTCATCCGCCGGAGAATTCCCATAATTTCGCTGCGACTTTGCTTACCTTTTTACAAGCGAAAATTGGGTCAGTAATGCGCCACATGGCTAGCTCTTTAAGCCAAACACTACATACGACATTTTTAGAAGTAAAACGAAGATTTCAGATGTTAGAGTGTTAGAGTGTTAGAGTGAAATTATTACACTAAATATAACACCATAACACTTTAACACATAAGCACTCGAGTTTTCATCAAGGAAAAATACCTCGAGAAATGTAGGCGGATGTAATCTTCTCGATAGAACTGATGAACGAAGCAATTCGCAGACTACCGGTTTCTTTGGTTTGCATAATCTCCCAAATGGTATAGTAAGCGTTCATCATAGTTTCTTCCAAGCCGGAATTAACAATATCAATTTCGCCCGCTCCTCGCACTAAAGCACTTCTCTGTACTTCGGAAAGTTGGTGACCGGTGATTTCTTCCATTGCCGTCACCATACCCCGGTTAGTAAGCTCTTCGTAGCGCTTGTCCATTCGTCCGAAAGCTACGTGGGATAGGTTTTTCAACCACTCGAAGTAAGATACGGTCACCCCACCTGCGTTCAAATAGAAGTCAGGGAGGATCCGCACGCCTTTTTCCTGGAGAATATTAGCTGCTTCGGTAGTGACTGGGCCATTGGCCGCTTCGCCGATCATTTTGGCTTTGATGCGCGGAGCATTCTCAGCAGTAATCTGGTTCTCCAGCGCAGCAGGTATTAGTATATCACAATCATACTCTAGCAACTCAATGGAGTTGGGAACATCTTTAGCTCCTTGATAACCTAAAATTGAACCTTTTTCCCGTTTTAATTGGTGGACTTGCTCTACATCCAAGCCATTAGGATCGTAAATACCTCCGTTGTATTCCGCAATTCCGGTGATAATTGCTCCACTTTCCTGAAGGTATTTGGCCGAGTAGTAGCCTACATTTCCCAAACCTTGAACAATAATGCGTTTGCCCTCCACACCGGGTTCCATGCCTAGGTTTTTCATATCTTCGGTTACGCAGACCGCAGTGCGAATTCCGTAAAACACCCCGCGTCCAGTAGCTTCGGTTCGCCCCCGAATACCATGCAGGGAAACAGGCTTTCCGGTTACGCAGGCTAGGGCGTTAATTTCATTAGTGTGCATGGCCGAGTAAGTGTCGGCAATCCAAGCCATTTCCCGGGCCCCGGTGCCGTAGTCAGGGGCAGGCACGTCTTGCGCCGGACTGATAAAGTTCTTGCGGATTAGTTCGGTGGTGTAGCGACGGGTAATCTTTTCTAATTCGCTTTCGCTGTATTTACGGATGTCAATTCTCACTCCGCCCTTCGCC
>JBCCTI010000185.1:0-1743 GCA_039198955.1 Bacteroidota bacterium | reverse complement strand
TGGGGTGATTGATTCCGAACATCCCGAAAAAAACTTTTATACCAACTACCATCTGGAAGCCCTTAAAACCATCACTGCATTATGCGGTAGTAAGATCGCCCAAGCCCTAGCCGATGAAGAAGCTCAGAAAGTAGAAGTCGTTCGAAGGGAGGCCGAACAATTAAAGGAGATGGATATGATGAAAACGCAGTTTTTTGCTAACATCTCCCACGAGTTTCGTACCCCTTTACATCTCATACTAGGGCCACTGCGCGATCATGACGGCCGTCAAATTCCTGAGCCCGAATTAGGTATGATGCAGCGCAATGCTCAGCGGCTGCTACGCCTGGTGAACCAATTAATGGACTTATCTAAACTGGAAGTAGGTGGATTGCAATTAGACTACCAATCAGCCGATGTATACGTATTTTTACGGGAAATAGCCGAAGGTTTTCTTCCATTAGTCCAGGAAAAACAGCTTACTTACCAGATTAGCATACCCCCCCAACCCTATCCCGCCCGATTTGATTTTGATAAGCTAGAAAAGATCGTCTATAATCTACTCTCCAATGCTATTAAATTTACCCCCACCCAGGGTACCGTTATTATTCATGCTGTCATTCAGTCAACTTACCAATTGCATCTTTCTGTTTCAGATACTGGCTTAGGAATTCCTCAAGAACTACAAGACAAGATATTTGATCGATTCTATCAGGTAGATGATACCAACACTCGGGCTTTTGAAGGTACGGGTATTGGGTTGGCTTTAGTGAAAGAGTTGGTTGATTTGTACGGAGGAACCATCACCTTGGACAGCCAAGAAAACCAGGGAACGACCTTTGCAGTTGTACTGCCACTACAGCCTGTCTCCGAAGGTAGTCTGGAGAAGCCAGCCGTAACCATATCACACGAATTGCCTGAGGCCGATGCTGAACAAGAGGTAGAGGTTCCTGATGAGACTATCACGTCAGCTTCCGAAACGAAGCCATTACTATTAATGGTAGAAGATAACCCTGACCTGCGAGCTTATATCTACAGTAATTTAAAGCGTGATTTTAATTGCCAGCAGGCGACCAATGGTAAGGAAGGTTTAGCTCTGGCTACTGAACAGGTACCCGATATTATTATCACTGATGTGATGATGCCCGAAATGGATGGGGTAGAACTCACTGAGCGGTTGAAGAGCGACGAGCGTACCAGCCACATTCCGGTGTTGATGCTCACCGCCCGCGATGATACCCAGACCAAACGGGCGGGCTTTCAGCGAGGAGCCGACCAATACCTGACCAAGCCTTTTGAGGTAGAAGAATTGCACGACCGCTTAAAGAACTTACTGGAGCAGCGATCCCGCTTGAAGGAAAAATATAGCCGGGAGATTAAGCTGAACCCGCATGAAGTAACGGTCAACGACCGGGATGGTCTATTCCTGGAACGTAGTCTTCGGTTGGTAGAAGAAAACATCAGCGACCCAGAATTCAGCGTGGAGCAGTTACAGCGGGAAGTAGGCATGAGCAGTACTCAGTTGCACCGCAAACTAAAAGCACTGGTAGACCAATCACCCGGAAAATTTATTCGAGATATTCGCTTACAGCGGGCCGCCCAGCTACTGGAGCAGAACGGTAGTCAGGTAGCCGAAGTGGCCTATAATGTGGGCTTTAACCACCTTTCTTACTTTGCCAAATGCTTCAAAGAAAAATTTGGGGTGTCTCCTTCTGAATACGTCAAATCTAGCTCAGAAACCACCTAATGGGAATATAGTGTCAG
>JBCCTI010000184.1:0-1750 GCA_039198955.1 Bacteroidota bacterium | reverse complement strand
TTTACTTTTTCCCAAAGGGCTGACCAGTCGGAAATATCTTGAACGGATGTAAAGTGTTTCATCGGTTGGCTTTATGCGGTAGATTTGGTACTTTGAACTGGATTTCCCAATCCAACATCTAATTTCCTACTGAGGAATTCTCAGAATAAAAAATCGCCTCGAAATTACACTACTACTCATAAAATGGAAAATAGTCGTCGCTCTTTTTTACAGCAGTTTGGTGCTTTAAGCATTTCCCCTCTAGCAGTCAGTTCGCTTTCTGCTTCCGGATGGGATCAACTTCTCTCTTATCTCGACCATCAAAAAAACCGATCAGATCAGGATATTGCCCGTGATGAAACTTACTGGCGAGAGGTAGCCAAGGCCTATCGGGTTTCTGATGACTTTATTAATCTGGAGAATGGTTACTACAGCCTTGCCGCCTGGCCCGTGCTGGAAGCTCAGTGGCAGCACATTCAGCGAGTGAATGAGATTCCCTCATATTACATGCGAACCCAACAGTGGTATGAGCGGAATGCCGTAACTGCTGCTCTAGCTGAATTTGCGGGTTGTTCGGTTGAAGAGATGGTGGTTTGTCGTAATACTACCGAAGCACTGGACACAGTCATTTTAGGGCTGGATCTCGCTCCAGGTGACGAGGCCATTATGTGTAATCACGATTACGGAAGTATGCGGGCGGCCTTTAATCAGCGGGCTCGGCGCGATAAAATTGTAAACCGGGTGATTTCGTTACCGCTGCACCCGAAAAGCGATCAGGAGATAATTGATGCGTATGAAGAAGCAATTACTCCCCGTACCAAAGTGATGCTTGTCTCGCATCTGGTCAATATTACCGGACAGGTGCTTCCGGTACGCAAGATTTGTGATATGGCTCACTCTCACGGGGTGGAAGTGATCTGCGACTCGGCCCACGCCCTGGGGCATCTGGACTTTAAAATTCGCGATCTGGACTGCGACTACTGGGGAACTAGCCTGCACAAGTGGGTCGGGGCACCGCTGGGAAGTGGTATACTTTTCGTCAAGAAAGAAAAAATAGCTAAGGTGTGGCCGCTCTTAGGCGATGATAGTTTTGCCGATGATGACATTCGCAAGTTCCGGCACTTCGGCACCTTGCCCGTCACAGGTCACGTATCCATCATGGATGCGCTGAAGTTTCAGGATACGATCGGTATTACCCGTAAGCAGGCCCGATTGCGCTACCTGAAGCAGTACTGGACGGAAAAGGTAAAAGACACGCCAGCAATAATTATCAACACCCCCTGGGAAGAAGCCCGCTCCAGTGGCATTGCCAACGTGGGCATCGCTTCACTTAGCCCTAACGAACTGGCCCAACGGTTGATGGATGACTACAATATCTTTACGGTAGCGATCAACAACGAAGCGGTGCGGGGCGTTCGGGTAACCCCTCACCTGTATACTTCGCTGAATGAGCTAGATCAGTTGGTGGTGGCGTTGACTGAGTTGGGCCAGGCATAAGTAAGTGGACAAAAGTTATAAGGCACACTCCCCGGATGAGCAACGCGAATTCCGGGGTCTCCCTTTTACTATTAGGGAGATCCCGGAACAAGTCCGGGAATTAGCCCCCTCTTAATTTTGTCCACTTACTTAAGTCTAGTTATTCCCGAATCAACTGCCAGCTTTGTTCGCCTTGCGTTTCGCTGATGATCTGGAGGGTGAGGGGGTTTTCTTCCGGGCTGACCGAAGGTATCTCCAACTGCCACTCGTTTACCCCTTCGTAGGCTTCGCTGCC
>JBCCTI010000183.1:0-1768 GCA_039198955.1 Bacteroidota bacterium | reverse complement strand
TAATAAGAAATCTACTACCATGATGCGTCTTTGCGGTCTACTACTTAGCCTCCTTATTCTATGGGGCTGTCAGTCCGATCCACCATCTACTGATGCTGAGCCGGAACCTACCGGGAAAAATAATATCGCTTACCAGTGGGGCGAGGTTGCCTTGGAAGCCACGGCTCGGGATACCGAACGGTTCAACCCTCGCCCTACCATTACTTCCCGCTACCTAGGGCTCATCTTCACCGCAGTTTTTGATGCCTGGTCGCGCTACGATGAAAAAGCCTCCCCGGTGTACCTCAGTAGCGTTGAACGCCGTCCGGCAGAAGAACACACGCTCAAAAACAAGGAAGTCGCTATCAGCTACGCTGCCTATCGGGCGATGAGTGAATACTATTACAGTGATAGTTTGCTCTACAAGCAGTTCATGGAAGAGCTTGGGTTAGATCCCATGAACAAATCGCTAGATCCAACCACACCCGAAGGCATTGGTAACTTGGCAGCTAAAACAGTAATTGAGCAACGGAAGAGCGACGGCTCTAATCAGTACGGAAATGTAGATGGCTCAGATGGTCAACCTTACTTCGACTATACTGCCTATCAACCCGTCAACTCTCCCGACGAAAATATTGATGGCAACCGCTGGCAACCCAAGTACTTCTCCGACGGAAAAGGTGGTAAGTTTGCCCCTGAATGTCTCACTCCTTACTGGCAGTTAGTAGACCCAATTGCACTAGACTCGGCCAGTCAGTTTCGTCCTGACCCACCTCCCATGATTGGGTCAGATCAGCTTAAAGAAGAAGTGAAGGAGGTTATCGATGTACAAGCTTCCCTTACCGACGAGCAAAAGGCTTTGGTAGAGTTTATGCGGGATGGCCCCCAATCGGTACAGCAAGCCGGACACTGGCTGGTTTTTGCCCAGAAAGTTTCAGTACGCGATCAGCATACGTTAGATGAGGACGTAAAAATGTATTTTCTGAATCAGGCTACCGCCATGGATGCGTTTATTGCCGCCTGGGATTCTAAAATGTACTACGACTATGCCCGACCTTACGCTCTAGTGCATGATTACTACCAAGATCAGGTAATTAAAGCCTGGGGCGGCCCGGAGCAAGGAATGGTTGAAATAAAAGGCCAGGAGTGGCGACCGTATTCGCCCGAAACTTTTCTTTGCCCACCTTTCCCTAGCTACGTATCCGGACATAGTTGTGTAAGTGGTGCCTGTGCCGAAGCTTTACGCTTATTTACCGGAAGCGATGAGTTTGGCGATGAAATTCAACTAGTACCGGGCGCAATGACTGAACCAAATAACTTAGGCGATACCGTTACCATTCATTTCCCAACGTTTACAAAAACAGCCGACATGGCAGGGATATCACGAGTGCTAGGTGGCTATCACATTCAAGCCGATAACGTAGCCGGATTGAAACTCGGACGAGACGTAGCCCACCGGGTTTGGGAAATGTACCAGAAGCGTGTAGGCGAAGAAAACACTTCCGTTGCTCAGAAGTAGCTATATTTGAGCGATAACTAGTAAGTAATTTAACTACGAATTACAACTCGTTGATGGAGCGTCACAATCATCTGATCTTCAATGCTCTGCCCTTAAGCCGGGCGGGCTTTTACCGCGGCGGCGGACCGTTTTTCCATCGATGAAAAGTAAACAAAAATCTAGGAAATCTTGAAATTGCACCGGCAACCCGGTCGCTGCGCTCAAACAGCAAGCTTTCCCTTAAAATAATGCCTGTAACGTATACTGATCCACAGTTTACGTTAATTAAGT
>JBCCTI010000182.1:0-2046 GCA_039198955.1 Bacteroidota bacterium | reverse complement strand
GGCAATTTGATTGGGAAGACCGTGCAGTTGGTTACATTTTGCCCGAATCAGCTCAAATACGTCCGGGTTTTTCTTATGGGGCATAATCGACGAACCCGTCGTGAGTTGGTCGGGAAAGCGGATAAACTGCAAGTTCTGGCTTACGTACCAGCAAATGTCATCCGCCATCTTCCCTACCGTAGCCGCAACCGACGATAACGCAAAAGCCACCATCCTTTCGGTTTTTCCCCGTCCCATTTGGGCGTAGACCGAATTATAGTTTAGCGTATCAAAACCTAGCAACTCAGTTGTCATCTGACGGTTAAGGGGGAAAGAGGAACCGTAGCCCGCTGCCGAACCCAACGGGTTCTGATTGACCGTACGATAAGCAGCCAGCAGTGGGTGTAGATCGTCGGCTAGGCTTTCGGCGTAAGATCCAAACCACAGCCCGAAGGAGGAGGGCATCGCCACTTGGGTGTGGGTGTAGCCCGGTAGCAAGACATCTTGATGCTGTTCGCTGAGCTCCTGCAACCGTTCAAACAGCATCCGAACCGCCTCAACTACCCGCTGTAGTTCGTCCCTAAAGTATAGCCGAAGGTCGACCAGTACCTGATCGTTACGGGAACGACCGCTGTGGACTTTCTTGCCAACGTCACCCAACGAACGGGTCAACATCAGTTCTACCTGCGAGTGCACATCCTCAATCCCCTCGTCGATGACAAATCCATTTTTGAGAATATCCTGGTAGATACTGATAAGTTCTGCCCGAAGGGTTTTAAGTTCTTTTTTTTCCAGTAGCCCTACACTTTCTAGCATAATAATATGCGCTAGAGTGCCTAACACATCGTAAGGAGCTAACCGCAAATCGAGCTCGGCATCTTGTCCGATAGTAAACTGCTCGATGCGTTTGTCAATAGCGGTAGTGTTTTTCTGCCAGAGTTTCACAGGCGTAATAGTATAGTAGTTAGTAGTCTAAAAGTAGGTAAGGCAGAAAGCAGTTACGCCGACACCGGGCAAAAGATAGTCATTTTACAAGCTAAGCCCGGTCAATAGTTGAACATATTTTTCAATTCCTTCCTCAATTTCAGAAACCCGGATATACTCGTCGGCGGTATGCGAACGCCCCGAGCTACCGGGCCCCAGTTTTAACGTGGGAAACTCCCGGCACAAAGCTTGGTCAGACAGCGTAGGCGAACCGTAGTACTCCCAACCCAGCTCAATGCCCCTTTTCACCAACGGATGATCTTGCGACAAAGAAGATGACTGCAAACGCAACGAGCGGGGTTTGATCTCCGAAAGCAAATTATGCTGAAAAATCTCAAGCACCTGTTCGTTGGTATACATCTCATTGGTGCGGACGTCGACCACGAATGTACATTTGTCAGGAACTATATTGTGCTGAATTCCCGCATTAATCTGGGTAACCGTCGCTGTCGTCTCACCTAGCAACTCAGATTTATCAGAGAAACGGAAATTTTTAATCCAGCGAATATCCTGTAAAGCTTCGTAAATGGCATTAACGCCCTCATGCCGAGCGGCATGACCAGTTACTCCGTGGGCAATACAATCCAGTACCAACAATCCTTTTTCCGCAACAGCCATCCGCATCCGGGTTGGTTCACCGACGATACCCACATCAATGTTTCCAAGTTGGGGAAGTAGTGCCGCAATGCCATTTTCACCCGATATTTCTTCTTCGGCGGAAGCCGCAAATACTAGATTATACCCCCGGTCGGCTACAGTGTCCATGTGCAGGAAAGCGTGTAGTAAGGCTACCAGACAGCCGCCGGCATCGTTAGAGCCCAGACCGAACAGGGTTTCTTCACCGTCTACCACTTCAACATCCGGCTTGAAGGGGTCACGGGTCCAGGACTCGCCGGGCTTCACCGTATCGTGATGGGAATTTAGTAGTAAAGTCGGCCAGTCATCACGAAAATCCTGCGAGCGCACCCAGACATTATTGTTCAATCGATGCACCTCTTTTCCCTCCTTTTCCAAGTAAGTAGCGATAATATCCGCCGTCTTTTCTTCTTCCCGACTAAATGATTGGGTAGAAATTAGTTCCTG
>JBCCTI010000181.1:0-2105 GCA_039198955.1 Bacteroidota bacterium | reverse complement strand
TGGTTTGGGCGGATAAGGTACTGATTGAGAAAAAGAGAAGGAGAAAGAGAGTGTAAAAGGTGTTCATAAGAAGTAGGTTTTTTGGTAAAATCTCACCTATTAGTCAACCCTACTGCCTGGTGCGTAACGTTACTTATTCAATGATTTTTTAGATTATTAGAAGAATATGGTACTAGGAAGAGAAAATCCATCCCTGACCTTCTCAATCCAGTTAGTGGCTACATTCACTGAGCTAAGTGATAATGAATACTTAACAATAGCTAGATTAAAGTACTTTTTACTTGGCTCCTCTTTTCAAGGCCGGTAACCAACTGAGCCACAACTCGACAATGACCAACGGAAACACCCAACATATCCACTCGTAGAGGGTGTATCGCATCGTTTCATCTTCAATAAGTGGCAGTACGCCATAGCCGAATTCCTCTAGCCTATCGAGAATGCGATGGCTTACAATTTTCCACTGACCATCCTTATTTCAGTTTCTTCACAATTAATTCGGGGCAATATTGCCTTCAGCATTGTTATCAAACACATTATCAGATTCTGTGAGTGAGTTTCCACCTTGCACGAAGTCGATACCCCAGCCACCGCTATCGTTGATGGTAGAATTTCTCACTTCGGCTCGGCCTTGGCAATGAATCACCAGGTTACCCTGACCACCAGCGTTGTATAATTGTTTTGAGCCTCCCCCGGATAGGGTGCAGTAGATTAATTTATTTTCCGAACTGCTAGAGTTGATACCAATACCCACCCAGGCTCCCTGTCCTTCAGCAGTCCCTTTCAAAATGATCGGCTCTTCGGCGGTACCTACCGCATTGAACACTCCGGAAGTTACCCCACAATCAGTGCCCGGGCTGCCCAGAGCAATTCCGGCCGAAGTCTCAAACTCCATAGTTACGCCTGGTTCAATGGTTAGGACTTTCCCCACCCGAGTTTTCAAACCAAGCCCATCCGGACCCATGCGGTACGGCACCTCCAGTTTTTTTACCGTCAAGTCAGCATCCACAACATCATCTCCTTCCACATCAATGTACATCTGTCCGTTTCCTTCGGCGTAAACCGAGGCTGCATCCAGTTGGTCTACTTGCGGAAAGTGTAGCCAGATTGGGGATAGCTCATTATTAGTAAGGGTATTTTCGGTGAACTGATCTAGCTGGGCATCTTCATCTAATAGATAAATACCGTAGCCCCCGCTTTCGCTGATGGTGGAGTTCTGAATGGTCACTTTACTCTCGCACTGAAGCGTAACGTTAGCCGCAAAATTACCACCATTGTAGAATTTGCTACTGCCACCGCCAGAAATCTCACAGTAAATCAGTTTATTATTCGGGCTGGAGGAGTTGAAGCCAATCCCTAACCACGAGCCGCTACCTTCATTTATTCCGCGAAAAACAATAGGTTCTTCGGCAGTACCCGTGGCATTAAGTGCCCCGGTAGTTACGCCACAATCAGTACCCGGAGAACCCAGCCGAAGCCCGGAACCGCTCACAAACTCCAGCGTATTACCCGCACTGATGGCGAGTAATTGGGTGATATCGTAGCGGGTACTTTCTATAAAACGGTAGGGCACATTGACTTTGGGCATCGTAACCTCATCGTCTTCAATCTTATTTTCCCGCACTTCAATATAGTTATCATCATTTCCCTGATAATCAGAGTTGGCATCCAAGCTGCCTAACTGATTGAAGTAAATACCTACCGGGGCTTGGGTGTTTCCCGAAATTGTATTGTCAGCAAATTCGCTCAGCACACTTTCGTCGGTGACGAACAGCCCGTAGCCTTCATTGTCTTCAATAGTCACGTTCACCAGGGCGGCTCTAGACTCATCATCCCGGCTCAGTTGCACCGCGCCAATCTCACCCGACTGACTGGAAGCGGTTCGCCCAGCGTGCTTCACCACTACGTGCTCCAGCCGATTTTCGGGGTGATTAGAGCCAAAGTATATTCCTTTCCAGGTTCCGGGGTTATCACTGGTTCCCAAAAACTGAATAGGATCAGTTGAAGTACCCACGGCCTTCAAACCACCGCCTTCGCTGGTAAAGATCCCACCTAATTGCCCTTCAAACTGGATAATGACGCCGGGCTCAATCGTCAGCAAAGCATTT
>JBCCTI010000180.1:0-2195 GCA_039198955.1 Bacteroidota bacterium | reverse complement strand
GATGAGGTAGTATTTTTATACGTATCAGTAGACCGAGAAGAAAATGATAAGAAATGGAAAAAGATGGTAACAGATAATAACCTAATGGGCGTAAACATCCGAGAAACTCCCAAATCAGAGGAAAGCTCTATTTGGAAAACCTACCTAATTCACGGTGTTCCTCGCTATATGCTCATCGACCAACACGGAAAGATAGTAGATGCCGAAGCTGATCGGCCTTCTTCGGGTAAAGTAACGGCAAAGATACAAAACCTTCTCTCTGGTCAACAGAAAGCAGGGAGCTCGACATGAAAGATTCCATTTTTCACATCTAGAATATTCCTTGTTCTCAAAAATAATTCGGGGGTTTCCGTAGATTAGAGCCAGGTGACAAACTCCTTACTTCTCGTACTAATACTAAACGTTAACCCTCATGCTCAAATCTTACTTCCCTCTACTTCTTCTGGTTGCGTACTGTTTCAGTGCTTGTCAATCCGAAGAACCAATTGCCGAAATATTCACGACTAACCCCGAACCACTAACCACGGCAGAAATTGATCTAGTCATTCAGAATGCTCTTCATCAAAACGATGGTTTTGACTGGAGTCAGGTGCCAGACGAGGTGCTATGGAGTGCCTTAGTCCAAAGCGACTCCGTACTGACGATTGGCTATCAACCCACTTCTACCGATGAAGCTACGCTAGATATATCAACCATCAACATTACCGAACCAGCCTGGCAAGCTGCTAAGAACCAGTTAGTTGCCGAGGTAAATGAAAGGACGAGTCAAACGGCAGTTTTGCTCGGGGAAGACGAAACGCTGCCCCACTTTGAAATTAAAACTGCTTCAATAGCAGCAGTTCAGTACCTACGGTCCTCGCCCCAAGTACGCTACGTGGAACCGGCTAGCTATTATCTACAAAATGAAGTAGCCACGCCAACCGGACGGGTTGCCAGCAAAATAAGCTGTGATTACACTGACAATGAATCCGTGCCCGCTCAAGACTTTCAAAGCATTAGTCCGGATGTGAAGGCCAGCTGGAATCTTTATCCATCGGGTATCACGCAAGCTTGGAGCCGAAGCAGTGGCACAGGTATTACGGTAGGACTGATTGACACCGGAACATCATCTAACCAACCTAAGCTGGGCAATGAATTTAACGATGGACTGTCGCAAAATCGCACCATCGATAAGTTTGGCACATTCCGGGGCGATGGTTCAGCCGATGGTTGCGGGCACGGGACACGTATGGCGGGCGTTATTGCCGCTCCCCGAGGAAACGGGGGAACTACGGTAGGGGTAGCCTACAATGCCAATCTGGTGGCAGTACGGGGTACATCTGACGTAATTATTAACCAGCGCTCCGAAAAGCGAGGCGTAGCTGATGCGCTGAAGCTACTAGCGAACCGTTCCGACGTTCGTATCATCAGCATGTCTATCGGCAGCCTGTTTAGTAGCGGAACTGTAAAGGATGCAATACGCTATGCTTACGGAAAAGGGAAATTAATCTTCTGTGCAGCAGGCACGTCCACCACAGTTACTACCTGGACTGGAGTAGTATTTCCTGCCCGGATGAGTGAGACCATAGCGGTAACTGGAGTGCGGGAAGGCAGCTCGTACCGGCGGTGCAACACTTGCCATACGGGTAGTAGTGTAGATTTCACTATGATTATGCAGCGAAGTGACCCTGATCGCAATACGTTGACCTTACCTGAAAATGGTAGCGGACTCTCCACGGTAGGCGGGTCGTCCGCCGCTACTGCGTTGGCGGCTGGTGTGGCGGCTCTGGTGTGGTCTACCAATCCGGATATGAGCCGCAACGAAGTAATCCAGCGGCTGAAAGAAGCATCTGATCTCTACCCGAACCGCAATCGTTCCTACGGTTGGGGAAACATCAATGCCTACGAAGCAGTAACAGGCGGTGGAGTAGTAGCGAAGAACCAATAATGATTGATGACGAATGAATGATGATTAATTACTGATGTCTAGTCATTACTCATCCGCGCGGCGGCCGCAATCATTAATCATTATCAAGGCGACGGCGTGGGAGGCTATACCCTCCTTGCGGCCAACGAAGCCCATTTTTTCGGAGGTAGTAGCTTTAATTGAGATCGCGGATTCATCTACCTGCATCACTTCGGCCATCGTGGATTTCATAGCGGGGATGTGGGGATTTACTTTGGGGGCTTCCAGGCAGACAGTAGCATCAATATTG
>JBCCTI010000179.1:0-2200 GCA_039198955.1 Bacteroidota bacterium | reverse complement strand
GCCATCTCTAACCCCTTCTGTCTTAATTTTACCTTTGAATTCAATGGCTTTCCCTTTGACGAGTTCAATTGGAAAAGGTATCGAACATCCCCCGATATCCCCTTCCTTTGGGTCTTTACTTCTTACTCTAAGGCTTTTACCCAAATTACTTTTTTCTTGTTTATCGAGCTTTATTTCGTATCCATTTGTGTTTAAAATCCATTTTCGGGGGATTTCACTACCCTGAATTTCATATTCAAAATTGAGATTCAAAAATTCTTGGCAAAAGGCCGAATTTGAAATGAAAATAAAAAAGAGTATAAGTATTTTCATAGGATTAACCACATGGTATACAACTATAGTACATTAACACTATAACACCGTGACACTTAGTTATTATCTACAAATCGGCTACCTGTTCATCCATCCACTGTTTTATGTCGGAGAAACAGGCTTGGTTTACTTCATGTGCCATAGCATACTCTTTAAACTTGTAATCAAATTTGTGTTGCCGGAGGAAGTCAGCTGCCGAGCGGCCGAGGAAGATTGGTAAAACGGGGTCTTGAGTACCGTGGGTTGCTAAAATCTTAATTTTGCGGTGAACCGAAGTAATTCCATCGGGAGGAGTGGTTTCTCGGAGAATGTAGCCACTCATAGCTACTAACCCATTTATTTTTTCAGGGTGGGAAAATGCGGTGGCGTAGCCCATGATAGCCCCTTGGCTAAAACCTACGAGATAAATATGGTTTGCATCAGGCTGGAGTTTATGTACTATCTCACTTAGGAAATTAGAAAACTGCTGTTGAGCCTGTTGCACTTCCTCAAAATTAGGTTGCGGAATGCCTTTGGAAAAATCGATATTGAACCAGGCGTAACCTCCGTAACCGTAGGTGAGAGGTGCTCGCACACTGATAACCAAGTAGCGAGGATCTAGCCGAGGAGCAAATGAGAATAAATCTTGCTCATTACTTCCTAATCCGTGCAAGAGTATTAGCAATGGTGGGTTTTTGGACGCGACGCGAGGCTTCTGGCGGATGTAGTGTAATGACATGGTGCAATATATGGTGTTCAGGTGTTATAGTACGCATCTGTTCAGGTTTTTCGTTCCAGGGTTTCGTAATTTAACACTTGAACACTTGAACACTTGAACACATTAGATTATGCAACCAATCTCATTTGGAGTACTTGGAGTCTCCGGCTTTTTTAAGAAGAAAATTGCCATTCCTACTGCTAAGTCTGCTCTCATTCGTTGGGACGGAATTGCATCGCGATCCTTGGAACGATCTGAGCAGGCAGCTAATGCCTACGGAATTACTCGGGCTTACGGTTCTTACGAAGAATTACTGTCCGACCCAACCATTGAAGCTGTATATGTTCCCCTGCCTAATCACGTACATGCCGAATGGATAAAGAAGGCGGCTGATGCGGGTAAGCATATACTGTGCGAAAAACCCATCGCCCTATCGGCTCAGGAAGCTCAGGAAGCCATAGATTACGCAGAAGCAAAGGGTGTAAAAGTGATGGAAGCCTTTATGTACCGCTTTCATCCCCAGTGGCAGCATGTGCTGGAACTTATTCGGATGCGCGAGATTGGGAACGTACAATTAGTGCAGACCTTCTTCGGCTACAATAATACTGACCCTGAAAATATCCGAAACCAATCGGATAAAGGTGGTGGGGCACTGTACGATATTGGGTGCTACGCCGTATCGGTCAGTCGCTTTCTGCTCCAAGCCGAACCCCAGCGGGTACTCAGCCTGATAACCGAGCATGGCGATTTTAAAACCGATGTGCTCTCATCGGGTACGCTAGATTTTGGTGGGCCCCAGGCACAGTTTACCGTTGGTACCCAGATTTTTCCCTACCAGCGAGTGGATGTACACGGTAGTAGCGGAATGATCTCAATTGAGATACCCTTTAATACCCCGGCTGATGTGCTCGCCAAAATAACCGTGACTACTAGCCTGGGGATCCGTGCAGTACAGATTGCCCCTGCTGACCAGTATATTCACGAGTTTGAAGCGTTTGCCCGCTCTATCCGCAAAGACACTTCCGTTCCTACTTCTCCCTCTGATGCGGTAAATAATATGCGGGTACTAGATGCGCTCTTTGCGTCAGCCCGCAGCGGTGAGTGGGTTGCCTTAAGCTGATTAAAAGCAATGAACAATTAACTTAGGGCAAAACCTTCATTGTTTTGAATAAGTCTTCTCGCTGAAAAGGT
>JBCCTI010000178.1:0-2212 GCA_039198955.1 Bacteroidota bacterium | reverse complement strand
CAGGCCTAACTCATTAATGAGGGAGTAAGTTATATTCCGAACGAAGTTTCGGTAGGCGATTTTTAAATAGTTTCTAATCATGCTGATGGGGTTATGCCATCATGTTAGTCAATCCTTGACTTAGGAACAATCGTTTTGCAGCCAACGACCGCCAGGGTGCAGTGAATGACATTTGTAACTAGGAAGTTACCTCATCGGAGGCAGTAGATCGAGTGAGCTTTTTTCTCTTATCGGGAACGATCCATTGTAGAACTTTTGCAGCGGTTCCGGCCAGTCCGATGAATACGGCCACCCCGCCTACGTTGAAAATTAGATGGGCGTTAGCCACTTTTCTTTCTAGATTAGCCCCACTCGACATCCATTCTGCAACCTGAATAATTTCTTTAATCAAGAGTACTCCGATAATTACAGTTGTAATATTAAATACCAAGTGGAAAATGCCCGTGCGAATGGCCGCCCGGTCGCGCCCAATGGTGGCGATTAGTGTATCAGCACAGGTTCCAATCTCAGCTCCCAGCATAACAGCTACTCCTGCCGGAAGGGTCATCATGCCCTGACTGGCTAGGGTAATCACAATACCCATGGTAGCCGAAGAAGATTGGATGAGTACGGTAAATCCTGCGCCTACTAACACTCCCAACCAAGGGTTCTCCAGCTCTTGAATGATTTGAATAAAAGGTAGGTAGTTTTTGAGGGGATTCATGGCTTCGCCCATCAGGTTTAGACCGAAAAAAATTAGTCCCAGCGCAAAAATTATTTTTCCAATACTCTTCCATCGTGCCGATTTACCCAGTGATAGCAGCAAAAAGCCGACTAAAAGCCCGACGGGCGCGTATTCGTCTACGTTGAAGGCGATGAGCTGACTAGAAAACGTAGTGCCAATGTTTGAGCCCATCACTACACCCAGTGATTCCACAAAGGTTAACAAACCCGCATTTACCAAAGTGATGACCATAATGATAGTCACGGAAGAAGAACCAACAATAGCCGTAGCCGCAGTTCCGGTAAGTACACCAGTGAAACGATTGGTAGTAAACCGGGCAAGCCAGGTGCGAATCTGGTTATTGGCAATTTCCTTTACTGCGTCCGATAGCTGGGTGACCGCGTAGATAAAAAGTACCAAACCTGCCAGTAGTTCCAGGCTCATTGACACCCAATTGAGAGTGCTTCCCGTATCTTCCATGCAAAAAATAGATAAAGCAGCAATCTAGCCAACTTCTCAGATAATCAGAAGAATGTAGGTTAGGAAAAGCTTTGCGAGAAGTGAGTCGTTAGATCAGTTGGCGTATTCAGATAGGAATTTAACCCGGTATAGGCGCAGTTCTTCTTCGGTATAATCACCGTCAAACTCTTCTAATGCAGGAGTGATACGATCAGTTTCGGCATTAAGGAAATAATCGTGCAATTCGTCGGAGTGCTCTTCCTCGAGAAACTGATCCAGATAGTAGTCGACGCTCAGCTTAGTGCCTGAGTAGCAGATGTGCTCAATTTCACTGACGAGCTCTTCCATGGAGAGGTTCAGGGCATCGGCAATCTCTTCTAAATCAACCTTCTTATCAATTTGCTGAATGATAACAATCTTGTTCTTGGACTTATTAACGGTAGATTTAATCAGTACATCCGAAGCCGTAGTAATATCATGCTCGGTAACGTACTCCTCAATAAGTGTTAGGAAAGGTAGCCCGTATTTATGCACTTTCCCCATACCAACTCCGTTGATCCCGGCCATCTCTTCTTTAGTGGTAGGATAGGTAGTAGCCATTTCCTCCAGGGAAGGTTCCTGAAAGACCACATAGGGCGGAACATTTTTTCGCTTGGCAATATCCTTACGTAGTTGCTTTAACCGGATGAACAGATTCTCGTCATACGATTTGCCCTGCATCACACTGCTTCCCTGTCCGAGGGTTCCATCATTTTCCTCACTTTCATTAACATCTTCGAACACATGGTTCTTGGAAAGCATAAGCGAGTGAGGGGCGTGAAGAAACGCTTTTCCCTTGGCTGTTACCTTAATTACCCCAATATTTTCAATATCCTTTTCTAGTAGTTCGACAATCAGGGCTTGGCGTAGTACTGAACTCCATTGTTCAGGCGAATACTCTTTGCCGTTTCCGTAAACCGAAAGTTGATCGTGCTTGTAACTTTTTACGTACTGGTTGGCTGAACCCCGGATAACATCAACCAGATGATTAATGCCAAACCGCTCGTTAGT
>JBCCTI010000177.1:0-2260 GCA_039198955.1 Bacteroidota bacterium | reverse complement strand
TATAGAAAACATAAATAAAAATATATGAAAAATTTGTATTTATTTTGCCCTCGAACTAAAAAATGATATCACTATGCAAAAAATAACAGTGGCCAAAGGGGACGGAATCGGTCCTGAGATAATGAACGCTACACTAGCTATTTTAGAAGCGGCCAACGCCCGAATAGAGTGGGAAGAGATTGAGGTTGGTGAAAAAGTATATTTAGGGGGAAATACCAGCGGCATTGATAAAGCAGCCTGGGATAGCATCCGAAGAAATAAAGTATTTCTGAAAGCTCCTATCACCACGCCCCAGGGTGGGGGCTACAAAAGCCTGAACGTAACCATGCGAAAGGCACTAGGACTATACGCCAACGTACGGCCTTGCAAGAGTTTTTACCCATTTGTAAATACTAAGCATCCGAAGATGGATGTGGTAATTATTCGGGAGAATGAAGAGGACTTGTACGCGGGAATTGAGCATCAGCAGACCGACGAGGTGGTGCAGTGCCTCAAACTGATTACCCGTCCCGGCTGTGAAAAAATTGTTCGCTATGCCTTTGAGTACGCTCGCCTCTACAAGCGAAGTAAGGTAAGCTGTTTTACCAAGGATAATATCATGAAGCATACCGATGGATTATTCCACCAAGTGTTTAAGGAGATCGCTCAGGAGTACCCGGACATTCAATCGGACAACTGGATTATTGACATCGGGGCTGCTCGACTGGCTGACACTCCCGAAGACTTTGATGTAGTAGTACTGCCTAACCTCTACGGAGACGTAGTTTCCGACATTACGGCTCAAATTTCCGGTTCCGTCGGTTTAGCCGGATCAGCTAATATCGGAGAGAGTTGTGCTATGTTTGAGGCGATTCACGGCTCAGCTCCTACCATTGCCGGACAGAACATTGCCAACCCCTCCGGCTTGCTGCGAGCGGCAGTCATGATGCTCAACCATATTGGACAACAAGATGTAGCCGAACTGGTTAAAAATGCTTGGTCGTGCACCATCGAGGAAGGTATCCATACGCTAGACATTTACAAGGAAGGAGTTAGCAAAAAGCAGGTAAGCACTACTGAATTTACTGAAGCAGTGATTGCGCGGCTGGGTAAGAAGCCTGAAATGTTATTTGCTGCCGAATATGCCAAAGATGTCAAGCTTCAAATTCCTACCTACCAGCGGAAAAAGCAGGCGAATAAGATGCTGAAAGGAGTAGATGTCTTTGTTGACTGGAAAGGAAGTAATCCCGATGAGCTAGCTGAAAGGTTGACCAAGCTCAACAGCGACATCAAGCTAACCATGATTACTAATCGGGGAGTGAAGGTCTGGCCTGAGGGATTTGAAGAAACTTTCTGCACCGATCACTGGCGCTGTCGTTACGAGGTAGAAAATGGACACCCAGCGGAAAAAAATTCTATTCCTGAGCTTCTAACTAATGCCCTACAGGAAGATGTAGACGTAATTAAAACTGAAAACCTGTACGAATTTGATGGAGTACGAGGTTACTCGCTTGGGCAGGGACAGTAATAATGAACAACCCCGAGGCAGAGCCATCGGGGTATCAGAATCAAAATAACCTTAGTTGACCTGAATGAAATTTCTCATAATCCGATTGACCCTGATTTCAACTAAGAAAATACCCCAATTGGTCTAAAGAAGTAGAGGTATTATACTATCTTTCTGTTACAAACCTAATGGGCGCGATAAGCCCAAGATGTTCGTTATCAATGTTATCCGAGTTAAACTCATCAACCAAGCTTTTGCTACGATCAATCGGGGTACCAATTTTTTAAAATAAGATACTATAAGTGGACTGCTTGAACACCTTCCGTAGGGCGGGTCACTATAGAATAGTAGCCACCTCATATGATCAGCATCAGAGTGACCTGAACCGTAGGAACTTTAAAGAATTATATCATGAAAAGTTGACTTGATCTCATAATTCCCGGTTGCGATTGTCTCGGATACAAGAAAAAACCCGGTAGCGGCCTCCTGATAGGTTTTCTGGGCGATGAGCGGCCGCCGAGCGGATCAATCTCAATCTAGTAGCTATGGCCTTCAATCTGAGGAGTTAGATTAGAGGGCAGAAGACTATTTTTGTCAGTTAGCTACAGCAATGCTTCTATACATTAATGAATTTAAGTACCTAGACACAATTAGTATAAATTTTGTTTCTTTGTGTTGATATGGTTAAATCAAAGGGTGATGAATATACGAAGAATAACATTAGGTGAACAAGATCGGTCAGCGTTGAAAAAGGGGTACCAACAAGGCAGTAGT
>JBCCTI010000176.1:0-2356 GCA_039198955.1 Bacteroidota bacterium | reverse complement strand
TTAAGCATGTGAGCAGAAGTTTTGTGGTATTTTCACGTTTATGATCAAATCAACCTAGGACGAACAATGCGCTTTGTATCCTCACTGACCCAGAAAGAGCAAGAAGGACTTCGGCCCTTAGTGCATGATAGCACTAATCACCGGGAAAGAATGCGCGCCCAAGCGATTCTTTGGAGTGATAAGGGGTACAAGCTCAAACAGATTGCCGATTTGTGTGAAGTAGACAGAGATACGGTGAGTAAGTGGCTAAGGCGTTGGGAACAAGACCGACCGTCGGGCTTAAAGGATGCTAGCCGATCGGGTCGCCCTGCTACCCTGAGTCTTCAAGAAAAAAAAGACTACTAGCTTATGCGAGCCAGGCAGTACGCCAAGTCAGACACTTAGTAAGCTATGTAGCCGATCATTTCGGTAAGCAAGTAAGCATATGGACAATTAAGCGCACCCTGAAGGCGGCAGGCTATCGCTACAAGCGTATGCGCCGCAGTTTGAAAAGTAAGCGTGACGAGGCGTTGTTCGCTTTCTTTGAGCAGGAGATTAGCCAACTGCAAGCTTTAGAAGAGCAGGGCGAGATAGAACTGTATTACTTTGATGAGGCGGGTATTAATCTCACTCCAGCGATTCCATATGCTTGGCAGCCCAAAGGAAAGCGTTATCAACTGCCTTCTTCGCGAAGTCAGAATCTGACTGTATTAGGCTTTATGAACAGGCAGTGTCAGTGTGAGAGTTTTTTGTTTGAAGGGGCTGCCAATAGTCAAGTCGTAGTGGCCTGTATGGATGCTTTTGCTGAGCAGATTACTAAGAAAACGGTCGTGATCTTGGATCAAGCGTCTATTCACACTAGCAAGCAAGTGGTTGAGAATATCCCGCAATGGAAGCAACAGGGATTGTTCTTACAGTTTTTACCCCCCTACTGCCCTGAGCTAAATCACATTGAAATACTATGGAAGTTTGTCAAATACTACTGGCTAGATCTATCAGCTTATGAGAACATGAAAGCACTCAAGAACAACCTGCTTGAGGTGCTACAGAACATTGGAACAAAGTACCAGATTACTTTTGCTTAGGTGCTTAGAACGGGAGTTAGCTCACGGTCAAAAAGAGAAGGTGATAGAGGTTAGATCTAATCTGAGTTGATATTTATGATTGTGGGCTTTAGGTTAGTAAGCCCGCACCGTTTTACCCTCCATAAAGTTGATGAAGGATTTATTTACTACCAGGTTACCACCTAGTGTGGGGTAATTGCCGGTAAAGTACCAGTCACCTTGATGGTCAGGGCAGGCTTGATGCAGATTCCCTACGGTTTGGTACACCACTTCATAGTCACAAGTAAGATCATCGGGACGGGTGATTTCAGCAATCATGTCGGAGACTTGCTTGTAGGAAAAGGGTTCGTACAGCTTTTTCACGAAATTAGGCGCACCTTTCTGGAGTCCTTTGGCGACGCAGAGGTCATATACCTCATCAATCAGGTTATCTAGACCGCTGTCTTTGAGCAATTGAAGTACCGCCCGGAAGGCGACAAACTCATTCATCTTGGACATATCGATACCGTAGCAATCGGGGAAGCGTATCTGGGGGGCGGATGAGACGATAACTATTTTCTTAGGATTCAGGCGATTAAGCATTCGCAGAATACTTTTTTCTAGTGTGGTGCCCCGTACAATAGAGTCGTCAATCACTACAATATTGTCTACATCCTTACGAATTACCTCATAAGTAGTATCGTATACATGAGCCACTAAATCATTCCGATGGTCGTCATCGGTAATAAATGTACGTAGCTTGGCGTCTTTCACCACTAATTTCTCTACCCGAGGTCGAAACGAAAGTAGTTTATTGAGATACTTTTCATCTACTTTACCACCTTTAGAGCGTTCACTGATCGCTTGAATACGTTCGTTGCTCAGATGATCTTCCAGACCCTCTAGCATTCCCAAAAAAGCGGTCTCCGCACTGTTAGGAATGTAGGAGAAAACAGAATTCTGCAAATCGTAGTCAATAGATTCCAGAATTTGGGGAATCAACAGTTTACCTAAGTTCTTACGTTCAGTATAAATATTGGGATCAGAGGCACGGGAAAAGTAAAT
The DNA here is from genome assembly GCA_039198955.1 of Bacteroidota bacterium. Lineage (GTDB taxonomy): Bacteria > Bacteroidota > Bacteroidia > Cytophagales > Cyclobacteriaceae > Tunicatimonas. Next base: position 269 of record JBCCTI010000176.1, on the reverse strand, counting down.
CCTCTCAAAGCTACACGAGCGTTTTTCTAGCTTATCAATGAACTGGTATTCGTCGTAGTTACCAGCTTTGTCAATAATGAGGGCATGACCGGGCTGAATCTCCTTAATTTCATCGTAAGGTACATTAAAGGCGGTTTTAATCGGAGGTTTTTCCGAAGCCACTACCACTACTTCATCGTCGGCGTAGTAGTAGGCTGGACGAATCCCTGCTGGGTCGCGAGCCACGAAGGAAGAACCACTACCGATGAGTCCGGCCATAGTATAGCCTC
>JBCCTI010000175.1:0-2772 GCA_039198955.1 Bacteroidota bacterium | reverse complement strand
TTTAAAATTGAACATGCCACACCACGCTACGGGCTCATTCGGATGTTGGACCGGTCTAATGCTGCTAACTATCCGTCAGGATTCAAATATTACGGAAAGATAGAAATCGTCGTTCAAAAGTAGCTACCCCTGCTTTCTTTAGCATTCCAATGCAAACAACTATTCAATAGCCACTAACCCAAACTATCATGAAAACCCTAAGTGTGCTTTCAGTGACCCTATGTCTGTTGGCATTAGTATTAGCTTGCCAGCCCGAGGAAGTAGCCCCCCTAAAACCAAAGTTTGGTCGCCCCATTGACGATAAAACCCTTACCCCTATTTCTACCAGTATTCCACCTGATGAGGTAGTTCAAACCGACTTTAGCGGAGCTACCTATTCACTGAGTGATTTGAATGCTAGTACCAAAGCTACCACCCAAGCCGATATAGAATTTCTGTTCGGATCTATAAAGGCCGCGACTGAATACGAAGGTCTTCCCTACCCAAATCATCCCCAGATTCATTTACAGTACCCTGAAGCTGCCCGAGATACGCAGTTTGTGCCTTCTGACCTGAGTCAGTGGGAGTTGGCTGTGATGACCGTCAATCACCCCGAGCAATTTCAGGATGCCTTTGAAAACAGTCCTTACTGGGCAACTTCGTATCAACCCTACAACTACAATGAAGGTGGAGAAGAGCCCCCATCGTACCAGACCGGGGAAATCTACCTATTTAAAACCGATAGTAATCCGGCTCGCTATGGGGCGATCCGCATCGTGGAAAAGACATTTACTAACCTCAGCTCTAGTCAGTATGTCATTGAAATAACCGTTCAGGCTGATAATTATACAATAGATATAGGTGGTTAGTGAATACGCCATCTTACCAAAGCGAGTCTTATTTTCCCAAATGAAGTAAACGGCACTAGCCTCAATTACTCTAAAACAGGTAACAATAACGTGAGGCTGGACTAAAGAAAGTAAAGTTCATAATAGAGAAGTAGTTTCAAGCAAGGGTGTTTCGCTGAAATGCTCTTGCTTTTTTTGACTCTGTCAAAAAAAACTTTTATCCTCAATAATCCGATAAACATTCTCTTCAACTTTTGAATAACTTCCGGCTAGTAATCACAAAGGTTATCAGTTCTTCTTTATCTGGCATATTGTTTTTTCTCCTGAGCAAAGGAGCTAACGTTGTGAAGCAGTAACAAAAGACAGGTCATTGAGGAGTAAGAGAGCATGATAGACGATCTGTGCTTTACAAAAAATGCTTATCTTGGGCTCTTATGAAACGAAGCCTCGGCTACAGCAACCTTTGGCTACTTATAGTGAGTAGTGCTTTAGTAACATTCTCCGTAGTACATGTTTTAGCTACTCCACCGTTGCAAATAGTGCAATCAACTTCTCCAGTCGTTGATAGTCTTCGTCAAGCACTAGAACAACATCATGAGAAGGATAAGGAGTACGCCATGACCTTGCTACGGTTATCATCTGAGATAAGCGAAAGTGATCCTCAGCAGTCTCTTGACTACGCCCAAGAAGTAATTACACTAGCCAAACAGTTGGGTGACCAGAGGGTGCAAGCCCTTGCCCTGAACATACAGGGGATCTGTTATCTCTACGAAGACCAATACGGCGAAGCGTTTCAGGCTTTTGCGGAAGCTATACCCCTATTCCAAGAAGTTGGTGATGGACTCCGCTTAGGCAATGGGTACAACAACGCCAGTCTGGTATTTAAGCACTTAGGGGATTACCCCCAAAGTTTAGCTTATCTAAGCAGGGCCGAACACATCTATGATTCTATAGGTTACCAGGTTGGTATCGCCCGAGCGAATAACAATCTGGGCAATTTATTCATGCTCCAAAACGATTTAGATCAGGCTGAGCAGCATTATCAGAGAGCTTTCCAAATCCATACGGATAGGCAAAGTGCCCACGGAAGAGGAATTGCCCAATTGAACTTAGGAATACTTTATGCCCAGAAAGAGGAATACGAACGGAGCCGCCTCCTACTGGATAGTGCCCTAGATTATTTCACCCAAAACAACATACGGGTTTCCCGAGTAACCGCGCTGAATACGTTGGGGGAAATTTCGGTTTCGTCGGTTAAAAACACGGAAGTACCCCAGCGTAAAACGTCCGCTTATACCCAGGCCGAACAATACTTTTCAATTGCTCTTACAGAAGCTGAAGAGCTAAAAATGACGGAATCAAGAGCAGAAATTCTTGCTAATCTGGCACGGCTGGCGGCTAATCAGGGAAATACCGCTCCAAGTATACGATTTGCCGAGCAAGTAAAAGTTTTGGCTGATTCTATCAATAGCCCGAGTATTCAGGCTAATGCTGAGGAGTTACTTTTTCACGTGTTCCAACAAGCTGGTCAGTACCAAACTGCCCTACAGCATCACCAGCAGTATACTGACTGGAAAGATAGTATCTTCAACGAGCAAATGGCAGCTCAATATAAATCGCAGCAGGTGCAGAGAGAGGTAGCTCAGAAAGATCGTGAATTGGATAAACAAGCCTCTCAACTCGTATCTCTTAATGAACGGGTGGCATTAGAAAACCGCTGGAAGTGGACGCTGGCAGGAGCCAGTCTACTGCTATTGTTGACCGGGGTACTCTACTACCAGAGAGCCTGGGCTCGCAAACAGTATGCTCAACAGGTAGAAGCCAGTAAAAAGCAACTGGAAGAGGTAAATAGAACAATTAATTATTTCGCTGATTCCTTATTCGGAAAAAATACGGTAGAAGAAGTGCTGTGGGATGTGGCTAAGAACTGTATCTCGCGTTTGGG
>JBCCTI010000174.1:0-2935 GCA_039198955.1 Bacteroidota bacterium | reverse complement strand
TGAAAACCTTGAGATGGAGGAAGCCCGGCAGTACCAGCAACGCTACCAGCAGGAACTCGGTATTACCACAGTACTTCCTCTCTATGACGACTTTTCCGAATTAATAAACACGCTACGCCCGCTGCTATGAAAATTACTGCTATCCGCGTCCGTAAAGAAGACCTGGAGCTCACCCGACCGTACTCTATTGCCTATAAAACTGTAACCGCAGTCAGTAACTGCATCGTAGAAATTGAAACTGATACAAGTAATATTGGGTTCGGGGCGGCTAATCCGAGCAAATACGTGGTAGGCGTAGATGTAGACGATACGGTAGCTGCCTTAAGCGAAGAGAATACGGAATGGCTGTTGGGAAGAGACGTACGGGAAATGCAGCAGCTAGTGTACGATGTTCAGCAAATTTTTGCTGAACAGCCTGGAGCTTGCGCTGCCCTGGATATTGCCCTGCATGACTTGTTTACCCAGCAGCTAGGCATTCCCTTAGTAAAGTTTCTCGGACAAAAACACACCGCTTTGCCTACGTCTATTACTATCGGAATAAAAGGCATTGAGGAAACGCTAGAGGAAGCTGAAGAATACATTGGACGTGGTTTTAAAATTCTGAAAGTAAAACTAGGACAATCAAAGGAAGAGGATGTCGAACGACTAAAAAAATTAAGGGAGCAGGTGGGCAAAGATATTATTATTCGGGTAGATGCGAACCAGGGCTACACCATGCTGCAACTAGAAGATTTTTACTACGCTACCTTCGCTCCCAATCTCGAACTGATTGAACAGCCCCTACCTGCTGATGCAATCGATGATTATCGCCGACTTCCCACTGAGATTAAAAAGATCATTGCTTTGGATGAAACCTTAGTAACTCCCCAAGATGCTTATCAGCTAACTAATCCACCAAAAGCAGCAGGTATCTTTAACATCAAGCTAATGAAGTGCGGGGGCATTGGTCACGCCCGGGAGATTGCCAATATTGCCAAGAACGCTGGGATAGATTTGATGTGGGGTTGCAACGACGAAAGCCGCATCAGCATCACCGTTGCTCTGCACGTAGCCCTAGCTTCCAGCAATACCAAGTATCTGGACCTCGACGGTAGCCTCGACCTCGCTCGCGATGTGGTAACCGATGGCTTCAAACTTCACGATGGTATGATGAGCCTGACTAATCTGCCTGGGCTAGGGGTGAAGAGGGTTTAATCGGTTTGCTTGACTACCCTATTCTGCATTAGGGTTAGGAGAGCAGGAATAAACTACATAGGTATTTCTGGCTAAAGGTATTGGCAGTTAGTTTAATCAAGAAGTACAGGAGAATTTGATACTCGTTATGAATATCAGGTGATACCAAATTCTTTATGTTTACCCTTCAGATATTGAGCCATTTCTAAGTGCGATTTATCTTTCTCGAAGATGATGAATAAATGCGAGTCCAGGAGGATTTTTAGATTAGTAGCAAGTTTGAATTACTCTTTATGGATAGCTTTATGTCCATTATAGTTTATCCCTTGATCCACAGAAGATCCATCCCTCGTTCAGGATGAAGAAGAGATTCATAAGAAGTATCAATCAATCGCCCCCCATTCCCAATAATTTTAGGAGTGTATTTATGTTGATATAAAGCGTTTAGAAAGTCTGAAAAAGCTACACCACCTTTTTCCATATAGGAAGGAGAATACTCAGTGTGCACGAAAGGAACATACTGGAGTAATTGCTGACTACCCTGTAGTACAAAATACTCGTAACCTTCCACATCAATTTTTACAAACTTCACTTGCGAATAATCAATTTTCTGCGATTGTAAAAATATGTCCAGCGTGGTAGTGGGTACTTCAATTTGCTCTCCATGATTGATAGGCAGTAACGAATGTCTTCCTCTATTTTTTGAAGGATAAAGGTAAAGTGTCTCTTTCCCTTCTTTGTTAGAAAGTGCTTCAGTTCGGCAGATAATCTGATTTGCGTTATTTTGTTTCACATTTTTTGTGAGCAGTCGGTAATTGAGTGGGTCGGGTTCAAAAGAGAATATTTTGGTATTCGCTGGGCCGTAACGGGAAAAAATTAATGAGAACCATCCGATATTCGCCCCAACGTCGATGATTACATCATGTTCTTTTAGAGGAATATTTTGTAGAAAGCATGCGGTATTGTCAGGTTCACATATGCCTTCTTTGTAAATATGTCGCCCTAAAACATCCTCAGTTTTGAATGTAATCGTAAGCTGATGTTCGGAAAGAGTCCGAGACATATATGGTATATGTAGTAACCATCTAGCTATAAAGTAGACAAAGCTGTTAAAAAATATTCTTACATTACTCATTTTCATAGCACTTCCAATTGATAATTATACTTATGATCTCTTTCACTGAAATATTGGCTAAATCGTCAGTATTCTTAGCCGAAAAATCCTCAATATATTCTGCTTTCTTGCCAATAGGGCCCCAGCGTCCGGCGTGCATGGGGCATTGGTCGGGGTACAATCCTAGTGCATGAATTCCCGAGGCAGCAGCTATGTGCAGTGGACCGGTACTACAGGCGACTAACCCATCAGCGTAGCCAATAAAGTCAATAAATTCGGATAAAGAAAAAGCTCCGGTGGTGTCTTTCACCTGCGGTAGGGTCAATAATTCGGGGCACTCTACCTTAATTTGGTTACCTTCCTTAGCCGTTCCGGTAATCAGCACCTGAAACCGGGAAGAATCTAGCTGCTGCGCCAAGGCCAAATAATGAGTAATCGGCCACTCTTTGGCACTACCCTGCGATTTGGGATGCAACAGCAGGTTAAACTTATCGGAAGCCAAGTACGGATCAAAGTCTTCGCGAGGCTGTTGCGAAGGTTGCCAGCCGTAGTAAGCGGGCATCTGGGAAAGCGAACGCTCCACATCTGAGATAAGCGGACGAAGCAATTGTAAGTTCAACTGGGACTCGTGCAAATCGCTATTCTTTC
>JBCCTI010000173.1:0-3022 GCA_039198955.1 Bacteroidota bacterium | reverse complement strand
CAAAGCAGTATTGAATACATCGTAGTAACCTATTTTTTCTCCGTAGCGAGCGGTGGGCGGAGCGATAGTATCTTTTCCGTAAATAATGTAAGAGGTCATTCCCGTAATTAGTGCTAAGTCGGGATAACGTTCGTTAAAGGCGAGTATCTTTTCAAAGATTTCGGTATTTGTAAAATCAGGCTCGTAGTACGCCCCATCGAAAGCTGATTCAGGCCAGAGTAGAAACTGGGTCTCTTGAGTAAGTGCTTGCTCTGATTGAGTAATGAAGCGGGCAACCTGCTCTTCGTAAGGAATAAAATTTTCGCTGCCCACAAATTTTTCGGTGTAGGGATCAATGTTGGGTTGTAAAGCCACTACTTCCGTCGGTTTTCCCTGAGTCTCGTAATTGAAGTAGGTGATGTACGAGTAGGCGATGGGTAGCGAAAGCCAAACGATGGTAAACAGTAATCCACGCCAGCGAACCTGCGTGAGTAAACTTCCATTAGGGGAGAACAGGGCTTGATACACCGCGATATTTCCTAGCCAAACCCAAAGAGTACCCCCAAAAACCCCAGTATACTCGTACCACTGTACCCAAGCCGGTTGAGCAGCAAACCCGTTACCCAAGGTGAGCCAGGGCCAAGATAAATCCCAGTTCAAGTGAATATACTCAAAAGTCATCCAGTAAAGTACCAGCGCAAATAAACCCCAGGCGGTTCCGGTAGCGCGTTTGGTAAAGCGGTACAATAACCAGGGCAGTGTCATTAGCAACGTATTGGCCAATAGCATGAAGATCGCCCCCGCCAGCGTAGCATTGTACACCCACCAGGTAGTCAGAATATTCCAAAGGAAAAGTGTCAGATAAGCGTAGCCGAAAAATACCCGGCTCGGACGGCGGTACCGCTCGGCAGTGCAGTAATTTTCAATCGCCAGTAGCGGGGCAATGGCAAAAAACAGAAAAAACGGAAAAGCAAACGGTGGCCAGCCAAGCCAAAATAATAGTCCACTGGCAACAGAAAGTAGAAGTAAGTAGTAAGGTTTGTGAGGCAAGGGTAAGTTAGTTTTTACCTTCAACAACAATGACAATCTCTCCTTTAACGGTAGAGTCAGCAAAGTAGTTAATTAATTCGGATAAAGTTCCGTGTCGGGTTTCTTCGTGTAGTTTGGTCAGTTCCCGAGATACTGATGCCTGTCGGATTTCACCCAAATGTTCGGCTAATTGCTGTAAGGCTTTCGCCAGTCGGTGGGGCGATTCGTAGAGCACTATCGTTCGGGTTTCTTCCGCTAACTGCCTTAAGCGAGTTTGCCGTCCTTTCTTATGCGGGAGAAATCCTTCAAACACAAATCGGTCAGTGGGCAAACCCGAATTAATCAGTGCAGGAACAAACGCGGTTGCCCCTGGTAAACATTCTACTTCAACACCTTCTTCTAAGCACTTCCGTACCAGAAGAAAACCCGGGTCGGAGATGGTGGGAGTCCCAGCGTCGCTAATGAGCGCCATTCGTTCATTTTCCAGCCTTTTTACCAACCCTTCCACTACCCGATGCTCGTTAAAGGCGTGATAGCTCTGTGTAGGCGTCGTTATGCTAAAGTGTTTGAGTAGCTTTCCCGAGGTGCGGGTATCTTCTGCCAAAATGAGGTCAACTTCTTTTAAAATCCGTAGTGCTCGCAGTGTAATATCTTCCAGATTGCCGATGGGAGTAGGGACTAAGAAGAGAGCAGCGGTTTCCTGCATAACAACGGTTAAGTGGCAATTAAGACTTACGAAGTCTTAAAATTTATGATCTAATTCTAACTTGAAGCTGCTAAACTTCGCAAATCTTAACCAGCTAATTTATCAATCTCAGCCGCCAGTTTATGATCTTTTTCAGTTACAATGTCGCCCGCGTCATGAGTATTTAGTTCAAAACTAACCTGATTATAGACATTAGTCATAAACGGATGATGGTCCATTTTTTCGGCTACAATGGCTACCCGGCTCATAAAACCGAAGGCTTCTACAAAATCTTTAAACTCAAAGGATTTTTTTAGCTTATTATCTTCTTCTTTCCACATAGGTCAATAGTATTTGTGTTTAAGTTTAACTGACCGAGAGAAACAAAGTTTAGTAACTGCTTCACTTAATCAAATTGGAAAGTAGTCATTACTGGAAGATGATCACTGAGTGACCAGTGACGTTGGGGTGGTACTGGAACAAATAAACCTTCGCTTAGTGTGCGTGATGAGTTTTCTAAAAAGATTGCCAGATTTTTACTCAGCAAAAGATAATCGATCCGACGATAAGGTTGCAGTGGGTCAGTGCCTAACTCATCCATCTTGGTGAAACCAGAACCATACTTTAAGGAATCGTAAGAATCTACCAAGCCTAGGTTTGTCCAACGAGGATACTCTGCATCAAAAGGGCGATGATTTAAATCACCGGCTACAATGACGAGCCTTTCTTGAGTCATATCCTCTTTAATGTAAGGAGTCAGTACATCAATTTGCTGTTGGCGCACTGCATAATTATTACGGGGGGCAAGTTTAAAACCATACACTACCAGCTGATGATCTCGAAAGCTAAGTACAACCCGGCCCCAATGGTTGAATAAGCCATCTATCGCTTGGTTGTCACCATCAATGCAATAATCAACACTATCAATCTGTACTCGGTTACTCACTATCAGAAGTCCCACTCGCTTGGGTTCTTCATAATCCGGGCATTTAATGGGTAGAAAGCGATAAGAGTTACCCATTGCTGCAACCAAACTATTGTATGATTCAACTTGATCGCTTGGCTCTTGAATGACTAGTATGTCGGGTTGGTATTTGCCAATTTCCTGTCCAACCAAGTGAAATCGCTGGAGAGTAGTATTGTTATCGGGTTCACCGTAGCCTTGCCCGCTCCTTAGATTATAGGTAATAACCCGTAACTCCTCAGTAGCTTGACCACTGAGTGCTATCGGTATTAGCAACACAATAAGTACCACCACAATTTTCCAGCACTTAAACGTCCAATTCACGCTTACAAAGCTAGTACTCCTTCAATCTGATGAGCTTCTTT
>JBCCTI010000172.1:0-3036 GCA_039198955.1 Bacteroidota bacterium | reverse complement strand
TTATTTCTCTTGGAGTGGACTGATTATCAACTCTTTTTTATCCAGCCTTCTCTTGAAGAGCAACAAATTTATTATCAAGGGAATCTGATTATTACTTCAGTTTGCACCATAGCTTTGGCCTTATTTAGCTTTTCGCTCTACGAAAAACAATACCAGCAAAATCGGAGGTTACTTCAAAACCGCCGGGAGACCGAAGCCGTCATTAATTATTTTTCTACCTCGCTGTTTGGCAAAAATACGGTGGATGAGATACTGTGGGACATTGCTAAAAACTGTATCGCTCGTCTCAAGCTAGTGGATTGCGTTATCTACTTACTGGACGATGACCGCCAGATGCTGGTACAAAAAGCCGCCTACGGCTCTAAAAACCCTCAAGGTTTTGATATTTACCAACCTATTGAACTCTCGGTAGGCCAAGGCATCGTTGGTAGTGTAGCTCAAACCGGAAAGGCGGAAATCGTTTCGGATACCTCAGTAGACGCTCGCTATATTGTTGATGATGAAATACGGTTATCAGAAATTGCCGTTCCGCTTGTTTATCAGGAACAGGTGTTAGGGGTGATTGATGCTGAGCATCCGGAGAAGAACTTTTTTACCGAAGAGCATTTGACAATCCTAGAGATTATTGCGGCTTTATGCTCAAATAAAATCGTAAAAGCCCGGGCGGAAGAAGAGCACCAGAAAGCGGAAGCAGTCCGCCAGGAAGCCGAACGGATTAAAGCACTGGATGAAGCTAAATCGCAGTTTTTTGCCAATGTTACTCACGAGTTTCGCACTCCGCTCACGCTAATTATTGGCCCACTTGAGCAAAAGCTCTTGGCCTCTTTATCGGATGAAGAACGCCTGACTACCGAGCGCATGCTCCGCCATGCTCAACGACTGCTACGACTGATTAATCAATTGCTCGATTTTTCTAAGCTGGAACAGCAGCCGCTTCCGCTCTTGGTTCAACCCGGAAACCTTACCCACTTTCTTCAGTCACTATTTGCATCCTTTGAGTGGCAGGCCCATCAACAGCAAATGGACTATCAGATTCACTGGTCACCCCAGGAAATTACGGGCTACTTTGATGCAGACAAACTGGATAAGATCATCTATAACCTACTGTCTAATGCATTCAAGTTTACTCCGCCGCAGGGGAAAGTCTTGGTAACAGTGGCTGAACGAGAGAAGCAGTTAGAAGTACAGGTAAAAAATACTGGCAAAGGCATTTTGCCCGATCAACTTCCCCACATTTTCGAGCGGTTCTATCAAGCAAAACACCCCGAAGATTCTCCCTCCGGGGGTACAGGTATTGGGTTAGCCCTCACCCAAGAGCTAGTGACCATACACCAGGGAACCATAGAGGTAGCGAGCGTTCCCGATCAAGAAACAGTATTTACCGTGAGATTACCCATTGGTAAAGCTTCTTACCAGCAGGTGATAGGCACTTCCGTAGAAACCGCCACGTCTGATTCCCCGACTACTGAGCAAGCAGAAAGGGTGATGCCTTCGTCTAGTCTCGAGGAAGCTACCGAACACCCCACATTACTGCTGATAGAAGACCATCACGACTTACGAACCTATGTACGCGAGCAGACGGCATCAGACTATCAGGTGTTAGAAGCCGTGGATGGAGTGGAAGGCTGGGAGGCGGCAATAGCACATAGCCCCGATCTGATTATCTGCGACTGGATGATGCCCCGGCTGGATGGAAGAACCTTATGCGAGCGACTGAAAACAGAGGTGCGTACCTCTCATATTCCGGTAATTATGCTCACCGCCCGAGCTGATCAGGCTAGCCGATTGGCTGGGCTAGAAACCGGAGCGGATGCGTACCTGGTGAAACCCTTTAACCCGGAAGAATTGCGCCTGCGAATACGAAAGCTGGTAGAGCAGCGAACGCAACTACGGAGCCACTTCCAGCAGGAGTTAATGGTGTCTCCGCAAGCAATAAAGGTGAATAGCACCGACGAGCGGTTTCTTCAACAGGCCGTAGCATTGATCGATATCCAATTGTCTAACCCTGATTTTACGGTGGCAGAATGGCAGCAAGAACTCAACCTGAGCCGGATGCACCTGCACCGCAAACTAAAAGCCCTCACTGGCCAATCGGCTACCGAGTTTATCCGTACTTATCGGTTGAAACGAGCCGCCCAGTTGCTGGCTCAACGAGCCGATAATGTCTCTCAAATTGCCTACCAGGTGGGTTTTAGTAGTTTGGCTTATTTTACCACCAGCTTTAAGAGCCAGTTCGGCTGCACCCCCTCCGAGTACGCCAAAAGCAGCAAATAAGCCAACTTTCAAGCACAAGTTACATAGCAGTAAAGAAAGGTTACGCTAGCGTAAAAGCTAGCCCTAACCTTTTGGTTATATTGATATATGATTATTTCTACTAAAAAGAAAAGTATTTCAATAGTAATAACTACTTCTTTACAGCTGTCTGACAAGTAAAGTATAACCAATAACCTAACTATGAAACTTCCAAACTTTATGACTTCACGTACTTATTCACTTTCACTAATAATTTTGACATCAATATTTTTAATCGGGCTACTTTCCGGCTGTGGTGAAGAAAGTGGCAGCGATGATCCCGACCCGGTTCCCATGCCCACCATCTCGTCCATTGATCCTAGCAGTGGGGTGGTAGGCGATGAAGTGACCATCACCGGAACCAACTTTGGTAGTACGGCTAGTGAAAATACCGTTATTTTTAATGGCGTTACGGCTTCAGTAGTAACCGCTTCAGCCACCCAGTTGGTCGTGGAAGTCCCCGAAAATGCCACCACTGGCCCAGTTGCCGTCACGGTGGGTGATCAGACGGTGCGGGGTCCTGATTTCACCGTGATTGAAGCCAATCTATTTGATTGCACGAATAACGAAATCACCGAAGATACCACCTGGGAAGACCTAGGAGATGGGGTCGACTATGTTATTGAGTGTGAAATTTCGGTAAAAGAAAATGCTTTGCTGACGATTGAGCCCGGCGTCATTATCCAGTTTGAAGGGCAATTAGGTGGGATCTTTACCAGCGAAGGCGGTGGTTTGAAGGCCGTG
>JBCCTI010000171.1:0-3049 GCA_039198955.1 Bacteroidota bacterium | reverse complement strand
ATACGATAAGCAAAGAGTAATATACTGTAAAAGAAAGTTGAATGAACATCCGGCAAAAGCTGACGTACCAATTTGCCGCTATTGTGGCGGCTATTCTGCTGGTTTCTTTCTTAGCGATCTATCTCTTCTCCTCCCTACACCGTAAGCACGAATACAATAGCCGATTAAAGGACAAAGCCATTTCTACGGCTCAGTTTCTTATTGAGCAGGATGAAGTAGATACCACAATTTTAAAAATCATCGATCATAAGAATCTGGGGGCTTTGTTTGCCGAAAAGGTGATTATCTACAATTACCTGAACGAGATTGTTTACAGTACTGATGAAGATAACATCATTCAAGCATCACCGGATATGCTAGATCAGCTACGGCTAGATGGTGAAATTCAATTCACCCGAGGCAACTTTGAAGTAGCCGGGGTCCCGTACATTGATCAGTATAATCGCTTCATTGTTTTTACCGCTGCCTACGATATTTACGGGGTAAGTAAGCTTAGAAACCTACGAATCATTCTCCTTACAGTATTCTTTTCTAGCATTCTGATTGTGTTACTATCAGGGTGGGTCTACGCCGGAAGGGCACTGCACCCGATGGCCAAGGTGGTCGATCAGGTGAGAACAATCACTGCTCAGAACTTACACGTGCGGGTGAATGAAGGAAACCAACAGGATGAAATTGCCCAATTGGCGAAGACATTCAACTCGATGTTATCCCGACTAGAAGGGGCTTTTACCTTTCAAAAGATGTTTGTATCCAATGCTTCCCACGAACTCCGTACCCCCCTAACGGTCGTTATTTCACAGTTAGAGGTAAGTCTGCTGAAAGAACGTTCGGTGGCCGATTACCAACGTACTCTCGCCTCGGTGTTTGAAGATATTCGCCACCTGACCCAAACCCTCAATCGACTATTGGCCCTGGCTCAGATCAGTGCCGAGGAAGCCCGGTTGAAGCTATCCCGTCAACGCATTGATGATCTGCTATGGCAGTGCCGGGATGAGCTACTTCGCCAGCAACCACACTATCAGATAACGATTGACCTGACCTCTTTACCAGAGGAAGAAGAACAACTCTACCTAAAAGTAGACGAGCCTATGTTGAAAATGGCCTTTTTGAACCTGATGGACAATGCTTGTAAGTTTTCAGCTGATCATCGGGTCACCGTTACCCTGTGGGCTGATGAACAACAGATCAAAGTCACGTTTGCCGACCAAGGCGTGGGGATCGCTCCGGAGGATTTACCCCACATCTTCGAGCCTTTTTTTCGATCCTCCCAAACGGCGGAGATTAGGGGGCAAGGCATCGGACTTTCTATCGTAGATCGCATTATTAAACTACATGGTGCTACCCTCCAGGTTTCTTCCCAGATATACCAAGGAACGTTGATTGAAGTAGCCTTCCCAGCTTCTAAGGAAGTTCTAAGTCCGGTCTAATTTAATTCTAATAACCAGATTTATCGGTGAGTAAGTAAGAAAAAATCATTCACAAATTTCTGGCCGTTTATAGTTGCTTTAACAACCGTAGTGATGAACACAAAATAGAAATCCGCTATTGATGTAGTGCCGATCATGACTGTGCCCATCCTGCTCAAGCGATTCATTGGCTCAACCAATAGCCTAGACTAAGTTGTAACGTTCGGTTACCGGTAAATGTATCTTCTTCAGGCTCCGCACTGATAATGACCTCATGAAAAGGCTTACTCGTATCATAGATGCCAAGGTTATAGCGTAAGTTCAAAAACAGCCTTTTGGTCAATGCGTAGTTCATCCCTAGATTAATCGCCATATCAAAATTTTTCTGAAACGGACTAGGTGGCTGAGTACCGAAAGTAAAGAATTGCCTTTGCCCTAGTAGATATCCTATCTCCGGTCCTAGTTCTATCCCCCAGCGCTTAGTAACTGTGTACTGTAGCATAATAGGTAGATTGAGGTAGTGCAAATCTTCTCTGATCAGAAATTGCCTTGCTTCTCCTCTTCCCTTGTTAGCATAAAGTAGTTCCAGTTGTAACCCGAACCGTTCATTAAAAGGAATACCGTAAAACATTCCGCCGAGGTAAGAAGCTTTAACAATCTTTAGATTATGATCTAGGGTATTCCCTGTCTTCGTCACCATCATTCCCCCTGCTTTGACACCTAAACCAGCTTGGGAGAACGCCATTGAAGAGAATAGCATGAGGGTAAGCAATAAAAAAATCTTCTTCATATTTGTAAAAGAGCATATCAGAATCTTCACTCAATAATTTAGTCTATGATTCTGGTTAATCCTACCTATTGTTCAGGAAAAATTTTACCGAGCCAATCGTTATTGCTACGATGATTTAGGTAGCTTCTGTATCAAGATAACTCTTACTTCAATGATTTTCTAACTGCTCAAAGTCTGTTTTGCCATTAGGTTCAAACATATCATTACTTTTCAATAAACGGTGCATTTTATCCAGTGTGGAACGTCGGGTCCGCGTCCAAGGTGGACCGAGCACTCAATTGCTTGCCATACTTCATTAAGCCTTGGTTAGCTTCTCAACGGCTTTCTGGCTCTTTTCAAACGCAAACTGTTGGAATACGCTTTGGAATTTTTGGGCAATAGCCTCGTTTTGTAAGTTACCAATGCTGCCCTCGTGGGTATGATTAATCTCGGTAGGAGGCTCGTAGGTGCCATCAGCAATTTCTCGGCCTACTTCCTGGTAAGCATCCCGGAAGGCTTTTCCTGCTAAAACCTTTTCATTAACCCGCTCTACGGTGAATAGGTAACGGTAGCGTTCATCTTCCAAAATATCTTCGTTTACCGAAATATGCTGAAGGGCGTAGTCCAGAATAGCTAGACAGTCCTTTAGCTGTCCAAAAGCCGGGAACAAGCCCTCCTTCAGAACCTGCCAATCACGGTGGTAACCCGAAATCATGTTAGTCGTCACCAGGGCAATTTGATTGGGAAGACCGTGCAGTTGGTTACATTTTGCCCGAATCAGCTCAAATACGTCCGGGTTTTTCTTATGGGGCATAATCGACGAACCCGTCGTGAGTTGGTCGGGAAAGCGGATAAACTGCAAGTTCTGGCT
>JBCCTI010000170.1:0-3153 GCA_039198955.1 Bacteroidota bacterium | reverse complement strand
TTGTAAACTGATGAAAGAGTTTGATCTTATTTCTTTAACAGAGTCTTTTCCCGAATACGGTTTAGAAAAAGGGGATGTAGGCGCAATTGTGGCAGTGTACGATGAGGGAAAAGGCTACGAGATAGAATTTACTACCTACACGGGAGAAACCATTGCGGTAATTACAGTTCAACCTCACCAAATCCGCTCTCTCGGAGAAAAAGAGCTTATGAGTGCTCGTAGCATAGACTAGTACCCTTTCTAAGTAGCTTTTAAGTAGTCAAACGTATCGGTGCGTAGGCCTGGCAAAATTGCGGAGGGCGCGTAAGCTTGTGCGAGGTAGATATTTTGCCTTGATTTTTCTTTGGCCGTTGTGGCGCAATTCGTTTCTTTGTATCAAGTCGGCCCGACTGGGACAAAGAAATGAACGGGGGACGTACAGTAATCACTAACTTTTCTTTTTGAAGAAAAAAATAGCACTAGGGATGACATATTAAAACTACTACTAAGCAGTATGACGAAAATAATTATAATGTCATCGGACGCCGAGCGTTGCGACGAGGGACAAGCCGAGCCGACGAGCAAAAACAATCTCTTGCTAATGAGGGAGATAGCTTCGTCATTCTTCCCGCGCCACGTCGGCTCGCTATGACGCTCAGAATATAAACTGCTTTTGTCAAAGTGCTTACCATAGTTCAAGTTATTCCTTAGCTGAAATCCCCCTTTAAAAAAGTGGGAGCGTGAAATAACCTCTTTTGCGTCCAATTCTTACCCACGTAAGAGACACTACAATCATGGTTTCCAAGTGCCCGAGCAACCCGCTAGCTTTGGGGACTCTTTTTGTAAAACCACAAACGTAGAAATCATGATTAAC
Organism: Bacteroidota bacterium; assembly: GCA_039198955.1. Taxonomy (GTDB): domain Bacteria; phylum Bacteroidota; class Bacteroidia; order Cytophagales; family Cyclobacteriaceae; genus Tunicatimonas. Next base: position 2,300 of record JBCCTI010000170.1, on the reverse strand, counting down.
ACCAATATCTCCCTCGATGCTAAGCTGCAAACTTATCGCTTATCATTAAGCAATGCGCTGAACTATCCTGCTCTAAAAAAGCCTCTAGCTACCTTTTCTTTCGACCGCCCCAAGCTACTAAAAGGAGAAAAGCTACTTACAGACGTACTAGCATTGCAATCTACCAAAGATGATACCTACGGTGCCCAAAAAGCGGCTACCGATAACTTTAATAACGAACGGGAAGCCGTGCGTAAGCAGTTTGGCGAACATCGGCAACTGGCTAAGCTTGCCTTTAAAGGGCAGCGCGATGTTGAAGCTCAGTTACAGTTAAACATTCGGGTAAAAACCACTTTCAAGGGTTGGGTAAGTCAAGCGACGGCCTTTTATGAGAAAATTGGTCAGCACAGCAACGGGATGATTCGCTACGGAGTTACCGAAGCGGCTTTACAGACTAACCAAGCCGAATTATCCGCCTTAATTGCTTTAGCCGACCAACAAACCCAACGCCGGGCTGAAGCTCAGGATAATACTGAGCAGCGTAACAAAGCCATGAAAGAACTGGATGAGTGGATGCGGGATTTTTACCAAGTAGCCAAAATCGCCCTAAAAGACAATCCCCAACTGCTAGAAACTCTGGGTATTGTAGTACCTACTCAGGTGTAATTGAGGTGTTTTAGCGAATTCGGTGATTACTTAGCTGTATTGACGCTGACGTTGTTGAGACTTAGGTACGAGGAATGCAATCTCATCACTGTGAGGGAGATCGCTTCCCCCGGCTCAAGACCGGGTCTCGCCAGACCGGGGTCGCGATGACGGCTATATGGTTTAATATGCTTTTGTTAAGTGTCAGTCTTTGCTAATCTCCGTATATGATCATCACACAAAGGCTTGATAGAGAGACTAAACCATCCGCTTCAACCTTCCGGATGAAAATGGCGGTCTTGAATGAAATTTGCCTTACCTAAGTGACTATACTTCACAACCGCGACGAATACTGTTCCGCCGATGATGTTGCCCAGTGTAGCCCATAGCTGGAAGAATAGATAATCGCCAAATGTGACTTTGGAGGAAACGAGAAAGCCAGTAAACACTTCGATAGAACCTACAATGGAGTGATGCAGCCCCGCCAAACCAATGGTAGCGGTAACCAGAACAATAATAAATATTCGGCTAATGGTGTCTTGGGAAGAGCTGTTGAGCCAGGATAATAATCCCATAAGCCAGCCCGCAAAAATGGCACTGCCTAGGGTAATCCACCAATTGTACTTTAGCATCTTTTCGGCCAAGTGCTCGAAGGCTTCAATAGAAATAATGCCCATAGCCGGAGCCATTTGGCTAGTCAATAACGCAAAAACATAACCGCCCAGCAGGTTACCAACAAAAATCAGTGTCCACAGCTCTAATAAACGGCGGATGCTCACTGATCGGTTTAATACGGGAAGCACCGCTAGGGTAGTATGCTCAGTGAAGAGTTCAGATCGCCCCAGTATAACAAAGATAAACCCAATGGGGTAAGCAAAGGCCAGTGCAAAGTCCAGTCCGGCCTTGGTCATCTGCCCGTGAAACATAGTGTACAGTAGCCCCATCAGCAGCAGACTAAACCCGACTTCTAGTCCACCCGAGAAAGACGAAAAGAACAAAGCTTTATTATGACGGCGATATTCCGTAAGAGCCATCTGCACTTGCTCCTTTAGTATTTGCTCCCCTTCCTTGGGCTGGCTCCGTTGATTAACCTCTTCTTTCACCTTCTCCACTTTAGCATTATCAGCCACGCGTTCTTGGGCTGCCGTCAACACCTTGTCTTGATTCGTCATAAGTTTAAAAATCCGTACTGGATGATTTAAGTAAGAGCTTAAGATCGCTCTTCCTCAAAATCGTCACCCGTATCCAGCTTTTTACTTTCGGATGAGCCGCCAAAGATTTGGGTGGGAATAATTTTCTTGATGAAAGAAGAAGCCCCCTGATCCGATTTTTCCACCTCGGCCTCAGCTTCGCGGAGGGCGCGTTGCCACATAGGGGCAAATCCCTGGGCACTTTCGGTCATAATGCCAATTGCTTTCTGGTACACATGCATATTCATAATTTCCCTTCTCCCCGGTTTCTGGGCTAACGACTGGTTGGTAATCCGTAGGTTCTCATTCTCTTTCTTTAATCGCTCCACTTCTTTACGGCGGTTCTCAGTCGCTTCGGCTTCAATCTCCATTTTGTTTTGCAAGTGGTTCTTTAAAGTTTTTATCTCGTTTTTCAAGGTGCTGCGCTTGGAGCGTTCGCCGATGTACACGATGAGCAATAGAACCAGCCCCACTCCGAGGCCGATC
>JBCCTI010000169.1:0-3380 GCA_039198955.1 Bacteroidota bacterium | reverse complement strand
CATTACTCTCACTGCTGAGGTTTCTTCGCCGGTTTTCAATTGCATGATGTAGAGGCCAGTAGGCATACTTTTTCCTTGGTAATTACGTCCATCCCACTGCACGGAATGCTCGCCTTCTGCTTGCTCTTGCTGTATCAGCGTTTGTATTTCCTGTCCTAGCATATCGTAGATTTTTACCTGCACTGGGCTATCATCCGTCAGTGTGTAATGTAATTCAGTACGCTCTACAAAGGGGTTAGGAAAGCTTTTTAATGTCGTTTGTTCCACCAATAAATCTTCTTCTGCAAATGCGGTAGAAGGATCGTCTCCGTACAAGGCTGCCGGAATAGTAGGTTGCATGGTACGGCTATTGGCTCCGCCGGCGGCTCCGATAACCACAGCTCCTACCGGGGCACTCAGCTTCAGGGGCTTGTTGATAGTCACGCTCTCGTTGTATGAACCTCGAGCTATATTCAGAATATCGTTATCAGCCGCTTGCTGAGTTCCTTCAGCAATGGTTAGGTAAGGCTCATAAATATTACCATTACCCGATCCGGCCACACTCGCCTGGTCAACGTAGGTTACTGCGGTGGTAAAGAATTCACCCAGATGCTTACGAAAATCCTGATCGCGAAAGCCAGTACCCAGCGATGGAGCGTGATTATCATAAGTTCCCTCCGAATGGATACCTACCACAACATTACTTTCCGGAAATACAACGGGTGCTCCTTCTACGTTATCATCCCACAGACCATTCATTAGAATCGGTGTATCGTATACTAAAAAACGGTCTTTGTCACTTACCCTCTTTAACCAGTCATTAGGATTTTTGAGTATTACCGAAACTTTTTGCCGGGTTTGGTTGCCAGCTTGTGTACTACCAGAACCATAGTGAAATATATCCATCTTCATACCATCCATTACCCATCCTGAGTTATGTCTTAGCACTTGGAAATACTGCCCAAGCCGTTCTCCTGGTCGTTTACCCGTACCATTTGGCAAAGCTTCCATAATGGTATATCCGCCATTGTATGCCGTTCTGTCACGGCTGTATTCTTTAACCATGATACGGTCACCGTTTAACGAATTGCCTTTAATCAGCCTCCAAAAAACGTATTCTTTATTTATGGGATATTGATCTTCGGGGCTGGGGTGATTTACTGTACCATCAAGATTAGAGAGAGGAACATTAAATTCAATGATGTCATATTCGTTTATAGAATTACCACCATCCCCAACCTCAGGTAAAGAGCTATCAGGGCCACCGTGTCGATTATCCGTAACAATAGCTCCGTTAGCGGCAATCCAGCCAGTACCCAGGGCATCCACACCATTGGTAAATCGACCTACGGCTGCTGCCCAGGGGTATATTTTAGTAACACCTTGGTTCCGGGCATTCGTATTAGCAGTTAAGGTGGGCTGGGTTATCTTTTTTACACCTTTATCTTGATTGTTCACTTTAATCTCTTTGAGCTTTAAGCTTACGGCTTCCCCTTGGGCTTGGAAGAGCGAAACCTTTACGTTCTGCCCGTTAAAGTAGGCTGAACTGTTGTGCCAGTTTTCAAGAGCTTTGGTATCCAACTTCTGCTTGGCACCATCGCTTCCTTCCAACAGCAAATAGCTGTTCGATCCGAGTTCTACCTCATCAAAATAAAGGCGAAGGCTGCTAGTACCCGAGTAGCTTACCTGGGTGAGTTCTTTTAATTCTCCCTCCTCACTGGCTTCAGCTTGGAACTGAAAGCTATGAGGTACTTTCTTTTGCGCCTGAAGGCTGAGGGTGGCAAAGCACCCCCATCCGATCAGCAATATGATTTTAAAGATTTTCATGAGCTTCAATTTATTCGTGAGAAGTACATTACTGCAAGCTAACCAGTACCAACACTAAGCCTTGCCCTTCTTCCAAAGCGGTCATCGCCTTGCCAATAATGGCACCCTGCGCCTGATTAGGGTCGCTTACTTTCATAGCGTGACCGAGGGTATCCGAAGTAGTGAGTAAATCACCGGGCTGAATGGCTCCGTAGCGGGCATCTACTTTGGCATAAACTCGTCCAGTCAGGGCTACTGGATGTTCGCCACTGGCAATACTGCCGTCTTGGCCCATCACCATACCGGGCTTGATATCACCTGCCCCACTGATGATGCCCGCTACGGTTTTGTCGTAAGCTGTGCTAGCTACTTTCAACTGTCCCGCATTGGCGGGGTCAATAGCTACGATGGTACCAGCTTCAATTATACTCTCGCCCGCTACTTCAAAGGGTTCGGCTAGGTCAGCCCCACCTGTAATTTCCAGTACGGTAACCCGGGCGTTTCCATCTACATCCAACGTACGATTGGGAGTAGTCATACCAATACCCACTCGCCCTTGTTCGGTCATCACTACCAATGCATTGCTAGAGTATTCACTTGGGGAGAATACCAATTTACCTTCGCCTACTGCCCAGTCTGAATCAGATACTCCCATGTACCACTGGGAAGCACCCCCTCCTACTTCGGACTGGTTAACCATACGTAAGTGCATATTATCGGACTCTACCGATACCTTGGCGGTACCTCCAACTGGATAACCAATTCCTATATTTCCTCCGCCCCGAACCAGATCAATATCTTGGTCGGAAATAAGGTTGATGTGTAAGTCGTTATCGGTTTCAATAGAGTTACCATCCATCTTCATGATATCACTATTACTTGGTAAGCCACTATGACTACCTAATATAAAAGCACCATTTACTATTTCGCTACCTGATTTAGCCAGTGACTTTCCCCAGACGTGGAAGGATACCCGATTAGAGAGCGTTCCTAGTTGGGCTTCATCAGCTTGGAGGTTGAACAAAGTCGTAGTGTTGCGCCGAATTTTGAACGTACCCTGATTGACAATATTCCAGTTTAGAATACTTCCGTTGTTCAAACGACGTTCCAACTCCACTCCAGCGACAGCATTAGAAAACTGAGTACCCCCCTGAGAAGTCACCCGAAAGTAACGATGGTCAGACCCCCAGATATGCAGCTTGCGGGCAGGGGTAGGGGTGCCAATGCCTACTTTTCCGGTAAGCGTATAAATCTTGCCATTACCGCCAATCCACTCTCCGGTTTCCCCACCGGGATTGACAACCCCAAATCCTGGATTTCGCTGGGCTAGAAGGTTATTGCTAGTAATGATTGAAAAGAATATAAGAAATAGAGTAAAGAAAGTATATCCTTTCATTTTTGTGTTTAGTTTAGTTGCTAAATTTTTCATGGGTTTGAATGTTTGTTTGATGAATAAAGAGGTTGAGGGGCGGGCACTAAGGCCCGTCGGTTGGAGTTGATTAAATATTGGGTTCAGCGATGTATACTTCTATAATGCGAGGTGTTTCAGATACGATACGAACCCCTCCGTACAGATTATCATTGGTAAGCCACAT
>JBCCTI010000168.1:0-3398 GCA_039198955.1 Bacteroidota bacterium | reverse complement strand
GCTTTGGATGAAACCTTAGTAACTCCCCAAGATGCTTATCAGCTAACTAATCCACCAAAAGCAGCAGGTATCTTTAACATCAAGCTAATGAAGTGTGGGGGCATTGGTCACGCCCGGGAGATCGCCAACATTGCCAAGAACGCTGGGATAGATTTGATGTGGGGTTGCAACGACGAAAGCCGCATCAGCATCACCGCTGCTCTGCACGTAGCCTTGGCTTCCAGCAACACCAAGTATCTGGACCTCGACGGTAGCCTCGACCTCGCTCGCGATGTGGTAACCGGTGGCTTCAAACTTCACGATAGTATGATGAGCCTGACTAATCTGCCTGGGCTAGGGGTGAAGAAGGTTTAGTTATCTTATCTGGTTATTTTCCTTGTCCGGATTCTAAAAAACGACTTTACAAACTCACTAATGTGACTGCGGATTTTGCGGACTTGCAGCCGTGCATTTTGTCCGACTAACGCAATTCGGTTAAGCAAAGTAACCCGAATATGTTCTGGTTGGACATAAACGGTATCCGAGTTATCCTTATACCAAGCCACGTACCCCTTATTCTTCATCCACTCCTTAATTTCAGTGATAAATGGGTTAGTATACCGCTTTCCGTGGGTTTCCACCGAAATTATGGCGGGCGAGCTCACCAAATGTTTGATAGCGTACCACTCCGCCCCTTCAATATCAATACTTAGCAAATCGATAGTTCCATCATCAATATTGCTAAACCGGGTACATTTCACTGTAAACCGATCGTTATCGCTAGGCCGATAATAATCATTGACAATAGTAGGGGACTGGTTGACTACTTCCAGAAAAGTTGAAGCTGTCTGATGAAGCAGATCGATCTCACCCTCTTGGTCGTACACCGCCACTGGGTGAATAGTTATATTGTCATTATCTTGGAAAAATTTTTGCCCTAGAGCTACGTAGGTAGGATGCGCCTCTACTAGCGTAGTTCTTATCCCATCATTAATAAAGTCTAATATATTGGATTCTTCTGGTTTGTAAACCCCGATCTCCGCCACGTGTTGGGGGCGAAATTTTTTAGCGTTGCACTTTTTGTAAATCTTTCTCATGGATAGTTGCTCTTGAGATTCAAACGGCGTTTACTTAGGAAAGTAATCAATTTGGTTCGTCATATTCATCAATCCAACTATAAATTTTGTTTAGTACATTTTCTACCGAAATATCAGCTAAGTCTGAGGCGTCTTCGGATGCGGTGGACTCAGTATATTCTGCTTTCTTGCCAATAGGGCCCCAGCGTCCAGCATGCATAGGGCGTTGGTCGGGGTACAATCCTAGCGCATGAATCCGTGAGGCGGCAGCTATGTGCAGTGGGCCGGTACTACAGGCGACCAGCCCATCAGCGTAGCCAATAAAGTCAATAAATTCGGATAAAGAAAAAGCTCCGGTAGTGTCTTTCACCTGCGGTAGGGTCAATAATTTGGGGCATTTGGCCTTGATTTGGTTGCCTTCCTCAGCCGTTCCGGTAATCAGCACCTGAAACCGGGAAGAATCTAGCTGCTGCGCCAAGGCCAAATAATGAGTAATCGGCCACTCTTTGGCACTACCCTGCGATTTGGGATGCAACAGCAGATTAAACTTATCGGAAGCTAGGTACTGACTAAATGTTTCGCGAGAGTATTGCGAAGGTTGCCAGCCGTAGTAAGCGGGCATCTGGGAAAGCGAACGCTCCACATCTGAGATAAGCGGACGAAGCAATTGTAAGTTCAACTGGGACTCGTGCAAATCGCTATTCTTTCGCCCCAGGTTGACTAGTCGGTTGCAGCTTGCCCAGTGAAATATCCGGTGGCTGGTGCCAATTCGCTGGGAAAAACGCTGCTTTTTTGCCCACCGACTAATTGCCGAGCGGGGCAGTACGTGAATGATGGTATCCGCTGAAATTTCGGGCGGATTTTCTTCATGCCACTCGTAAAACTCATCCACAAAGGCGCAGTGCTCTACGATAGCCCGGGTATACGGTTTTCCCAGAAAACCAATCCAGGCATCAGGAAACTGCTCTTTCAGCAGTCCCGCCATCGGTAAAGTAAGGATGACATCGCCAATGCTATCGGTACGGCTCAGTAATATTCTCATCGCTTAATTGTGTCCGCCATCAGTTGAACTAATTGGGGGAAATGATCCGCCGCTTGGAAGTTTTGCTCAGCTTTTTTCTTTCCCGACTGGGCTAGCTGTTGCCTTAGTACAGGGTCTTTAGCCAGCTTGAGTATGCAATCGGCTAGTTGCTGGCTATTTTCCCGTTCAAAGAGCAAACCTGTCTTGCCATGATCGATAATCTCCGGGATACCACCGTAGTCAGTACCAATTACCGCCACCTCGTTCATCATCGCTTCAATCAGGGTCAGTCCGAACGTTTCGTGCAGGCTAGGCATTAGTACCATATCCATGCCTGACATCAAACTAGTAGCTTCCGGGTGGAATCCCATAAAATGTACTTGAGAGGTCAAATTGTAATCCTGGATAGTCTGCCGAAGTCTATCGGAGTAATTTTGATCGGAAACGTCGCCGTAAAAGTAACATTGAAACAAAATGCTGTGGGGCTGGAGCTGATATAGGGCCTCAACCACCAGGTGTTGCCCCTTCATACGCTCAATCCGACCAAACACCCCGATCTGAACCTCAGAAGAAGTTTGCTGGGTAGCTGGTGGGAACGATGGTGAAACCGAAACTCCGTAATACAGTCGTACCACCTGGTCCGGGTCGACAGCAAGGTTATTCCGAATCTGCTGTTGAACCTGATTGGTGATAGCAATGAATAGATCAATTGGACGATACAAGAAGCGGTGATACAGATCTTTCTTAGAATGGTGGAGGGTCATCTGTCGGGTATGCACTACCTTAAATGGACGAGAAGAGAACCGCTTGCTCAAGGTAGCCAGTAGCAAGTCGGCCTTATGATGTACGTGCAGCACGTCAATCTGGTGTTGGTATATCAGAGAAACAAGGGTGTTTACTTGGGTAATAAGATTAAACCATCGGGGCGGAGCCAGAGAGGAATGCCGGATAGTATCTTGCTTAGCGAGAGTGGACAGGCGGGTGTCGCGGGCTACTACTGCCAATAGAAAGTGCTCGGAGGTGGCCAGATACTGACAGCAGCGATGAAAGTAGAGTTCTAGCCCGCCTAGGCTGCTAGACAGACAAAGTTCCAGAATACGCATTAAGGTTTAGGTAGATAGTGGGGAGGATAGTGTTCGATATTTACTGTATATCTTACTGTATTTTAGAAAATTAGAGTAAGCCGATAATACGCAGACCACTAAGCCATAGTAGCCGTCCAGAAAACCCAACTGGAAAAAATACTTCTTCACAAAGGTGAAGATTGGGTTGAGAATCACGTGAATAACCAGATTTACTTTTCGGTTTTTGCGGATAGCTTC
>JBCCTI010000167.1:0-3549 GCA_039198955.1 Bacteroidota bacterium | reverse complement strand
GAGGAATATGATAGCCGCCCCCAGCCCGTAACCATTGAGATATGGCAACCTGAGTTGCAAATTTCTTACGCTTTAGACACAATCGACCTGTCGACCAAATACTTATTGAACATTAGCCTGATTGGCGATACCAGTCAAATTAGACAGTATACCTGGTCAGTAAATAATTTAGAAGTCAGTCAATTGGCAAGTTTTACTTATGACTTTTCCAGTTTATCCGAAGAAGACTGGCGGATAAAGCTGGAGTATTCTCTAGATTCAGCCGATCTAAGTTGTACCTACACGCTGGAAGAAACGATTATTCGTAGTCTGACGGCCAAACCAGATTTAGCCAACCTGCGAATTTGTCAGGGCGAAGCCGTCACCCTCTCGCCCACCAACGGAGACGTATTTTATTTCTATGAAGATGCCAACTTAGCAATGCCGCTGTACGCCGGAAAAGCCTTGCTACTGGATTCGGTAGTGATGAACACCACGATATACATTACCAACGTAGACGGATTTATAGAGAGTGAAGCTGTTGCGGTGGAGGTAGAGATTAACCAATTCGCTGACTTCAAAACCCTGGCCGATACCATTTATCTTTCAGAACCCAATATGGCGGTATTTCAGGCAACTCCCCTCAATGAGAATGATTCATCGATCAGTTGGCAGTGGGATTTAGGCAGCGGTACTTTTACCCACCAATCGTCGCGTATTGTGCCTGAGTTTCACTCAGCCGGAATCTATACTGTTCGCTTATTAGCTACTCGCAGCGATGGTTGTACTAACCTGATTAGCAAAACAATCACAGTACGCAGTGTAACGAGTACCCGTTTTGACCCTGAAGACCGAGCACTAAAGATTTATCCCAATCCGATGCAGAATACTTTCTATCTGGAAAACCTGCTGTGGTACAGAAAGAACATCACCGTTAGCTTGTTCGCGCCCGATGGGCAAACCATTCTTCACCAGCCAATTTTCTATGAAGAGTTTCCGTTACCCATTGATTTATCTCGCCTAACTCGACCGCTACTTCCCGGATTATACTTGCTCCGCCTTCAGCGCGACGAGAAAGTTTTTATGCGGAAGCTAGTGGTTGAGTAAGCACATGATTAATCGCGCGGCGAACCGTCATGTCACTACACCGCTTGGTCTTCATTCACTTCCGAAAGTGGGCGGTAATTATCAGGGGCTTCTTGAAACTTAGTATCCTCCTCCTCAGAATCGTAGGGAAATACTTCTACAATAGGACTTTCTACAATTTCGGTCACCCGGAAGTCTACCAGCATATTATTTAGGCTTTGGTACATTCGGTCATAGGCTTCCTTTACATTGGGGGCAGTAAGCAGCACGTAGTTCGTGATTTTCTTTTCTTTACCTTCGGGCGGCGATCCGCTTCCTTCTTCTTCCAGTGTGTAGGTCATTTTGCAACGATGCCACAGGTCACTGTCTTCGTAGTAAAACACATCCGAAAGGCGAGCTTTGGCAATACCCGTGACGTAAAACTCTCCCTGGATCATAGTTTCCATTTTTTCGTAAATGCGTCGTTCGGCCTCGGTAAACGAAACCGCATCAACCAAGTAGGCTTCCGATACGTTTTTTGCCTTTCCTTTCTCGTCAATCTTCTGATACTTAATCTTGCAGGTAAACCAGGTATTCATGTTAGTTGATAATTGAAACCGCGTCGGCGGCCGATGGATAATTAATTGATAGCTTATAGAATATTAGAATGAGAGAGTGATTAAATGATAGAATAGATATTGGTTATTCTTTCATTCCAACATTCACTCATTCAGTCAATCTTCCTCAAAAGGGCAGCAAAACTACGGTTTACCAATGAAACCCCCGAATGCTTGGGGCAAAAATTGTGGGGTAAATTTGCTTATGGCTGATTGTCAATCCATTGCAATGTTTTTGCTTCTAGTATGTCGAGAGGCAACGCTCCTTCTTCTAACAAAGCATCGTGAAAAGCCCGAATATCAAAGTTTTCTCCCAGTTGGCCTTCAGCCCGTGAGCGAAGTTCTTTGATCTTTAATTCCCCGATCTTGTAGGCTAATGCCTGACCGGGCCAGGCGATGTATCGGTCTACTTCTACCGCAATATCATGCTCGGTCTTTGCTGAGCTCTTCTGGAAAAAATCAATCGCCTGATCGCGCGTCCAGCCTTTCGTATGAATACCCGTATCTACCACTAGCCGGATAGCTCGCCACATTTCGTAGGTCAGTTGTCCAAATTTCGAATAGGGATCCTGGTAAAGACCAATCGTTTCACCCAGACTTTCGGCGTACAACGCCCAGCCTTCTACAAAGGCCGTAAAAGAAAGGGTTTCCCGGAAGATTGGTACGCTATCCAACTCTTTGCTGAGGGCAATCTGTAAATGATGACCGGGCACTGCTTCGTGTAACGTCAATGCTTCCATTTCCCAAATGGGGCGACTGGCTAAATCATAGGTGTTGGCGTAAAAATACCCCGGGCGGGCGGCCCGATACGATCCCGGATTGTAGTATGCCGTAGTAGCGGTTTTGGCAGTATAGTCAGGGATAGCTTTCACGCCGTAGGGCATTCGGGGGAGTTTACCGAATAATTTGATTAGTTGAGGGTCAATCTGTTTGCAAATATTCCGGTAATGCGTAAGTAAGTCCTCAGGATTGGTATAGTAGAACTGCGGATCGGTTCGGAGAAATTGCGTGAATTCATCAAAGCTTCCTTCAAAACCGCTCGCCCGAATTACACTGTCCATGGCTTCTCGGATACGCTTTACTTCCGCCAGTCCAATCTGATGAATTTCTTCAGCAGTTAAAGAAGTAGTGGTGTACCGTCTGATATTGTGCTGGTACCAAGCTTCACCGTTTGGTAGAGCCGACAATCCAAGTGTACTGCGAGTTTTAGGGAGGTAAGTGTCAATCAGATAATCATATAACTGCTGATAAGCGGGCTTAATTTCTTGCTGAAAAATGTAGTCGGCATTATTCCTCATGCTGTCCTTCTGAGCTAGGGTAAATGAGTTGGGTAATTTCTGAAAGGATAACAACAGTGTTTCCTGGGCAACGTCACCCATCACAGATTGCAACTGATTGGGAATATCAGATACAGCGATACGCGGTGGTACAATTCCCTGATTCAGCCCTTCATTCATTAGCGCAATAAGCTGGTCAATAAATACGGGAATGCGTTGGAGGCGCATGATAGTCTGCTCATAGTCTTCTTGGGATGTAATTGATTGGATAGACAGGGTAGTGGTGAGGTAATGCTGTTTTCCCAAGAATACAGTGTTGCTGAGCGGAATCAAATGGTCGGGGTAGGAATAACTCGCCTGCTGCCGCTCTAGAATTTGGCGGAACAAAGTGTAGTTGAGGCGATCACTCTCAGAAAATTCTGCGGTATCAATCGAGTTAATTACCTGAAGGAGTTCGTCAATATCTCGTTGGCGGGTTTCGTGCGCCGACAAGGATAAATCAGTCCACTGGTCATTGTAGTTATCAATACCCGCTCGGGTAGCTGATTCTGGGTGCTGCTGCCAATACCAATCCAGGTAATGCTCAAATAATTGGTGCATACGCTGCTGGT
>JBCCTI010000166.1:0-3609 GCA_039198955.1 Bacteroidota bacterium | reverse complement strand
TTAGTATTATTGTTTCTGTTACAAGAATGGTGCAAAAATTATACTGCTTTTTTGGCTTTAATGGCTGTTTTTACCCGAAATAATAAAACTCAATATCTTACAAAGATTTTTTTAGAACTTCCGTTGACAATGTAATAAATCAGCCGCTTTTTACTGAGTGTGCCTTGACGCTAATAATGTAACCTACCAAAAGCGATATTATAAAAGAAGGGAATAATTCAGCCATATTTGTTAGGTAAGGCGCGATAGCTTCCCATTGAGGTAGTAGGAATTTAAACAGGGGAACACTCAAGAATCCGGTAATCATGGAAGCTAGTGCCCCTTGTTCAGTGTACTTGTTCCAAAACAAAGACAGAATCATCATGGGGCAAAACGTGGCCGCGATGCCTGACCAACCAAAAATCACAAACCAGAAAATAGTACGGGTGGGCGAAAAGTACGCTACGGCTAACGCCACTAGCAGAGACATAATTGCGAGAAATAGGGTTGTTTTCTTGGAGAAAGTTGATAATGCATTATCGCTAAGCTGGGGATGATATACTTTTTGGTACAAATCCCGGCTCACTGAGCTGGAAGCTATTACCAGTAGCGAGTCAATCGTGGACATAATAGCGGACAAGACCGCAGCAATATAAAAGCTACCGATGACAGCGGGTAGTAACTGATCGGCTGAGTACAAAAGCACTTCTTGCCCACCGTTGCCCAATGTAGTAGTTGGATCTTCACCCGATGAGGTAAACAATGCCCGACCTAAAATACCCAGGCTCACTGCCGAAAAGTTCATCGTAAACGTTAGCAGCACCGATACCCATTTGCCCCGGTCAATCTCAGCTTCACTTTTAATAGACATGTAGCGGACAAATAATTGGGGCGAACCCAGAAAGCCCAAACCAATCATTACAAACCCGATGATCTTAGTCAGGTTTAAAAGGGAAAAGCCACCTGGCCCCCAAAAACTCAGTAAATCGGCATCAACTGAGCCGACTGCTGACGCTACATCACTAGGAATTTGTGTCAACATTACTAGCGGTAGGGCTACTAATCCGAGTAACATAATTCCGCCTTGAAAAACATCTGACCAAGCCACGGCAATGAATCCACCGAAGGACATATAAAGCACCACGATGATGAACCCGACGATAGCCCCGGTATAGTAATTCCAACCTAGAAAAGACTCAAATGCTGTTCCGGTAGCATCGATCTGGGCACTTACGTAGATAGTGACGAAAAAAGTAAGCGCGATTGCTGCAACGAGCCGCAGGCGATGCGAGGTTGCCTGAAATCGGCTTTCCAAGTAATCAGGAATGGTGATAGAATCGAAATGATCGGTGAGTCGCTTGAAGGGTTTTCCCATGACGAACCAAGAAATAGCTACCCCTGAGACGGTTCCTATTACGACCCAGTAGGCAAAAACTCCCCAGATGGCTCCCATTCCCGATAATCCCAAAAGTACCCAAGCCGATGAACCCGTGGCTCGCGAGGAAAATGCTACTACCCAGTAACCCAGCTTTTTCCCCCCGACATAATAATCCTTAATATCTTTTACCTGGCGGGCTGCAAGTACTCCAATGAGAAGAAGTATACCAAGGTAAAAAACGAGAACAATGTAGTTAATTAGCACGCTAAAGAAGAATTTTTAAAGCCTGTTGTGCTGCCTCGTACGCTTGTTTTTCTTCTTCGGTGCGGTTTGGGTTGATACTAATTGCCTTTTGAAAGTGTTGGGCGGCAGCATCTTTTTGTCCGGCTTGTTGCTGTAGATTGGCTAACTCGGTGAATGTTTGCCAGTGAGGATTGGTGCGACTATTAAGTTCAGCTATCTGCAATGCTCCGTCAGCATCACCTTCTTTTACTAAGGTTTGGGAAAACTGACTTAATATTTCCTGAGTATCAGGATAATCGTAAGGAAAGTTTTCTAACAGAGCGTGATATTGTTGCAAAGCAGCTTCAGTACCGCTGTTCTCCCAGGCAGCCATCATGGCTTTCTCTAGATCCCGCTCTAACGATGAGTCTTCAGCTTCGGTTGAGCGTTTTTTCTTGGCTTTCCGATTGGTAGACGCCACGGGTGCTATGGACTCGTCCAGCAATTGAGCTACCTCTAGATTGATCTGGTTCATTCGGGCGGTGCTGACCTCCCCGGTATTACTGAGAATGATAACCGTATATTCTTCGGCTAGAAAGTGGGCGTAAAACCCGCTAAAGCCCCGAATGTGCCCACTGTGAAAAACCATCGTTGACGCTTTTCGCCCAGCTAATTGAATCTTAGCAACTCCTACCCCGTAGCCGTAGCGGTTTTCATAGGGAGGAATCCACTGTTGATTTACATCGGTATAGGGGCGCGTCATCTTTTCCACCGACTTGTTTGATAACAGTTGACCATCGTGTAAAAACTGGTTCCACCGATACAAATCACCCACGGTACCGTAGAGGTTACCGGCTCCTTGCAAGTTTTGCATATACATGCTGTAGACATTCTCGTACCCGGCGGAGGTTTTCACATAACCCGAGGCTCGTTTGGGAATAACATCCTGACGATCATCTACTCCGGTAAAGCGTAGGTCGAGGGGCTGAGCAATTCTTTCGGTAAACACTTCGCTGAACGGTTTGCCCGTTACTTCTTCAATGATGATGCTTAGAATAAGGTAGCCCGAATTATTATACTGATACTGGGTACCGGGTTTAAACGCTAAATCCCCGCTAACAAATCTCTCTACCAACTCTTCCCGACTATACTTGCGGTACAGTGAATCTGACCACACCTGAGGTAAACTCGTATAGTTGGGAATACCTGATTGGTGGGTAAGCAGTTGGTGCAACGTCACCTGCTTGGCTACATCTTTTCGATAATTTGAGTAGTAGTCGGCAATCGTCTTATTGAGTTCTAGTTTTCCTTCTTCTACCAGTTGTAGAATAATTGCGGCCGTAAATTGCTTACTGATAGAAGCCAGGTTAAACTTAGTGTCTACCGTATTAGCAATATCCCATTCCCGGTTGGCTAATCCGAAAGCATTTTCGTACAAAACCTTTTCTTGGTATCCCACTAGCACCGCTCCCTGAAAATCATCTTGCTGGGCAAAGCTTTGAAATATTTGGTCAATTTTCAGTTCTAATGAAGCTGACTTCTGCCCAAAAGCCGCCGGGGTGATTTGCCCTATCAAGAGCCAACTTAATACAAAGCCAAAGTGTGTGTTCATAATCACTCAAGAGAATAGAGTTTTTTCATAAAGAACTTGGAATGCTAAAAATGCACATTTTTGCCTTGACACAAAAACGAACCGCGTGGCGGCGGCCAAAAAAGTCGAGCGGTCCCTGCCGGGAAAAGTTCAAAGCTTCTTCACTAAGAGCTTACGCACACCCCGCTGAACTTTCCGGCTAACGCACCAGATTACGGGAAGGTTTACCCAGATTATCTTTACAGAGAAGCCTCGATTAGGGGGAAAACCAAAATTAATAATTCTGCTAAATTTGCGTAACCTTAGAGCATGTTTGGGAAGAAATCTGGCTAAGATTGCAGAAATGTGAATCGGATAATTACTTTGGTTTTTGTCACAAAACTACAAGTATCTTATGCAAACTCCGTTTACAGAGTTATCCGATTCACAATGGGAAGTT
>JBCCTI010000165.1:0-3661 GCA_039198955.1 Bacteroidota bacterium | reverse complement strand
TACACTACACCAGCTTCAGGTATTTTTAGAAGTGGTGCGGCAGCAAAGTATTACTAAGGCTGCTCGTAAAATGCACATGACCCAACCGGCCTTATCTATCCAACTGAAAAATTTTCAACTTCAGTTTGACATTCCGCTGACTGAAGTAGTAGGGAAGAAACTATACGTTACTGAATTTGGTCAGTCCATTGCCGAATTAGCCGAAAATGTGTTGAAAGAAGCTGAGGCGATCAAATACAAGACTAAAGAGTACAATGGGCTGTTTACCGGGCAGTTAAAAATTGCATCGGCCTCTACCGGGAAGTACGTGATTCCCTACTTTCTGAGCGGATTTCTGCAGGAGCACACCGGGGTTGATTTAGTACTGGATGTAACCAACAAAACTCAAGTGGTGAGTAGTCTGAAGAAAAATGAGATTGATTTTGCGGTAGTTTCGGTAGTACCTGATGCTATCAATGTTGAGGAAGAGATGCTTATGGAGAACCGATTGTACCTGGTAGGGAATACTGAACATTTTGATAAAGACCGACCGCTGATATTTCGGGAAGCCGGATCAGCCACCCGCCTGGCGATGGATCAGTACTTGGGAACCGGAAAAAAACGGAAAAGAATAGAGCTCACTTCTAATGAAGCCACTAAGCAAGCGGTGATTGCTGGCTTGGGCTACTCCATTATTCCGCTCATTGGTATTAAAAATGAATTGGCTAATAAAGAACTCCACATTATTCCGGCTAAATCGCTACCGATTACTACCGCCTGGCGGCTGGTTTGGTTAAAGAACAAGAAATTATCGCCCGTGGCCAAGGCTTATCTAAGCTACATACAAAATAATAAAAGCCAGATTGTGCAAGACAGTTTTCACTGGTTTATGAATTTTGATAGGTCAGAAACAGGCTGAATAGGTAGGAATAAGTTTGCTGCAAAACAGTAAGACCCTACCCAAGTAAGCTATTGCCGTAAATACGGTTTATTTCTAAGATCACACTTGGTAGATTTAATAAAATATAGGTCTATGAAAGCAGAAATCACCAGAGCATTTATTCAATCTCCACTAAGGGTCTTTATCGGGGCAAAAAGATTATTTTTAGCTAGTGCGGTAATAATCTTACTTTTCGGCTGTGAGGAAGAGGAAGAAACCACGCTAGATACCGGTACCAGTGAGGGCTTCTTTAGCGAGTATAGCTCGAGAACTTTTGCAATGGGATTTAGTACTTGGGCTTACGCTCCCACCCTGGAATCGGTGGATGCTACCTATCAGTTTATTGGCAATAACGCTGATATATACTCTGAACATATTGATTCCAACATTCCGTGGCGGGCGTGGATGAATGACTTACCGCTACCTCAGGAATTTACTGATGAAATTGCTGGAAGAGCAGCTAGGAAAATTCCCAGTGTTGAACTAACTGTATCAGTCAGTCTGCTGAATAGCGCTCGCGATGAACTGGCCTTTGATTTTGACGGAACTGTTCCCGACTACGTAGCGCTAAATGATACCAAAATAGAAGATGCCTATTTCAAACATCTGGAATACATAACCAATCAGCTAAACCCTGACTATCTGCTAATTGCCATTGAGGTCAATGAATTACTGCTGCATGCCCCAGAAAAATGGGACGCCTACAAGCTCCTGATGGCAAACGTGAGAGCCCGGATCAAGCAGCGATTCCCATCATTGGGTATTTCCGAATCCATCACGCTGCATAATTTATATAAACCGGATGTGACAAATCCTGAAGAATTTATCAGTGAAATAGTTAGCTATACAAATAACTTAGAGTTTGCTGCTATCAGCTTTTATCCTTTTTTCAAAGGGCTGAAAACCAATCAAGAATTTCAAGAAGCCTTTGATTTTCTGCACCAAAAAATTAATAAACCCATTGCCTTTGCTGAAACCAGTCATTTATCGGAAGATTTGACTGTAGAATCGTTTGATCTATTTATTCCGGGCAACGAATCTGAACAAAATAATTACCTGGAAGCACTATTTACCAATGCCCAAAAACAAAACTATGAATACATTATCTGGTGGGCGCACCGGGATTATAATGAACTTTGGGAAACGTTTCCTGCAGAAGTTCAGGACTTAGGAAAAATATGGATCAGCACGGGTATTATAAATGAAGACGGTGCCTTGAAAGGTGCGTTTTCTACCTGGGAAATGGTTACCGGTAAGTAGGATAATTATGAGGAGACTATTTACTAAGTTTATTTGTAGTTGGCTGTACTACAAAAAACTGTATCAATTTTCAGTACTTTTTCATTGACTCATTGCCTACTGAATGCCTCTCAAAAGTTGCTTATCGTCTTTTTTTTACACCTTTCCCCCACGAAAGAGGCATCTATTTTTCCGCTACTATAATTCCAAGGCAACCTCCTGTCCACCCTCCTCAATAGATTGGTAAATCGCCTCAATAATCTTCATATCGCGCATACCCATTTCGCCGGTAGTCTTGATGGTCTCATCCTGCATAATACATTCAGCGAAGCGATCCATATGGGCGGCCTGCTCGCTAATCTGAGGGAGGTCCATCGGCCCGTCGCTGGTTACACCCGCTAATGGCCCGTAGGTGTAGGCGGGGGATAGCTCAAACCAACCATTTTCGGCTTCGGCTCGCAGTTGGTTATAACTCTTATTATAGCTTGTTTGGCAATTCGCTTTCAGTCCGCTGGGGAAAGTCAGGGTAAAGTGAATGGTTTCATCCACCTCGCTAAATTTCTCCATATCAGTTTTAAACTCCTCGGCTACTACTGAAACAGGTTCCTCGCCACTGGTGTAACAAGCGGCTTGAATAGTGTAGATACCTACGTCCATCAGTGCCCCGCCGCCCGCTAATTCATAGTCTAGCCGCCACTGGGTAGGATCACCAATGGTAAAGCCAAAATTATTCTGAATTCCGGTGAGTGGGCCAAATATTTGTTCCTCAGCCAATCGCATTATTTCCTGATTGAAGGGTTCGTAGTGCAACCGATAACCTATTGCCAGTTGCACATTATTCTCATTGCAGGCATCAATCATCTGCTGGCACTCATCTACCGAAACGGCCATTGGTTTCTCGCACATCACGTGCTTACCCGCTTTGGCTGCCCGAATGGTATACTCAGCGTGCATAGCGTTAGGGAGTACTACGTAGATAATGTCAATATCATCGTTATTAACCAGTTCATCGTAGTTATCGTAGTTGTAAATGTTCCCTTCAGGAATATTATACTTTTGTTTCCATTCTTCGGCTTTAGTCGGAGTACCTGTTACAACTCCCGCCAGATAACACTTTTCGGTTTGCTCCAGTGCCGGGGCGAGTTGACCGTTGCTGTAGTTACCTAAACCAACCAAAGCTAAACCCAGGCGGTCTTTTTTGGTCGAGGCAGCATCGCTCTCGCTGGTGGTTTCGGAAGATTGATTAGGAGAAGAACAAGCTGAATTAAGTAAACCCATTGAAGTGGGCAAGAATAACCCAGCTCCGGCTCCCTGGGAAATACGTTTTACAAATTTGCGACGGGTAGTATAGTAGGTAGGCTTTTTCATAGGTTTACTCGATTGGTCAATAGTTCGATTTTTGGTTGTCCACGATCCATTGGGGTGCCAAGCATGATCATTTATTAACTGCTGCAACTAATTTAGGCAATTCGCTCAGTAATCATAATTTAAGGTATATTTTAT
>JBCCTI010000164.1:0-3753 GCA_039198955.1 Bacteroidota bacterium | reverse complement strand
GGAAACCGAGTGGGACAGCGATACGCTCATCTATAGTGCTGACCTGACGGTGTTCTCTGAGTCAAGGGTACACGAGCTATTTTTTGCTATTGCCCAGGATGAAGACCAAACCTACTACATCCAAAGCAATGTTAATCCCAAACTTTATATCTTTTCTAAAGAAGATCACAGTGTATCCGACCAGTGGGGAGAGTTTGGCCGGGCGGTGAGCTTACGAAAAGCTATTCTGGAAATTCTGGGCGAAGATATGTTCCGTACCCAGTGTCAAGGTGTTTATCTAGATAAGCGCACTTACGATTTTTCTTCTATCCTAACGTACCTTGATGCGGTGCAATAGGATGGTTTCATTATGGCTTTATAACTTTTCTCAAGGTATCCTTTATGGAGTATTCATTCTAGTCCATGATCTTTCACTTGGTCTTAAGACTGGCTGTTATTATTTGAGTATCTTCCGCGCCATGCGGTGGACGCCTGTATGGTACATAACTGATCTACGGTAAGTACACCGTAAAATAAGGCAGTATGACTAGCTGGTTGGAAAATAGTAACTATAGAGTAAATAATTTGCTAGAATGCTAAGCCCGATGAAATATGTTGTAAAACTGCTACGTCGCCTGTCCAGAACATTGATATTAGAAAACCTTTTTCATGAAAAAATGGATTGAGCAAATAGATAACACTACTCAGGGCTTTATTGAATCATTTAGTGATCTAGACTCTGAGCAACTGAATTGGAAACCTAATTCAGCAACTTGGAGCATCGCTCAGAATATTGACCACTTAATTGTGGTAAATACAACCTATTTTCCTGTACTTAGGTCAGTACGGGAAGGAACTTATCAAGCTCCATTCTTAGCAAAAATTGGGTTCATGGTTTCGTTTTTCGGTAACGCAGTTCTGAAAGCTGTTCAACCTGACAGAAAGAAGAAAGTGAAAACATTTCCAGCGTGGGAGCCAACCGAAAGTACAATCTCAGTAGATATTTTAGATAGGTTTGAGAGTCATCAGCTAGAACTACAAGAATGGATAAAAAGCTCTCAAGACTTGGTAGACAAGGGGGTAGTTATATCATCCCCCGCGAACAAGAATATAGTATACAAATTAGAAAAAGCATTCGAGATAATTATCACCCACGAACAAAGGCATTACGAACAAGCTAAAGAAGTGTACCAATTATTAGATAGGGAAGTCAGTCACTATTAGGGCACAAGGTAGCACTGCTTAATTACCTTGTACCGCACACTGGCATCAATAAACCCGAAAATCACCTTCTCAGTAGAATCTTAGACGGAAGACGGAAGACGGAAGACGGAAGACGGAAGACGGAAGACGGAAGGTTTTCTCCTTTTCCAGTTCCACGTGGCGGCCGTACCTATCCTACGTTTTCCTTTATTTATCACTGGCTTCGTAGCGTAAGGTTCGTCCCTTTAGCGTGGCAGGCAGTCCTTCTTGCATCCAAGCCGGGGCAGGTTCATCCTTTAGGTAATGGTCAAAAAACTGCTGCATCCGGCGGGTGAAGTCTTTTTGGTTATGGTACTTGGTAATCCCGTGGGGCTCGCCGTTATAGTTAAGTAGCCAGGCCGGTTTGTTAAGACGACGTAGCGCAACAAACAGTTCAATGCCCTGCTCCCAGGGTACGGCGGTGTCTTCATCATTATGCAGCAGCAGTAGTGGGGTCTCTATTTTATCTGCCATAAAGAGTGGCGAATTTTCAATGTACCGCAGTGGGTACTCCCATAGCGAACCACCAATTCGACTCTGAGTACGCTCGTACTGGAACATCCGGCTCATACCGCTTCCCCAGCGGATACCCCCGTAAGCCGAAGTCATATTCGAGACGGGTGCTCCCGACTCAACGGCGCGGAACAAATTAGAACGGGTAACAATGTACGCCGACTGATAACCACCCCAACTGTGCCCCTGCATCCCGATGCGGTCGGGGTCAACAAAGCCTCTCTCCATCATATTGAGCGTACCGGAGACTACTGCGTTCAGCGCACTTTCGCCCGGATAGCCTTCTTTGTACACAATGTCGGGTACAAACAGTAGGTAGCCCCGGCTTACATAGAAAGAAAAGTTAATGATAGATCGGCTGGGAGCGGGTGCCCGATGGCTATGGAGATTATCAGAGTTACGCTCGTAGAAATATACCATCATGGGGTACTTCTGAGAAGGGTCAAAATTTTCAGGTTTGTACAGCAACCCATCTAAGGGAGTGCCATCGACTGATTTCCAGGAAACCAGCTCGACGCTCCCCCACAAATAATCTTGCTGCTGAGGGTTAGCATTGCTTAGCTCTTTGGCCTTCTTGAAATCAGTACTGCTTAACCATACATCAGGGAAATCACTAAAGCTAGATTTGCGGTAAATTACTTCGTCACTATCTTGAGCTTTCTGCAATCCGTATAAGCGGTAGTCCTCCATAACCAACTTCTCCGGTGCGCGGCTATTCCCAGTATGCTCCTGAA
Source organism: Bacteroidota bacterium (assembly GCA_039198955.1). Lineage (GTDB taxonomy): Bacteria > Bacteroidota > Bacteroidia > Cytophagales > Cyclobacteriaceae > Tunicatimonas. The sequence goes on along the minus strand of JBCCTI010000164.1, from coordinate 1,285 downwards.
AGTAACCGCTTTGCTTGGTTTTCTGGTCAAAGGCTGATACAATGATCTCATTATTTGCTGGAATAAAGTAGGCTTCCGGATCGAACTCTTCGTAACGAAACGTTATTTCGTTTTCGCGCCCGTAGCCATTGGTTAGATTACTGGCTTCCAAAGTTTTAGGATTGATCTTCCAGATATCGTAAAAGTCATAGACTAGAATGTGCTCATCATCTTCGGTCCATCCGGCTGAGCCGTAGCTGCCGGGTAGCATCGGACGGTCGTTAAGTTCATCGTAGAAGTTAGCGTCAATTTTTTCGGTCAGGTTAACAGTTGCCTTACTGCTGATATCGTAAGTGTACCAACTACTGTCCTCAGAATTGTACCAATAAGCGTAGTTGCCACCAGGAGACATTTGCGGATATCCGGTAGTGCTTTCAGCAAACTTTTCAGCTTCTCCCGTACTGATATTCACTAAGTAAGCATCGCGCCGGAAGGGGTAGTCCCAAGATATTTGTTTGCGGTAGGGAGTGTCATCAATACCAATAACGTAGGGCAATCGTTTATCCCGGTCAAACCGAATACTTGGCATTTCTTCACTACCCAACTGTACTATCTTCTTCGACGAAAGATCGTGGACTGCGCTGTACGAGCGCTTCATTTCTTCCTCCTTCTGTTCTAGTTGCATCGGCTGAATAAATGGGTCTTGCCACGACCAGACATCTACCTTCACTCGCTCTTCATCGAGTAGGGTAGTATCTTCTTCGTAAGCGTACTCTACCGGACGCGGAGCCGTAGTGAAGAATAACCGTCGCCCATCGTAGGAGAAGTCCAGTTTACCGTGCTCACTTACCATCCAGTTGTTGGGTAAGGCAGAAGTAGTAGTATCGGCGACTAACGATGCTTCGCTATTTTCCGTCCACAGATACAGATGGTGGTAGCGGTCGTCGGCTTTCAGGCTATCTTCACTCGCCAGATACGCTACTGAGCTTCCGTCGCGGCTTAGGGTGAGCTGCTTATACGAAACTTTTCCGGTATCAATCGGTAGCAGGCTTTGAGATTCGGTATCAAATGTACTCACCCCTGCACTAGCGGTCGAGTCATCCGCCACCTGAGTGAAGGCTAACCGACTACCATCTTCTGAGAAAAAATACTCATCTACTCGCTCATAACGCCACTCTTCTTGCGTCTCAAGATTCACGATGACCAACTCGTTACCTTTCGGTTTATCGGGTTTATTAGCTAGAGCAGCATAGAGTTGATCAGTGTCAGTTTGCACACTATCTTCTTGAGATTCAGTTGCGGTATC
>JBCCTI010000163.1:0-3952 GCA_039198955.1 Bacteroidota bacterium | reverse complement strand
TGGATTAGGCATGTACGATACTATGCAATTCGTTACTCCTGATGTAGCTACCATCTGCACTGGTTTGGCTGCTTCAATGGGTGCAGTACTTCTAGCGGGGGGTGCTAAGGACAAACGAGCCGCCCTGCCTCACGCCCGCATTATGATTCACCAGCCCAGCGGCGGGATGCAAGGGCAATCCAGGGATATGGAGATTACCCTAAAGCAGACCCTGGAGCTTCGCCAAGACCTGTACCAGATTCTGGCTGACCACAGCGGACAAACCTTCGAAAAGATTGAACAGGACTCTGACCGTGACTACTGGATGCGCCCCACCGAAGCCAAGGAATACGGCCTTATCGATGAAGTGCTCGATCGAGGAGTTACCTCGAAGGTTAAGAAAGAGTCATAATTATTGCTAACTTCCCATTTCCGTAAGCGGGAACTTATCTTCCCGTTTGCGCTTTCTACTGACAACCAACTGTAGCGATTTATGCCTCAGCAAATAACCTGCTCCTTCTGCGGTCGGACCAAAAAGGATGTCGATCTTATGATATCGGGTATCAATGCCCACATCTGTAATTTCTGCATCAACCAAGCCCAACAAATTTTAGAAGAAGAACTCAAAATCAAAGGGAAAACCACCAACCCTGAGTTTACCCTTATCAAGCCTAAGGAAATAAAGAAGCACCTCGACGAATACGTGGTTGGTCAGGACGATGCTAAGAAGGTGATGTCGGTAGCAGTGTATAATCACTATAAACGGCTGATGCAACAGGATGATAGTGAGGAGATCACGATTGAGAAATCGAACATTGTGATGGTGGGGGAAACAGGAACTGGAAAAACCTATCTAGCCCGAACGTTAGCTAAAATTCTCCAGGTTCCCTTTTGTATTGCTGATGCTACGGTACTGACTGAAGCGGGCTACGTAGGCGAAGACGTTGAAAGTATCTTGACCCGACTACTTCAGGCGGCTGATTACGATGTGGAAGCCGCCGAACGAGGTATCGTTTATATCGATGAAATTGATAAGATTGCCCGCAAGTCGGATAATCCTTCTATTACCCGTGATGTAAGTGGTGAAGGGGTTCAGCAAGCTATGCTTAAACTGCTGGAGGGTACTAGTGTAAATGTTCCACCCCAGGGTGGCCGGAAACATCCCGACCAGAAAATGATTGCGATTAATACGGAACATATTTTATTCGTCTGCGGGGGTGCTTTCGACGGAATATCCCGACTGATTGCCAACCGACTCAATACTCAGCCTCTCGGGTTTACCCAGGCTCAAGCTAATACTGCTGAATTACGAATTGACAAAAGTAACCTGTTGCAATACGTTACCGCTCAAGACTTGAAGCAGTATGGTCTTATCCCTGAATTAATCGGACGGTTGCCCGTACTCACCCACCTCGATCCGTTGAGTCGGGAAACGCTTAAAATGATTCTGACCAAGCCTAAGAATGCCCTGACCAAGCAATACCGTAAGCTATTCCAGATGGAAGGTATTGAAGTTACTTTTGATGACTCAGCCTTGGACTACATCGTTGAGAAAGCCATTGAGTATAAGTTGGGGGCGCGGGGGTTGCGGTCTATCTGCGAGGCAATCATCACTGATGCCATGTACGAACTTCCATCTCAAACCGAGATTAAGTCCTTCACCGTTGACGGGGATTATGCTCAAGAGCGTTTCGAGAAGTCGAAGTTCAAGCAACTGACTGCTGCCTGATTTTTAGCCTTTCTTGAGATATTCACTACTGTTTCAGTAGAATAAAAGCAGTATCGGGTAGAAGAATACGAGGTAAATCAGCCAAACTAGGCTAGTTCTGCTAATTTTTTCCTAAAAAAGTGGGTAGATTTGCCCAAAATCAATAGATTGCATTTTTACTTCCCACTGTTTACTTCTTCATTACTGGGAAAATAGGTAGCATTTCTGTCTACCTATTTTTTTTACAAAAACCACTCCACATCAGGTTAATCCTATTATTAATTCGCTACTCTAGGCTATATTTCTCCATACTAGTCAGTTCGGGCCCTCCTCCCCGGTCTCCGCTACCCGCCGCGATGTAAAGACTACCCTTATGGAGAAAGCCCTGAGTTCCATGACGTCCTTGCTTCAACGAAGGCCACACTCTCCAGGCGAATTTCTTGAGATCAAGGGCTTCAACCTCGCTGTGAGCAGGAACTTGCGAGCCACTTTCACCGCCAATCACAATGAGTTGATCGTCAACGACCATTGAGGTAGTTCCCGCTCTTTCGGTAGGTAGTGGATTTTCTAAGGTCGTCCATTCGCCAGTAGAAAAGTCATAAACGTCTACTTCATCGATAGTAAGCTCCATGGTCTGCTTGGTTTTCGCTGAAGTATTTCGTCCACCCGCAGCGTAGAGCTTAGTATCCTTCACTGCTCCTTGAAAATGATCGCGGGGACGCGGAGCATCCGGTAACTTTGTCCATTCTCCGGTAGCCGGGTTATATTCATCAAGCCAGGCCACGTGTCCATCGTAGTGCCCATCTTGTATACCGCAGAGCAAATAGATTTTATCTTGGTAAGCAACCACTCCAGCTGCTCCCCGCCTTCGGTCTTCGGGAATACTCGCTTCTTTCGCCCACTCATCAGTCGCTGGATCGTAACTATAAATATCAGGAATGGGCGTTTCGTGCGGAAAGCCTCCGGTAAATGCCCCTAGCACATAAATTTTATCCTGAAATGGCAAGGCCTGAAAATGGTGCATTTCCAGCGGCGGGGTAGCTCCTTCTGTCCATTGATTCGTTTCAGGGTCGTAAATATTAATCGGCTTATTGTTTCTTCCACCGATCAGATAAAACTTGCCACTCAGTTCGGCAAAAGCGTTTTCGTGGCGGGCCAGCGGTTCACTCTTGGTATTAATAGTTACCCATTTGTTTTCAACCTCGGGTTGGGCAGCCGATGAGTCATCCGACTCGGGCTTAGAAGAGTCTACCCCTGTACAGCAGCTAAGTGAAAAAATTATGAATAAAGCGAAAATAGTTTTCATGAAAAAGTGATTAAATTAGTACGGAATATTACCATACATTAGACATTATTCTGATCTTTTAGATAAGCTGAAGCGTGTTTGTAGCGCGTTGGTTAGCACTCATACTCGTTACAAACGCGCGCTAGTTTAAGTTATTCTCTACTTATTTTATCCTGGCTATCTATCAACATCTTCATCGTCCAGGTTACTGATTTCGGCGAATACCGGAAAATGGTCGGACGGATAAGCCCCGTTTTTCTCTTCACTGATAATTGCGTAGCGAAGCACTTTTAGCGATGGGCTTACAAAAATATGGTCAATCCGCTCACCGGGTAAATCAGGGGTTACTACAAACCCGCTAAAACTTTGTTCCGGCCCAACTGGGGAAAGATTACTTTTTATATAGGCATCTTTCAAGGTCTCTCCACTATTCAGCACCTGATAAGGAGCTGAATTAGGCGCACTGTTAAAATCGCCCATTAGAACAATTGGTTTCCCGTTAGCTAACATCGGCAATTTTTCTTGAAGTAATTTGGCACTTTCTAAACGAGCCACCTTACCACGATGGTCAAAATGGGAATTGCAGACCAGTATCGTATTTTTGGTAGATTTATTTCGCAAACTAACCCACGTAGCAATCCGGGGTAACGCGGCATCCCAGTCTTTGCTCGGCTTATCAGGTGTAGTTGAAAGCCAAAACGTTCCTTCATCAATACTTTGCAGCTGGGCAGTATCGTAGAAAATAGGTGAGTACTCTCCCTTCGTTCCTCCATCATCGCGCCCTACTCCTACCCGGCGATAATACGGAAACGCTTCTTCAACATAGGTAACCTGATGATGCAATGCTTCTTGTAGCCCAAATACATCTGCCTGATAAAATTTAAGGAGGTTGACTACTCGCTCTTTCCGGTTATCCCAGCGGTGCTCAGCATCCCCCGGATTATCGTAGCGAATATTGAATGAAATTATTTTCAGTGTTG
>JBCCTI010000162.1:0-4127 GCA_039198955.1 Bacteroidota bacterium | reverse complement strand
TCGCTGAAATGGCTAAACAGTATCAAATCTACTTGGGTATTGGGGTAACCGAACGTGCCCCACAAAATGGCACACTGTACTGCACTCTGCTATACTTCTCTCCCGAAGTAGGTTATCTGGGAAAGCATCAGAAACTAAAGCCTACCGGAGTTGAAAGATTAGTTTGGGGAGAAGGCCAAGCTGATACATTAATTGCTGTCAACACTAAGCTCGGTCGTTTAGGAGGATTAATCTGCTGGGAAAACTACATGCCCCTCGCCCGAATGGCAATGTATCAGTCAGGAGTACAAATCTACTTAGCTCCTACCGCTGATGCCCGCGATGGCTGGACTGCCACACTTCAGCATATTGCCTTGGAGGGGCGGTGTTACGTTCTGGGCTGTAATCAGTTTTTCCGAAGAGAAGATTATTCCGAAAAATACCGAGCCTTGATTACTGATCATCCAGGTGAGTTTTGCCGGGGCGGCAGTGCGATTGTTGCTCCCAATGGACAAATTCTATCCGGACCACTCTATGATCAAGAAGGACTTCTAACCGCCGAAATTGACTTATCAGAAACCGTTCGCCACAAATTGGATTTTGATGTAAATGGACACTACTCTCGCGATGATATATTTGACTTTCGAGTAATCAATTGCCCTCCTATTGTGCAAGAGCAGGGAAAGAGTAATCAGGAATAGTTATTTCGGGTAAACAAGAAACTATTCTTTTTCTTTCTTAGAAGATTCAGCGTCTTCTGGTCCGGAAGAAAATACTTCTTTATCAAATGATTCAATCGTCAGTTCGCCGATCTCGTTACCCTGGGCAAAATCCTTGGGAGTAGGCAATTCCTGAAGAGTATTGATACCAAAGTACTCCATAAATTTATCCGAGGTCCCGTAGAGTAACGGTCTCCCTACAGTATCGTCTTTGCCCTTGATTTCTACCAGCGATTTTTCCAGTAGTTTTTGGATCGCATAATCGCAACCCACTCCGCGAATTTGCTCAATAGTAGCTTTAGTAATGGGCTGCTTGTAGGCAATGATTGAGAGAGTTTCCAGTGCTGCTGTTGACAATCTTTTTTTGGACTGATGCTTGAGCAAAATACTAATGCTCGCTTGGTAAGCAGGTTTAGATAGAAACTGATAACCACCGTTAATCTGAATAATGTGAAAAGCGTAGCGTTCCTGATCATACTCATCCATCAGGTTCTGTATCTCCGTAATCACATCTTTTTCAGCGACTTCGGTGTCAAACATTTCAGTGAGGCAACTGATAATCTCAGTGAGGGATATGGGAGTCTCAGCACAAAATATGAGAGCCTCAACATGTTTCTGCAAGAAGTTCAAGGGCAATGTTTTATCTACTGCTGTTTAAGTTTTGCTTCGATGGAATGGCGGGTGTGGGGTACAGCTCGCAAGCGCTCTTTGGAAATGAGTTTACCCGTATCAATGCAAATGCCGTAAGTGCGGTTTTTAATCCGGGCTTTGGCATTTTCTAGCTGAATGATGAACTTCTGCTGACGAGCAGCTAACTGACTGAGATTCTCTTTTTCTAAAGTATCAGCCCCATCTTCAAGTAACTTGGTATTTCCTACCGTAGTATCGGTACCATTATCATTGATCCTGCTTAGGGATTGTTTGATATTCTCGAGTTCTTCCTTCGCTTTTGTCAGCTTTTCATCAATGATACTTTCAAACTCCTGTAGTTCCTCATCAGAGTATCTATTTTTTTCTGGTTGCTGCATTGTTATGAGGTTAAAGCCAATTGGCTGGCAAAATTAGTTTTGCCAGCCAATTCTCAAAGTTTACTAGCATATATTTTTATAAAGAGGCCTTTGCCGGAAAAGTTCATTCTCCGGTTTAATCCTGGCTAACTAAGCTAGTTCAGCTAACGGTGGCTGGCTTGGGGCTAAAAAGCTCAACTTGCTCTTGGTACAATTGGAACGCCAGTCGTCCCTCGGGTATTTCAATGTCATCAAACGTGATAATGGCATCTTTCGGAATATCTCTCTTCAATTTAACTCCTTTGGTAAGACCAATGGGTAACAAGTTCTCAGATCGGCTTACCTCATAATTGTCACAAACTCCGTAAGTAGCGTAGCCACCGAAGCCATCCAGGGCTTCACCCGCTTTCAAATCTTGCTTAGCCGCTGCTAACACTTCAACTACGGGTGCCCCAATGGGAGCCATGACCGGATCGTTGAAATGGAAAGTACGGACAATCGAGTTAGGTACCTCAAAGAAGCAAAGATGATACGGAGTGTAGAAACTATAGATAGGTCCTTTACCCAGTTTCAGATAACTTAGATACTCCTTAGAAAGCGGATCATCAGTAGTGGCAAAAACATATACACCCGGGCCGGGCTTAGGTCCTACGACGTAATCCACAATACCTCCTAATTCTTTGAGTTCGTCAACATCATAAAGTTTGGTTAACTCATCGATGTGCTCGGTAGAGCGGAAAGCATTCATCCCTCGCTTATTTACCACCATTCCAGTAGCGTTGGCCACAGAGGCCTGCTCAAAGGCAATTTTGGTACCATCAGTAAATGAGGTAATCATATTTACATTCTGACCAGCTTTTACGGCGTACTCCGCCATATCGGCCGGACTCTTATGGAAATCTAAAAAGCCTTTAATATTTCCCGCTACTAGCGGATCAAAGCCCAATCCTTTCACAAATCGGTACAGGTTCATAATTACCCCGGGCTGATCGCCATCACTGCCGCTGAGGATTACCCCTGATTTATCTGCATGGTGCTTTAAGATTGGCCCTAATGTAGCGTCAAGCTCGGCGTTAAGTAGCACTACTGGCTTGTAGTTTTCTACCGCCTTTAACACTGAAGCAGCCGCATAATCTATCGTTCCGGTAGCCTCTACAATTATATCAACTCCGTCGGCTTCGCAAAGGATGGAAGCGTCACCACACACTGCATATTGCCCTTGGTTTATGGTATCGCTAAGCTGATTGGCATTTTTTACTTCGGTCACGTTCTCAATACCCGCTTGACGGTAGCATCCCAATGCCTTTTCAATAGTACGGTTACTGATGGCTACTACCTTCATTCCAGTGGTATAGCGTTCAATCTGGTTTACCAATCCTTTGGACATGTAACCTGCCCCAATAATCCCTACCCGAATAGGATTACCAATATTTTGACGAAAATTTAGAGCGTTGTCGGTGATGATCATTCGTAAGAAATTTTGTTTGTGAAAGCAAGATAAGTTATAAATGTAACTTTTTCAAAAAAAATTATAAAAATTAATATAATTTACGAAAAAAATTCTCTTTCTGGGAAAATAATACCTTCTATTAGTGTGGCTGCTTGGGTAATTTGTCAACCGTATTCACTTTTTTATCCAAACTTAACTAGCTACTTCAAAAACTTACAAAGAAAAAAAGGCCGAAGCCTTTTTTATTTATGTTCAATTTTCATATTTCCGGTCTAAGAGCAATTGTCACACTACATCAGGAACGGTAAAGCCTTCCCGATAATTTCGAGTGAGCATTTCATCTGCTTCAGGATCGTTCACGAACATTTCCGAACTTGGATTAAATGTTAACACCCGATCTAACCGATAAGCGATGTTGCCAAGATGAGCTAATCCCGAAGCCAGGTGAGCTGTTTCTACCGGAGCGTTCAGGATTGATTTATCGTGTTTGCGAACGGCTTCAATAAAATTCGCAAAGTGACCGTCGGTACCACCTGCTCCTCGATCCATCCCGGTTCCCGATTCCCCACCATCTTCGCCAGATTGTCCGGGAGTTCTATCTTTACCTAGGTACGTTTTGTACTTGTCATAACCATCCACTACCAGTATTCCCTTATCACCGTAGAAGATATTACCAACCGTAACATCCGATTCGGTATTAGTACACCAGGGGCGCACTTCAAACTGGATAATTTTGCCTTCGTCGGGGTATTTATACACCGAGGTCAGCACCTCGGGAACCTCTTTGCAATCATCCCAGAGAAATTTTCCTCCCATAGAAGTAATCTTAGTCGGCAGACCTACATCCAGTCCCCACATGCAGAGGTCAGTTTCGTGGATTCCTTGGTTGCCTACATCCCCATTTCCGTAGTCCCAGTGCCAGTGCCAGTTGTAGTGAACCAGGTTTTTAGTGAAAGGGCGTTTAGAGGCTGG
>JBCCTI010000161.1:0-4413 GCA_039198955.1 Bacteroidota bacterium | reverse complement strand
GTCTGGATGCAGGAAACCCAGGGCTTATGGGATCTGGGAGATAGCGAACCTATCATTCTGGACTACTTGGCGGCTAATTATGCTCCCGAGGAGTTTCGCGGTAGAAGAAAACCGCTAGCTGATATTGAGTGGTATGAGTTGGATTGATGGTTGATCCGTTCTCTCTGTGTACAAACAACAGACTTGTATTTTAAACTGTGAATAAGGGCTTATTCTAGTCCGTAGTTAAGAGGGGGCGCTATGGAAAAAGCTTATTTACGACTGATTCAATTTCTTCGGCATTGTCCATCCATACATATTGTCCACCGGTAATTGATGCAACTTTTTTTAGGGAGGCATCCTGGAATGAGTTTTCTACATAGCGTATTTGACCTGCTGAATCATACCCAAATGGAAAAATACCCTGATGTCCTAGTCCGACACAGTCTACTTTTATGTCATACTGACTGCATATCTGAGCAGCTAGTACTTCCGATATTTTTCCATTGGTATCATCCCCATCACATACTAATATGACCCTTTTATTCTGAAAAGAAGATTTTTTTAAGATTTCTTTGGCTAGCCACAGCGCGTTTCCTATGGCAGTACCTCGGGGTCGGGATTGGTTCATCAGATCGTAGTCCAAAGGCTTAGTCCCCCATAAATATGCTGCCCCTGAAAATAGTACGATAGGGGCGTGAGGCCGTTTAGTAGCCATCTGGTTGATTAAATCAACGCCAGCAGTCAGGCGACCCGAACCACCATAGTCTTGGATCATCATAGAATTAGATACATCCATAATGAATACTACCTCTGGAGGTGGTCTTTTAATTGCAAAAGGCTTCTGTATCTCTTTCCCCCTAATATAGAATTCCTTCTCAGAGCGAATAGACTTTATTTTTTTCTCAGACGGATTGTAGTACTGCCAGGAAATATAATCACTTAAGCGTAGTGTATCTTTCTTCCAAGGAATGATCTGAAGGTGAAAAACTTTCTTAGTTCGTAATGCCCGGTACTGAATTGTATCTTGTAAAAAAGTTTCTTTCACAATAATCTCCATATCTTGGCTCGAGACGGTGTTTAACTCAATTGGAAAACCACTTCCTCTTCCTAGTATCGAAAGCTGATAATCAATCGTATCACCTACTAGGTGATTATTGCCTAGCGTAGGGTTATTTTCTTCTAAACGATATTTACCTATCATAAGGTAGGCATCATTCTGATAGACCGAATCGGCTATTCCTTCAGGTAACTCTCGAACGGTAACGTACTGAGCTTCGCTTATTAATGTTACGGAATCTGTTATCTCACCATCTGAGTTCACCCTAGCCAATACTAGTTCTATGGGAGGTATTGTTACTGTTCCGGCGGAAATAGGGCATATACCCAACTCTACAATCTTGTATTGGTAGTAAGATTGCCCATTTCTAATAACATTGACCTGCTGAATATCTGCTATATTATTATTGTGTTTCCAAGCCTGTTCGGGAGTTAGCTTACTAGCTATTCTTGGTACTTGCTCTCCTAGATTGTAAAATTGAAGAGGTACTTCATTCTGCGAATGTATTAATAGCGAAGCTGTAACAACATAGCATTCGTAGGTATAAATATCAGGGTTAAGGATATCTACCGAAAAAGCCGCTTTCGGTTCAGGTACCGACCCTATTACTTTTGTCGTTATTATAGCACCAATTAAACAGTATAATATTAGCCGGAAAAGCTCTCTCATTATTGCCTTATTATTTGGTATTCATTATGAGTATATAATCCGTTTCCGAAGGTGAAGTTGCTTCAATCATTCCAGGGGATGATATTAACTGGGCATCAGTGGTGGAATTATCCGAAGGGTTGAACCATGTGGCTTCGTACTCCAAGTGACTGGGGGTGTAGAGTTTTATGGAACTGGAGTGCGGGATATAGGCCATTACGGTATTTTTATCAATGGACTGTACTACTGAAATGAAGTGATTGTACTGATCTTCGCCGGGTTGCTCTACCAACAGTTCACTAGCCGGACGGAGATTCCACCATTCGTATTGATTCAGGAATTCAGCCAGATAACCAATCTGGAGGCTACCGGGAAAATCAATGCTCTGGTGCCAAGTGCTGAGTTTTTCAGGGGTTCGGTGGTTCAGAATGCTTTCGCCCTCCCGTATCCAGGGCCAGATGGCATTGGCTCCGTAGGTGATACCCGACATAGGCGTAGCAAACAAGCTCCAGTAGGAGGCGTTGCGGACATCTTCGGCATCAATATTTGGTCTAATCTCTTCGTAGTTCGGCTCTAAATTCATGACCGGACGAGCAGGAAGATGGGGCCAGCGGGTAGCAATCTCTCCCTTATTAATCCAATCTACTGTGCCTTGTCCATCGGAGTGACTCGACTGGTAGCCAACGATGTCCAGCCAGTCTTCAGCAGCGTGGTTATCGCCAATCCACAGCCGACCGTGGGGGTGTTGGGCTACTAAACCGGGAGGGTCATCGGAAAATACCCGACGGCCAATCTCCAGCCAGCGTTGTTCATATTCCCGGGCGTAACGACCATCGCCTCCTAGCATCCACACTACTTGATTGCCCCCGTAACGGGCTACTTGATATCGGGCTAGCATCACGGCTTCTTCCAAGGGTAAGCTGTAACCCGGACTGAGGTAGCGACCCGTAACCGACGGTAATGCCCAAAGTAGCACGGGGGCAGCCACTAAGCCGTAGTCATTAATGCGGTCAATCTTACCATCCATATGCTGATAGAATTCAGGATTTACCCGCAGTTGATCGGAATATTCGTAAGCCGTTTGCCCCTGACTATTCTGATCGCCCCCGCGCCATTGGGTAGTGACTAGTTGGATGACATTGTAGTTATGGTCTACCCGGTGCTGCAAGTAGGTATCCCACTCTTCTTCGGTAGACTTTAGTCCGCCGTTCCACGCCGTGCAACCTATCCAGAGAAAGGGAGTGCCATCGTGATACGCCAAGTGATACGTTCCTTTGGGTTGGGTGAGCGTACCCCGTTGGTAGAGGGCAAGGTCGCTATCGTTAGCCTCGCAGGTGAAGCTGCCTTGCTGAGCGTGTAACCCGGTATTGGCGGTATCGGAGCAGGTAGTTTGATACTGCCATTCTCCCACTTCATCGGGAGCGAAGCGTACTTTAAACGTAGTGCCCCCGTCCCAAAAGCCATTGATCTTCATGGTTCGCCCGCTGGGGGCAGTGAATACGGCGTAAAAGTCCTTGAGATCGTAGAGGGGGTTATTGTAGCTTTGGGAGCTAGTGAAGCTTTGCTCAAATTTTTCCCACATGGGGGTTTGACTATGAGCTAGAGCAGTAACCAGAAGAAGGAAAATAAGTAAGCAGTAGGTTTTCATAAGTGGTTGGGTTGGTAATGAGGAAGTAAGTATAGAAAAAAAATGTCAGCACGCCTCAGTTATACTTTCCAGTTTTTAGTTTCTGGCCTCCCAAAACTCCATTGATTTAGGTGAGTGCATTTCCTTTTGCCAGTAGCTTGAATGTGCTAACTGTAATAATGCCATCAATTTTTGCGAGTTAAAATAGTACATTTGTTAACGATTTATGTTTCATTGGCGTTGTGCAATTGAAAAGTAGTCCCGGTTTATGGCAGAAGCACATTCCCACGGCTGTAATCACGCTCACCATCATGCCGATGGGCACAGTCATGTCCACGTGCATCCGGTGACCAGTAACCTGAAGATAGCGTTTCTGCTCAATCTGCTGTTTACCATCATTGAGGTGGTGGGAGGAATACTTACTAACTCGGTGGCTATCCTAGCCGATGCGGTTCACGACTTGGGAGATACTTTTGCCATTGGTTCGGCACTATTTCTGGAGAACTACGCACAGAAAGGCCGCAATAAAACCTTCTCTTTCGGCTACAAACGGTTTTCGCCCCTCAGTGCGTTGATAAACTCCATCATCCTGTTGGTGGGCTCTATCATCATCGTGTACGAAAGTGTACCTCGGCTGCTCAATCCTGAACCCGTTGCCTCCGAAGGAATGCTGTATTTGGCGGTGCTGGGGGTGCTGATGAATGGAGCGGCAGTGCTACGACTAATGAAGGGGGGTAACTCTATCAACCAGCGTACCGTCATGCTGCACCTGATGGAGGATGCCCTGGGGTGGGTAGCGGTACTTATCGGAAGTGCCGTAATGTTAGTGACCAACTGGGTGATTATTGACCCACTACTGTCGGTAGGTATTGCGCTGTTCATTTTGTGGAATGCCTTTAAAAACCTTCGTAAGGTGCTGATGATTTTTCTGCAAGCTACCCCCGAGAACTTGGATATTGAGCGAGTCCGACAGAAGCTACTTGCCATTAACGGCGTGATTGACATTCACGACACTCACCTGTGGACGATGGACGGGCAGTACCATATCTTGTCAGCCCATCTGGTAGTAGAAGAAGATAAACGTCTCAACGAGTTAGCC
>JBCCTI010000160.1:0-4480 GCA_039198955.1 Bacteroidota bacterium | reverse complement strand
TGTATCAGAATAACCATCTGGTTTTCCTGATACAGTCACCAGGCCAATTCTCGCGTCCAGATTATCTGCTGAAAGCTCTCTTGAAGGGTTTGCAAAGTATGACCCTTATTTTGATACAGTTGGGCTAAGGCTCCGTTGATTTCTCGCTTATTAAAGTACTCCGGATCAAAAAGCAGATTATCCCACCAACTTCCTCCCAATTCTACTGACTCATTCATCCTGAATTTTAGTTTTTGTTGATCGGAGAGAATGGTTCCTAATCGTGCCCATACTTTGAGTTGTGTGCTTAGTAGGTCAGCCAGAAATTGATCGTATCGGTCGGGTCCACCAATATCTTCCGGAAGACAGGCCCGCTTTCCGGCTATACAAACAGGACATTCCATAGCTGTTCCTACTGGTAGTATCTTCTCTAAGCGGATTACGTGCTGCCAGTCTTCGCTGAAATCATATTCGTAGGTGAACTTAGTATTAACTCGAAGTCGTAAATCCCGTAAACGGATGCTCATTGGGTCCTCGTCGAACGGTAGGCCGCCAGAATGGAACACTCCGTAATCCTTGCCATAGATTTTGAAGCAGTTCAGGTGCGTGTCCTGCCACCCCATCACCAACTGTACCACATAGTGTAGTTCAGCGATAGTCATATCCGCTCGAACCTGGAACCGACGCCAGATCATCGGACTGACACCCTTAAGATGAATTTTGAATTGATAGAATACTTTCGGTTGAGTAGCCATAGCAATCAAAGAACTTTTGGCTAATACAATACAGCAGTACTTTGGTATTTCTATTTTACAGATCAGTGATTGGTACCTTTCCACAGTTTTCACCAACCCACTTCCATTTCTCAGCTACTTCTACTGCTTGTTTGCTGGATTCAAATGCATATTCCAATTCAGGAATAAAGGTAAGATAATCAAAGAAGAACTTCGATAGAATTACCAAAATCCAGTCCAGGTAACTTTCAGCTAATTGAGTCTGGCTACCCAATTCGTAGGCATGCATGACCTGTAAAGCACTTGATCGCCCAGTGTGTGCATAACTACAAAGGTAAGAGTCAGTATCTTCAAAATAATTTTTGTCAAAGTTTGCTCCAGAAACTAAATCAGCCCAGCTTTTGTCTAACCGCCATTTTCCGTACTTCTCTAAATTAGTTTTAAGACCTTTCTTTAGGTTCTTATAAAGCTCAATTTGTTCAATTGCCACGAGCAGTTTGGCCAACCTTTCTTTGTCTTCACCCAAAACCTTCCTTTGTTCATCATCCAGTGGACAAATCGTTTTCATATTTATCCTTTCAACACATCCCGCTAAATCCCAGCACTGGAATCTGAATAAACGCTCTTCTACGGTTGGAGCAACGATAAAGATGTGATTGAATGTCAAATACGACTCCAGTGCCGCTCGTGTCAAAATGGCCATTGAAGCATGATCGACAAAAGTTATGTTACTATCATCACTTAGCAAAAGCTTATGTCCTCGTGATAGCGAATAGACAGAACAAATGTGCGAAAATACTTTCCTGGCGATGGCCTCGCCGTACTTCTGTTGTTCCGTACTATTTTGCCCTTTGATTGAGTTACTGACTTTGATAAAATGAGTGATGAGGGTAGTCAGATTAGAATGATTTTCGTATTGCATAACTTAAAACATCCAACCAAATTATTATAGTTTTTCTGTAAAATACTTCAAAAACTCAACCGAACTTGATCAAATCATACAGACTTGCAGGGGGAATCTTACTATGTGTCTAAATCTAGTATATTCATTTTAAAGAAAAGATAGACAGGAAACTATCAAGCTATCGTAGTTTTTCCGTCAAATTGACCCACGGTTTTTTATGCTATCCTTCGCCTAGCTATACACTCATTTTACTCAACTTTGTTGATTGTTTTTACAAACACTATATTCTTCACAGTACCTTCGGCAGCCACGTATAGTTTATTCACTTTACCCTCAGCATTTCTTTCAAAGGTATACCGTGTTCTTCGGTTAGAACCAAACTCATCTTCTCGGCGGGGCTGGAGTATTATGTCGGGGTTGTTTGGGTAGTTGAGTACAAGCCTATCATTCTCTTCGGTAAAGTGGTATGTCACGTTCAGTTCTTCCGAATGGTAATTTCCTGCAAATTCTTCAGGGTTGACTGAGTTTGGATTGGCTAAATTAGCTCTTTCAAAGTAAAACATTGCACCACCAAAGTCTACGGTCATGTCCCACTTTCTATTGTCATCGGCAAAAAAAGTGTGTCTTACGCTAGCATTATCTATGCGCTGAAATGTGTTTTCGCCGATTCTCTGTAGTGGAACGGCAAAGCGTCCCATAGATGCCTTCGCCTTAAGCGTATCATTTTCTACAAAGATTTTCATCAACAGGTCGCTATTCAATTCCTGGTAGTCGCCTACAATGTCGGAGAGATTACCTGCTTCGTATTCTACATACTGTGACTGGCTTTCCGGGGCAATATTCTCAGGAAAAAGAATGTCAAGAATACTGTAGGCGATACCTGAGACGTTGGTCTCGGCTGAATTAGCGAAAGCTACCACAGAAATCTGCTCTTCAGGAACCACGAGCAGTATCGTTCTTGAGGCCCACCCTCGTCCGCCGTGGCGAATCGTCTGGAGATTAACGTAGTTGTCCAGAAAAACTCCTCGCCCGTAGTTTAGAAGCGTACCGTCATTTAGCGTATCTTGGGTGCTCAAAAAGGTAGCCAACCACTGTTTCGGATGATCGTTTTGCCAATAAATCGTAGACCATTTCAATAGGTCAGAGACAGTTGTTATTACTCCACCGGCTCCAATGCACAAGTTGGCGGAAGTATGCTGTTGATAACTGCCATCTTGTTGGAAGTAGGTATCAACGGGATTTTTGAAAACCTCAAAAAGGCTTTTTCTGAATGAAGTATTTTCTAACCCAAGTGGCTCGAATATCTCCTCTTCAGCAAACTGCACAATAGGTTTTCCCGAAACTCTTTCTACAATTAGAGCCAACAATACATAGTTAGAGTTACCATACAGCATTTTTTCACCGGGTACGTTATTTACGTCCTTTTGCCGGAAAATAAGCGATTCAATACTTTCATTGGTATACCCTTGATGGGTATAATCAAACCCCTGTAAATCCAGCAGTACATTATGATTTCTGAGTCCACTCGTATGATTGAGCAGATGTTTAATCTGAATCTTAGAACCATAATCTGGCAGTTCAGGAATGTATTCTCGCACATTGTCATTGACACTGAGTGCTCCTTTTTGTTCTAAAACGCCAATACAAGCCGCAGTAAATTGCTTGGTAATAGATGCGATGGGGAACTTAGAATCTTCGCTAATGGGGATATTATATTCAAGATTTGCTAACCCTAGTTGACTGGTGTATATCATGCTATCTTGATGAAGAACACCGACGCTCAGCCCTGGCCCTGACTCGGATACCTGACTACTAAGCAGTGAATCAATTTTTGCTGTAATAGAATTTTGAGCAATTGCATAATTAGCCGTGAGGTATAGGCACAGAAAGAGAGATTTAAAATGCATACTAATGATTGAGGTTAATGGGAAAACTAGGAAGAAGGATACTGATAGAGAGAGGCTGTGTGCTTATGTGGTTCGGATAGCTCTCTTGTACATCTCGCGAAATTTGAGTGGCAGCAGAACTACCCCAATAATGAAGAAACAAAGAGATGTGACTATTCCGTAGCCACCCAACCCAATTACGTTTACAGTGAAGAAAATGATGGTGGCACTAATGAGTAAACATCCAACAAGCCATCTCAGTGGAAGTGAAATGATTTTTCCTGATAAGTATTTGCGTCTACTGAATACCGTTAGAGGGAAATGAATAAGCAAGAGTCCACCAATTCCAACGATGAGTAATTCATCGGCTATTGGCCAGTACATCTTTTTGAAGTAGAGTCCGGTCAGACTTATCAACAAAAACAGATAGCCTGATAAGAAGATAAACCGTCTTAATGTCATAATTCGGTGCTGGTGTACTAAGAAAATGGTTTCTTGTTGTATTTCGTCGAGTCCGTGAGGAGCTAGCTGGGCAAAAGCAAGCTGGCAAGCCTGTTGAAAATCAACACCCTGAAGTAAATCATCTTCAACTAAGCAGCATAGGTGATCTAGTAAATCGTCTCGGAGCTTCTTATCTTTTATAGTGCTCTTCTGTATCTGAGCGTCAATAATTTGTACCTGTTCTTCAGTGATCATAAAACTAAATGAGCTGGGGCGAAATAATTTGTTTGATCGTATGCATAAAATCTTGCAGTTCGGTTATCTGGCGATGCTTGGCTTCTTTGCCCTGGGTAGTTAGATAGTAGTATTTTCTAACTCGTTTACCGATAGCCTGCTCCTCGTAGCCTAACTTGCCTTCATCCAGCAGTTTGTGCAGAGCCGGGTAGAGAGAGCCATCTTTAAGCAATATCTTGCCTTCCGATATTTCCTTCACCTTCTGTGAAATCTGGTAGCCGTACATTCTACCGTGGTCTTCT
>JBCCTI010000159.1:0-4517 GCA_039198955.1 Bacteroidota bacterium | reverse complement strand
GAGAGCAGCTCGTTCCCCAAAAAGCTTAGCGGCAGTTTTGGTATCAGCTTCGCGAAAGAATTCGGCTTTCCGATCCCAGGCTCGTTTAATCACCGGAGAAAGTAGGTCGTAATGTTCTTCAGCGGTTACGGTCTCAATATCCACAAACAGGATATTACTCGATAATACGTCGGTTGCCATACTTAGGAATGATTAGGTTGTTCAAAGTCTTTGTAGAGTAAGCTAGGCTGAATGCCCCGGTTGTTCTGATACTTCCCACCGCTATGTCCCTGACCTTTCTGGTAAGCTTCGTAGTTACCCTCAATAGAGTGGTAGAATATCTGGCATATTTCTACTCCGGCGTAGATGCGGATAGGCTGCACACAGAACATTTCTAATGTCCAGAAACCGGCAAACCCCACGTCGCCAAAACCGGCCGTGATATGGACAAACAGACCCAGCCGACCGATGGACGAACGTCCTTCTAGCATCGGTACATAGCCTTTCGTTTCCGTAAACTCCAGCGTGCGCCCCAGATAGAGCTTATGCCGTTCCATTAGCAGACCCTCTTCGGAAATGGTAATTTTCCGAGCCGTATTCTCGCTTTTCATATCCAGTTCGTCCCGATCGTATACCAGTAATTCATGATGTAACCTCAGATTATAGCTGTTCGGGTTCAATTGTTCCTCCCGAAAGGGATTAATCTTAATGTTTTCACCCAACTGGGCTTGAATCTGTTTACCGGATAAAACCATGGATAGTTAATGATTGATAAATGATAAGTGATGATTAATATCAATGCCAACCATTCATCAATCATTAATCACTACCTGAGTCAAAGGTAAATAAAAAAGTCAGGGAAGTGGAAGGAATTCATTGAAGCAAAAATTTCTTAGTCGGGTGTTGACTATTCAAATTGGTTAATTAACTTTGTAATCCAATTTTGGAAATGCGAAAGTAGCTCAGCTGGTAGAGCGCAACCTTGCCAAGGTTGAGGTCGCGGGTTCGAACCCCGTCTTTCGCTCTACAATGAAGCGACCTAGCAGTCGCTTTATTTGTTAATTGCCGGGATGGTGGAATTGGTAGACACGCAAGACTTAAAATCTTGTGACCGTTAGGTCGTGCGGGTTCAAGTCCCGCTCCTGGTACATTTAACCCTGTAAATCACTGATTTCCAGGGTTTTTTATTTTTTCTTGTGGCATAATTTGTGGCAATTCTTGTTTTTATTTCTTCTTAACCACTCAATTCAAGAATATACGCTCGGTGTCACCAACTTATTAGCTGACTTTTATTTTTTATGATAGTGATTATCACGGATAGTTTAGTAAAGGTTTTCGGAAAGAAAGCCGAAGATTATGTGGACTAGTTGCAATCCTGATAACCTGTTCGCGCAATTCATAAGACTTCACCCTGATCTTATTCTTAATAACCTTTAACCGCTTGATACCTGAAAAGGTATGCTCAATAGTTACCTGTAGGGTGTATGGGCTTTATTGATTTGCTGCTGGAGGCCACTTAGCTCTTTGCCTTTCGGTTTTTTATAGGGTAATACCATCTTAGGGCAGCCCTTATCAGCTCCGATGAACCCCAAATCGGCCAGTGCAGCACCGCCCTTCAGGGCAATATGAAGTTCATCCCAAAGGTTTCCATCGCCCAAAAGGGTAATGTCAGTATCCATGGAAAAAGATGGGGGGTTGCCACTATGGAACGGACGGTTACATGGATACTCAACAATAGAAGATGCGTGAAAAATTATGAGCGGAATGCCGAACACGCTGATGCATTTCTGACGATTGCCAACATTAAAAGGCTTGTTAAGAAAATTTAACTCAAACAGCTTCTTATAAAACGCAGATTTTCATAAGCTTTCCTGTCGGTGAATAGGCTTTAAGATTTTATGATCTATATAAAAAGTGCCGAAGGGTACGAAGCAGGCCAAAAGCACCTTCCAGGTAGTTTGACTAAATTTCCACCCCTTCTCTACTCCTACACTCAACGTATTGAATACGAATAGTAAAAACAATACACCATGAATTGGCCCCATAACCTCCGAAACCGTTGGGTAGTCAAAGATTCGGCGCAGGGGAACCGCTACAAATACCAGTACTAGCAGGGTCAGTCCTTCTAAAATTGCTAACATCCGGAGGCGGCCAATACTTGAATTGAAAAAAGACATAAGTTAAAAATTTCGGATATAAGGGCGATTCGCCCAAGGTAAAAATGGCCAGGGAATAGCTAGAAAGATGATTAGCAAGGCTACTGAGAACCAAATGAACATCGTCCTGAATTTTGCTTTGTTAGACTTTTCCCGTTTTGCCTTAGCCGAGCCAATAGTTAGCACAACGACTGACAATAGCATAAATCCTAGGTGATATAGTCCGAAGAATAATGGTTCAACAGAATCTATCGGATTACTTGAATTTGACCAAAAATAGCTGATAATAGGACTTTTGACATAAAGTAGTATCCCAATAATCAGTTGAATATGCGCTATTGTGGCAGTCCAGTGACGGATCTTGTTGTCAATACTAGTAAAAGGGGTTTTGCCAAAGTACCCGCGCCCCGCTCGGTAGATTGCTAGCAGCAGAGCCGCCAACACTAACCACCGGAATACAGAATGTAAGGGCAACAAAAATTGATACATTTTAGGCGGTTTTGAGTTTTTTCTTGCTAAAAAGATAAAAAACGGATGGCACGCCCATAAAGAACCAGATAGCCAGCACGGGGTCGCAAATAGCGCGACCGAATGACGAATTGGGCTCAAAAGGGATAATTAGATTTCCATGTAAATGGTAGGCGATGTAGACAAGACCGATGCCGATTGGGGTCGAGATTTGTACTGGCGTCACCGCGATGTCCAGAAGTAGTATCATGGGGGTATTCATTAAAATTTACTTAAAAACATACTAATTGGTATGTTTTGAGTCAAAAAAATTTAGCCGACTGTGTTTAAGTAATTCTTCAATTCTTTGAGATAGATGGTGTAGCAGGATTTTCCCACCAGCTTTCCAAGATTGCGAATGCCCGAGTACCCGGACAGAACTAGAATCGCTACTTGCTCACTATTCACATCAGTATTTACAATCTTCTTTTTCTTCCCTTCTTCCACACAGTGAATAATAGCGTTTTTCCATTCCGTGAATAGCTTCTTCAGTGCTTTGGCGAAAGCGGAATTCAGTGGTGCCATTTCTTCAATAAGGTTAACAGCGGGACATCCGTATCGTACGTCAAAGAAACTTTCATTTTCCAAAATGCCTTTCATCATCTTATAAATTTCTTTTTGTGGATGGGTTGCTTCCGTGAGAGGCTTGATCATCGTAGAATGCATCGCAGGATACATTACCTCCTCGATGATTGCCAGCCCCATTTCATCCTTATTTTTAAAGTGATAGTAAAGCGCACCTTTAGTAACCTGAGTCGTAGCAATTATATCGTCTATGCTAGTTGCCTGATATCCGCTTCTGTATATCAGTGCAAAGGCTTTGTTCAGTATATTTAGCCGTGTGATGTCGGCTCTCGATAAGTTTTGAGAGGCCATAATTTACTGGTCAATTTCCTTTATCTACACAAAGATAGTAAAAACATACTAATTAGTATGTTTTTGAAAAATATTTACTGATTCTACTCAAAGCTAGAATTAAGGCGTAGCATTCTTCGTGGGAGGAGGAATCGGAATTATGGCATGAGGGACAATATCTTCTACCCGAGAACGGTAGAGATCCTGATTCCCTCGCTCAGAAAACTTACTAATTTGTGAGTTCAGATAAGGAAGCTTTCTCTGAAATTTTTTGGTACTGTAGGTTCTGACACTGCGATTCAAAACTAAAATGGCTTTATTTTGTAATGATAATAGGATGCTAGTATACTACGCGCTTCTAACGAAATATAATTCTTCTTTTTTAGCTATAAAACCTATTTCCTAACCATGCAGAAAATCGCTCTTCTCACCATTTCTCTCTTCATTATACTTATTCAAGCAGGGTTTGCCCAGAAAAAACCGCTTACCCACGACGTTTACGACGATTGGAAAGATATTGATGCTCAGCGTATATCTAACGATGGTCAATACGTGGTGTACGAAGTAAACCCGGCTCAGGGTGACGGCACGCTGTATTTGCACGATACCGACCAAACAGAACCCTCAACTTTTGAGAGAGGAAAGCAACCCAAATTTGCCCACGACAGTCGCTTCTTGGTTTTCAAAATAGCCCCACCCTACGATACGGTGAGGCACATGAAGCTGGCCGAGAAAAAGGAAGAGGAATTACCCAAAGACTCTTTGATCGTCTTCAACTTGGGAAGTAGTCAAATAGCAGGGGAATACGAGCGGGTAAAATCCTATCGTTTACCGAAGAAATCGGAGGGATGGCTAGCATTTCTGCACGAAAGCCCACTGGATACCGCAACTGAATCTCAAGAAGATAGTGTGCAAACTGACACTGATCAACTCTATGCTGCTCTAGCTAATAAACCCGATAAACCGAAAGGTAACGAGTTGGTCATCGTGAATCTTGAGACGCAAGAAGAGTGGCGTTAT
>JBCCTI010000158.1:0-4550 GCA_039198955.1 Bacteroidota bacterium | reverse complement strand
TCCCGTTGCCCGACCCGAGGGCGTAGGTAGGTTGGGTTTGCACGGTGGACAGAAACGCAAACGCCCGGGTTTCTTGGTTGCCTAACTGCCCCCAGCCACCGCGTAGCTTTAAGTCGTTAATAAAGCCCATATTCTGCATGAAGTCTTCCGCACTTATCCGCCAGGCAGCAGCAAAGGAGGGAAATGTACCCCAACGAAAATCGGGTGAGAATCGGGAGGTACCATCCCGCCGCACGGTGGCATCTACGTAGTATTTGCTGGCGTAGTTATAGCTCAAACGACCTAAGTAGCCCTGTAAGGCGTTCGGTTCGCGGAAGCTAATAGCTCGGGTAAACTGAGGAAAGTCGCCTGAAATACCCCGCACGGCGGGATCACTACTAAGTACTTGATCAGACTGCCCAGTTGCTGTGTTAAACGAATACTCCTGATCCATTGCGTTCAGCAGAATATCGATGTTATGGTCGCCGAAGCTTTTGTTATAATTAATGCTGAATTCTTTGACCAGATTGAAATTACGGTCGTGCCGCTCCCGATAGAGCCCAGCGGAAGTCCCGTTACCAAAAGTAGTAGGATCTTGGGCCGTGGGGGAAAAGAACACTTCGTTAGCATTCGTAAAGTCATTTCGCTGGTTGTAGTACCAGTCTATACTCAGGGCACCTTTGAGGCGCAGCCCCTCCAGGGGTTCAACTTGCACAAACGCATTTCCTAAGTTGCGGATTACCTGATAATCGGTCAGGCTGAGCTGTTGACGCGCAAACGGATTACTTTCAGTTTCGGGTCCGTACAGAAAATCCTCTCCAAAGGCGTTACGTACGGGGGCAAATCCCAGCCCCAGCGGACCGTTGGCATCATAAATAGGCTGCCAGGGGGGCGCGGTGGCCATTTCTTGTAGATTGGCTCGGGAATTATCTATGGCATCTACGAAAGCAAACTTATAGTTGACCCCTACGTCAAAAATATCCATAAATTCACTGTTGACGTTGAGCGTGAGCGAGTAACGCTTCAGTTCATTACCTTTAAGCGGGCTTTCGGTACGGGCATACCCTCCCGACAGGTAGTAGGTGGTCTTTTCAGTCCCTCCTGACAAACGGAGGCTGTAATCTTCCGTGATCGCGTTTCGGTTGAGTAATTCACCCTGCCAGTCAAAGGTAGGATTATCGCCCAGGTACCGCTGACCATTGGGGTTGAATTCTGCGGGAATGTTGGGAGCCTCATCGGGGTTGTTGGCAAATGCTTCTTGATATAACTGTGTATACTGAGTTGTATTTAGTACATCGAATGTGTTAGGAATATTCTGCACTCCTCGTGAGGCATTGATGCTGACTCTTGGTTCGCCAGCTTGTCCTTTTTTGGTGGTGATTAAGACGACTCCATTGGCAGCCCGCACTCCGTAAATAGCGGCGGCTGAGGCATCTTTTAGCACCGAAATAGAGGCAATATCGTTGGGGTTGATCAGAGTAAAGATATTTACATTTCCGCGTATATCCGCAACGATCCCTCCCTCAGCTCCTTGTCCAAACTCGGTAATTGGAACTCCATCCACGACGTATAGCGGCTCAGCATTGCCAAAGGTGCCAACCCCTCGAATACGGACGACGGGGCGCGCATTAGGCTCACCACCGGGGGTAGACACAAATACGCCAGGTAGACGGCCCTGCATAGCCAGTTCGGGAGTCATGGCTACGCTCTGGGTAATTTCTTCGCTACCGATCTGAGAAATAGCCCCGGTCAGATCTTTCCGCTCTCTTTCTCCGTACCCGATCACCACTATTTCGCTGAGTGATTTAATATCCGGAAACAGCACCATATCAATAGTAGATTGACTACCCACGGTTATCTCCTCACTTAAGTAGCCAATGGAACTAAAGACGAGGACGGCATCTTCGGAGAGAACCTGTACATTGAAATTACCGTCGGCGTCGGTGATCGTACCCGTACCGGTTCCCTTGACCAGTATGTTAACTCCGGGTAACGGCTCATTGGTCTCGGTATCCGTTACGGTGCCTGAAACCGTACGAGATTGTGCTAATAAAAAACCAAGTGTTAAGTAGTGAAGTACCACTGTAATAAATAGAAATTTCATCATAGTGCTTACCGTTTAATAAGATGATTGCTGTATGAGTAGATATTTGTCCTTTGATTTTAGTTTATGTCTCACTTCGCCAGAAGTAAGAGCACCGAAGTCTGAAGAATAAGCTAACCCTAAGCCCTAGGTGAGAGGCTTCTTTGCACCACATTATGTCAACATCTGAGATAGAGATTGGGAGTATATCAGAGGGTTTTGCTCATCATTATTCAGTGGGTCGCCTATCGCTATTTTCTGGATATATTCGTCGCTCAGAATATTTTGCTGTCCGTTGAAGGTGCTCTGGTCGGGCATGTAGGCACACGTCATAGCCCTTCGGAATCCGGGGGTCATATTGGGGCCAGCACCGTGAATACATAAGCCATTATGAAAAGAAGCACTTCCCGCTTTCATAGGTGCCGCGACCGGTTGCATACTAGCCAGCTCAGGGTAGGCCAGAAAAACCGCATTCATGTTCTTCGTAATACCCGGGTTTTGAAAGTTGGTCTTTCTGTGCGAACCTGGTAGGAAATAGAGACACCCGTTCTCCAGCGTAGCATCGTCTAAGGCAACCCACAGGGAAAGGGCCGCCGAATTACTGAAAGACCAAAATGGAGTATCCAAATGCCAGGCAGTGGGGTTGGCCCAGCGACGTTTAATCAGTGCTTGATCGTGCCAGATTCGTATTCCGTCTACGCTCGCCAACTGGATGGCCATTTTTCCTAGGCGAGTGTCAAGCATCAATTGATTGACACGCTCATTCGTTTGCCATAGATTCACTAGTTGGTCAAATACATTTCCAAAGTAGTCAGCTTCTTCTTGGTTCACCCCATCATTCTCGCCGACTTTGACATTGGAACCCGGAAACTTGATTCCATTACGCTCTTGCACTGCTTCGGTAACGGCTTCTTGCCATTCAGACAGTTCGCTCTTATCTAGGAAGTTCTCGATAACCACAAACCCGTTTTCGTGGTAAAAATTGAGCTGGTCGTTAGATAATTCGTAATTCACGCGCTATTTTGTTTTTACTTTTACCATTATCTCAAAAAAACCGACTGCAAATTCCTTTTTATTTAGTAGCTTGTAAATAAACAGAATGATTAAATGCTTGCATAAAATGACTAAAGCCGGAAAGGAGAATTTCTTTAAATACTTATTGGATCAGCAGGAGAACGACTGGGGACTGGTTTGCAAAACGACAGGCTACTTTCATGCCCCACGAGACAGCGATTACCCCCCTCCGGGGCACCCTAAAAGTCATACTTTTGACTGGGAGCACGGAAGAACCCTGAAGGGCTACTATATTATCTACATTCCTACCGGTTCGGGCTTCTTAGAAACAGCCCTGGAACAAGTAAGCCTAAAGGCCGGAGACGCTATGTTGATCTACCACGGCGAATGGCATCGTTACAAACCTAGCCAAGCTACGGGTTGGGAGGAGTATTGGGTTGGCTTTAGCGGTAATTACTTAGAGAAGTACATTACCGAAGAGTTGTTTCCTAATAAGCACTCATATGTGAAAAAGGTAGGATATCAGTCAGAAATCATCTTATTATTCAATCAGCTCATAGAGTTATCTAAAAAAGAAGGAGCTCTTTTTAAAAGAGTACTACTGGGCTGTTTGCTTCAAATCATTGCTTACTTCACTGCACCCAGCGAGGAAAAAATTCATACCCATCGGGATTCGTTCTTGGTAGAGAAAACCGTTGAATATATCTATCAGAATCTGGCAAATAATATTGATTTTCAGCAATTGGCGCAGTCATTTAATTTAAGTTATAGTCGGTATCGTTCCGTATTTAAACAGGCGACGGGCTTGGCTCCACAGCAATTTCTTATCAATGAGCGTATAGAGTGCGCCAAACGTCTTCTCAGAAACACCGAAATGGATATTAAAGAAATAGCCTATAAGTCCGGTTTTCAATCCGCCCCCTATTTTTCCAGAATTTTTCAACAAAAAACTGGAAACTCCCCTTCCACCGAAAGATTAAGAAGAGTTTAGAAAAGCTTCAATAGCTATCGCCAAAGTATGTCGTGCTATTTGTCATACTGTATGTCTTTTACAAAAAAAAGACGTACAAACTACGGGGCTTTAGGCATAATCGGTGGTCGGAAACTTCGGCGACCTACGTCTCGTGATGACTACTGGAGGAATTTTAAAGATGTGAATCAGCAGATATCCGTTATTACAAAGACGAGCCGTCCGCAATTAAAACGGTTGTTTTCATTTGTATTAATGGGTGAGATGCTAACGTAAAATCTGCCTGAGCCTCATTGGCCGCTCATGCTCAGACCCTAGAGCGAGCGCCGATGTATTTTCACTTCCCACACTTTAGCGGTCAGGGAGCTCGACCCGCCGGAGCCGTTCGGGAGGGGAAGTGGAAATTGATAGAAAATTACGAGACCGGGGGTACCGAATTGTTCAATCTAGCGGAAGATATTTCGGAAAAAAACGATCTAAAATTTTCTCACCCCGAAAAAGCGC
>JBCCTI010000157.1:0-4578 GCA_039198955.1 Bacteroidota bacterium | reverse complement strand
TAACCCGTAACTCCTCAGTAGCTTGACCACTGAGTGCTATCGGTATTAGCAACACAATAAGTACCACCACAATTTTCCAGCACTTAAACGTCCAATTCACGCTTACAAAGCTAGTACTCCTTCAATCTGATGAGCTTCTTTATATTTCTCTATCACATCCTCACTGGAGCGCATCATAATTTTAGCGGTCACACTCGTGTAACTACCTTTGCTCGATTGCTTGGTCGTCAGATTATTCTTGGGAAACAAAGCAAATACTTCACCCTCCTTTCCCGTAGGGACAATAAATTTGAACATATAGAGCGAAGGCCAATCGTGTTGCTGGTCGAGTTTCTGCTTAAAAGCTTCTATATCAAGTTTAGGTAACATAAATTCGGTTTATTAATATGGTTAACTTAACTAAGAAGAGCAACTGGATTGTGATCCAATTGCTCTGCTCGATGTTAGGAAACGATTTAAGCCGTCAATAGGTTTCTAGTAGAACCTGGCACAGGCATAGTACTTAAACCGAGTCCCGTTAAGAAGCGATTTTGCGAACCTGTGGGGAAGTACTGGCACCGGGAAGCTCACGGTAGTACTTGCGAGCCACAAAGTCTAAATAAGCCAACGTTATTTCCAGATCCTCAAAAGATGTGTTCGGATTAATAGTACACATTCTTAGTACAGTTCGTCCACGGATAATGGTAGAAGAAAGAACGATGCCTTGCTCATCCATAACATGATCAGCCAATTGCGAGTTGATCTTATTCTGCAAATCGGTAGAAACTGCTGGAGGGGCAAACCGAAAGGTAGTAATACCAATCTGAGCAGGAGTCATTACCTCCCAATCGGGTAAATCATCTAACATGGATGCTACTTGCTCAGCTAACTCAATAGTATATTGAATAGCTTGACGGAACGTACTCAATCCGTAGTGTTTAATTGACATCCACAGAGGTAGTGCCCGAAAACGTCGGGAAAGCTGAATACCCTTATCGGCAAAGTTCCGGTAGCCTTCGGTTTCCTTTAGATAAGAGGCCGAGGTCTGAAATGCTTGCAACAGGTGTTCAGCGTTCTTGACTAATACCCCACCGATGTCGTAGGGCTGATACAGCCACTTATGCGGGTCAATCGTTAGGGAGTCGGCCTGGTTCATCCCTTGTAGCAACTGCCGCCCGGAAAGGGTAAGCCAAGCAGCCCCGCCGTAGGCCGCATCTACATGCATCCAACACTGCTCCTGATCACAGATTTTCCGTATTTCTACTATCGGGTCAATCGCTCCGGTATTCGTAGTACCTGCGTTAGCGATCACACAAAACGGACGTTTCCCCTCTCGCCTATCGAGGGCTATTTGTGACCGCAAATGCTCAATGCTAAGCCGAAACGATTTATCGGTAGGTAAAATTCTGAGTTGCTCAGAAGAAAACCCCAGAACCTTGAGTGCCTTAAAATTAGATTTATGCGTTTGGTCGCTGCTGTAAATTACCGCTTTAGAGCGATCGCCATTTAGCAAAACCTCCCGGGCGGTACACAACCCAATGAGATTGGCCGCTGACCCACCTGAAGTGAGTACACCTCCTGCATTCTCTCCCATATCCAAACTTCTAGTAAGCCAACGGATTACCAAGCGCTCAATCTGATTAGCGGCTCCCCCGGCTCGTTCTATTCCCGAAAACACATTGTATCCACTAGCTAGGGTATCGGCCATCACGCTAATGAAATTGCTAGGTCCAGGCACCCAGGCAAAAAACCGGGGGTGGTTGAGATACATGTTATTAGGAAAGATGTCTGCCTTGGCTTTGGTAAGTATTTTATCAAAGCCTTCCCCCTGTTCGGGGATATTCTCGTCGAATAGGGAAGTGATCTCGTCGACGTTTTTATGGCCACCGGCGGGCTTCTCCCCTAGAGTACGATAATGGTCAATAAGCGTATCGATTACCTGATAGCCTATCCGACGCATTTCTTCTTCGGATAGCTGAAAAAATAACTCTTTCACCTTTCTACAGTGCTTTATGATACACCTTACAACTCGCCACGCTATCAATATCGCTAAAGACAGCTTCCCCTTCATACAAGAAGTTATGGTAACTAACCTCCTCCACATACTCAAACTTCAACTGGTGTTGAGCTACGAATTGCGAAACTCGTCCAGTAGCCTCGCAGATCAGGGTACGGTAGCCTCTCTCACGAGCTACATCTTCAGCAAAATGATTCAGTTTCTGCCCCAAACGTAAATGGGCGTAAGACTGATACACTCCACACATAAAGATATGAAAATGTGAACGAGGCTCTACCTCGTATAAGTTGATATAGCACTTGCTAAGCAACTCGAGGAGTTGAAATATAGGACCGAACTTTTCTGAAATAGACGCAATGCCCTCGGGAGGTTCTGAGACATAGTCTTCGCAGATAGTGGCACCGATGACTTCTTTCATCCCGTTTACAGCTACAACGGATAAGCCTTCCTTAGCTGATTTGGTAATGAAAAGACGTGCAAAATGCTCAAACTCTTCGGGTGTTATTCCCAGTGCGCCCGACATAGGCTCACCTTGGGCAAATGTGTCGGCAATACAGCGGGTTGCTCCTGCTATATGCTTATCTTCCAGAATCTCAAGAACAATCTCAGATTCGGCTGTATGGGTTTCTTGGTAGGTGCGTAGCATAATAGTAATAGTTTATTTGTTAGTTACTTATTTATTGATCAAACCAGATGTAGGCGCTCTCTATGTTAGTGAATTTCTCCACGTCTAGTAATGTGACAGTCTTTTCACCAAGGGCTACCATGTTGCTAAACTGGCCGAAAGCACTTTCCGGAACGATCACTGCTATCTTTTGCACTTTAGCGTCTCTCAGCATTTCGCTGTAATGGTCATTTACCCACTTGGCCGTTTTGACTGTACCCCCCTTAAATTTGGATACATCAGCTACTACATTTGCAATTCGGTGCTTCTTAATCAATGCTAGTAGGTTCAGAAAACCCTTTTCGGCCTCTTCATCCAAAATGTGGCCTTTCCACTGGTACATTAGTACACTTTTTTCTGCATCAATTTCTGCGTACAGCTTAGGCTCATCGATTGCCACTACTGCTACTTTGCTCATGGTATTCATTTAAGTCAAATTTAGATGGTATAAATACAATAACTACAACAATTACTATTTGTTCATAACAATCGCGATTACATTGATTTTTTTTTGTAATAAAAAATAATGAGTAATTGTTTCGTAAATTTAGAGAGGTATATTTTACGAAACTGCTTTAAGTAATAAGAAAAAGTACAATGAAATATAGAACAGTCTTTATGTGAAAACCAATAAGTAGTTTTGGGTAAAAGAGTAAGTATTGGGGCTCAGATTAAAAACAAAAAAGTATATGAGATCTTTTACCTACTGTGCTGTCGTAAACTCATTAGCAGTGTTTTGCAAAAAATGATCACAAACTGCTATATATTCATACGAAGTACTACCTGTAAACTCACTTTCACCAGTTCACCCATTGACTGGCAACTGGCAAATGCAGTAGAATGATACAATTCAGCCAGATCGTTTTTCAGTTGAACTACATTTTTTGGCGGAGCTAAGGTATCCTGGGTCATAGTCTGCATTAAATATTGAATCTTACGGCGGGATGAGCGTAGCCGGGTGGCCATAAGCGCATGTTCTTCGGTCTGGTACTGTCGTACCGACTCCGGGGTCATCAGCTTTAGTCCTACCGCAATAATAGGATTGTTTTGCTTAAAGTACTGAGGCATGTATATTACCTTTCGCCCCTCGTAAGACTGCTGATCGAAGTCAATCGCCCGAATTCGGTAATGAAGCTCGTCAAAGTCAGGAGTAACATCTATCACAAAATTGGTGGCGTGCATATCTCCGAGCAATCGTACCACGCAACGTTCGTTAAATTTCACAAACTCTTTGGCTAACCGGGTTAAGTTTTGAGTACCATCGTGCAATTGATGCTTAAAAAAATGGTCACCGGGAATACCCGCAATATGTTCTTCAACGAGGGTTTGACCTGCCACCAGATAGCTCATCCGGTTGGGCGAAAGTATATGTTCTAACTCCAGACCATAAATGCGGGAAGCATCAGCATTCTTAATGTAGAAGTAGTCAAAGTTGTCATTAATGCGGTTAACAATCCTTACTCGAAAGGGACGGGTATTGCCGTAGATACACAAGTCTACCCGGTCTACGTACAGGTGATCCATCACCGACATATCCCCATCGGCCTTCAAGAGAGAATAGATCATCTTGAGGGCATAGTAGATCCAATCCATATCCTGCTGGGGATAAAATACGGTTACCCACAGCGTGTCTTGATTCAACTTGTCGTAAAGTGGTATAGTGTTATTGTACCGTAGTAAATCTTGGTAAGTAATAGGTATCTCTGTCAGCCGGGCGTGCTCCTTCAAGTAATTACGTAGTGGCTCACTAATGGGATATACCTGTTTTTTCTGTGAGATTTTCGGCATAACCTACTATTTAATCTAAGTTGCTACTTATAGTTCTATGAATTTGATCATAGCAAAAGCCATGACTGTAAGAAAAACCTTAAACTGAAAACCTTCTATAGTGACTGCATGGATTCTCTTAGGAAACCGG
>JBCCTI010000156.1:0-4589 GCA_039198955.1 Bacteroidota bacterium | reverse complement strand
ATTCAGCAAGTTTCTGAACCTGACCCACTACGGGCACTACAAGGTAAAGTTCCGGGGGTAAATATTAGTAGTTCTACGGGGGCTCCCGGCAGTGCTACCCGGATTACCATCCGAGGCCACTCCTCCTTCTTAGGCAATAATGAGCCGTTGTACGTGGTAGACGGAACGCCCTATTTCGCTGAGCAATTTACCACCTATAACCAATTAACCGGTGGTGGTTCTTATTCTTCTCCGCTGGCAGCCCTCGATCCCAATTCTATTGAATCGATCTCAGTACTAAAGGGGGCAGCAGCGGCCTCGCTCTACGGTTCGCGAGCAGGAAATGGAGTAGTGGTAATTACTACCAAAGCGGGTAGTCCTAGTGTTTCTAAAAAAGGATTGGAAGTAACCTTCAGTAGCTCTTACTCGATAGAGCAAATCGGTAATTTACCCGAATATCAAAACTTATACGGAAATGGTACCGAATTTCAGTACCGTCCGGGTTCTAATGGTTCTTGGGGGGCGGCTTTTGCTTGGCTCGATTCAGTACAGGTCTGGCCGAATTATAGGACCGCTTATCCCGATCTGTTTACTGACAGTATTCCTTACGTAGCCCGACCGAATAATGTAGAAGACCTATTTCGTAACGGCCATGTTTGGGATAACTCTATCACTATTCAAGGAGGCAACGGCAAAACGTCGTTTAGTCTGACCGCCTCGCATTTAGAGAATGAAGGGTATATTCCTGAGGCTAACTTTGAACGAACTAGTATTTCGGTGGGGGCACAATCTACACTTGAAAATGGGATTCGGGCGGGTGCTAATCTCTCGTATTCGATTTCTGAACAAAACGGCCCTATCTTTGGTGAGAGTGGGGCTGCTGACCCGGCGGCGGCTTCGTCTTTTGCGCGTACTTTGTGGCTGGGCCGCACCTGGAACATGGACTTGCCCTTTGAGACTCCTACTGGGGCATCGCTGTTCTTTACCAATCAGGATAATCCACTATGGTCATGGCGCAATAATGGTATCACCAGTAACATTGATCGGGTGACTGCCAATGCGAACATTGGTTATGATATTACGGATTGGTTGAGTGTGGATTATCGTATCGGTATCAACCAGTTCAACGATCGCCGTCAGCAGATTTGGAACGAAGGCTCAGTGGCTTTTGGTAGTTCTGGGGCAATTGTAGATGATGACATCTATCGTCAGGAAATTGAGTCTAACTTCATCATCACGGTAGAGCGTGACCTGAGTGAATCGCTGTACTTCAAGGGACTGGTAGGCCATAATATTAATCAGCGGAAAGAAGATCGTCAGTCATTTCAGGGAGTAGATATTATTGCGCCGGGTATTTTCGATCTCGATAATACTGTCAATGTAACTCCGTTTGGGGGGGATTTTGAAAAACGGCGTCTAGTTGGAGTGTATTCTGACATTACTTTGGGATACAATGACTTTATCTACCTCAACCTCACTGGTCGCACTGACTGGTCGTCTACATTACCGGAAGAGCAACGTAACTACTTCTACGGTTCAGCTAGTGCTTCGATCATCTTTACCGAGTGGTTGCAAACCAACGAGACTATTTTCTCTCAGGGAAAACTACGATTTGGCGTAGCTCGGGTTGGTAATGATGCTGATCCGTATCAGTTGACTAACTTATTTTCCATCAATCGCGGGCAAAGTACAAATTTGATAGGATCAGTGCCGGACAATGATTTGCCGTTTAACGGGCAACCCGGTATTACCCGCGATCCTATTGCTTTTGACCCTGAACTGAGTCCTGAGTTTACCGACGAGTTTGAAGTAGGAACCACTCTCGATTTCTTCCTGGGGCGCGTAGTATTGGATTTTACTTACTACAATCGCGTAACCCGTGATCAGATTGTAAACGTAAGTGTTCCTGAAACATCGGGCTTCCAACAATTGGTAACCAACGCAGGAGAGATGGAAAATAGAGGAATTGAAGTAGGGTTAAACCTAGTTCCGATTCAGCTAAATAATGGATTACGTTGGGATATTTATACCGCCTTTACCCGCAATCGAAACGAAGTGTTGGCCATCCCCGAAGGTCTCGATCGCTTCAATGTACGTAACCTCTTTGGTGGGGGCGTAACCCCAGTAATTGAACCGGGTCAGCCTTACGGAATTCTGCGAGGCTCGGTAAGTGCCCGCGACGAAGAAGGTAATTTGCTGATTGATCCATCTACTGGGGTATTATTTCCGGCACTAGAATTTGATAGAATTGGCGACCCCAATCCTGATTTTTTGTTGGGTATAACCAATACGGTCAGCTTTAAAGGGTTCACGATCAGTGCATTGCTCGATTACCGTCAAGGTGGTGATATTTACACTACGACAGTTGAGCGTTTACTCGGCCGGGGAGTAACTAGGGATACCGAGGATCGGGATGCTTCCCGTATTGTACCGGGATTCTTAGGTGATCCTAACACTGGACAACCCATTTTGGACGAGAACGGTAATAAAATCCCGAATACTATCCAGGTTAGTACCAATGACCTGTACTTCCAGAACGGTAACGGTTCTTTTGGAATTAATGCTGAAGACGAATGGACGGTATACGACGGAACGGTGGTGCGTCTTCGGGAAGCCTCAATTGGGTATACGTTGCCCCAGTCAGTACTGGAAAGAACTCCGTTCGGCCGGGTGACACTTACCCTCACTGGACGTAACCTGTGGTACAACGCCCCGAATATTCCAAAGTACACCAACTTTGATCCGGAAGTTAATGGGTTTGGTTCTACCAATACCCAGGGCATTGAGTATGCTTCAGCCCCAACTACCCGTCGTTTTGGCGTGAACCTAAACGTTACATTCTAGCAATCAGAATCAAGAATACCATGAAAAAGATACTTTCACTATTACTCTCAGTCGGTATGTTGCTGACGAGTAGCTGTAATGAGTTTTTTGACATTAATGATGATCCGAATAATCCGACTGAGGCTTCAGTAAGTCTATTGCTGACTAATACGGAGATAACACTAGTCAACAGTTTAGGAATGAGTACTTCGGGTCTGTCGGCGATTTTATCAGTGTATATGCACCAGATGACCCGTCGGCAAGGGTTTGATGCCTATAATGTGCAGGGAACGGATTTTCCTATCCAGCAAGCTTGGAGCCAATTTTACAGTATAGCCCTAGAAGATATTCGGGAAATCAAAAATATTGGCACTGAGCAAGAAGCCTGGCACTACGTGGGTATTGCCCAGATTTTGGAAGCCTACGCTTACAGCCAAATGGTAGATGTTTGGGGCGATGTTCCCTTTCAGCAGTCCAACACCGCTCCCGAAACCTATACTCCTTCACCTGATGAAGATGCTAGTATTTACCCCGAAGTACTGGCGATGCTCGATGAGGGAATTGCCAATGTAGAAAAAACATCTACCCTAACTCCGGGTGGCGACGATCTAATCTACGGAGGGAATATGGCTAGTTGGCGTAAGTTTGCCAAAACTGTAAAGCTGAAGCTGTATAACCAATTGCGGTTAGTGCAAGACGTTTCCGGCGAGGTAAATGCTCTATTGGCTGAAGACGATCTTATTAGTGATCAAGGTGAAGATTTTGAGCTTGCTTACGGACAAACTCAGTCTCCGGAAAACCGTAACCCGGGCTTTATTGCGGATAACCTGGGCACCCGCATCTACTACATTAGTGTATGGTTTTACGAGACGCTTACTGGACAAAATCCCGCTATTCTGGATGGAATTATTGACCCTCGGGTGCCTTACTACTGGTACAACCAATTATCGGAAACCGGTACACCTCAGAGTCCTTCCGAATATCGTGATGGAGCGTTTTTATCAATTTACTTCGGCTCAACTGGACCGAATCAGGCTGGTTTGCAAGATCAGTCACAGACCATTTTAGGTATGTATCCAGTAGGGGGACGGTTTGACGATGGCGGAGCAATA
Organism: Bacteroidota bacterium; assembly: GCA_039198955.1. GTDB lineage: Bacteria > Bacteroidota > Bacteroidia > Cytophagales > Cyclobacteriaceae > Tunicatimonas. The sequence goes on along the minus strand of JBCCTI010000156.1, from coordinate 675 downwards.
GCTCCTACCCAAACCCAAGCTCCGGGTGATGTGCCTCAGCGAATCTTAACCTACTATGCTCGGCTATACATTGAGGCCGAATTGGCCCAGACTGGAGTTACTTCTGGTGACCCCCGTACATTGTTAGAGAGTGCCATGCGGGCTTCGTTTGCCAAGGTAAATGAGGTAGTAGCTAACTATGATGCTAAGGGACAGGACTCACCTTCCAATATCTCCGATGAAGATATTGACGCTTACGTTGCGGTAGTACTATCTCGCTATGATGCTGGGGACAATAACAAAAAACTGGAGATTATCATGACTCAGAAGTGGATCGCTTCTTTCGGGTTTGCCGTAGATGCCTACACTGATTACCGTCGGACGGGCTATCCCCTGCTCTACGATCCTAATACGGATAATCTGAGTTTTACAAATGCATCCAGATCTTTTCCAACGGTGCTGCCTTATTCGGCTACGGAGGTAGAACTAAACCCGAACGTACAGCAGCAGAACCCGGCTGAGGTGAAGGTGTTTTGGGACGCTAATTAACCACTGTGTGGCTATTAAAAACTGAAAATTAAGATACAATGAAGTTACATAAAATATTAAACGCGAGCCTCTCCTTACTGGTAGTTTTGTCAGCTTGCGATAACGAAAACTTCGTAGAAGAGAATATTGATCGGGGGGCAATGGTGT
>JBCCTI010000155.1:0-5034 GCA_039198955.1 Bacteroidota bacterium | reverse complement strand
GACCAATTTCGCTTGTACGGTCAACGAATTGAGTCATTGACGTTTCAGGTATACGATCGGCAAGGTACGCTGCTATTTGAAACCAATCGGATAGAAGAAGGCTGGGACGGAAAATACCGCAATCAGCCCCAGCCCAACGGGCTTTACGTGTGGAAAATCTCTGGTTCTTTCGAAGATGGTACACCACTCCAGTTTGAGGGAGCACAATCTGGACAATTACGACTGGTTCGGTAGATGATAGATGTATCAATTGAAAATAGACAATTGATAGTTGTTAAATATCTGTAAATCAAAATTTTATAGTGCACAATCTTTATTCTGAAGTAGTATTGTTTGTGAAAAATCCAGAGATATTAGTGCGCTGGCCTGAAAATTCAGCGGGCGTGCGAGAGGTTTTGTGCGGGGAAGCATTGAATTTTTCGCCCGGCGACCCGGTTGATTTCTTTGGTTCGTTTCTTTATCAAGAAAGAAATGAACAACAAACAGGCTTTGTATTATCACATATCCTACAAAGAGTGCATCATATACAGCGAGAATATATACTTTGTACGGTTCGTGTTCTCTTACTGTATTTCTTATTTTTTCTGTGTTCACTTTCATCATCGGCGCAATCCCCGCTATTTTCTCAGTATCGAGTTGCACCTAATGCTACTTTAAACCCAGCATGGGCTGCTGCTTCACCTGATTGGTGGGTGGTGGCTCATTATCGCCGTCAGAATTTAGATGGGGGGAATACATTTCGCTCGTCACAGTTTTCGGCTACCCGACCGCTGCTATGGGGTAAGCAGCGCTACGGAGGAGTTGGAATTTCGGTACTGGATGACCGGGCGGGTGAAGCCGGTTGGTATCGCTTTCAGCGACTGGGAGCGTCGTTAGCTCAGGACATTGCGCTTACGCGGCAACAACGACTTAGCTTGGGGTTTAACGCTAATTATCAGGTTAAGCGAATCTCCACCGAGAATATCCGAACGGGTAGTCAGTTTCGTCCCGGGCAAGGGTTTGATCCAGCCCTCACCTCAGGTGAAAATATGAATGATCTGCAAGCGAATTATCTATCTTTGGGTACGGGTTTGCTGTGGTACGCAGTAGACCGTGATCAGGCTACCATATTTTATACGGGAATCAGTTGGCTAGATTTTAATCGACCAGACGAATCATTTTTTGGCTCAGTCCAACCCCTACCGTCTACATTGACTGTTCAGAATGGATTTCGGGCGTATCAGAAAAACCGCTTCAGTGTATTTCCTGAATTTTTATTGGTTTACCAAGCGGGGGCAACACTACTGAATGTGGGTAGCCGATTTTCGTATGAACTTAGGAATGCTTTTTCGGCTAATACTACTAATCCCCGGGTAGATTTAATCACTCGCTACATGCTCAACCGCAATCTAGTGTTGACATTACAGTGGCATCAGCCATCGTATACGTTGGGGGTAAGTTTTGATACCGAAGCAAGTATCCGTCCGGCTAACCCTTTACAGAATGCTTTTGAAGTAGCTTTAGCCTGGCATCAGCCCGTAAAACCGAAAGATAAACCCCAGTGGAACCGTCGTAGAAAAAAGCGTAACCGTCGTGATCGCTCAAAATCCAAAATATCCGTAAGGATTCCCCGACTTGCCTCGATACCACCTAATTCACCAGTAGATTCACTAGGAAAATTACCGGAAGTGAGTACGGTAACATCTCCTCTAGTGAGTATACCCAAAGGAAAGATAACGACTTCTTCCTTGGATCTGATCGTTGAATTCTCATTTAACCAAACATTGGTCAATTCAGATAGCGAGAATTCTTTAGCCACTATTGCCCAATTTCTACGGCAGCACCCAAATCTGGTAGTAACGCTTGCCGGACATACGGACAATGTTGGTAATGATGAAGCCAATCAGCGATTGTCATTAGCCCGGGCGAGGGCGGTGCAAAGACTTTTATTAGAGCAGCAAGTTGCCTCTGAACGCATTCGTATTGAGGGAAAAGGGGAAAGCGAGCCGCTGTATCCAAATACCGATGAGGTGCTGAGAGCGAAAAACCGTCGGGTTGAAATTAGTTTTTCCCGCTGATCTATACGCCATAAAAATGAAATCACTCTCTAAAGTATCAAAGGGGCGTACTCCTATCTATACTACAAATCGCTTTCATCTAAGCTAACTTTTTTCTGTCACTTAATTTTCATTAATGGTAGTTACATTTTTACTACTTGGTTTACTAATATTTGATCGATCGCCCTAATATTTACCAATCTTAAAAAATGCTTCTCATGAAAAAGTTAAGTAAACCACTATTTCCCACAATGATTGCTCTGTTAATTATCGGAATTAGCTTCACTGCCTGTGAAGAAACCGATGATCAATTATCCTCTCGCTACCCCTCGCCCAAAGACCCCAAATTTGAAGATAAATACTACGACCGGGAGTCAGACAATGCAGTAGAACAGTACCCTCTGGAAGAATTGACTCAATTTGAACTACCCGAGAATTGGCAAGAAATTGCGGCAGTTCAGAATGAATATGCTGAAATTATCTATGAAATGGACTACGAAAGATTAATCGAATATGATTATTTTCTTAGGGATGTATGTTCGGCTAATCGCCCGGCCTTTAATTGGCGCGATGCAGGTAAGGTAACTCCGGTTCGTAACCAGAGAGGATGCGGTAGTTGCTGGGCTTTCGCAGCCATGGGTGCTTACGAAAGCAGTAATCTGATCCGTAATAACATTAATGCCGATGTATCGGAACAAGATGTTCTAAACTGCTCGGGAGCCGGAAGCTGCGGGGGGGGCTGGTACGACCCCGTATTTGAGTATATGCTCACAACTGGCGTGGCTCGTGAAGTTGATGTGCCTTACGTAGCTATAGATGACGTATGCTACAGAAATACCAAACCTCACCGGGCCATTAACTGGGGGTTTGTAACGGTAAAGAGTACAATACCTTCAGTACAACAATTAAAAGACGCTCTGTGTAAATACGGCTCTCTGGCGGTAGCTGTCAATGCTACTCCAGCTTTTGCTGGGCACAAGCCGGCTGATGGTGTCTTTAAAGAAGAGGGGGCTGATGAAGGGATAAACCACGCAGTGACCTTAGTAGGATGGGATGACAATAAAAATGCTTGGCTGATCAAGAACTCTTGGGGTAGTGGCTGGTGCGACAATGGCTATATGTGGATTGATTATAATACCAATAACATCGGGTACGCTGCCACTTGGGTACAAGCTCAAAGTAGGTTCTATGCTATTGATGCAGAGTTCCAAAAAATTCTAGTGAAGCGCTTTGATATTATCAACCCATTCCTCCATCCCAAAGAGTTTGAGGAGATTGGTGGGTAGCTTATGTAACCTCATGACTTCTCTCGTCCCGTAAGAGATGAGAGAAGTCATTATCTTGACTAATTATGGAACAAATAATTTTGCTCTTTCACCTATGGCTATTTGCGCTGTACTACCAACCCGCAGATCTGACTAAAATGATATTGAATGAACAACATCACAATCAACAAGTAGAGGTGAGTTATCGAGACACGCTAATAGTGGAGCTACCGTACCAACCGGGTACAGGATACTATTGGGTTTGGCGGCAACCTGATGGCTGCGATAGAGCACTAAAACTACTAGATGAGCGGTCACAGTCTGGACAAAATAGACCCAGTCAGGATCGATCCGGTCTAGCGAGACCGGGTCTGGCGAGACCCGGTCTCGCCAGACCCGGTCAGGAAAGTATATCGCAACTTCGTTTTTTAGTTGTAAAAAAAGAAGCATGCCAACTCAACATTGATCTAAAACGGAGCTGGGAAGACCACGTACTTCGGGAATATTCTGTGAAGTTACAAATCAAATAATAGTCTTTCCCAAATACCGTAACTTCAGACAGTTTCTACGATTGTAAGAGGTAATAATACACTGCATATCCGGCTGCCGCAGCGACAGCTACACCGCCTGCCACCAGAGCTATGAGTTTCCAGTTGACTTTCTTTTCAGGCCGATCAGCCAGAGCAAGACGCTCTTTGAGTTCTTGCATAAACTTGAGCTCCATGCCTATAAGAATATCGCGGTGTAGGTGTACCCCTTCGGCTAATCCTACATGTTCGCGCATTCGCTGCTCAAATTCTTCTAACTCATCACCCGACATGGCACCGCTTACGTACCGATCTATCTGATTCCAGCGATTTTCTACCATCATTCCACTGGTTATTTTAAACAAAATCTTCGTTCTGGTACCGCTCTCGTACCATATTTTTCAAGCTGGTCAGGCAACGTAGTTTTTGGGTTTTTACCACATTTTCGTTTTTGTACTTCAAGCGTTCGGCAATGGCTTCCATACTAAAGCCTCGAAAGTAAAATAGCTCCAGAATACTTTTGCAAGGCTCGCCAATAGTTTCCATCAGACGGGCAACCAACCGCTGACGATCGTTGGTGGCAAACTGGTCGATAGGATCAGCCTGAAGGTGCTCTACCACTTCTAATTCGCTAGTTTCCAAGGCTATGGGTTGCTGCAACTTCTTTCGGATAATGTTTTTTCCGATGGCAAAGAGATAAGTTTTTAAAGAACTGCTGAGGGACTCCAGCTTGCCCTGTACAATATTTCGGTACAGGCAAACCACAGCATCCTGAAATGCATCTGCCGACTGTTCTTCATTGATACGATAGCTATGCTGCGCCCACTGCTGAAAAGCGGAGCGATGTTCTTTATAAATCTTGATTAAGCTAGCCTCATCACCCTCTTTAATGTGCTGAATGAGTGCCTGGTCTTCAGTGTACGTCTGTTCCACAGATTACGTAGGTTATTGCTACGACAAATTAGCAGAAATAAAACAATTACTATTCTAAAAGACTAAAATCCTTTACCGATGTAATTAATTAGGTAATTTCCACCAAAGAAACAAAAAAACCACCCAAATGAGTAGGGTGATTTCATTATAGGTTGTGAAAATAGTAGGTAAGTGTCAGTTTTGCGAATATGACACTTTATACAATGTTTTCGCAGCTAGAAGACCCGCGCATTGAGCGTTGCCGTCTTCATTTGTTGGAGGATATTATCATGT
>JBCCTI010000154.1:0-5087 GCA_039198955.1 Bacteroidota bacterium | reverse complement strand
GAATAGCGATTTTGGGCAAATTTTCGCCTACTTTTCGTTACTTTCGGCGGCCAATGCTCCGGCATTGCCCTTCTCAAGCGCCTAAATTAGACAAAAATTACCTCCAAAATCACTCATTAGCCCAAATGTCAACACGCCCTAGTCATTACTCACTAATTGTCAATCATTGAAATGTTATTCATCCCGCAAGCTATCCACTGGGTTGCGGGTGGCAGCCCGAAGGGTTTGAGTACTGATTGCAGCTAAGGCAATAAGTACTACTATTGCAGTAGGCAAAACAAAGAACCACCAAGCTATGGTAATTCGGTAGGCGAAGCCCGCTAGCCACTCGGCCAGAAAATAATTGGCAACCGGAACAGCAATGACTGCCGCAATGACAATTAATTTGAGGTACTGCTGGGAAAGCAGTGCGAAGACCTGCTGCACCGTAGCTCCCAGCACCTTGCGGATACCGATCTCTTTGGTTCGGCGCGTCATGCTAAAAGTAGTGAGTCCGATAAGACCCAAGCAGGCAATGAGGATAGCTAAAATAGCGAAGACGGTAAACCCTTTCAGTATCATTTGCTCCAGCCGATAACTAGAGGCTAACTGATCGTCTAGAAAAGCATATTCGTAAATACGTTTAGGAAATACTGCTTCCCAACCTTCCTCAAGTTGGGCTAGTCCATCCTGAAATCCAGATACCTTCACTGCCGCTTCATAAATGCCGTAGTCCCAGTTGATGAAAACACTTGGGCTAATTTCTTCCTGTAATGAATTGTTGTGATAATCTTTTACGACTCCCACGATGGTGGCACCCCCTTCGTTGATGACTAATTCCTGCCCCAAGGCGGCTTCGGGTGATGCGAAGAGGGCGTTAGCGAGCGTTTCATTTACGATAAATTCGTCGAACTGAGGGCTGGTTCGAGTGAAGTTCCTCCCGGCAATCAGTTCTAGTTGGTAGAAGTCTAAGTAATGAAGATCAATACTTTTCATCTCAGCTTCCAGACCATCTACTTCGGTTTGGTGGGGTAGGCGAGCGGTAGTACCGTTGCGGATTTCGGTAGCGGTAGGAGCCCCGGTGGCTAGGGTTGCTTCAGTAATCGCGGGCTGATTTAGCAAGCGAGTTCGCAGTACTTCGGACTGTTGTTCGCTTGGCACCTCAGTAGTGACAATGGCTTCGGTAGCAAAGCCTAGGTCGGCACTCTGAAAATACTTAAGCTGCTGGTACACCACTAGTGCACTCGTCCCAAGAATGAGTACGATACAAAACTGAAGTACGATTAGCGACTTATGCAGCCCAAAGCTGCGATCCCGAAAGGAAGCAACTTTGTCCTTCAAAGCTTTGACTGGCTCAAAGGCCGATACGACCAGAGCCGGATACCCGGTAGCCAATGCACTCACTACCAAGGCAAGTAATAAGCTAATTCCCATAATATCGCTACTCAATGACAACTCTAGCCGAAAGACGGCGAGTAAGTCATTTAGTTGGCGAAGGCACACAGTACTCATTAGCAGCGATACTACGATTGCCCCGCCTACAATCAAACTGTTCTCACTGAGGTGTTGGATAAAGAGTTGCATCCGACTTCCGCCCAGCACTTTTCTAATTCCTACTTCTTTTGCTTGCCGAGTGGCTTGGGCGGTCGCCAGATTGATGAAGTTAATACAGGCAATCAATAGAATAAATATACCAATCCAGACGGCAGCTTGAATTACTTTGGCGGGCATGGTGTAGCTGTTGATACTGGTGCTATAGAGCGTTTCAGTATGAATCTCCGGTAGTGGCTGAAGGGCATAGCTGATTCGCTGTCGATCCTGCTCGTCTAGGTACTTGGCTTTCCAGGTATCGATTTGCTGTTCTAATCCACCAACCGGAGTATCAGCTTGCGGAATGATATAGGTGGTACCCTGATAGTTACCCGACCAGTTACCAGCAAAGTAAGGATTATTTACCCGGAAAAACTCGTAAGGAACCAGCATCCGAAACCGAATAGAAGAGGTTACCGGAGGGTCGTCCACCACCCCAGTTATCTGAAGGGCGTCTTTGTGATTGAGTTGCAGCACTTTTCCGATTACCGACTGAGCCTCCAATTTATCTCGGCCAAATATCTGAACTGCCAGACTTTTAGTCAGTATCGCCGAATTCATGTTGGAGAAGGCTGTTTCAGGACTACCCTGTAACCAGTCTACATCGAATACCTGCCAGAAGTAGGGATCGACGAATAGTACTTGCTCTTCGTCAAATTTATCTAGTTCACTATCCGAATCAGCTAGGCCAAAGTTGCGCGTAACTGGACCTGCCGTTTGGGTAACGAGCGAAAGATCGTTCGGAAAATCATTGCGGAGTGCTTCGGCTAACGGATAAGCGGTGGAACTCCAGTAATACGTATCATCGGTATACTTTGTGTGCTGTACTACCCGGTAGATTTGATCGGCTTTTTGGTGGTGCTGGTCAAAGCTTAACTCGTAGGATACGAATGTATAAATGACCAGGCAGCAGGTGATTCCGATACTTAGCCCCAGTACTTTAATCAATGCCAAACCTTTGTCTCGGCTCAATCGGCGAAGGGCGGTCTTTAGATAATTTTTTATCATAAAATTGGAGGTGAAAGGTCAAGGGTGCAGGGTAGAAAGGTGTCTATGCTACAAACCCTTTACCCTCCACCTTTTACCGTGTTCTATTCGTTTCGTAAATTCTCAACGGGATTTTGATGGGCGGCTTTCAACGTTTGTCCGCCTACGGAAAGTAAAGCGAACAACAGTACTAAAGCCCCCGGCACCAAATAGAGCCACCACTGAACATCAACTTGGTAGGCGTAATTATCCAGCCAGTCGCTAATGAAGTAGTGAGCGATTGGGATAGCAATGAGGAATGCAATCAGTATGAGGCGAATATATTCTTTTGATAGAAGCGAAAGGATACTGGAGATAGAAGCACCTAGTACCTTCCGAATGCTTACTTCTTTCTTTCGTTTCTCAATCATGTGGTTGATCAGACCCACCAAGCCAAGGCAGGCAATGAATAGGGTGAAGAAGGTAAAGTAGCCAAAAACATCCGACATGCGCTTCTCCGATTGATACAAGCGTTCGTACTCTTCGTTCACGAAGTGGTACTCAAACGGATAATTTGGGTTGTGTTTTTCCCAAGCTTGCTCTAGTAAATCTAAGGAAGTTATTGTATTTCCGGGAGCTACTTTGGTCATAATGTATGAAGGCCCAAACACCATATGCAGTATTAACGGTTCTACTTTTTGGTGCAGTGATTTAAAGTTGAAGTCTTTGACCACTCCTATAATTGTTCCCTCATTACCAAATAAATTTAGTTGGCTTCCAACGGGATTGATCAAACCTATCAGTTTCACCGCTTCTTCGTTTAGAATGAAATTAGCAGTATCTGCCGGAAAGTCAGTGGAAAAATCTCTTCCTTGTAGCAGTTCCAGTCCTAAAGTTTCTACATAGTCGTGGTCTACGGCAAAATGATGAAACAAGGTCTCATCTTCATCTTCTTTGCCCGCCCAGTCTACTCCGAGAGTAGCTTGTATGGTGTAGGTAGGAATGTCAGAAGAAGCAGTAATTCCTTTGATGGCGGGTTGTTGCAGTAGGTCGTTTTTAAACCCATCGTAGTTATCCCGGATATCACCCCGGATCGGCATATACACTAGCAAGTCTTTATCATAGCCTAAATCTCTTTCTACAAAGTACTGAAACTGCCGATACACCACCGTAGTACCCAAGATGAGGATAATGGTAACGACAAACTGAGTGACCACTAATATCCGGCGGAACAGCGTACCTCCCTGCTTTGTAGATAGACCACCTTTGAGTACCTGTGCGGGCTTAAACGCTGACAAAACCAAAGCCGGGTAGCTACCGGCTATCAAACCAATCAGTACCGTTCCTACAATAAAGCTGATGCCAATCGTCCATTTTTCGAAACTTAGCGCAATAGATTTTCCGACAATCGTATTAAAGGCTGATAAAGATAGTAACACGGCTCCGGTGGCGACGACGAAAGCCAAAAGTGATAACAGTACCGATTCGCTCAGTAGTTGCCCAATAATTTGGCTTCGTTGCGAGCCTACTGCTTTCCGCAATCCAATTTCCTTAGCTCTTCGTTCTGACTGAGCGGTAGAGAGATTCATAAAGTTGATACTGGCAATCAGGAGAATAGCGAGTGCCACAACGATAAAAATATTGACATACGGATAGCGAGGCTCAGTGCTGCCGTATACATCAATATCAAAATCCGAGTAAAGATGAATATCGTCTAAGGCTTGCAGATAAAAGTAGTCGTTGAGATCTTCGTCTACCCTAGCGAATTCAGCAATTTTCTCCGAAAGAGCTGCCCCGTCTACATCGGATCCTAGTAAGAAGTAGGCATAGTAGTAGTTATTATCATTACTCAAATTGAAACCGAGTTCGTATAACTTGCGGAATGGTAGCAGAATATCGAACTGAAAATGAGTATTGGTCGGTAGGTTTTCGGTAACTCCGCTAATGGCAAAACTCAGATTTTGATCCACCGTCAGTATCTTGCCTAAAATGTCTTCTTGCTGCCAATCCTCACCAAAGTACTTCTGAGCAAGCTGTTCGTTAATCACTGCCGAGTTTGGGTCATCTAAAGCAGTAGCCGGGTTTCCAACCAGGAAAGGAAGCTGAAAGACCTGAAAGAAGGTCGAGTCTACGTAAGTGGTATTTTCGTAGAACTTTGCCTCGCCGTACTCAACTAAGGATCGATCAGGGAAAGGACGAAAGCGGGTGTATTCATCGATTCCAGGAAACTGTTCTTTCAGTAGTTCTGGAGTAGAGGCTGTATTGGCAGCGGCTCGGAACACAGTGCCGTCGCTCATCTCCGGGGCTTGCACCAAACGATAAATCTGTTCAGAGTTGGGCCAGAAGGATTCGTAGTTTAGCTCATCATTGATCCACAGGATAATTAGTATGGCACAAAATATACTAAGGGCCAGGCCTAACTCATTAATGAGGGAGTAAGTTATATTCCGAACGAAGTTTCGGTAGGCGATTTTTAAATAGTTTCTAATCATGCTGATGGGGTTATGCCATCATGTTAGTCAATCCTTGACTTAGGAACAATCGTTTTGCAG
>JBCCTI010000153.1:0-5098 GCA_039198955.1 Bacteroidota bacterium | reverse complement strand
TGCTGACGGTACTTCATCCTATGCAACCCTAAAGCTGGAAACCAACTGGGGTGGGGACAACCACAAAGGGTTTACTACTGGAAATAATACTGGGAAATATGCAGATGCAGTAACCCGCTCGTACTTCTGGACCCAAGAACGCGAGATAATTACCCTAGAGGGTGCGTCTACGAATAAGTTGTACAACTTTACTTTCTTTGCCAGTTCTATGTTTAGCGGTAACCGGACTACTATTTACAAAATCGGTGATCAAGAGGTCTCGATGAATGCATCCTACAATGAAGAAGAGGTAGTAACCATAGAAAATGTGCGTCCCGCAGACGATGGTACAATACAAATTGAGGTAAGTCGGGCAGTAGGCGCTACTTACGGTTTCCTGGGAGCTATGATTATTAGAAGTGAGACGACAACGGAAGCTCCGCCAGCACCAGTCGCTAGAAAGGAGACTACTGAGAAGAAAGGTACTGAACTTGCTGCTGAAGTTGAAGAAGTTGTACCATTAATAGAGCAGCCTGAGGTAAATATCTACCCGAATCCGTCAATTGGCCTGATTCATATTAGGGCAGAGCAAGCCAGGGCATATCAGGTTAGAAACTTGCAAGGGCACTTGATAGAGCAGGGGCAGCTTAGCGGGTATCAGACGACTTCGGTAGACTTCTCAGAATTACCAAAGGGAATCTATCTAGTGCAAACCCAGAACAGCACTGGCTGGAATACGCAACGGGTAGTTATTCAATAAGGAATAAAAAGTAAGTTTTCTTGTAAAAAGTGCTGGATGTTTATTCAGCACTTTTTGCTTTATTGCAATTGTAAATCTATGTAGGTGCAACACCCCAAATAGCTCAGAGCATACGTTGTACCCATATACACCTATGATTGCTTGAATGAAGCGTTGGAAAAAATACTGGAATACACTGAGAAATACCGTAATCATGCGGCTACTCGTGGATACCTACCGAGGGTTTCAGCATGATAACCCCATGCTCTACGGAGCTTCTATTGCCTTTTATATGATTTTTTCTTTACCTGCATTGCTGATATTTGCCGTATACATTGCCGGAATTTTTTATGGGGAAGCGGCTATTAGGGGAACATTATACGAACAAATTTCTACACACGTAGGGGAAGGGATCGCTAAACAAATTCAGAATATTCTCCGTAATGTTAACCTGAATGAGTCAGGTACAATTGCCAAAACCATTGGCTTTGCTACACTGATCTTTAGTGCTACCACCGTATTTGTGAATATTCAGTTGGCTCTGAACGAAATTTGGGGAGTACGGGCCAAACCCCGGAGGGGTTGGCTTAAGCTGATTATTGATCGACTATTCTCCTTCGTAATTGTCGTTAGCCTAGGACTCATTCTTATCGCCATCCAGATTATTGATTTGGTACTGAAAGTATCAGAGGAGTTTATTTCGCCCCTCCTATCTGAGTATACAGTGTATTTAATGCAATTAGCCAGTTTGATCATTAGTATCGCTATTGTTACGTTAGTATTTGCCCTAGTGTTTAAATTACTCCCGGATGCCAAAATTCGGTGGCGTGACGTGTGGGTTGGGGCACTCGTAACCACCGTGTTATTTGTTCTGGGAAAAGAGTTGATAGGGTTGTATCTGAAAACTAGTAACTTATCAACTTCATACGGTGCTGCTGGGTCTTTAGTGATTCTATTAATCTGGATTTACTACTCAGCCGTTATCTTCCTAGTTGGGGCCGAATTTACCAAAGCCTACTCTCATCACATTGGCGACACAATTATTCCCAAGAAGAACGCAGTACAGGTAATTAAGCAGGAAATAGAACGGGAGGCTGAGCCCGAAAATATTTCCACGTAATCGTATCAAAATTAGGGCTATTTCACCAAAGAATGTCTTAGAAGGTGTTTCAATTAAATTTTCTTAACGATCCTCCTGATATTGGCAATTGTTAAGAATGCGTTGGCATGTTCGGTACTCCGTTCATAATCCTTCACGCACCTTCGATTATTAAGTATCCATGCAATTATGCGTTCAACTATCCACCTCTTCTCATGAATGCTGACATTGCCCTTTTGAGCGTTTGGGGTTTTAGGAATGACGACCGTTACTTCGTATTGTTTATCCATCCCTTGTTTGAACTGTCCCCCGAATGTCCCGTCGGCGTAGACCTGACATACCTGATCCAATAAAATATTCCTCAGGGAAAGCAAGCCCCAATGCGCCAAGGCGGTCGTCCCGTCATAGCGGTTAGCTGACACTACAAAACTGTCTAACAGATTGCCCATCGTGTCCACCGGGGTGCCGGCCACCAAGAAGAACCGTTTCCTCCCTTTCACTCGCGCGGCGGCCGCTTTTTTCCACCGTCAAAACCCGTGTTTTCCGTAGCGGTAGGGCTGTTTTTTACGCTTTGGGTGTCAATCACACCTACACTGGGCTGGGCATTTTTCCCTTCTTTTTCCCTGTAGCTCACCGTTAGACAGTCACTCATCTGTTTCCAAGTGCCATTGGCAACCCACTTCGAAAAGTATCTGTAGATGGTCTGCCAAGAAGGGAAACAACAAGGCAGGTCACGCCAGACGCAGCCGTTTTTTGTTAAATAAACGTGAACTATGGATTACTAAGCAGCCAAAAGATGGCTATCTGATTTCTGCTCTTTGGTCATAGAGGGAAAGAATACGCTGGGTTTTTGGGGTAGATGCTGGTAAGCTACTAATCCAGCTAGTATATGGGTGATTGCATTGACTGGACTACGGTGACGCGTATGGTCAATATCATAAACGGTACCCATGATATCAAAAGCGGATTCAATCACAGGTCTCATGTTGATGAGTTGGTGCTTGTAGATAGGTAGCGGTATGGTACGCATGTTCTTTCGGGGCCTTTTGATAATTTCTAGCCCGTTCTCATAAAACCATTCAAATAGACTGGTTAGATAACCTTTATCCCCTACACAAACCCCTTGCAAGCCTTTTAAAAGGTGCTGTAATACTTTATGGTTGTTGTCAGTCATATTCAGAAAGCAGATGATCTCACCAAGATTATTGATCACTATATGCAATCGGCCGCCGACGCGGTTAAGACCAAAGAAGTAGCCTGTAGAAGTCTTGTCTTTAGCGACCAGCCCCTGAAAAACACGGTGTGCATGTTCCCGTTTGATATGACAGACCTCAAGCTTTTTGCTGTCTATAAAATACAGTCCTGTGCGTTGTGCCTGGCAAGTGGTATAGAAGAGCCATAGGTAGAGTAAATGCGTAACACGCGATATAGTCTAGAAAGCGTTCGTAGCTGGGGGCATCAGGAAAGTAGTCGTGGTGGCTCTTCAAGATTACTTGCCGATAGTAGTATTCAAAGCATTTGTAGCCAGAGTAGTGATAGCCTACCAAGATGGTGCAGGTTTCCGCTGCGCTTAGGGCAGGGATACGGGTGGCATGTTTGCCATTTAATAAACCACGTCTGAATAAAAAGGTGTGATAAGCTTTCAATAAATCATCTATCTCAACGTACAAGGCAATCAGTTTTTTTTCGCTAAATTGAATCATAGGGATGACTATTATATTTTGCGTTGGTTTTGCTAACCCAAATATACAAAACATTGATGGTCAACCTTTTATATCTATTCTAATCCATAGCTCACGTTACCCTACAAACCTAAAGGCGGCGGCCGCAATCATCTGAGCCATAGGAAACTTCTTCGACTGATTGGCATGTATACCAAACTCTTTCCGCATCAAATTAAAGTCCGGTAAATAAGCCCTTGATCCATCAATGCCAAAGACCCTGAAACCCTGCCACCGATTGACCCTCGTTGCATTGATCCGATAAAAGGCTACCACTAGACAGCGGTTCCAATCCTGGAAAAAAAGCCTTAAGCTTATATCTAGCCTGACTAAAGGCCCCTTTGGTTGGAATAGTAGTCTGGCGGCCGCCTCGCGGTGAAGAAACCCAAATAGATCATCCAGTTCAATAGCTAAACTTCTTTTTACCAAATTAATGATAAACAGTACGACCATTGAGAAACCGAGTATTCGCTTTCTAGTAAATGCGGTTGAACAGTGACAATATTTCTCTTTATAATTAGAGGCTTGCATTAAAAACTTTTTCAATCGCTTCGGCGATCCGATCAGTGATAATTTGTAAATTGGATTGCATAAGGGGGAAGTTATAGTTTGTGAAATATTAGCTGTATTCTACAGACTTACCCCTTTATCTTCTATTGCAAATCCTTAACTAAACGGCATTGAGCGGCCGCCCCGCGGTGGTTCTCCCATGTCTTGGGGAAAGAAAGCGTTTTACGAACCAAACAGGCGCATCCCTGTCGCAACGTATCATTGAACCGTTCTATTTTAACAGTCTACTTTTTACCCTCAACCTGATGCAGGGCATCCCACGCTGTCCCTTCGCAAAAACGGTGGCGTAGGCATCCCAGCAGTTCGCCGCGCGATTATCGGTAAATACCAGTGCTTTGTGTCGTAGTTTTTGAGATATACTGAGCAGCTGCCACAGACTTAAAGCCCCTTCTTTCCCCCTACCACCAAGATGAAGCCCTACTATTAAGCCTGTACGGCGTTCTACGGCTAGCCAAAGCCATCATCGCCTGGCGACCTAGTCAGGGCCGCCTTTGGCCCCTACAGATGTCCACATTTCATCGACCTCCAGGCAATATAGTTGCAGGTGAGGCTGCGTGAGCTCCCCTATGGGAAGTGCTCGGCTCACAGATGGCCAGTACTGTTTAGCATCGTTGACAACCCAACCTAGACTGATTTTTAGAATGCGGGCAATCGAGCGAAGCGACATACGTTCTAGTAATAATCGTGCTGAAAGCTCATCTCGCCGAGACGCCGGTTGGCTAAAGCAAGGGGGAAGTATACATTCTAAAGCGACTGAACTACTCGCCTAATTTACGAGAATTCATAAATAAAATAAAGGTCTAAAAAGAAAAAACCCTCTAAATTTTAAAATTTAGAGGGTTTTTTCAGTATCTAAATGAAACTTGTGGAGTCGGAGGGATTCGAACCCTCGTCCAGAGAAGGCAACTATCGCATCTTCTACATGCTTAGCTATTGTTTTAATTGTCGGGTTGCCTAGGGTAAATAGCCCACCTGCGGGCAACCGTATCT
>JBCCTI010000152.1:0-5202 GCA_039198955.1 Bacteroidota bacterium | reverse complement strand
TAACCTGGGTAGCGACGGAATACAGTACAGCATTCGGTGGTACAATCCGCGTAGTGGAGGTAATCTGCAAACCGGCTCAAAAGGCTCAGTGACTGCCAACGGCAGCGTTTCTATCGGTAACCCTCCTAACAGCTCAAGTCAGGATTGGGTAGCACTGCTACAGAGTCAGGGTAATGCTAGCAATACTGCAACAGCTCGCCAAGATGCGGTACAGCTCGATGGGATGACCGCCTACCCGGTGCCACTACAAGAGCAGTTGACCCTCGATTTTGAGGAAGAGAAATCACAAGTATCCGTAGAAATTCTGGACTTTAGTGGCAACGTACTGCGAAGGTTAGAGTCAGATCATCGCCAGCAGGTGAATCTTCCCTCGAGCAGTTTGGCTCCAGGGGCTTACTATCTACGAGTTATCGCCGATGATAAAGTTTACCGTACCACACTATTGAAGTAATGAATAATGGCTAGGGGCAGGGAGCTTGGGGCAATGAGTACATGACACCAAACTCCGAGCACCCTGCTCCCAGCCCCTAAGCGAATTCCAGGTCGATGGTTCGGCGGTCGAGGTCGGTGTTGATGACTTTGACTTTTACTTTATCTCCCAAAGCAATAATGCGTTTGCGCCGCTTACCGATGATGCGGAAGTTCTTGGCATCGTAGTCGTAGTAGTCATCGTGGATATCAGACATGCGTACCAAGCCTTCGCACTTGTTGTCTACCATCTCCACATAAACGCCCCACTCAGTCACCCCCGACACAATTCCATTGAAGGTTTGGTCTTTCCGTTTGGCCATGTACTCTACTTGCTTGTACTTTACCGAGGCCCGTTCGGCGTCAGCGGCTCGCTTTTCTCGTTGGGAGGAGTGCTCACAAAGCTGCTCGTAAGCTTCGGCCTCCGGCGATTTTCCACCGTTCAGGTAGTTGGCCAGAAGACGATGCGTCATCACGTCGGGGTAGCGACGAATGGGGGAGGTGAAGTGAGAATAGTGTTTGAATGCCAACCCAAAATGGCCTTTGGCTTCGGTGGTGTAGATAGCTTTGGCCATAGTGCGGATAGCGATCGACTGCAAAATGTCTTGTTCAGGCTTACCCTCTACTGCTGCCATCAGATCGTTGAGAGAGTAAGAAATCTTATCATCAGAGGTGTGTAGTTTGTAGCCGAACCGCTGGGCAAACTGGGCAAAGTCAGCCACCTTTTCAATGTTAGGGTAATCGTGTACCCGATATACGAAGGTATTCTTTTCTTTCTTACGCTGATAATTAAATGCAAACTCGGCTACTTTTTTATTGGCCAATAGCATAAACTCCTCAATTAGCTTATGGGCATCTTTCCGCACTTTTGGAATTACCTCCACTGGGGTTCCGTCTTCGTCTAGGCGAAATCGCACTTCAGTGGTCTCAAAACTGATGGCTCCTTTGGCAAAGCGCTCGTCCCGAATCTTCTTAGCTAATGTATTTAGTTGAACAACTTCTTGGGCAAAGTCACCTTGTTGAGTATCGATGCATTCCTGGGCCTCCTCGTAGCTGAACCGACGATCAGAATAGATTACGGTACGACCGAACCATTCTTTTTTGATCTGCCCCTCATCATTCATTTCAAATACGGCCGAAAAAGTGAGTTTTTCTTCCTCAGGACGGAGCGAACATAACTCATTGGAAAGCTTTTCAGGTAACATCGGAATTACGCGGTCAACCAGATAGACTGATGTAGCCCGTTCCTGAGCCTCATCTTCCAGCGCGGTGTCGGGCTGAAGATAGTGGGTAACGTCGGCAATATGTACCCCAATCTCCCACAAGCCGCTATCCAACTTTTGAATAGACAGGGCATCATCAAAATCTTTAGCATCCACTGGGTCGATAGTGAAAGTAGTAATCGTTCGGAAGTCCCGTCGCTTAGCAATTTCTTTCTTAGTTATTCCCGCCCGAATCTTATCGGCTTCCCGGGTAACCTGCTGAGGAAACTCCAGCGGCAAGCCAAACTCAGCAATGATGGAGTGCATCTCGGCTTGGTGTTCTCCGGCTTTGCCCAGTACCCGTGTGATCTCCCCCACGGCGTTCCGGTCTTGGAACGGCCACTCTTTAACCTTCACAATCACTTTGTCGCCGTGGGTAGCTCCGCTCAGGTCTTCGCGACGCACATAAATATCTTCGTGCAGCTTCCGAAAATCAGGCACGACGAAAGCATAGCGAGCCGACATCTCTACCCGCCCGACGAACTCATCGCGGGCACGTTCTACTACTTCAATTACCTCTCCCTCGGGGCGACGCACTGAACCTCTCCCCGCCGGGTCACGAATGGCACTGTAGCCCGGACCGTAGGAGAGCACTTTTACGGTATCGCCATCCCAGGCGTTCATTAGGTAATCAGATTCTACTTTAATGTCTTCTTCCAGTTCGTCGCTCATAATGAAGGCAAAGCGAGGATTAACGTAGTCAACCTCTCCCAGAATATATTCCGGTTCTTTAGTAGACTGGTATTTACCCTTCGGTAATGAGCGTACTTGCTCTTGTTCTACCAGTGAATCCAGTATTTCGTGTACTGCCACTTTAGCGGCGCGATTGCTCAGGGAGAGCTGCTTCATGATCTGACGGGCAGTAAATGCCCGACTGACGTTAGCGTTCAGTAGGTTGGAAATTAGCGGTAAAAGCTCGCCGTTAACGTTACTACTTTTTTTATTCTTAGCCCGCGAACGGGTTTTCTGTTTTTTATTTCGTTTAGCCATTAGTGGTTTGGGTTAGTTTGAAAAAATTAGATTGGTGGGGCGAAAAGGGAGGGAAACTAAAGCTTATCATTCTCAGAAGAAGTACAATATTGCAGGATTAAAGTTCCTGATCCCCTAAGATTTTGTTGATGTCCCTTTCTAAAACAGGAAGATGGTTCTTAACAATTTGCCACACTTCTTCTGCATCAACTCCAAGGTAATTGTGAGCTACAATATTGCGGAAGCCTTTGATTTTTGTCCAAGGCACCTGGTTTTCTTGGTTCTTAAGCTCTTCGCTGAGTTTAGCAACAGATTCTCCGATGATTAAAAAATTCATTAGTACCACATCAAATGTCTTCTCATCAGCATAGAATGCATCGGCATCATCAAAATCATGAGTAAAACCTTGGATCTTCTTGCAACCATCAAGTTGCCCTTGTCCCTTTCAGACATAGACGGCTGATTGCAAAATGTATGATTTAAAATAAGATTTGATATACTTTTCTCGGCAAATGTCTACGTTACAATTAAATCGCTTTTCTACTAAAGATTTAATGTGGTGTTTCTTTTCGGATAGATTTTCGGTATTAGGCTCAAATTCTACGATCAGATCAATATCGCTTTCTTCAGTTTCTTCATCTCTAGCAAATGAGCCGAGCAACACTAGCTTAATCAACTGATAATCAGAGAAAAATTCACTTTTCTTCTCTTGTAAAAAACTCAATATTTGTTCTTTGCTAGTCATTGGTGATACTTATTCTTTAAATCATCTACTCTTTTATTGCTACATCCAAACACAAAGATTCGGTAGACAGGAGATTGAGATCCGTAGTATGGAATTGAATCCTGAAGAAATTCAATATTCCGCTTTTTGAGGGTTTGCGCTAACTCATCTATTTTTACTTTATCAACGGTAAAACCTACACAATGAACCTTTGCCCACATGTCGGATTTAATTTGTTTAAACGCATATTCAACTATCTCTTTTTCAGATTGAAAGTATTTTAGATTATCTCGGTTACCACGTTCAGTGTAATACCAAGCAAAAAGACTACCTAACTTATCTATCCCAAAACCTTCATGAATAGAATTTCCATTAATTGAGTAACCGTTAAAGTTATAGCAATTTTCTTTCATCCGTTGTTCCAATTCAAGCTCAGTAGTTGGCATTTTATTTAGATTTAATGTCCCAAATACAGACTGTAAACTTACACCTCAGTCACCTGCTCATCAGTTAATAGAGGCTGAGAAAGCATCGCGAGATAAACCTGGGCTAATAAACGGATATTCTGGTAGCCCGATTGAGTGATCTTTTCTAAATCCTGATCTTGATAGTACGCTTGTTGAATTTGCTGAGTGCCTAGTAGTTTGTCGGATCAACTTCTACCAGAAAGAGCGCAGCCAGTAGATCTAATGGCACAAACTTTTTGTATTCGCCAAACTTCCACATTTCCATCGTGTCCAAATGGGGCACCTCCCAAGTTTTCTTATTTATCAATTGCAGTGAATTTGATAGTTTTATCTCTACTCCGCTGATTTCAATTTCTTCAGGGAAATACCTTTGATCTTGAATTTGCCCGCTAGATCCACATAGCCAACCACTGCCTTACTCTTTTTCAACGCTAGTATTTCACCCTCAACCAGTTTGTCGATTTTGTCATCAAAAAAGCTGACTTGCTGACCAAGCAAGAACCTTAGATACGCTGCGTTGGCCTCTTCTTGCAATTGAGTTAAAAAATCAGAATCAGCAGCAGCAACAACTTCAGCAGTGATAATAACTGTTGTTGTATGAATCCCCGGAAAAGCATAAGTCTCTTTACGATCTAAGGTATAGTTGGAGAAATACTGCCCTTTGTCTAGTGGATAGTTTATAAGCAGACTTCTCCGGGCATCGGCAATCAATGCGTCGGTTTGGTTACCACCAAAAAATAAAAAGCGACTAACTTTCGCGTAGCCGCGGGCTAGGTCAATTACATTTAAATCTTTATTTGAGTGGTCACTTTCAGTGAGAGTGCCATGATGATACGCAGTACAAGAGCTACAGAGAACGACGATCAGTAAGGTTATTTTGTTCATGTTAGTAGTTTTAATAGATACGTTCTGATAGGAGCTATTTTAACCAAACACATTCTTCAACTTATTGCTGATGGATGACCCGGGTGATTATCATACCTCCGTAATCTGCTCATCCGGTAGCAGTGGTTTAGAAAGCATTGCGAGATAGACTTGAGCCAACAAACGAATATTTTGGTAGCCGGACTGGATGATTTTTTCCAAATCCTGATCATGGTAGTAGGCCTGCTGAATTTGTTGGGCGCCCAGCAGTTTGTCAGAACTAACTTCTACCGAAAAGAGCGCCGCCAGTAAATCCAGTGGCACAAATTTCTTGTACTCGCCAAACTTCCACATCTCCATAGTATCCAGATGAGGAACTTCCCAGGCCTTTTTATTCATGATCTGTAACGACTTTGGTAGCGGTATTCCGTGAATCAGCAACCGGCGG
>JBCCTI010000151.1:0-5474 GCA_039198955.1 Bacteroidota bacterium | reverse complement strand
TTCTTTATAGTTCAAGTGGCTACGGCCCAATCAGCTTTAGATATTCAGGGGCACCGGGGCTGCCGGGGGTTGCTACCCGAAAATACCATTCCCGCTTTCATCAAGGCAGTTGAGTTAGGGGTGACTACGCTGGAACTAGATATAGTAGTTTCCCAAGACCAGCAATTGGTAGTTTCCCACGAGCCTTTTCTCTCCCATACTATTTGTAAAACTCCCGACGGCGAACCTATTTCTGAAGCAGAAGAAAAGAATTACAATTTGTACCA
This sequence comes from Bacteroidota bacterium, assembly GCA_039198955.1. GTDB lineage: Bacteria > Bacteroidota > Bacteroidia > Cytophagales > Cyclobacteriaceae > Tunicatimonas. The sequence goes on along the minus strand of JBCCTI010000151.1, from coordinate 5,208 downwards.
GATGAGTTACCAGGAAATTTCCCAATGCGATTGTGGCAGCCAGCCTCACCCACAGTTTCCTGAACAAGAAAATTTCGTAGTCCACAAACCCTTGCTGGGAGAGGTAATTGATACCGTAGAGAAGTTCATTGAGGATCGTAACCTCTCTCCCGTATCCTATAATATTGAAACCAAGTCTGATCCCACTGGCGATAATATTTTTCATCCCGAGCCAGATGGATTTGTGGATTTACTATTATCGGTCACACTAGAAAAAGGTGTTGAAGATCGGGTGACTATCCAATCGTTTGATGTCCGAACCTTGCAACAGGTGCGAAGGAAGGATCCGAACCTAGGGCTCGCTCTTCTGGTAGAAAATCGAGATTCTGCCGAGAAGAACCTTGAGGATTTAGGTTTCACCCCCGAAATTTACAGCCCGCACTTTCAACTTGTTGATAAGGCACTGATTAGTTTTGCTCAGCAAAAAGGCATGAGAGTAATCCCCTGGACGGTTAATAACTCTAAGGATATTCAGCAAATGATTGATCTAAAGGTAGATGGAATCATTTCAGACTATCCTAACCGGGTAATTGAGTTAGTGAACCCTTAGTTACGACTCACTTTTTTCTTCTCCACCACAAAGCCTTCGGCAAATACTTTGTACTGATCAAATATTGAGCGTACTGCTCCCTGAAGGTAACGCTTATCGCTGTAGAAACTATCGCCAAAAACCCCGGAGGCATAACCTTGCCAGATAGATTTTTTACGTTCGCGGTCATACATCAGTACCAGTAACGTCCCCTGCCGAAGATTATACTTTACCGGATCCATTTCCTGATCGATGTTTTCTTCGTACTCAATAAATAACTCAATATCGGGTTGGTCATAGCCTGTAAAGAACAGACTATCGTAGAAAATTTTATAGGAAACCAACAAACGGGGGTCACGGGTGGTGTACTCGTAGCCTTGCAGCTCCATTCGGGCGCGGATAGCACTTTCAATAATGTCATTCTGAAGACTAGAGTCAGCCCCAGAACTGCGTGTGTCTAGAAAGTTGAAGGTTTTATAGCGCCGAAATTCCCCCTCGAAGCTATAATCTGACTCAACCGGAAATTCTTTGTAGCCCATACAGCTAGCAAAGAAGAGGAGAGCTAATATTGCAATGGTAGAAAGTGTTTTCATGAGAAAAAGATGGCTTTTGTAAATAATCAATCTACTAATAAAATGTTTTTACGGAGAATGTACAAGCTATGAAAAAAATACTGCTATTGTCATATTTTCATTAAAAATCTTTCATTGAATTGCCCAAACTGAACTTCTCGGCACTATTGTACATAGTTTCTATACCTAAACTTCTATAACCGTTCTGTAAACTTTTGTCGCCTATTTTACTTTCCTCACGGTTCAAAGGGTATTCGCCTGCCAAACTACGTAAGAATAAGCAGCGAACCGAACGAAACGGGTAGCTGCGTACACCAAATATTTCTTTGCCGGAAAATCTACCGAGCCAACCAGCATGCTAACCCCTGAGAATGGCAGCGGGGTCAGGGCGGCTACTACGATTAGAAAGGCTCCAAAACTTTGCAGGTAACGCTCGTAGTGACCAAATACCCGCTTACGGAAGTACGTATAGAATCGGGTGTGATTTAGGTAATTGCCAATCAGATAACCCACAACCCCGGCCAGATAAGATATAAGTGCCAACCCGCCTATGCTCAGCCCATAACTAGCTATCTTTTCTAGCCGAAGTGACCAAATCATGAAGATTTCAGGAGGGATAATGCCAAACAGCAACTCGGAAGCCGAATAAATTCCGTAGACTAGCAATGGTTGTTCGTATATCGGGGCTAGCCATTGCAAGTAGTTTACATCCACCCGGTCTTTCAGCAATACAAACCCGCCTACCACTACCAATAAGGCCAATAGCCCCCGAAGCAAATTACGCGTAAAGAACCAAAACTTTTCCCGATCAGACATTCAGCAACACCAAACTACGGTTACCACAATAGGAATCAAACACTACTTTAGCTCAGCGGGCGACTTGTACATCACTAACGACCCAGTATGCTTTGAGACTTCCACCCAACTCTCTATCGTAAATTCAATCAGCGCTAGCCCGCCCGGAAGCATGCTCCCCACTTCCTCACCAGTCAGGTATTCTGACAAATACGTTAGGGTTGGGTTGTGCCCAACAGTAGCAATCCGGTTAAATTGAGCACTTTGTTCGTTGATAATGGAAAGAAATGACCGTAGCGAAGCCTCGTACAAATCTGGCATTGCCTGAATGCGTTGGATTGGGTACTGAAGTTGTTCTGCCACAATTTGAGCAGTACTCATAGCCCGTACCGCTGTGCTACTAAAAATCAGGTCAGGCTGCCACGACTGCTCCTTGAGATAGTGCCCTACCCGTACCATATCCTGATATCCCCAAGCGGATAGCTCTCGTTCAGCATCGGGGCGACCCTGGGCATCTTTTGCCTCTCCGTGGCGAATTAACAGTAGTTGTCTAACCATTTTTCTTCGATATTAGTTAAGTGAGCACTAATTTCTTTATTTACTCGTAATTCCACTTGTAAGGAACTAAACAATTTTGTTGTACGATTTGTGATAAAAAAGTGTTCCTTTGAAATCTTAAATCCTCGCAAACCACGAAAATAGAACTATTTATGCCAAAGAATATAGTGATTGTTGAGTCACCCGCCAAAGCTAAAACGATAGAAGGATATTTAGGAGGTGATTATATTGTTACCTCGAGCTACGGTCATGTACGCGACTTACCCAAAGATGATACCGGGGTAGACGTAGATAATGGTTATCAGCCTACTTACCAAGTTTCCCCTGATAAGAAAGATGTAATTTCCCAGTTGAAAAAGCTGGTAAAAGACGCGGATACTATCTTTCTGGCAAGTGATGATGACCGCGAAGGTGAAGCTATCTCCTGGCATTTGAAAGAAGTACTCAAGCTGCAGGATGAGAAAACCCGCCGGATTGTCTTCCGCGAAATTACGAAGAAAGCCATCCAGAAGGCGATTCAATCCCCCCGGGGTATCGATACCGACTTGGTGGATGCCCAGCAAGCCCGGCGCATACTGGATCGTCTGGTAGGCTATGAGCTTTCCCCAGTACTGTGGAAAAAGATTAAACGAGGGCTTTCGGCCGGGCGGGTACAGTCAGTAGCGGTTCGCCTGGTGGTGGAACGAGAGCGCGACATTGCTGCTTTTACCAGCAAGTCGTCGTACAAGGTTACCGCTAACTTTCTACTGGACAATGGAAGCGTTCTCAAGGCTGATCTGCCCAAGAAGTTTAACACGGAAGAAGAAGCCCGCGAATTTCTGAACAGTTGTCTCAGTGCTGAGTTCACCATTGCCAAACTGGAGAAAAAACCCGTCAAGCGATCACCCGCTCCTCCGTTTACCACCTCTACTCTCCAGCAGGAAGCCTCCCGCAAGCTAAGTTTTTCAGTATCCCAAACCATGACGTTGGCGCAACGCCTCTACGAAGCCGGAAAAATCAGCTACATGCGAACAGATTCTACTAACCTCTCGGAAGAAGCGGTAGAAAGTGCCTCCGGAGAAATACTGAGCGCCTACGGCGACCAGTATTTGCAGAAGCGAAAGTATAAAACCAAGTCGGAATCAGCCCAGGAAGCCCACGAAGCCATTCGTCCTACCAACTTCTCAGAAAAAGAAGCCAGTACTGACCGTAATCAGCAGCGCCTCTACGAACTCATCTGGAAACGGGCAATTGCCTCCCAGATGGCCGATGCTCAGATAGAGCGCACTACGGCAACAATCGATATCTCTACCAGCGACCTTAATTTAGTAGCTACCGGAGAGGTCATCAAGTTTGAAGGTTTTCTAAAAGTATACATTGAATCTTCAGATGATGAAGATGAGGAGGAAAAGAAGGGAATGCTTCCGCCATTGACTGAAGGGCAAACGCTGGACTTAGACGAGATGAAAGCCCGCCAAACCTTCACTCGTCACCCACCTCGTTACACCGAAGCCAGTCTAGTGAAAAAGCTAGAAGAAATGAGCATCGGGCGACCATCAACGTATGCCCCTACGATTTCTACCATTCAGAAGCGGGGATACATCGTGAAGGAAGACCGCGATGGTTACGACCGGGAGTATAAAGAGATGACCCTGGTAAAGAAAGAGAATCAGGTAACTGAGCAAACCCTGACCGAGCGCACTGGTACCGAAAAACGCAAACTTTTTCCTACTGACGTGGCCATGGTTGTCAACGATTTCCTAGCCGAGCACTTCGATACTGTTATCGATTACTCTTTCACGGCCGAGGTAGAAAAGGAGTTTGACGAGATTGCCCAGGGTAAGAAAGCTTGGGATAAAATGATTGATGAATTCTATCAGCAGTTTCATCCTAAGATCAAAACCTCGGAGGAAATTGATCGGTCTACTATCAAGAACGACCGTCATCTGGGCGAAGACCCCAAAACTGGGCAGCCCGTGATTGTACGGCTGGGCAAGTTCGGGCCTATTGCCCAGATTGGTGAAAGTGAAGGCGAAGAGAAGCCACAATATGCCAGCTTACGCAACGGTCAGTTTATTGAGACAATTACCCTGGAAGAAGCCCTGGAGCTATTCAAACTACCCCGCGAGGTAGGCGAGTACGAAGGCGAAGTGATGACCGCCGCCATTGGTCGGTTCGGCCCCTATATTCGTCACGATGGTAAATTCTATTCTTTGGGTAAAGAAGACGATCCCCATACGGTAGAAGAAGATCGGGCTGTAGAAATCATTGAAGCTAAACGAGAGGCTGACAAGAACAAGTACATCCAAGTTTTTGACTCCGACCCGGAGGTACAAGTGCTCAACGGTCGGTACGGTCCTTATATTAAAGTAGGTAAAAAGAATGTGAAAATTCCAAAAGACAAGAAACCCGAAGAACTCACATTAGAAGAGTGCCTAGAACTGGCTGAAAAAGCCCCCGAGAAGAAAGGGCGAGGTGGTCGGAGGAAAAAAGGCTGATACTCTCAATCGGGACATCTAGCTAAGCACTTTCCTGCTTTATAATTCCAAAATATGATATAAAATTATGTATTTTCGGTATTCGATTATCTGCAATTAATAAGAAATCTACTACCATGATGCGTCTTTGCGGTCTACTACTTAGCCTCCTTATTCTATGGGGCTGTCAGTCCGATCCACCATCTACTGATGCTGAGCCGGAACCTACCGGGAAAAATAATATCGCTTACCAGTGGGG
>JBCCTI010000150.1:0-5477 GCA_039198955.1 Bacteroidota bacterium | reverse complement strand
TGACTTGAGCTGTTAGGAGGGTTACCGATAGAAACGCTGCCGTTGGCAGTCACTGAGCCTTTTGAGCCGGTTTGCAGATTACCTCCACTACGCGGATTGTACCACCGAATGCTGTACTGTATTCCGTCGCTACCCAGGTTAATGCTAGTTGAGCCACCATTTTCCAGATAAACAGCGTAGACTTCACCGGGCTTGGCTAAGCACCAACCACTATTGACTAGATTATCGTTAGATTCCATCTCCCAGAAGGGAATGTGCTGCTGGAAGAACCGCAGCGCGTGGCGCGTGTAGTCCCACATCTTGTTCCGGCTGCGATAATCCTGCAATGTTAGGTCCGACTGCGGTAAACGGTAGCCGTAGTAATACTCTACTCCGGCACCGCCCGCCATCAGGTTACCCCACAGCGTTTTCTTTCGGATATCATCTTGACTGACGTTTACATTGTTGCCATTATTATCTTTTCCGTTATAGGTATTTCCGGTACTAGGGTCTTTGTAGCCCAAATCGGGTGGTACGCCGATGTTAGCACTGCCCTGCTCATCGTTGGCTACTACCCAGGGTTTTCCGGCGGCCCCAGAAGCCTCTACCCATTTCTTGGTATCGCGGTATACATTAGAGAAACCCGTTTGAATAGACGCCCCGGTTAAGCGTGACTTATTGCCAATGAGTGGATTATACACATTATTTTGCTGACCTGGATACGTATGGATGACGATGTGATGATCGAAAGGGTCAATATCTTGAATGTACTGAGCGTAAGCTTTAATCCGATTATTGTTCGGGTCGTTTAGTTCTTGCCAAATGTCATTTTCTTCACCTAAGTTCCAATTCAATGCCAGATGATGACCGAAGCGAGCAACGAGCATACGGTAGTAAAGTTTACGGTTTGTTCCTAGATTTCCACCATCCAGAAGCTGATCGTTTTCGGTTTCCTGGGTTTTAAAGTGCAGGTACAAGCCTAGCTCCTGCGCGTGTTCAAACACAATCTCCCACTGGTCAATTTTTGATACGTCAAAATGCTTGAAATCGCTACTGCTTACGTAAGGGTAGACATTTCTATCATCCCCGTTAATATTCATCGTCAGAAACGAGAAGACGTTGACCTCTTCGGAAGCTAAATAATTCAGAGCACCGATCATTTCCCGGCCTTTGTTTCCCTGCCAATCGGGGTCGCCGCTGTTCCAGTCTGAGGCATGGGGCGACCAGGATTTTCTTCGTCCGCCGTTGTTGGGCGTGTTATCGAAGTCGTCGTAAGCGAGAAAGTTTTCGGGGGCATCCGAGCCGCCCTTTACGAAGTACTCCCCAGTTTCAGCAAACTGCAAATAATGCTCACCTACGTACTCCAAGCGTCCTTTGGCCCGGAAATCCCGCCCGGATTTATTGGAATTCTGAATGTCTATTGAGCCACTTATTCCGTCGATGGTACTGTTGGCATTACCTGCTGACGGACTGGTACTGATGGCTACCTGATTGCCCTGGCGGAAGGAAGCGGTGTAGTTCCAGGTTCCCGTTTCGTCGGGACGGAAGTGTACTCGCCACTGGTTACCCGAAGCGGCACTGGTTTCGGCAGCGTTGCCATCTACTGCAAAGTAACCGGGCACGGTATATGATTTACCTGAGCCGCTGTGTGAGAACATCACATTTAAACGATAGTCCAGAAAAGGGTTAGGATTATTATCGGTCTCCGAATGGCTCGGTCCATCAAAGCTCAGTGTCACTTTATGCCACTTTCGTAACTCACCACTAACGGTGGCTGCACCCGGTTCAGGGTTCGTATCACCTTCACCACTTACGAGCAGTCCCGCCAGTTTAGCATTATTTATATCAGCCGAAAAAGCTAAGGTTAGGCTTCCGTCGGTCACACTCACTGTTTTGGTAATCTGATAAGCTACGTTCTTACCGACCGTTTCGTACAGATCCAGATTACTTACTTCTTCAGTACCTTCTATCTTCACATCAAACACTCGTTTGTTAGGGGCATTAAAGTAAATCTCGGCCAATAGTAGCGTAACTTCGTAGTTGCCGTTGCTCACGGGCAGGTTATAGGTAAAATTACCATAGCGCTCACTCTGGTAGATAAAGTCATCAGTAGTGCCCGAGATACCTGCGTTGCTTTTATAAGTTTTTCCTCCACTCACCAATCGGTCGGCGGTAAACACGGTACCATCAGCCGCAGTAAAAGCAGCACCTCCGGAGTTGATCGCGTACAATACTGTACTTGGCTCGGGGGTAGATTGCGTAGTAGCCGAAGCCACTTCACTGTAGGGCGAAGCCTGACCATTGTAGAAGACTTTCACTCTAAAATAGTAGGTGGTATTGGGTTCTAGCCCGCTGCTGATATGTTGGCTATCGCCGTAGTAGCTGGCATCTACCTGAACAAATCCCGAGGTAGGTGATAGGGAGCGTTCAATGGCATAATCGTTACCCAATGCAGGGTCGTCCCAATCGAGGTAAATTTCGGTTTCGGACAAAGCGGTAGCTACCAGGTTGGTAGGAGGATCGGGAAGCGGGGCAGTATCTTCATCAATCACGGTGAAGGTAATGGTAAGTGCGGTTCCGGCACTGCCGCCAGCGTTAGAACCCGAATAGGGAGTGGCTTTTAAGGTATAATTGCCGGGGCTTGGAGTCCAGTTTCGGTAGTTGCCATTGACATCCCCTTTGAGGGCGTAAGGAGCTACATTCTCAGTTTGGAAATTAGCGTTTCCGTTGAGGGCAAACCGCACTGACCCTACTGTTGTCGGATTAGTGTTGGCCCGCACATTGAGGTTGGTGGTGGGTAAAGTAGCTAAATTCAGTATTTCACCACTTTGCAGTGAACTAATATCAGTATCGGTATCCGCATTAACTAGTGTAAAGCTAGTGACCGACTGTGCCTGTACCAAGCTCCATCCGAGTAGTAAGGGCAAAAATAGTAACAGTTTTCGTCTCATGGGGTATATGTATTTAGTTAAAAATTCTGTTGAAGCAGAATTCCCCCCTTTCAGTCCACTTTTGATAGGACTTACTTAATACGACATGACAATAAACTAGAGAGTGACTACACAGTATAGCCAGGGAAAGCGACGGTATGGCCTACACCCGTTAGCTTAACTTAAAGATGATTACTTAATGGAATGCGACAATACTTTGGTGTGCTGGGCAGTGTAGCTAGAAAAGCGACGGAAGGATAAGAATAGCCACTATTATCTGCTGGCTAATTAAGATAAATCAGAACAATTTGCAAAGGGTTGCATGAAAAATATTTCTCAATTGCGTTTTACGTAGATTCCTTATAAGAATATGTGATTATGGGGTAGTAGGGCAGTCTGCAGAGCGGTGATCACCTCAATTTTCATTACACCTCATAACGGGAAGTAATTCTAAGTAGCTTATCGGGTCACTTCAAAAGCAGGTGGAGTAATCTATCTGAACCGAATATAATATCTCATCTCCGACTTACTTATCGAGCTCATAGGGATTTCTCGTATAAATTTTTCTCGTATAAATAAGGGTAGAATAGACCAATAATAAATATATGCGAAAACAAACCCTTGGTTTTCTTATCAGTTGCATAGTTGATTAACCCAATATTGCCGTACAGAGTAACAGCTAATTGATGGAGTTACTACTTCGCCTACCGATGGTGAGTGGTGGTTGTTTATCATTTATTTAATCAGCATTTTTAGTTAAGATGTAAGCCCTAGTTATGTCAAACCAAGATCAAGAGATTATTTTTGAAGGTGCAGTGTGGAACCGCCGTTCCTTTCTTAAGCGTAGCGTGCTTTCGGCGATGACCGCTGCCCTTGGTACGCCGATTGTTCATGCCAGTCAGTTGCCCAAAAAGTACATTCCCCTAGCATTTGCTGTGCAGTCCAACCCAATGGATGGAAAAAACGAGGAGATGATTGTCCGCAATGACCGTCCCTGGAATGTGGAAGCAGTACCGCACTTATTGGATGAAGAGGTGACCACCTTCCCCAATATTTTTATTCGCAATAACGGTATTATTCCTCAGAACATTGATGCCAGTGCCTGGACGCTGATTATTGGTGGAGAATCAGTGAAGGTAGAAAAAATCTATAGCTTGGCTGACTTAAAACAGAAGTTTCAGCCGCATACCTATCAGCTTACGCTGGAATGCGGGGGCAACGGACGGGCGGGATACTACCCGCCCGCTTCGGGCAATCAGTGGGAAGAGGGGGCAGTCTACTGTGCGGAGTGGACTGGGGTTCGGCTGCGGGATGTGCTGGATGATGTAGGTGTTGAAGAAGATGCGGTATACATTGGCTACTACGGAAAAGATACCCACTTAAGTGGTGACCCTAACAAAGTAGTAATCTCGCGAGGGGTGCCAATGGAAAAAGCCCGGCAAGACGAAACCCTGATTGCCTGGGCGATGAATGGTGAAGACGTTCCGATAGAACACGGCTACCCGCTTCGCTTGGTCTGCGGAGGCTGGCCTGCTTCAGCTTCAGGTAAGTGGATACACCGGATTGATGTCCGTAACCAGATACACGACGGCCCCAAGATGGGCGGCACTTCCTATCGGGTACCCGAACGCCCGGTAGCCCCCGGCGAGGCGGTGCCGGAAGAAGACTTTAAGATTATTGAGTCCATGCCTGTCAAATCGCTGATTACTTATCCGAAGTCGGGTGCCACGTTTGAAAAAAACCGAAAGCTAGAAGTACGTGGGCACGCCTGGGCGGGAGAACGTAGCGTAGCCAAAGTAGAAGTGTCAGCCGACTTTGGGGCAACCTGGCAAAGTTGTACTCTAAGAAAACCCGTTAATCGACTGGCCTGGCAGCATTGGTCAGCCGAACTAGAGTTTCCCATGACTGGTTATTACGAAGTGTGGGCTAAGGCCACGGATGATCAAGGTGTTTCGCAACCAATGGTCATTCCCGGCTGGAACCCCAAAGGTTATTTAAACAATGCCTGTCATCGGATTGCGGTGAAAGTGACATAAGGAAAACGGAAGACGGGGAAGGGAAAACGGAGAATACAGAAAATTGACCACGAAAATACATGCTAGTTCCTTACACCGTCCTCCCTTTTCCATTCTCCGTTATCCTGCTTTCCTACTAAACACATTGTTGATGGAGCGATTGAGACTATTTTTGGTACTAATAGTGATGCTAACGGTAGCTGGTTGTAACTCTAATTCTAGTTCTACCGAGCCAGTCGCTACGGAGCCGCTTCCCCTGAAAGAAGCGAATGTCCAGGATAGTATGGATATAGCAACCGGACTGCTGGTGGGGGAAGGATTGCAGGCAGTGCAGAGTAACTGTCTGACTTGTCATTCCAGTGCTCTCATTGTACAAAACCGCTTTACTCGGGAGCAGTGGCATAAGAAAATTGTCTGGATGCAGGAAACCCAGGGCTTATGGGATCTGGGAGATAGCGAACCTATCATTCTGGACTACTTGGCGGCTAATTATGCTCCCGAGGAGTTTCGCGGTAGAAGAAAACCGCTAGCTGATATTGAGTGGTATGAGTTG
>JBCCTI010000149.1:0-5595 GCA_039198955.1 Bacteroidota bacterium | reverse complement strand
GAAGATCAGCCAGATCACCGCTCGGCTCCCGAAGAAAATCCATGCCGTCACGATCGAGGGCTTTCAATACAAAGTGTTTCTCACTGTGATGGCCTTTGGTCTAATCAAGTACATAGATTTGTAAGTAGCAACTTGGATTAAATAACAGTTAAGGCAGCGTATTTACTGAATATAACTGGATTAAGATTTTATATAAATATAATAAATATTTAGCTGATACTGAACTGTAACAACATGATACCTGGGTAGAAGTCAATAAAGTGAGTAATGAGCTGATTAACTTAGGGAAATTTGGCAGTGAGAAACTAATTTTACGCTATGGATGTAAGCTTGCTGATAGTGAGAGAAAAATGAAGAAAGATATTCAGCTACTCATTGAGGAAATGCAAAATGAGCACGACCGCCTGGAACGCGAGATGAGAGATTGTGTTGAAATGGGTTTTTTTCAGGAGGCAGCAGTATTTCAGCAATCATTATTTTATACGGATCAAAAGCTACGGACTCTTAAAAATATTGAGTATCCGAATTATGACCAAATCAATGTACTAAAACGGAGGATAGACAGAACTAATGAATTAAAAAGCAAAATCTCTCCTTCAGCATGGCTTACACATTTTGAGAGGGAAGCAGTAAGAGATAAACAGGAATTAATTGAGATGGAAAAGTTATCCGCCAAGCCTCAGCTAGATAGTGATGAGTTAATTAAGTGTTTAGAGGCTTTGCTTGCGGATGAGATCGTCTACTTTTGTCTAGAATTTGATAAAGGCGATGCTAAAATTGAAGTTAAACAAAGAGGCGAAGACCTACAACTTCACCTGAAATCAATTGATGGTGAGCCATTGGAAGATTTTATCTCGTTTTATGGAAAAAGCGAATTAAGAAGGATTGGTTTTACGGTGAGTGAACAGGCGGCTACCCTACAACTTCAGGCTAAGCCGCAGGAAATACTTACAGTCGTAGAGATATTATCGCGAGTAACGTTTGATGCGTTAGGGTTTTACGTAGGGAGAGGGGTCATAAAATATTAATCTGGATGAAGCTACGACGAAGGCTAATCAAAGCCATCGTTTATTAATAGGCACAAGAGCATAAGAAATATGAGTAAACTTACCGAAGAAATAGCCAAGCGGCGCACGTTTGGCATTATCAGTCACCCCGATGCGGGAAAAACGACCCTTACCGAAAAGTTGCTACTGTTTGGTGGGGCTATTCAGACCGCCGGGGCGGTGAAATCCAACAAAATTGACCGTCACGCCACCTCCGACTTTATGGAAATTGAGAAGCAGCGGGGCATCTCCGTTGCTACTTCCGTAATGGGCTTTATGTACCGAAACGGGGGCGACCCGGTAAAAATCAACCTACTGGATACGCCCGGTCACCAAGATTTTGCCGAAGATACCTACCGTACCCTAACCGCCGTAGATAGTGTAGTAATGGTCATCGATTGTGTGAAGGGTGTAGAAATGCAGACCGAAAAGCTGATGGAAGTATGCCGGATGCGAAATACTCCGGTGATTGCCTTCATCAATAAACTCGACCGCGAAGGTCGCGACCCTTACGAACTGCTGGACGAGATTGAGAATAAGCTAGACATTCAGGTGCGGCCACTGAGTTGGCCGATTGGAATGGGTAAGTCATTCAAAGGAGTGTACAGCCTGTACAATAAAAGCTTATTTCTCTTTCAACCAAGTAAACAAAAACTGCAAGACGAGGGCGTGCAGATTAGCGACATTCACAGCCCAGAGCTAGATCAGTACATTGGAGAAGGTTTTGCCGAGCAGCTGCGGGAAGACGAGGAATTGATCACCGGGGTATACCCCGAGTTTGATATGAAAGGTTACCTCAATGGCGAAATAGCCCCGGTATTTTTTGGTAGTGCGGTTAACAACTTTGGGGTGAAAGAAATGCTAGATACCTTTGTGCATATTGCCCCACCGCCCAAAAGTCGGGAAACCGAAGAACGGGAGGTTACCCCGGCAGAAGATAAATTCACCGGTTTTATCTTTAAAATTCACGCGAATATCGATCCCCGTCACCGCAACCGCATTGCCTTCTTGCGGATTTGCTCGGGTAAGTTTGAGCGAAATAAATCTTACTACCACACTCGACTAAAGAAGAACTTCAAATTTTCTAGTGTGACTGCCTTTATGGCTCAGGATAAGGAAATTATTGACGAAGCCTTTCCGGGTGATATCGTCGGACTCTACGACACCGGTAATCTGAAAATTGGTGATACGCTGACTGAAGGTGAAGAGGGCACATTTAAGGGAATTCCTAGCTTCTCGCCCGAAATGTTTAAGGAAGTAATTAATCAGGATGCGATGAAAACCAAGCAGCTAGACAAGGGCTTATCGCAACTGATGGACGAAGGCGTTGCTCAATTGTTTTCTTACGAATTGGGTTCGCGTAAGGTAGTAGGAACAGTGGGAGCTCTTCAGTTTGAAGTAATTCAGCATCGGCTCAAGAATGAGTACGGAGCTAGTTGTACCTTCCAACCATTAAATCTATTCAAAGCCTGCTGGATTAGCAGTGATGACCCGAAAAAACTACGGGAGTTTATCGACTCCAAAGAACGCTATATCGCGAAGGATAAAGACGGTAAGTACGTATTTATGGCCGAAACCAAAGCCTGGCTGCAAATGGTACAGGACAACTTCCCCGACATCCAATTCCATTTCACTTCAGAGTTTTAGTCGACAAACCTCTTTCATTCCCTCTTGACCCATCGAGCATTGTATTTATCGAGCGGTTGGCAGTGGCTACTTATAAAAGAATTTCCGTAATTTTAACAGTAAGCCATTTGAGAAAATGACGTCTGAAATCCTAAGTAGAAAAGGCGCGAGAAAAATAGAGGAAATTCCCGATGAGGTACTGGAGTTATTGAACCAGGGAAAAATAGAAACGGTCAACCTAACCGAATGGCTAGCTGTCGACCAAGTGCGGCTGATTGAACATACTTTTCCCGCTCTAGGATTAGAAGAAATGGTGCAGCCTCTGAAGGAGGAACTTGCTCAGCAGAAAAAGCCCTCCACTATGAACTCGGTAAAGTTGATCGGTGAGAAGGTATACAGACACTGCCAGAAAGCAGAGAATACCGAAATCATTTTTCAAAATCTTTCTAAGCACTCTTCCGACACAATTCGCTGCTATGCACCGTCCCTGGTAGCTTTGGATAATACTTACCAGATAGAAGAAAAGCTTAGCCGACTAAAGCCCCTCATAGCGGACGAGCATTTTGGCGTTCGGGAAGTCGTTTGGATAGCCATACGGCCGTTCATCGCTCAGGAACTAAATCACTCCATCGAGTTGCTCAGCCGTTGGACAGATAGTGACGATGAAAACGTGAGAAGGTTTGCTTCTGAGGTTACCCGTCCTCGGGGAGTATGGTGCAAACACATTGAGAGCTTGAAAGAGAATCCTGAACAGGCATTAACCATTTTAGAACCACTAAAATCTGATTCTTCAAAGTACGTGCAGGATAGTGTAGGCAACTGGCTAAACGACGCTAGTAAATCACACCCCAACTTCGTGGCGGAGCTTTGCGACCGCTGGCAAGCTGACTCAGCTACCAAAGAAACCGCCAAGATTATCAAGCGAGCCCGAAGAACCATTGATAAGAAATAGATGGAGCTGTCATTCATCATAAATAACCCAATAGAATCACCCCAGGCAGAAGCGGATAAAGCAAAGCGAGAAGCTAATATAACCGGAGGGTTGGTAGAAGATGAGTACGGCGACGAAGTATATATAATTTCCAAGATTAGTGACTCCTTGCTAAAGATAATTCTTCAATATTACGACAACATTTTAGCGAGTGAGGATCATATTTTACCTCTGGAAGGAGGCCTGTGGTTAGAGCATGAAGGCGAATCAATCTACCCTCAATGTTGCGGTGAACTAAATGACTACAGCAATTGGCAAGAAATGATGGAAAATCCTTTTGAGACCTGGCACATACTCTGGATTGGACATCCTTGTGTTTACTATTGTATGAAAGATGACCTTCTCTATTTGTCTGATTACCAAGAGCCAGATAACTTTCCCGAGGAAGAAAACATCAAATTCACTTTTCAGCGTCAACTTTTCCTCGATCAATTATCCACTGGTCTGAAAGAGATAGAAATTTTTAAGCAAAGAATTAGCAGGATAGTTGATGAAGAGAACTTCAGACACAAAGAAGTTCTCAAAAGCAGCTTGATCATTTAGTATGACCGTCTATTTCATCAGTGGGTTAGGAGCCGATGAGCGGGCATTTCGGTACATACGGTTACCAGAAGTAGAAACCCGCTTTATTTGCTGGATGCCACCCCGAAAGCGGGAACCGCTTCGGCAGTATGCTTCTCGCTTACTTGATCAGATTGATACGAGCCAACCCACGGTACTAGTGGGTTTATCTTTTGGAGGCATTATTGCCCAGGAGCTGGCAAGTATGATTGACTGTATACAGGTGTTTTTGATTTCCAGTGTGAAGCATCCTCGGGAGTTTAGTCCGCTCTTGCAATTTGTCAAACGTAGCCGGATATACAAGTTTTTACCTTTTCGCTGGGTAAAACCGATTATAAGCTACATGGCTCCTTATTGGTTTAATGCTGCGTCAGGTCGGCAACGAACCCTGCTCAGAAGCGTAATCAATGAAACTGACAATCAGTTTGCCCAGTGGGCTATTGAAACCACTATGCGGTGGGCGGGGCAAACGTCCTCAGCCCCGGTAATACAACTGCACGGCAGTCACGACCGGATTTTTCCAGTCCGTTATCTGGGACATTGTTTTACAATAGAGCGCGCTGGACATTTTATGGTCGTTACCCACGCAAAAAAAGTAAGTAAACTGATTGGTAAACATCTAAATCAGGAACAAACATGAGCACCGAAGAACGACACTGCCTGGAATGTGACACCCCTTTGCGCGGGCGCATGGATCAGAAGTTTTGCTCTGACCAGTGCCGTAATAGCTATCATAACCGACAAAACAGTGATGCTAATAAACTGATAAGAAACATTAACAATGCATTACGAAAAAATCGGCGCATCTTAGCTGAACTTAATCCGAATGGAAAAGCAAGAGTCCGCCGTGACGTACTAGCCCGAAAAGGGTTCAACTTTAACTATCATACGAATATCTATCAAACCAGGAGTGGCACTACTTACTATTTCTGTTACGATCAAGGTTACATTATTTCTGATGAAAGATACTTCACACTCGTGAAGAAAGAAGAATATATTGACTGACCGGTTCCTAGCATATTTATCAGCAAAAAGATGGGTTCCAAAGAACATCATCTCAAACGAACACTTTCGTCAAAAACGGGTTATGTAGATATATGTACTAAGTCAGTAAGAAATAAACTTTTTTATGCACTGTGATATACACTATTTTAAATTTTTTAATATACTTATCCATATTTTTTATTAAAAAAGTTATATTTTAACAGAGATTTTGTTTTTTGGCATATTTTTACGAAATTTAGAGCATGTTTGGGAAGAAATCTGGCTAAGATTGCAGAAATGTGAATCGGATAATTACTTTGGTTTTTGTCACAAAACTACAAGTATCTTATGCAAACTCCGTTTACAGAGTTATCCGATTCACAATGG
>JBCCTI010000148.1:0-5814 GCA_039198955.1 Bacteroidota bacterium | reverse complement strand
TACTACGAAGAAGCCAAACCCTTCTTTGGACTAGAACCAGAAGACCAACTACTGGGGTTTTTCTACCTGGGCACGCCCAAGATCAGTAAGTGGCCCGAAAGTAATCGCGATCCAATTGAGGAGAAAGTACGCTGGGAGCGGACATAGCTTACCAGATAAATAATAGGGCATGGCATGATGAATACAACTTATGTCTACTCATGAAGCCAATAAACGCAAGAAAGCGGGTGCTCATTGCTGGGCTCGGTGATACTGGCCTCCTAGCTGCTATTGCCCTTAGCAAAGATTTTGATGTCGTTTGCGTCACACCAAAGCCGGGTGTAATAAGTGGGCAGTTCGTTGGGGCGCGCTTGGCAACCCCCGAACGATGGAAGAAAAACTTTTTCATGCGCTTTCGGCAATACAAAGGACTAGACCGGGTGCGCGTGCAGCAGGGGCTCATCACATCTGTCGACACCGCTAAATCGATCGTTGCAATTCGGACAATTCACGATAAAGAGTTCCGCGAACCGTACGATGCACTGCTGATTGCCTCCGGCGTCAGAAACGGATTCTGGCGCAGTAATGACATGGATACGCTTTCGGTCGCCGAGGCGAAAATTGATGCAGTTAGTGAAAAAGTTGCTACCGCTCGCGTGATAGCAGTGATAGGCGGTGGCGTAACCGGGGTTAGTGTGGCGAGCAATGTAGCCGAGCAGTACCCAGATAAGTCGGTGCACTTGTTCTATAGCCGAGACAGATTGATTCCTGAGTATCATCAAAAGGTGCAAACCAAAGTGGAAAAACACCTTCTCAAGCAGAATGTACATCTTTACCCTAACCATCGAGCATACGTGCCGGAAGGGTTTTCGTATGATCGGTTAACATCAGGTTTAATTTATTGGTCGACCGGACAACCACCGTTTGAGGTAGACCTTGCTATCTGGACGGTCGGTCAAGTCTATCCCAATAACTCCTTCATCCCTGCTGGAATGTTGAACGAACAAGGTTTTGTGAAGGTCGATCCGACACTAAGGGTTCCCGGTCATCGCAATGTTTTTGCTGTCGGTGATATCGCCGCTTCCGATCCCCATCGGAGTTCAGCTCGTAACTTCGGCTACAATATAGTAGTACACAACATTCGGACATTTCTTACTGGCGATAAGACAGACATGAAGACGTACAAAGCCACACCGCATCGATGGGGCGAGATCTTGGGATCGCAAGCCTCCGGACTACGAATTTTTACCTCCCAAGGAAATATCATTAAGATTCCTCAATGGCTGGTGGATGGTTTCCTGACTCCCATTGTGGAGCATCAATGTACGTACAAAGGGGTTAGGCCAAAGGAGAAGGCACTGGTGCTAGAGCATCAGGATCAAGATAGGTAGTAGAAGAGTGTACTTCTGCTAGGTTCATTCATCTGGTCAGATTACGAAAGGAATGAGCCGCTTGGTTCTTCGCATGTAGGCAGTGTATTGATCCCCTAGTTGCTGTTGCATCATTTTCTCTTCCTTGCCCACCCGAAAAAAGTAGAGCAAGCCAAAGGTGACTAATCCAGACGGCCCGGCGATCCAGTTCGGGAGCAGACAAGCCTGCACTACGCCAAACAACCAGAGCGCGCTGTACATTGGGTGACGGATATGACGATATACCCCACCGTCGACTAACGTATGCCCTTGCCGTATTTCTAGTGACACCGACCAATTGAGCCCCAGGTCTTTATGCGAGCGGTAGAACAGCCAGAGCGTGGGGACAGCCAAGAGCATACCCAGAATAGGTACCCAACGCGGGGGCGCGTAATCTGCCCGGGACAACAGTGGGGTGAACACGTAGAGCAACGGAAGCAGCATCGTGCCGACGGGAACGGTGTAGAGCAGTGTTTTCTCTACTGTTGTTTTCCGGTCAACGCTAATTTGATTGGTCTTCTGGCGTTGGGCAAACGGATAGCGGATGATAGGGATGGCTATCCAAAAAGCCATGTAAACTATTTTCAGGATCAGTGGATTCATAACCTAGATTTTATCTATATTCATTCTAAATGACTTATTTTGAAGTATAAATGTACATGAAGCCAGAAGCAGAGAAGCTACGCAAAACGGAATAAAAACTACGCAATACAGAATCATGAAAACGACTATATACAGCAAAGACTTAGTGGATATGCTCATGGAAGGCCACTCCCCCGGATTTTTCTACGACAATGCGGGTGAAATTACCGAAAAGTCTTATTCAGCCGAACTATTCGTTGGCAAAGGCCATTACAATGAGCTTTCTTTTGAGGGAGTGCACATTGGGTACGGAAATGTCGCACTGAAAAATGATACGGTGCTACACTTTGAAAACGAGGTTGAGCGGGTAGAAATGCACTTTTCTCTCGAGGGAAGTACCCGAACGAATGCCGGGCCGTTCCGGGATTTTACGTTCGATGGCAATCAGCATAACATCATGTACACCAATGGTCTGCGGGGAAAATCCGAACTAGGGTCCGCCCAGGAAATAAGCTCCTTTGAAGTGAATCTGCTACCGACTTTTCTCCAAAAGTACTTACCCGAAGGGTCTAAAGTATTCCGTTCATTCGCCAACAACATTGACCATAAACGATCGGGGGCACTGATGAAGCATCACTGTCGTATCACTACGCAAATGCACTGGATTATTAACGAAATTCTCAGATGCCAGCGGACGGGAAGGTTCAAACGGATGTTTGTGGAGTCAAAGGTCATAGAGCTGCTAATGTTGCAGCTGGAGCAAATGGGTGCTGATGAAGGAAAAGCACTTTACTCATTGAAGAAGCCTGACATTGAAAAGATGTACGCCGCTCGGGAGTTGGTACTCGATAACTTTGCTCACCCCCTTTCGCTAAGGGAGTTGGCCAAGCGGGTAGGTACCAATGAATGTACGTTGAGAAAAGGGTTCAAGGAAATATTCGGTACTACCGTTTTCGGTCTGCTCAGTGAGGCTAAGATGGAGCAAGCGAAAGTAATGCTGCTAGATCAAGGGCTGACGGTAAATGAGGTATCAGAATTAGTAGGCTACAAACATCCGCAACATTTTAGCACGGCCTTCAAGCGGCACTACGGCTTTTCGCCCCGAGTGTTGAAGGTTTAGCCACTCACTGAGAGCAGAGTTAGCGTATCTGGTTCCACGGAAGCACTTAATAGTGTGCTCTGTTTTGAGCGGTAGTCCCTCCGTAGATTAATGACTGTCGGGCTATTTCCTCTTGTGGTGGCTGACGTGGTGGTAAGATTACTGGGCGGTACTCCGCTCTGGCAGTATCCGGCGTGGGTAAATAAGTACTACTTCTCGTAATTGTGATAAAGCCCTTTGATCTTCTTTCGTAATTCATCGGTCTGCTTCATGGCTCGCAGGAGGATGCGATGTTTGTGATTAGGGTTATTGCGTAAGCAACGGTTGAGCTCCCAGTAGTAGCGGTCTAAGTTCTGCTGGTTTTCCGGCTCAGGTCGGTTCTGTTTCATACATGAGCTTATTGGGTAGGGGGAGTAGGATTCATAGCATGCAATGGTTTGGCCGCTACCCTGGTATACGCCCGTTTCTTCCGATTGGCTTTTACGGGTTCGGTCTGGGGTTTTAGTCTAAGGCCGATGTATAACGTAATTGCCCCACAAACCAACCAGAATAAGTCCACTATAAAGGAATCTTCGTACCCCCCGTCCCAAGACTTCCAAAGCCATAGTCCACTTTGCACACCATTAAGTACCGGAATCAAAAGCCCTAAACCTCCCGCAATTAGCAAGGCATGTTTATTAATCTTATAGCTGCTTTTAATGAAAAAGGCATAGATGGTAAAGGCCAACCAGAAACCAAAGAAAACCGCATTAATAAGTTGGTATCGACCGTCCATTTCTAGGGGTAATACTTTGGCTATGACGAATAGCAACGCAATCGCCGGATACAGCCCCAAGCAAGCTCCTAAATAGATGGCTCCCACATTACGATTGAATCTCGCTTTGGTGGCATAGGCTTTTTTATCTCTAGCAACCAACCAAATCATCACGCCACTCACAATCACAAAACAGGTTAAAATGGCCATGATGAAGTAAATCACCTGCACAAACAAGCCACCAAAATTTCCAAGGTGCAAACCGATAAAAAAACTTAGTGAGGAGGTACGGAATGAACTTTCCTCCAAACGCTTTTCGTATACGAGCTCTCCATCCTCCAATCTAAATTCTGATTGTGCATAACCCGCAAAATTTAAATCAGTATTAATACTGTAAAGAATATCTAAGTGTGAGTTTTTATCTCCATAACTCTTCACCGTCAGATTAAAAATCTTGCTCTCATCATCAGGAATTTCATTGAAAAATGCTTGAACGAATTGATTAATGGAAAGCGTTCGATCTGCTTCACCTTTTAGCTCATAACTTTTATTCTCCGGAAGAATAATGGCTGTCGCTTTATTCACATCTCCGAAAACTAAATAAACAATGGGTACCACCAAGATCGCCAAACCAAAAATAGTGCCTGTGACCGCATACATGAACTGATACGGAAGTCCCAAAACGCCCAATGCGGTATGTCCATCGGTCCAGAGATTTTTAATAGAACTTTTTAACCTGAAGGTGAAGAACTTAGAGACAATTTTCTTCCAGTGTATAACAACGCCCGATACTAAGGCAAATAGCAATAACAACGAAAGAATTCCTGCCAGATAAATACCTACAACCGGGATTTGTCGGAAGTAATGCAATTGGGTCAGTATCCCACCTATTTGTCCTGCCTTAGCGTACTCGTCAGGAGGCATCAACTTATAGGAATCCGTGTTAATGGCATAATTTATATGAGCTGTAGCTTCTACATAGGCCAGACTGTCCGAAGTAGACAACTGTTCTAAGGAATCTTTTGAAATTTTGTTTGAAGGTGCACCCGCTGAAATGGCCAAAAAGGTTCCGCGATTTTCTCTTACCTGGATGCGAAAATCACGTCCATACATTTGATACCCTTTTTTAGCCACCTCAGCGAGTATCCGGTCGTAATCCACTTCAGCAAGATGAACCTTACTTTTCTGATTATTGACTTCCCAGTTATTGATGTTCTTTTGAAAAAGCGCAAATGCTCCTGCCAAAAAAATGACAAAAATACCTACACTGATGATAATCCCAGCGACGGTATGCGTGTTGAAAAATGTATTATAGACTCTTTTATCCGATTGATGTTTTTCCATTTCTTCTATCACTAAAATGACTTTAACAAGAAAATACCGAGTCCTGATACCACGATCACGACACCAAGAATAGCCCAGGCTTTTCCTGGTTTTTTGATCCAATACACCACCGCAATGAAGAATACCCAGAGTGACGGAAAAACGAACCAAATGGTCAAGATCACCATTTCACCCAACCCCATCAGTCCTAAGAGGGACAATATGCCGATAGTAGCGGCTAAACCTCCAATCGTGGACGCAAGCACCTTACTCGTCCTGGCACCTCTGGTCTTCAATAGATACTTTTTGTTGGCTGGCATGGTGCGTTAGTTTTTTGCTTTGGTTTTATTCAGAAATGGGGCAAAGAGGACAATCAATGAAGCCAGGGAAGGCCAAAGAACTAAGCTGAGGAAAATCCCTTTTGCTAATCCTAATTCCCTCGTAAGAAGAACTAAACCGACTACAGTCAAAACCCAACCAAGCATTCTGGTCATGGCAGGGTGCTCGGTTAAATAGGTGACAAACCCTCTTGGTTGGAATTCTACTCTACCGGATACTGCGTAAAAGGAACCAATAGAGAGTAGAAAAAGTACGGTAGCAAAGCCAATCATAGGATCAGAACTTTACGAAATACCACTTACCTCACTCTTTCGATGTACTCCACCCAG
>JBCCTI010000147.1:0-5923 GCA_039198955.1 Bacteroidota bacterium | reverse complement strand
TTTTTTTGAATTTGATAAAGGTTAAAGAACTGTACAAAATAGCCACTATGAGCGTGTACAGGTAGAAATAAAGGAAAGGTTCTATCTTAGAAATGGAGATTTTATCCCAAAGGGTATAACCGGCTACAGTGAGTGCGGCCAGTATTGCGTATAGGCTTCCCCTGTTGCTTATGCTTTTAATTATTGTCTTTATTCCCTGAAAAGTAAACGACTCCATATGCATCACAAAAGTTCCTAACAGGATGGTAAAGATGGCTATCCCGCCTGTGGTATCAATTCTCTCATCGATAAAGTAGTAAGCCATGATAGGAAGAAAAATAATACTTGACCTAGATACTGGATAGACCAAGGAGAGGTCTCCGTATTGGTAGGCACTTGCCAAAAAAAAGTAGTTTAAAAATGTTATTGAAGCAGCCACCAAAATGAGTAAGAGGAACTCTATTCGGAATTCGGTGGTGGCTAGAAAGTATAGGGCAGGAATTGCAAAAATAGTGACCTCCACCAGCTTGCTTAAGCTGGTAAATGCATGTTTGTTTTTTGAGCTTTTAATTAAATAATTCCAGTAGGCATGGGTGAATATTGAAACAAGCACTAAACTAAATGGGAGTGGTGTCATATATTAAGATTCCGGTTCTAAAACGTCGGTTATCGCTACTTTCTTTAGCTCCTTTTTTGAGGTACAAATTGTTTGGGATCGTAGAAGAATTGCTCTTGATGGATTTTTTCTCCACTCCATTTTTGATAGGCTATTTCCTCAATTTCGGTGATAGAACCATCCTTCCATTCAAATCGAAATTTCCATCTTATCACAACCGTATCCTCCATACAGAAGAACGGTCTTATGCATTCAGAATGGACGTTCACTGCTTTCTGAAGCATTTTTCGTTCATTTTTAACCAAATTTTCGATGCCAATTCTTGGCGCATTTTGGTTTTCTTGGATAGAGGCATCCTTTGTATAGAAATTTTCTATTACTTGGTCATGTGGATGTTCTTCAACTGCTTTAATAAAGTTTTCTATAGATTCTCTTGTTGGCATAGCACTAAATTATTGTTTGATAGTAGAACTGTTGTTTGAAATTTTCCGACTCATATTGGTTTCGGCTTTATCATGAGGCGCAATGGATAGCAAGATGCGTGGCTATTATTTAACTACTCGGTAGTATTCTTTACTAAATGCCTTTTTGTGTTCCTCTTCATTACTAGGATCATAGACCATGTAGAATCGTTTCAGAATCTTAATCTGCGATTGATGGCAACGGGCGGCATGATTTTTTACATTCCAGTAATTTCGTATATCAACGGAGACATCGGGTTTGGGCAATCCATTGCTTCCCGTTAACCTTTTAGATAACTCGTAACCAGGTGTTTTGGAAACTAAAAACTCCTCAAGTTTCTCAGAAAGAGTGATCTGAAATATTTTTTCAGGGGAAAACGCAGTATTGTTTCTATTTTCATTAAATATTTCTTCGGTCAATTCAGCAGAAATTCTATGCTCAGGATGGCCATAGCCTCCAATTTCAGCGTCGTAGGTAATAAGAAAATTTGGCCTAAAGGCATTGATCTTGTTACTGATTACGTTTTTGATGCTGTCTTGATGGTCATACCAAAAAGTAATATTATCTTCCATAATAGCCTCCCAAGTATTGTTTATAAAACCGGCATATTTCACTTGTTCAATGCCCAGATTTGTCGCGGAGCAATTCAACTCTTCGACCCGAGTGTCATTATGTTCACACAGCATAAGTAAATGAATTGAAGCCCCTCTATCATTAAAGAGGGCAATAAGTCCACCAGCAATAGTCTCGTCATCAGCATGGGGGACAATGACCAATACCCTGGTTGAGTCTGCAACGTCAATGTCAAGTTCGGGTATAGAATTATCTTGATATGTTGCTATTCGTTCGTAATTAATACTATCGTTGCACCCAACAAATAGTATCGTTGAAGAAATAGAAAAGCTAATCAATAAGTATTTGATGTTAATATGCATTTTTGATGATTACGCCTAACGGTGAGCATACAAAGCAAGGCGACCCCATAGGGACTATGGTTTCATATACATCGTTGTGGCTATTACTTTATTTTTTCTTGTCGTAAGTTAGAATTTGAAGTCCATCGGAGAATGATTCTCTGTCAATAAGTTCCCAATTTTCATTAGCCGTTGAACTGCCGAAGAGTTTGGTTCCACTGCCCAACACGATGGGATTCAACTTGAGCTTTAGTTGGTCAATCAAACCGTTTTCCAGTAGCCAACCAGCCAACTGTCCGCCACCACATAAGTAAATATCGGTTTTAGCATTTTCCCTGATCTCTTCAACTCGGCTAACGCTTAGTTTCTCAATCTGAACCTGCTCGGATAGGTTGTCTGTCACTAACGAGTTTGAGAAGATATGATGGTGCATATGAGGATACGCCGGCTGTCCCGGTTGCAGTCCGAATTGATAACCGAATTCGTAGGTCTTTCTACCCATGATTACCATCCTGAAGTTGGCAAGGTCTGACTGATATCTATCAACCCCTTCTCCTTGCAAGATAAATTGACTTACATCGTCATCTTTGCCTGCAATGTAACCGTCTAGGGAACTTGCTACGTAATAAATAATCTTTCTCATATTGGTGATATTTTATTGGGACACTAAATTCGCTAGAGCGACAATCCGCTCAGCAGTGTAGTAGTTTAACGCTTGTTCGGCGTATTCTTTAGCCTGCTTCTTCTGCTGTCGAATCCAGGCGTTAATAGCGCGATTATACAGTTGTAAACCAGCTAATTGGGTTAAGGTAATGGAGCGATAAATCAGTGGAGTAGTATTGCCCACCTCCCAATGAAGTGTCTTGGCTTTCTGCTTAAGGTATTCCTGATGTTCGGTGATCTCCTCGGGCTGTTCAATAAATCCATAGAGCGGATCGGTAGCTTCTAAAACAATAGTTCTATCGCCCAAATCTACCGATAGGTAGATATGGTAGTCCATTTCCCAGATTTGGTAGGAAAAACCTAGCCTTTCCAATATTAAAGCATAAAGGGCTGAAGCAGAAACACAATCGTAGGTTCCGCTTTTCATCACATCGGTAAGAAGACTGAACTGTTGATAACGTTTTAGGTGCTTGCGATGCACGTAATAGAACATATGCTTCAGGAAAGAGGACGCCCGTCGGTACTTATGCTGCTTTTTCTCTAAATGGGCAATGGTGGTTTGGTAAGACTCCATCAGCTTTACGGAATACTCTTTTCCTAACAGTACATGAGACAGGTCGCTGCACTCTGAAGGTGGCTTAGCTGATACTAATGAAACAGTCTGAAATAATAGAAGAGAGATTAGTAAGGGTCTGATAATCAGTTGCATGAGGTTTATATTTTATGGGTTAAAGAAGTGGGTTGTTCAATGAAATAATTTGTCCAAAAGTCGGTACTATTGCTCAATTCGGCTTTCACGGAGGTAGCTATTGTTGCTAAAAATGTGGCTTGAGCTTACCATATTAGCAGCGACGATATTAATCGTGGTTAAGCGTTTTCACCCTAGTATCAGATGTTTGCGGATTTGTAGCTTTCACTACCATCTGGTTTAAGAAGCTGTTTGAGTTATTTTTTTTGATTTATGGGGAGAGGTTTTTTTGTCAATCTAGGCTCTTTGCAAGTAGCGTAGCCCAAGCTACGGTCAGTTCCACTGCGGGCAAGAAAAAGCCGCAGAGTGACGGAAAAAGATCCCCAAGAAACGAAAAGGGTTAACTCAAACAGCTTCTAAGGTGCAGAAACAGATTGACATTCTCTGGCTCTCGTCCGAGGGAGATTTCGCTACTCCTAAATCCAGCTTTCTTAGCAAGATCAACTAACTGTTGCTCACTACGATGATGTAAAAACCAATCGCCAAACGTTTCCATATACACCCGACTAGGGTTATGGTCTTGATTGAAATTTCCGATTACAATCTCACCGTCTGGTCGCAAGAATTTTTGTAAGCGGCGCAGTACGAACACAAAGATTTTATCATTGAAGTAATCAAATAAACCCGCTGACCAGATAAGGTGGAATTTTTGCTCACATTGGAACCGCAGTACGTTTTTCTCCACAAAACGAATGTAAGGCAAATAGGGCTGATTAAGCTGTTTGGCGTAAGCAATAGCATGTTTATCCATATCTACGCAGGTAGTACGCAATCGCTGGGGATGACTCAAATCAGCGTAGACCTCAGCTAAATCGCGAGCCGGACCACTGGCTACGTTTAATAAGGTTAGTGATTCTTCTGCTTGTAATTTGCGGTGCATTAGCTGCTTAAAGTACTCTTTACGATTACGTACTGCACAAGGTGCAGCCTGTTGATGAAAGTACTCGTCCCACGCTTGGTACTCAGGCTCTTTAGTTGTATGTCGGGTATAAATTTTATCAATCATCAGAAAGTCGCCAGCGTAACCAAAAGGCTTTCGCCAGCCGTGCCCCTGCACGGTATTTTCCAGAAACCCTTCCCCTAAATCCTGGTAGAGTTTCTTGACTACTTGGCAGATGGTTGCATGGTGTTGATTATGATTGATGGTTTTTACTAACTGACCAATACAAGCCACTTCTGTATCAATTTTCGGTGAGATACGGTTCAGGGGACTTGGTTCGGTTGAATGGATGGTTATCATGATTTTAGTGATTGGAGAATTGAACAAAGAGAGAAACGAAACCGTCTGAACAGATCAGGGCGTTGATTCTTCATTTGGATAGGAGCTACTTTATCTCGTTCGCAGGCTGAAAAATCAGACAGAGAAGGTAAGATTAGTGTGAATACATTATAAGGGCTCATGGTTTCTGGATGAATGATTATTGATAAATTATCTGGATTTGATGGTTAAAAAAGGCAGGGGAATTCCAGTAGAATACCCTTGCCTAACTACTTCTCTATTATGATTCTGTCCCCCTAGCTTCAAGTGATAGTGAGCTGTTTTAATGAAAGAGGAGACCAGTGGGTTGTTTACTTCATGCTAGGAAAATAGTGTTATTTATATTCGTAAATCTCGGCTACTGCTTTAAAGCAGTATGAGACAATCCTAATTCTTCAGATGAATAATATTGTTGTTAGACTGTACCGTTATTTCTATGATATACTGGTTAATGCCCTCAATAATATTAGCGCGTTCTACAATACGGACTGCTCCGTAGCGAGCTGGGCTTTGGTCAGTTTTGAATAGGTATATCTCGCCTTTCTGATAAGAAGGTGGTTCGTACCCATCTTCGTTATAGTTATAGGGCTGGTAAGAAGTAGGCCACAACGGACTATTCTCGAAGGCATCCTGGAATTGATCTGGATGATATACAGTCATTACCGCTAGATCCCACTGGCTTAGCTCAGCGGGAACAAACTCCGTATCTCGGGCAGCCTCAGGGTACTGAAGGTAAGAGTCATATTCACCTATTGCATCTAGTGAGCCATATAGAAAATTTAGATCAGCCTGGGCGGTAGCTTCGGCACTGGTGTTGAGATCACTTAAAGAGTAGGTATCACCAGTCTCAGTACTAAAGAAGCGTTGATAATTCATGGTGTGAGGCGTAAACATGTTGGGGTTGTTGAAAGTGATCCGCCATTTGGTAGCTCCTGAATAGTCAGTGCGAATTACCTCATCAGGGGGAATACTAGTGGAAGACGGATTAAGAATCTTATCATCGATGGGGCGACCAAATCTGGATTGTAGGGGAGCTACTTCCTCAGGTTGGCAGCCTACTAGCAACGCTAACAGGCATAATGCTAATGAAAGGATATTCTGAGTTTTCATGGTTGGGAGTGTTGTTTCTTGGATGAAATTTTTAAAGAAAGCAGGGGTAGCTACTTTTGAACGACGATTTCTATCTTTCCGTAATATTTGAATCCTGACGGATAGTTAGCAGCATTAGACCGGTCCAACATCCGAATGAGCCCGTAGCGTGGTGTGGCATGTTCAATTTTAAA
>JBCCTI010000146.1:0-6183 GCA_039198955.1 Bacteroidota bacterium | reverse complement strand
AAATAATATTACATTTTACATAAATTATGTATATTTGCGTTAATCTTGTGTAATCTGGTAATAATTAGATCGGCATGATGAAATGTCTCGTTTTCATACTTATTAGCTTTTGGACCACAACTCACGATACGCTTTCCTATGCTCAACCCGATAATCTAGTACATCTTTCTGGAAAAATTCTCGACGCCAAAACAAGAGAGCCCGTAGAAGCAAAAGTGCGGTACGAATTACGCCCGGTTAGCAACGTAATGGGTGTTCGGTCTTTTGATAATCAAGATGGGCACTACCAGCTCAATCTACAAAAACACCGAAAATACGCCCTTGAAGTAACGGCTGAAGACTACTTACCTCTGCTGTTGACCCTACAGACTGATGAGTCGGAATTGATTCCGCAGAATTTGCTTTTGCAACCTATTCCCCAACCGGGTGATTATATACAGCTTTCGGACACTATCTGGTTTGACCGCGACCTTAGCGTAATTCGCTCCGAAGCTGAAGAGGTAATTAGGGAGCTTAAAGCTTTAATGGAAAAATATCCTAAAATGGTTATTCAGCTAGAGGGGCATACCGATAAAGGGGGTAGTCAATCATTACTAGAGCTATCCGAAGAACGAGCTGAAAAGGTAAAAGATCGGTTGGTAGATTTAGGGATTCGCAAGCGACGTATTAAAACGAAGGCGTACGGCAACACTCAACTGATTTCGCGGGATAATACCATAACTGATCGACAAAAGAACCGCCGGGTTGAAGTAAAAGTGCTAGATATCTAGTACTAGTAAAAAATGGACAAATGAAAATTGACAAGTATCTGATTATCATTTACTTACTACTCAAGTAGTACGCAATTCTAAATCTGTATCAGTATGATTGACAGTACTGCTGAATAGCCTCCTTTATTTTTTGATTGTTAGCTTCCGGTGAACCCATCCAGGTAGCGCAAGCCTGCTCTCCTTGACCGAGCTGCTGATACGCGTGCCCCAAATGATAGTAAATATCCTGAGTTGCAGTATCTAATTCAACAGCTCTCTCGAAGAGGCGAAGGGCATCCTGAGGCTGATCCTTCTTCAAATAAAACAACCCCTGGTTTCGGTAAACATAACTATTCTTTGAGTCGAGTCGCATGCTTGCCCTCAAGTCTTTTTCTGCGGCGTCGAGTGAGTCTATTTGTAAATAGAGATACGCCCGGTTATTAAGAAAATAAGGCTGATACGGTTGTAGTTGTAATGCCTGAGTGAAGGCCTCTGTCGCAGCATCGTACTCTTGAACTTCCGTGTAAACCAACCCTAAAACATTGTACGCATTGCTCTCCTTGGCATCCAAATCAATAGCTCGTTGAATATCTTGTTGGGCTTGTTGATAATCTTGCTGATAATAATATACTGTAGCCCGGTTTACCCAGCTTTCGGCATTGATAGAATCTAGTTGGATTGCCTGACTAAACGCCTGCTCTGCCTCAGTGTAATGCTTCAGCCCCGTAAAAGCCAGCCCTTGACTGAAGTGTACATAGGCTGAATCAGGATAGTAATTTAGTACAGTATCTAGATCGACTAAGCTACGCTGATAATTACCATTCTGCTGATAGGCATTCGCCCGATTGAAATAAGCATCTACGTAATTGGCTTGAGAATTGATTGCTCGGGTGTAATCAGTGATGGCTTCGGGGAAACGCCCCAGGTTGGTGTGGGCCGTTCCCCGGTTATTATAAGTTACTGCTGAGTTAGGGTCAATCTGGATGGCCTCATTATAATAACGTATCGCCTCCTGATACTCACCTTTTTCTAATTGTAGATTTCCCCTCAGCACAAAATCATCCCGCTGCTTTTCGGGCGATTGGTTACATCCAACAACGAAAAGGAAAACGGGTAACGGAAAACGGAAAACGGAGAACGGAGTCCGAAAAAAAAAATAGTATAGCTCGTGTGCAGTTCGATAGAAAAGATTTATTGAACTAGTTGCTCTCTTTATATCTTGTATTCTCATTCTATTCATCTCCGTTTTCCGTACTCCTTTCTCCTTTCTCCATTTTATCCACCACGATACGCTCATCCCGATTGGCTAATTCCCAAGCCGTATGAAATACCAATTGGGCGCGCTTTTGTAGCAATGGAAAACTGATTTTTTCTATAGTATCGGTCGGGCGGTGGTAGTCCGCGTGGGTTCCATTAAAGTAGAAGATGACCGGAATGTTATTCTTAGCGAAATTGTAATGATCAGAACGGTAGTAAAAACGGTTGGGATCATCTTCGGCATTGTAGCGGTAATCTAAATTCAGCAAGGTGTAGGTTCGATTAGCCTCTTCATTTACCTGGTGCAACTCGGTACTCAGTCGATCCGAGCCGATAATGTACACATAATTGGAATCCTCCGCATGATAAGGATCAATGCGCCCCACCATATCGATATTCAGGTTAGCAATTGTTTTTTCTAGCGGAAATATCGGATACTCAGTATAATACTTTGAGCCAAATAAGCCTTTTTCCTCTCCGGATACTGTCATAAATAACACACTACGGCGGGGACCGTTTCCGGCTTTTTTTGCTTCTACAAATGCCTCCGCAACTTCTAGTACAGTGACGGTGCCGGAGCCATCATCGTCCGCTCCGTTATTGATAAATTCTCCTTGTTTACCGATATGGTCGTAGTGAGCCGTAACCACCAGAAGTTCATCTTTCAAATCGCTGCCTTCCACGTAGCCCAGCACATTTTCGGAAGTGATGCGCTCAATATCCTGCTGCAAATCTACTTTGAGAGATACTTTGTTGGTAAACGAATTGGATTCTCCTCGTTTATCAATGCGCTGCTGTAGCTTGCTCAGATTATTTTTACCGCTGAGTGCCTCCGCCATTTTAGGTGAGATAATAATCAGACTGGGCTGGGCAAACTTCTGTTGCAATTTTAAGGTTGGGCGACGGGCCACCATAGAGTAGCGGTTTAGGTGTTTTTTGAAGTCATCATCTACTACCATAACCAAGGCAGCATCTTCAATACCCGCCAAGGTGCGTTTAGTTCCCAAGCTGGCCATTAGGCTTTTGGTGAAGCGGGAGGGATACAAAGAATTGGTTACGTAGTACTTGCCATCTTTATCTTGAGGCTCTCCGGCTAGTACCATTACCGCTTTTCCCGCTACATCTACTTCGGTGTAATCATCGTATTTCTCACTCGAGATGCCGTAGCCAGCAAAGGTGACCTGCCGAAAAGAAGTGTCAATCGGATCAGCTAACCGAAAAAAGGAGTAAAAATCTTCTAGAAAGGTAAAGCGTTGCCCATTAATCTCTACGTAGGGTTCTTCCCACTTATTTTCGGTGATAGGGTAGATTTGGAAGTAAGAAGTATCGCCCACTACCGGAGGCAGATTGAGTCCAGCGAAGCAACCCGCAATGTAAGCCGCCGCTTTTTTTTGTCCAGCAGTGCCCGTTTCCCGACCTTCCATATCATCCGATGCTATAATCTGTAGGTGCTCCCGCAGCTCTTCCTGAGTGATAGTTTGAGCATATTGTTGAGCTAACGGATCAAACTCGCTGGTTTGAGTGTACCCCGGATAAAAGCTGACAAGTAACCCTAAGGAAAGAAAGTACTTATGCATAAATTTGAAAATATTCAGTCAGATTGTGTAATAAACAGTGCTGCGATACGACTAATTCAGTGTTGAAACGAAATTATGGCTTTCCGATCGGTTTACCGAATTTGATTACTAACTGCGAATTTGTGTTCTTAGCACCCAAAATTAACAAACCTTGCATTTACTAGAAGCCCAGCATGTCTCGAAACGCTACGCCAATCACGAAGCCCTACGGGATGTGAATATAACCATTCCCCGGCAGTCTATATTCGGTCTGCTCGGCCCCAACGGGGCGGGAAAAACAACCTTGATTCGGATTATCAATCAGATTATTGAAGCCGACGAAGGACAAATACATATCAAAGATGAACCGCTACAACCCAAGCACATTGCCGATATTGGCTACTTACCCGAGGAGCGGGGACTGTATAAGAAGATGAAAGTAGGCGAACAGTTAATTTATCTGGCGCAACTGAAGGGATTGTCCCGCTCGGAAGCCGTCCGTCGCATTAAGGATTGGTTTACCCGGCTGGAAATTTCGGGTTGGAGCGAGAAGAAGATTGAAGATCTCTCTAAGGGAATGCAACAGAAGGTTCAGTTTATTGCTACGGTGATTCACGAGCCTGATTTGATTATTCTAGACGAACCCTTCACTGGATTTGACCCAGTGAATGCCAATCTGATTAAAGACGAAATCTTAAAGCTTCAGGAAGGCGGAAAAACCATTATCTTCTCTACCCACCGCATGGAATCAGTAGAAGAGCTGTGTACCCACATTGCTCTGATTAATAAGTCAGAAAAGATACTAGATGGCAAAAAGCAGGATATTAAGAACCAGTTCCGTTCCAACACTTACGAAATCATGCATCTGGGCGAATTAAATGGGTTAAACTCTGATTATCAAATACTTAATCAGCAGAATGGTGAGAGTGATTATACCACATCTACGGTAAAGATACCCGAAGCTGTGAGTCCTAATGAATTACTACAAGAGCTAATCCCTCAGGTGGAAGTTCACGGGTTTCAGGAGAAGATACCTACGATTAATGAAATTTTTATTGCTGCTGTACGATGAATAAAATAGGGTTAATTATCAAGCGGGAGTACTGGACCCGCGTTCGCAAGAAGTCATTCATTATTATGACGGTACTAGGCCCACTCATTTTTGCGGGCATTGTCGTGGTACCTATCTGGCTAGCTTCCAGCGAGAGCACCGAAGAAAAGGTAATTGCCGTAATTGATGAAAGTGGTTTGCTGACCAATAGCTTTGAAAACGACGAAAATGGTAATATTCGCTACCAATACATTAACCAATCGCTAGACGAAGCTAAAGAAGGTTTCTCGACAAGCAACCGTTACGGGCTACTGTACATTCCCAATATTGATATTGATAATCCCGAGGGTGTCACCTTTTTTGCCGAGACCAACCCTAGCTTACAGCTATTGGGGAATATTAAACGTACTTTACGTCAAAACATTCGCGATGTAAAGCTGGAACGATCCAGCATCAGCCAGGAAATGCTCGACTCCCTGGAAACCAACGTGGATATTAGCACCATTAATCTAAGTCAGGCCGGAAAAGAACAGCAGGGCAATGCCGAAGTGGCCTCGGCGGTGGGTTACGTAGGGGCGTTCTTAATCTATATCTTTATCTTCCTCTACGGGGCTCAGGTGATGCGGGGGGTGATTGAAGAAAAGTCCAGCCGAATTGTGGAAGTTATTATCTCTTCGGTTCGTCCTTTCCAACTGATGGTAGGTAAGGTCATTGGCGTGGCTTCGGTAGGGTTAACCCAATTCTTACTTTGGGTAGGCCTTACGCTTTTAATCGTAAACATAGCGGGTAGCTTCTTTCCCGACGTTGTGAGTGATCCTTCTACCTCCATGCCGATGGCGCAAGTACCCGAAAGTAGCCCTCAGTTAGAAGCCATGCAGGATATTTCTTCGGCGTTTGACTCAGTAAACATTCCCAAGCTGATCTTCTGCTTTATTTTTTACTTTTTGGGGGGCTACCTAATGTACGGGGCTTTATTTGCTGCCGTAGGTTCCGCTGCCGACTCCGATACTGATACCCAGCAGTTTATGTTACCCGTTTCAGCTCCACTAATTATCTCTATTGTCACCTTGGCAGCCATTCTCAACGAACCCGACGGCAGCCTGGCATTTTGGATGTCGATGATTCCATTTACCTCTCCGGTTACCATGATGATGCGGATTCCCTTCGGGCTGCCCGACTGGCAATTGATACTATCGATGGTATTGTTGGTAGGTGGTTTTATTTTTACCAGTTGGGTTGCCGCCAAGATTTACCGCATCGGTATTCTAACCTACGGCACCAAAGTAAACTACAAAACCATCGGAAAGTGGCTTTTTCAGTAATTTTCTCTCACGATACCACTTACTGAGAATCATTTAATAATGGAGGAGGTCGCGTCACTACGCCCTGCTGCGTTCGCTCACCGCGTGGCGCGATGACGCTCTTTACATACGTCACCGCGAGGCTCTGCGAAGCGGTCTCCCTTATATTATCTGCAACCATAAAATCACCTATAACTTCATCACCACTCTTTAATCTCATCCCACAGATCAACCCAATCAGGATTCATTGTTGCAACCAAAGCCTCTTT
>JBCCTI010000145.1:0-6434 GCA_039198955.1 Bacteroidota bacterium | reverse complement strand
TGTAGAATGTATATTATATAAATATATTCACATATTCGCTTTTAATGATAACAACAGTTCAGAGGTGGTATCACTATTTATGTGCTACGGTAATATTTTTTCTAGCAAGTTGCCGTCCTTCCCTATACCAAGCAATTGATGCTAATTCATACGTTCAGACAGCTAAGCAAGCTGATAAGAAAAAGTACATTCTCATAAAAGATTCTTGGATAGTAGGCTATAAAGCAGACGCGCTGGCTACTTTAGTAAATAAAAAACGTTGGAAAGTATTACAAAAGGCATTGGTCAGTGTAAAGGATCCACAGGTGCATACTTTCTTCCAAGCAATAAAAGATATAAAACGAAAAAATTATCAGCAGGCGTATCAAAGTCTGTCTACCTTACCTAAAGATGGTTTTGATTGTCAAGTTGAACTACTGAGGGCTGACTGTATGTACGAAATGAAAGAACGCCAGGGAGCCTTTCATACGCATTACCAAAAAACATACGATTGTACGACAGATAATACGATAAAAGAGATTATAACCCGCCGATACCGATTCACAAAATATGGTTACTAAAAATACAATTCTTCAATTGGGTATACTATGCCTATTACTTTCCTTCACCTCCTGCATTTCTACCAAGATAGTTTATAGCGGACTGACAGAAAAATCAGCTAGTCTAATATATCTTCACGACAGTCCAATCGCAAAACATCAAAGCAATATTTCAGTGGCTATTCAACCTCCCCAATATTCAAATAATGCCCTGCTAGAAGTTAGTCAATTACAAAAAACCAATACTACGCTCATTCCATTAATTATATACAATGAGCTGAAACTAGAATTTACTTACACACTGGGTCAGTCCATCTTACAAGAGGATATATTGCCTTTCGTGCATAATAACCTGATAGGATCTAGCTACAGAAATGGAGTATTCAGCATTGACTCCCTATCAAATTCTGACTTTACACTAGAAGTGACTATTGATAGCCTATCTGCGACAGGTCCTTACACCTCAACTGAGTCTGGTATGTATGCCGTACTTACATATATAACGGTTATTCAGGAGGAGGCTGGACCAGGAGAAGCTTATTCTAGATTTACTTATCGTTTACAGAAAAAAGGTGAGACAATCTTAGAAGAAACTGTAGAAAGCAAGCGTTCAATAGCACCAGTAGTAAATGAACGCTATAATATTCCTAAGCTTCGTACAGATTATACTACACAATTAGCTGAATCACTCTCGCTGACTTTAAAAGAAAACATTGACCATATTGTTACGCGAATCAACGAGTATGTCTACGCTCAGTATTCTTCGACTTCGCAACTAAATACGCTCACTGAGCAAGAACTTGAAGCGCGACGTTCTTTTCGTATTAACCCGCAAAAACGAGCGAAAGTCGTTGTCTACTATCCGGCTAATAATCACCATAATTACCCACTTCCAGTTATGTGGAATGACAGCACTCTTGCTATGCTCACACCTGGCACATATCAAGTGTTATCTGTACCCGTTGAACCCATACGATTATGTACCAGCCAGCAGATATGCAAAAAAATTGAACCATCAATAGATAATACTACATACCTAGTCCTGAGTGCATTGAAAGATGAGCAAAGTGTACGCACTGACATGCGTTCGATTAAGTCTAAAAGAGGTAGATATCAAATTCAAAAATTAAGGAAAATGACAAATGAAGGCAATTCCATTACAAGATAAAGTAGTGGTAAACCTGACTCTTAAATAAAGAAATAGACTGAAAAGTGGAGGAATGAGTACTAAATTGCGAAGGTTGCTATGACCGAACACGATAAGCCTCGCCTAGTCCGACTCACCGCGATCATTACCCAGCTACAATCAAGGCGTCTAGTCACCGCCCGGGCTATGGCGGAGCAGCACGGAGTAAGTATCCGCACTATCTACCGAGACATCCGAACGCTAGAGCAATCGGGTATACCGATTGTTACTGAAGAGGGTAAAGGATACTCTTTAGTTGAAGGTTACAAACTGCCTCCGGTAATGTTTACTGAAGCGGAGGCTAATGCTTTGATTACTGCTGAACAACTCATTAGAAAAAATCAGGATCGCTCCCTAGCCGAGCAGTACCATAGCGCTATCACCAAAATAAAGTCGGTACTAAGGAACACTCAGCAGGAGAAAACCGAACTGCTAACTGAGCGGATGCAAATTCGTTCCTATTATCCCTCCGAGAAAACTAGCCATTACCTCATCAACCTCCAGTTAGCAATCACAAATTATCAAGTAGTTGAGCTAGAATATCTATCGCTACAAGGCAAAATAAGTCAGCGGGTTGTAGAACCTTTCGCTTTATATAGTACCCAGGAAAACTGGATATTGGTAGCTTTTTGCCGATTAAGGGATGATTTCCGGGCGTTTCGCTTGGATTGCATACAATTATTACGAGTTACTGACCAGCCGTTTGAGCCCCACTCCATCACCCTTTCTGAATATTTTGAGCAGTGTCGCAAAAAATGTTTTCCCACCCCTGACATACCCTTGTCACCCGCTACTCCGAACTTAGCGGAAAATCAAAATAATAAAGCCATGAAAACCGTACACATTGAACCGTTTCAGATGATTGGTATTGCCGTAAGGACAACTAACCAAGATGGGCAAGCCACCCGAGAGATTGCTGAGCTTTGGGGTAAGTTTCTGTCAGAAGGAATACTGCTAAAGATTCCGAACAAAATTGACGATACTGTATATTCGCTGTACACCGACTACGAGGGCGACCATACCCAACCCTACACCACGGTGCTGGGCTGCAAAGTAACTAGTCTGGATACAATTCCTGAGGGAATGGTAGGAAAGTCTTTTGACGGCGGTAAGTACGTAGAAACATCAGCTAAAGGCGACCTTACCCAAGGGCTGATTGTAAACCACTGGTCAAAAATATGGGAAATGGGTTTAGACCGGAGATATACCGCCGACTTTGAGGTGTTCGGGAGTAAAGCCCAAAATCCTCAGGACGCTGAGGTGGATTTCCTGGTAGCAGTCAAGTAGCTATTGCCATGAAGGAGAATTTAGATCGCTACTACTTGAGCCAAGTAGAGCCTAACAAAAGTTGCTTACTCACGCTGAGAAGCATTATTCTTGAACAAGATGAGCATATTAGCGAAACGCGGAAGTGGGGAATGCCCTGCTTCTGCTATCACAACAAGATGTTTTGCTACCTCTGGACAGATAAGAAAGCCGACAAGCCGTACATCCTCATGGTGGAAGGCAAACACCTTGACCACCCCCAATTGGAAACAGGCACTCGTTCACGTATGAAGATTTTTCAGGTAAACCCCAACGAGGATCTTGATCTGAAGACAATTAATACTATTCTCCAGCAGGCACTCGATTTGTACCAAAATGGAGTAGTACGTATGAAGAAGTAGATAACTTACCACTGATAGCCAACCGATACTGTAACCATTTGCCTAGATGGCCCTCCGTTGATTGCTCTGTGCAACCAGCGATGCCAGTCTCGTTCGTAAGAAGCATTGACAACAAAATGAGATGGAAAAACGTAGCGCAGTCCGGCTTGTCCGCCCCAAGTAAATCTACCATCAATCACGTTACGATTGCCCTCTAGCATACCCCAATTTTGATCTGCATTGGTCATACCGTTTGCGTAGAGGTAACGGTAGTTCCCGTGTACCAACCCGGCTACGTACATCCCAGCGTGAATGCTTAGATTGTTGATGACCCTTTTCCTCAGAACTATGGGTAGCGAAAGATACGATAGAGTGTGTTTTCCTGGGTTAACTCCCCAATCATTGCTACCCTCGTAGTTAATTCCTCTCTGAGAAAGGTAGAGTCCGGGTTCAATATCTATTAAGCTAGTTAGAGGGATTCCGTAGTAAGTTCCTAGAATTCCTCGAACTACCGGATC
This sequence comes from Bacteroidota bacterium, assembly GCA_039198955.1. Taxonomy (GTDB): domain Bacteria; phylum Bacteroidota; class Bacteroidia; order Cytophagales; family Cyclobacteriaceae; genus Tunicatimonas. The sequence continues at coordinate 2,545 of JBCCTI010000145.1, read as the reverse complement.
AGCGCTACCAAAATATTCAGAGCCGACATAGCTGCTAATTGTTGCACCGCCTAGAACTCCGAAAGTAGATTGCTGGGCAATACTGGCTAGGGGAAATGTTAGCAGATAGACAAAAGTATACCTTCGCATTACTACCTAATTTTTGTCAAAAAACGCGATAAGCAATAAGCTATTGCGTGGTGACACCAGAATAGCCTTAGAAAGCTTTTCACAAATTTAAAAAATACAGTCGGCTGTTTCTTTGGGCAAATCCCAGTTGCTCGTACAAATGAATAGCCGCTTGCTTCTCGTCTTCGGTGTATAGATATAACTTTTGTATTTGCAACGAACGGGCTTTCTCCAATATAGCTTGCATCAGTTGCTTTCCAATACCTTTTCCTCGCTGGTGCTGGTCTACTACTACATCTTCAATCCAGCCTTTGTAACCGGAAAACACCCGGTAGCAGCTAAGCGTGGCCAATCCTACAATCTGCTGCCTGGCGCGATAGACAAATACGTAGCTGGTATCGCTGGTAAGCACGTCAGCTAGAGACACCGACCCTCTGTTGGGGTTAAGTTGGGTATAGAGTCCAGCAATCGCTGCTTCATCCTGCGGTTGCTGATTTTGTGCGGTGAGAATACTAATCATTCATAAAAAAAGGCTTTCCTTACGAATAAGAAAAGCCCCTCGTTACAAAATTTGGTGACTATCCTTTGGCTGCAGCGTAGAGTTTACTTACCTCGTCCCAGTTCACTACGTTCCAGAAGGCACTGATGTAGTCAGGACGCTTGTTTTGGTAGTTCAGATAGTAAGCGTGCTCCCAAACGTCTAATCCTAAAATCGGAGTTCCTTGCACCTCAGCAATATCCATCACCGGATTGTCTTGGTTAGGTGTCGAGGTTACTTTCAGCGAGCCACTGCCATCTACAATGAGCCATGCCCAGCCCGAACCGAAGCGGGTAGCCGCTGCCTGGGCAAAGGCCTCTTTGAAAGCATCGTAGGAACCGAAGGCTGAGTCAATTGCTGAAGCTAAATCTCCGCTAGGTGAACCACCACCGTTGGGCGACATAATCGTCCAAAATAGGGAGTGATTGTAGTGTCCACCTCCGTTGTTACGAACGGCGGTTGAGTAGCCACCTACTCCTTTCATTAAATCCTCTAGAGACAAATCCGCCTGGGGCGTTCCGTCAATGGCGTTATTCAGTTTAGTTACGTATCCACCGTGGTGTTTGTCGTGATGAATTTGCATCGTCTTAGCATCAATACTTGGTTCTAAGGCATCAAATCCATACCGTAAATCAGGAAGGGTAAAAGCCATGTGTGTGGTTGTTTTTAAAGTTTAAAAATTTAATTCAAATGTCAGTTATTCTTAACGGACGAAAACACTTCTTGTTTATAGGATTTCACCATTTTACAAGATAGTTACAAATCTTCTAAGTTAGGAACAGTTAGCTTCTCTACATTCCAGCCCGCTAGTTTGGCTCCGGCCTGATAGGCACTTTCCATAAAATCTAGCAATGCCTGACGGGGATTATCTTCTTTACGCAAATCCTCGTAAGTGAGAAACGCCTGCGGACTACCGTTGCTATCTACCCACTGGGCACTGGCGGGCTGAAGGGGTTGCTGATCGATTCCGTTAGGTGAGGGGTAGGTGTAAGAGTAGAAAGCCGGCTCTCGTACCGTATCATCCCCCGCCCAAAACCCAAAGCTAATGGCCTCATGAGAATATGCATCTTTATCCGACAACCGCATGTTTGAATCCAAGTCCGGACCTTTCTCTCCCGAGAAGCGAGTTACTGCTAAATCCATATGGTGCCAGTAGAGATGTACCGGACAGCTCTTACCGTAAAACCGACCGCTAAAGTCTTTAAAAATATCATCTACCCAGATCAGCAGTCGCCAAAATCGCTCAATATACTCCGCATTATATGCCTTCTGCTCCGTAAGTTGGGCGAAAGGTTTTTCAACAGGCATATCGAAGGGACGATCAACAATAGCTACCTGAATTCCTAATTGCTCGAGTCCATCTTGAACCTGTTGGTAAAACTCAGCTACGCTTAAGCCATCGTGTAGCGGAATAGCAACTTCCTTCCCCTCGCTGCTGCTCATTTCTAGCTGGTGCTTCAGGAAATTGAAAGTAAGCTCAAAAACCCCACGCTCGTAGGGAATACTTCCGGTAGTCAACCCTTTAGAACTCACGTAGAGCGTGATGTACCACCAGTGGTTTTTCCGGGGAGTAAGCTTCAGCCGAATCTTCCCCACAATTTGTAAGTATAAATGCAGGGTCAGCTTGCTCTCTTCCCAAGCCTCGAGCGGTAGGTCGGGCAGGTTTTGTTGGTTGATGGTCATGGTAAAGTGTATTTATTTGTTTCTTGCTATTACTCGGTGCTGAGGACTTCTAATTTTATTGGTGTAATATTTTCGTAAGAGCATGTTTGGAATGAAATTATTCTATTCTTGCTAAAATGATAGTGATGAACATCAATTGTAGAAAAGCAACCGACGACTCGATCATTCTTTCGTAATCTTTAGTTAATCTTCTAAAGAAGTTTGTCCATCCGAAGG
>JBCCTI010000144.1:0-6443 GCA_039198955.1 Bacteroidota bacterium | reverse complement strand
CTAGTATGAGAAACATTATCTTTCTCTAAAAATTGGGAGAATCTTTACCTAGCCATCAAGTATTTCTTAGCCGCCGGGGCCCGGTTCATTATAATCTTGAGAGATTGACAAAAAACTCATCCTTATGTTGAGTACACTACCCTTTTGACGAAATACTTCGCCCATCTGCAAAAATGATAATACCTCCTTGACCAGGAGGTGCCGACCCTGAGCTTCATCTTTTTGAGCAGCCACAATGTGGGCTTCCGCCACGTTCCGAATATCGACCAGTGCTAGGTAGGCCTCAGGTGCTCCCATTTTCAGGGTACCGTCGGTAAGCTGCTGCATAATCTTGATACTCTCAGAACCGGACTGCATTGAGAGCGGTGGACCTAGTACTAGCCCCGGGTTAATCGTTACCAAATCCCAGTGATCCTGGGCTTCGGTGATCTGCCACGCCCGGCGTTCGGCAAGCACCTTAGAGTAATAGTAAGGTTGGTGATCAGCGCTGCTGGTAGTATTCCAGTGAGCTTCGGTAAAAATGTGATTCTCAGTTTTTTCAATATCCTGATTGTCACCATAGACCGCAGCTATACTAGAAGTAAGCACAACGCGTTGTACCGAGGGCGTCCGGTTTACGGTGTTGAGGACGTTTTCTGTTCCTTTTAACGCCGGATTAATTAAATCGCGCTGGGGGTTATCTACTTGAAGTTTAAACGGGGAAGCCGTGTGCATCACTACCTCGCAGCCCGCCATAGCCTCTCCGAATGAGTCAGTTTCTAGTAGGTCGGCTTCAAAAACGTGAAGAGTACCCGAGGCCTTTTCGGCAATATTCAGGAGGTGCTGGTACTTATCAGTATTGGATTTATTACGCACCGTAGCGTGTACGGTCACACCTTGCTCCAGTAATTGCTTTACAATCCAAGACGCTACGTAGCCATTAGCCCCGGTAACTAATACCCGACGGAGATTCGCCATAGTTAATCATTTTTCAGAATAACCTTTGCCAGAGTAAGTTGTTCATCAAGGTAAATAAACTATCTTTCAAGATATTTTTCATTCTATTTTCGCATCTATGGATCAAGCCATTGCCGAACTTTTTGAGATTGCCTTCAGCGACGAAGATATTGTCGTTGAACTAGCTGATGAAGAACTGCTATTCTACAATCAGTCCGTAGGTAACTTGCCTATCCGTTCTGGTCAACTAATGGCAGGCGATCCGATGCGGGCTTCAGGTAGTTTACAATTGGCGGCGAATTTTCCAAACGGTGAGTATCCGGCAGAGATCGCAATTGCTGAATTTGCCGATGGGGAAGAAATGATCGGCTACCTACGGGTCACTTTCAGCGATAAAATACCTCAACAGTGGGAGGTGGCCCGCTATACCAATTCATCGGATAGCACCTTGGTAGAGTCGGGTATCTTCGCTCTAGCCGATGCAGATGCGCTTGCTGTCTTACCCCGCATCGATGGCGAAGAGCGGGAAACTATTATGAATGGTCTGCACGATACACTTGACCAAACTTATGAGCCTGACCGGGCCTGGGCGGAGTTTTCGGTAGATAATTTCACACTGGTGGCCTGCACGGCGAGCGACGAACCTGAAGCTTACTCAAGCTACATCGGTCGCGACGCCTCTGGTAATATTTGCCGGCTGCTAGTAGATTTTGCCCTGTTTGAAGAAGGTTAATTATGGCTGGCCTACCCCCTAGCTACGAACTTCAGCACGACCATGAGGCAGTCCCCTTTGTTCGGCGGACGATGGAAGTAGTTGATAGAGCAAATAAGGGAAAGCCTGATCGGCCCCATCGTCACCATTACTACACTGTACTCTGGTCATTTACCGCTAAGGGTACCCACATGATTGATTTCAAGGAGTACCCCATCGCCCCCAATCATATCTTTTTTGTTAGCCCCGGACAGGTACATCAGGTACGTACTGACCCCACACCGAGTGGAGTAGTGCTTTTGTTTACCCCTGAGTTTCTGCAAATGAACGGCATTCGCGAAGAATTTATTGAGGGATTGAGGATCTTTCGCACCTGTGAGGAAAATCCACCGCTGGTGATTACCGAATCGCAAGCAACCACTCTACGCCAGTACGTCACGAATATGCAGCAGGCTGAACAACTGACGGGCTATCGTTACGAGGCACTGGGAGCTTGGCTAAAACTCTTTCTAATTGCCTGCAACAATACTTGCGATCTGGAATTGGCGCACCCACAGCAGTTACAGGCGGGGCAAACGATTCTCCGGCAGTTCAAGCAATTGGTAGAGGCCCACATTACCGAATGGCATAAGGTGAGCGACTACGCTGAGCAATTATTCATCACCCCCAATCATCTGAACGATGTAGTTCGTTCGCTGCTGGGACAAACAGCTAAGGAATACATTCAACGAAGGCTTACATTGGAGGCCAAACGTCGCGCCGCTTTTGAAGTCATTACTACTAAAGAACTTGCCTACAATCTTGGCTTCCGCGACCCGTCTCATTTCACCAAGTTTTTCCGGGCCCAAACCGGACAATCTATCTCAGAGTTTAAAGCAAATCAGTCGGTGGGTAAAGGGTAAAAAGGATATAGGGTTAAAGGTAGAAGAGTGAAGGGTTTTCAATTTCTGTACCTTTCTGCCATTCACCTTTTACCCTCTTACCTTTCATTCCGTGATTTTGACTATCCTTTCCCCGATTTTGTCGCGATCTTGATCTGATTTACTGCGTTAGTAGAGGTAGTTGCAAACAACAAACTTAATAAAGCCATGAAAACAATATTGCATAAAGCCGAAACTCGCGGACACGCTAACCACGGTTGGTTAGATAGCCACCATACTTTTAGTTTTGCTCGTTACCATAATCCCGAGCGGGTTCACTTTGGGGTACTGCGGGTACTGAACGACGATGTGGTGCAGGGCGGAATGGGCTTCGGCACGCACCCGCACGATAATATGGAGATTATCTCCATTCCCCTGAAAGGATCACTAGAGCATAAGGATAGTATGGGTAGTAAAACGGTAATCCGCCAGAACGATGTACAGATTATGAGTGCTGGTACCGGAGTATCTCACTCAGAGTACAATCATGATAAAGAGAATCCGGTGAATTTCTTACAGATTTGGGTATTCCCCAAGGACAAAAATATCGAGCCTCGTTACGATCAGATCACCTTCAAACCTGAAGATCGAGTAAACCACTGGCAGCGGGTGGTTTCCCCAACCGAAGAAGGTGCCGTTTGGATCAATCAAGACGCTTACTTCTCATTAGGTAATTTGACTGAAGGCACTACCCTGGATTACGAACTAGCTCAGCCCGGAAACGGAGTATATATATTCGTGCTAAAAGGCGATGTAACCGTGGGCGATCAAGCTCTGCACCAACGCGATGGTTTGGGAGTTTGGAGCACCGATAAAATCACTTTCCGAGCCGATAGCGATGCGGAAGTACTGTTGATGGACGTTCCAATGTCGGTCAATTAGCTTCAATCAATCAGACATCCGAAGTTAGTTTCTAAAATTTCGGATGTCTGGTTGTGCTAACTGACCAAACTCCATAAATCATCAACCCCTGTCTGAAACATAAGCTAACTCTGCGTTATGGTGATTCTTCCTCTTCTTTGTAAGTAAAGAAATCATCAGTAGGCCTGTGGTAAACACCCGATAGAGAAGTGACAAATACTTTACCGTCAAACTCGCTCACTGAGGTAATCATCTTGCCATCTAGTCCGTCGTTATCGAGTTCTCGAAAATCAAAAGATGTTTCAGTAGTAGATACTTCCCACAGTTGGGCAAAACGGTAGGCTACTACTCTATTGTCGACTTTAGCAAAGTTCAAGCTAGCCATTAACCAAGGAGTTTCATCCCCTTTGATCCAGGTCAACCCATCGTCTGTTGACGAGAAGATATTGCCTCTTCCGAATCCGAGCAGTCTTCCCGAATCTTCAAAAATATTATACAATCTTTCCTCTAGCACAGTAGCAATACGCCCGTCGCTATTAAGACGATAAACCTTAGTGTCAGTAGTGACAAAGAAATTAGAGCCAATACTCTTAAGAGTAATAACAGAATTTTGAAACTGATCATCTATAGTGATTAGTCTTATGCCTACGGTATCTACTTTGTGATCAACATGCACATTTGTAGAATCATACTCAATATCAACTAAGGCTATTTTTATATCACCGCCTCCAGGGGCATGGCTGTACGGTATCAATACCTGATTTTGCTCATTGATCACTATTTTTTCCCCACCGCTAAAATGGCTATTATCGAAACTACCAAAGTTTTCATCTATGGTTTTCATGTTGAAGGATACTGATGCTCCATCATTCACTGGATTACGGTTGGAAATAAAGGCAAGAAACCCATTGGATACTGTTGAGACAAAAAAATCGGGACCGATAGGTAGTTTTTCGTTAGCGGGTTGAGTAGTCCAGAGGAAGTAACGTGTCGTATTACTTCCTTGCCAAGAATCATCGGGGTGCTCTAAAGAGTCGGCTACCATAGAAGTGAAATAGGTATGCCCCCGAAAAAACAGCATATCATCGGTAGCGAAGCTATTCATTTGAACTACATTATCGTATATAAAATTGTCATCAGCCTGCCAGCTATGCTCTCTTTCTACTTCTATAATTTCTTCTTCGCAGCCAGCAATAAGTAATACGAGTCCAATTAAGGAGAGGAGTAACTTCTTCATTTTAGTAGGTTGGACAGGTGAGGACTAGAACTATCTTCCCCACTAATTTACTCAGCAATACATTCGCAGTCAAGACCTTTAGTTTATATAAAATAACAAATCTATCGCTACCATATAGTGCTAAAACTAAAAGGTAAAATTACTTGTTACTTAAAGGAATATTACCTTTTTGAATTATGCTAGAGTTAGAAGCAAGACAGAAAAAAATTCTAAAAAACATTCCCCAGCGAATAAACGACATCGATATATTGCTGTACTTACAGACTCGAGAAGTCAACTGGGAGTACGTTCAAACTTTGAAAGAAAGTACCCAGATTAAGGATGAGCTACTTTCGTACTGGCTAAACATGAATGTCAAAACCTTCCGGTCTTACAAAAAGCCCGATCAGGAGATTAACGCCAGTACCAAGGAACACGTGCTGTTGCTTTTATCTTTGATGCAACACGGCAAATCAGTTTTTGGAACAGTCGCTAAATTTCAGGAGTGGCTAGGGAAGGACAACTTCTTCTTTGATAATAAACCGCCCGAGGAGTACTTGAAAACGATAACGGGTATTCGCTTTGTAGACAATAGGCTGACCGCGATGGAATACGGTGACAATGTGTAATTGATGGAAGTATACCGGGTTTCATCTAAGAAATACGCTCGAGAATTATCCGCTTCTGGGTCAGCTAATCGCTGGAACATACCAGGCGAATTTGTCATCTATGCTTCTTCCTCCCACTCACTAGCAACATTAGAGTTGGTAATTCATCGGAACGCGATAAAGCCCGAAATAGACTATCGGGTAATGATTATTTCTGTTGCCAACACTGACACTTTAGTTAGGCATATCACAACCAATGACCTACCTAAAAATTGGCGAAAGTTTGAAGCATATTCCGAGTTGCAAATTATGGGAAGTACGTGGTACACTTCTCGAGAAACACTAATTCTAAAAGTGCCTTCTGTGGTTATTCCTCACGAGCACAACTATATCATCAATACCAAACACGAAGACTTCAATGCCAACGTTCAGCTCGTAAGAACTGAAGACTATTTCTGGGATGATCGGTTGTTGTGAAGTAATGACTAACACAGTATTATTTTGTCTTTCGGGTGTAATTATGGATTCTATTATTTTTCACAGCAAAGAATTTGAAATGAGAGGTGCTAGAGTTCCTGAATTCAAACTGCAAGCTGGGAATCTAATACGGATTTACGTACCAAACTTTGGGAACGAACACTTACCTCTAGGTTACGACTTGGCTATTGAGTTAGCAAAACGATTTCAAGACCAAAACACAGATATTCTTTGGGCGAAGAATTACAGAAAAAGCAGCCTCTATGAGTTTATAATTCCCCTTACAGTCAAGAGTTATCTGCTCAATAAAATGAAGATTGATCTCGCGACTGCAAATAGGATTGTGAGCGAGGTTGGAGTAAAACTGAGTGACAGATTTGAACGTTTGGATTTTACTAATCAGAAGGCACTAATTGTTAAGGCCAACTTCGAGAAGAGTAATAGCATACTTTTAGATTATTATAGAGTTGAGGCAATGGGAATAGAATTCCTAGAAAGTGTAGTTAATTCCGAAATTGAAAAGGGAAAGGCTGCTATTGCATTTGATAGACTTGAATATGTCGTGGAACACGAACCTTAGAGCATGTTTGGGAAGAAATCTGGCTAAGATTGCAGAAATGTGAATCGGATAATTACTTTGGTTTTTGTCACAAAACTACAAGTATCTTATGCAAACTCCGTTTACAGAGTTATCCGATTCACAATGGGAAGTT
>JBCCTI010000143.1:0-6700 GCA_039198955.1 Bacteroidota bacterium | reverse complement strand
TAGAAGTTCTCTTCGCTCTGTAAACTGCGAAGGGCTTCCCATTTGGATGCGGCTAACTGTAGATACTCTTCTTTGGTCATCACTTTTTGATTGCAAGGTAGCACTTTCATGTTACCTTTGCGACAAATTGTTATGCACCCGTACAGAATCTACTAGCTAGCTGGTATTGTTAGCTGAAATTACCTATACTCATGGTTAACCAGCATCTCAACGACGACAACCATGCCACCACGCAAATTTTTGCTCTATCTACTGGTTGGTAGCCATCTATTACTAGCCTGTCAGACTTCGTCGCCTTCCAAAGAAACCAACACGACTTCTGCGGATAGCCGCCCCAACATTCTGCTGATTATGGCCGACGATATGGGTTATTCGGATATCGGCTGCTACGGGGGCGAGATTCGTACTCCTACCCTGGATCGGCTGGCGGCCAATGGACTGCGCTTTTCCCAGTTTTATAATACGGCTCGCTGCTGCCCTACTCGGGCCAGCCTGATGACCGGACTATATCCTCATCAGGCGGGAGTGGGGCATATGACGACTGATCGGGGCACCGATGGCTACCGGGGTGATTTGAACAAGCACAGCGTAACCATTGCCGAAGTGCTAAAGCAAGCGGGCTACCAGACCTTTATGAGTGGCAAGTGGCACATTACTAAGCACATGGGACAGTGGAGCGGCGATACCCTCACTTCCACCCATAACTGGCCCCGACAGCGGGGCTTTGACCAGTTTTATGGTACCATCTTAGGAGCCGGAAGCTTCTACGATCCGATCACGCTGACCGAAGGTAATACACCGATAGACTTACAGGATACCAACTACTATTATACTGATGCTATTTCCGAAAAAGCGATACGGTTCATTGAGGAAGCAAATGAGGATACTCCGTTCTTTGGGTACATTGCCTATACGGCACCCCACTGGCCCTTACATGCTTTACCCGAAGACATTGCCCGTTACCAAGGACGCTACGACATTGGTTGGGACAGCTTGCGACAAGAGCGTTTGCAGCGAATGCAAGAAATGGAAGTAATTAATGCGAACTGGCCACTTACCAAGCGCGACGAACGGATTCCCACTTGGGAGAAAGCCGAAAACCAAGACTGGCAGGCCCGTCGGATGGAAGTGTACGCTGCTCAGATCGACCGAATGGATCAGGGAATTGGTCGCATTGTGCAAACGCTGGAGGAGCAGGGGGTGCTCGATAATACCTTGATATTCTTTTTAGCGGATAACGGCGGCTGCGCTGAAATCCTTTCCGAGGGCTGGGGAGAGCAGCTTTTTATTCCTCAACAAACAATCAGTGGTCAGCGAGTAGTATTAGGCAATGAACATACTGACCTGATGCCTGGACCGGAAAATACCTACCAAAGCTACGGTGTGCCCTGGGCAAATGTTTCCAATACGCCTTTCCGATTATACAAGCACTACGTACATGAAGGTGGGATTTCTACTCCACTGGTAGTCCACTGGCCACAAGGGATCTCAGCTCAGGGGGAGTGGCGGCAAAGCCCCGGTCACCTGATTGATATTATGGCTACCTGTGTGGATGTAGGACAAGCGGAATACCCTCAGGAGTATAATGGAAGCACCATCTATCCAATTGAAGGAGTTAGTCTAATCTCAGCTTTCACTGAAGATACTTTAGCGCGAGAAGCAATCTACTTTGAACATGAAGGTAACCGGGCAGTTCGTCGCGGATCCTGGAAACTGGTAGCCAAAGGCCGAGAAAGCCCCTGGGAATTGTACGACATGGAACGCGACCGCAGCGAAACCAACAACCTTGCCGAAGAGCATCCCGAAGTAGTACAACAGTTAGCTCAACTTTGGCAACAATGGGCAGAACGAGCTAATGTTTTACCTTGGCCGAGGTAATTACGTCTCATAGATTTCTTTTAGTGGTAGGTAAAACTCATATATTTTACCTCGGGTCAATCTAGGAACTACGTGTCAATTAAGTGCGTTGAACTGAAAGTTCAGGGGGGTGTGCGCTTGCTCTTGCATAGAGAAGCATTGAGGTTTCCGCGCTGGTTCGGCTTAACTTTTTTGGCGGCCGCCCAATGCTGTTTAGTTAAAGGACTTGAAACCAGTGAGATAAAGGGGTACGTTTGTAGAACATAGCCAATATCCCACAAATTGTAAATCCCCGCGCCACAGTAGCCCCTTGTGCAAACTAATTTACAAATTATTGCTGATCGGATCGCCGAAGCAATTGAGAGAGTTCTTAATGCAAGCCTCTAATCACAAAGAGAAATATTGTCACAGCCTAACCATATTTACCACGCGGCCGCCAGAAAGCGGATACTTGATTTCTCAATGGTCGTACTAATTATTACTAATTTGATAGAAAGCGGCCGCCGTACGGATAAGAATAAACAAAGAGGAAAATATCAAACCTGGAGCAACTATCGAAGAGCAATATACCCTCTAACTAAATGGCATTGACCGGCTGCCGCGCGGTCAACACCAATAAAAAAGAAAATCTCGTAGCTTTGTCTTTAGAGTTATATACATTAAGACACATTTCAAAACGCCACGGGGCGCCTGCGCGGCGGGCGCCCGCTTGATAATGGGTCTCTAGCCTAAGTTTCTATGGCATCGGCAGGGTCTCCCTGGCCACCCAGCTAAAGATAACCTACTTGACCCGGCAGGGGGCGAAATCGACGTTTAGGCCCTTCCCGTTCCACGACAACACCCGTTCCCTTCCGGGGCAACTTTTCTGGTGTAGAAACAGAAATAATCTGCCTGAATCAGGCTACCTATATTTCCACATTTTAATAATAGTAGCAGCTTCTTAAAATACTTAAATACTACAAATCTAAAGATTTCACCGGGGGTCGTTCTACGATGGTTGAACACTTGAGAACTATAACACAATAATACTCTTGCACAATAACACCAAAAAAGAAAGTACGTATATTTGCCCACATGAAAAATCTGGCAATTTTTGCTTCGGGGAATGGGACAAATGCTGAGAAGATACTTGAACACTTTCATAACCATGCTACGGTGCGGGTGGTCGCGTTGTTTACCAATAATCAGCAAGCGGGAGTAATTGACCGGGTTGCCCGCTTCAATACTTCGTTAGAAGTGTTTGACAAAGCTACCCTCACCCGAACGAATGGGCTGTTAGATAAATTGCGTGAGTACGGTGTAGATTGGATTGCTCTAGCTGGGTTTATGTTGATGGTTCCTTTTTATCTTGTAAAAGCCTTTCCAAAACGAATTATCAATATTCATCCGGCTTTATTGCCTGCCTACGGCGGGAAGGGTATGTACGGCATGAATGTGCATTGGGCGGTAGTCGAGGCACAGGAAGAGGTGACGGGCATTACTATTCATTATGTAAACGAAAACTACGACGAGGGAGCAGTTATCTTTCAGGCTAGTTGTGAGATTGACCCCAAGGATACACCGGAAACTGTCGCCCAGAAAGTCCATCAGCTAGAACATCAGTATTATCCGTTAGTATTGGAAGATTTAATAACAATGAGTAATTGAACTCTAAGATATGTGAAAGTTGAGAGTAGGAAGACTGGAGGCTGGAAATTGATAAAAATTTTCAATTACACGGTGGGTTGGACGCGGCGCGTCCAAGGTGAATTCCCTCCTGAAAGCGATGTGGGCCATCGTGACGCGATCTCGCTAGACCGGGTCTCGATGACCGGATTATCCCATGCCGCCTTAGCGACCATTTGTGGCTTTTCAATCCCTTTAACCTACAAAACTTGAAACTCTCTTAACTCGTAACTTTGAATACCTATAAAAAAATCACATAAAGCTATGAACCGAACTATTCAGTCGGCACTAATTTCTGTCTATCATAAAGATCAGCTAGAGCCTATTATTGAGCAGTTGAATCAGTTAGAGGTTACTATTTATTCTACTGGAGGTACGCAAAAATTTATTGAATCGCAGGACATGCCAGTAACGGCAGTAGAAGACCTCACCAGCTATCCGTCTATTTTAGGCGGACGGGTAAAAACCCTACATCCTAAGGTTTTTGGGGGCATTTTATACAGACGTGAAAATGAAGGTGATCAAAGTCAGGTTAGTGAATACGATATTCCTGGATTAGACTTGGTAATAGTTGATTTGTACCCGTTTGAAGATACGGTAGCCTCTGGAGCTTCGGAGACTGATATTATTGAAAAAATTGATATCGGTGGTATTTCCCTAATTCGCGCAGCAGCCAAAAACTATCGCGATGTACTGGTTATTTCTTCCCGTAATCAGTATCAAACACTGCTGAAGCTAATAAAAGAAAAGCAAGGGACTACTAGCCTGGAAGATAGAAAAGCCTTTGCGCTGGGGGCATTTCAAACCTCGGCGCGCTATGATACGGCTATCTCCAACTATTTTGCTGAGAAAGCCGCTGAGCCACTCTTTTCTAAAGAAGGGCTGAAAAAAAAGGTGCTCCGTTACGGGGAGAATCCACATCAGTCGGCAGAGTTCTATGGTGACTTGGACGATATGCTAGAGCAGATTCACGGGAAAGAACTTTCGTTTAATAATCTGGTAGATATCGATGCCGCCGTTGCACTGATTCAGGAGTTCGAGGGTGAGACGGCCTTTGCCATTCTAAAACATACCAACGCCTGCGGAGTAGCTACGGCTACTACTGTCAGAGAAGCCTACCAGAAAGCCTTTGCGGCTGACACAGTTTCGGCATTTGGGGGAATCTTGGTTACCAATGCTAAAGTAGATCAGGCTGCCGCCGAAGCCATGTATGGTCTATTCTTTGAAGTACTCATCGCACCTGCTTTCACCGATGAGGCCCTGGAAATTCTTACCAAGAAGAAAAAGCGTATTCTTCTGTTGCAAAAGCAGTCACTAGGGCAGCCCCGTCAGTTTAAAACCCTGCTCAACGGGGTAATAGAGCAAGACCGTGACCGCAAAACTGATGTGCGTAGCGACCTGACTACCGTAACCGAGCGATCACCTACCGAGGAGGAGATTAACGCTCTGCTCTTCGCCAGTAAAGTCTGTAAGCATACTAAATCGAACACCATTATTTTAGCCAATCGTGGGCAGATGCTGGCAAGTGGGGTAGGACAAACCTCCAGAGTAGATGCACTAAAACAAGCGATTGATAAAGCCGGACGATTTGGCTTTAACCTGAAGGGCGCAGTGATGGCATCTGATGCCTTTTTCCCTTTTCCCGACTGCGTAGAAATCGCTCAGGAAGCAGGAATCACCGCGGTTATTCAGCCCGGGGGGTCTATCCGCGATCAGGACTCAATAGATGTTTGTAACCAGCACCAGATGGCCATGGTCACTACCGGGGTGCGACACTTTAAACACTAATGCTAGTAGCCGGAGCGGGCTGGGGCTGTAATTTTGGGGTAGGGACTTTTTCCTGAGGTGCTTGGCTGATAGCTCGTGGCTTAGCCTTAGTAGAAGCATATTTCGGCACAAATATTCTAGAATGACGAACCAGAAAGCGTCTTTGTGCTACTACGGCATACAAGGCAAACACGAGCACAATAACAGACAGGGAAGAAGCAATAGACGATTGTGCGATCAATAAGCTGCCGAGCGTAATTAATACGCTGGCTACCGAAAGGTAAATAGTAGCCCGTAGGTGACTATTGCCGTTATCAACAATTAAATGATGTACATGGTTACGATCTGGAGTAAACGGACTATTGCCTTGCATTAATCGGTGGCTAAATACCCGTAATGTGTCAAACAAAGGAACGGCTAGTACTGCTATAGCTAAAGTAGGGGCATTACCGATATACCAGGTGTTGGGGCTTTCGTTGAACTGAATAAATTTTACCGACAGTACTGCCAGTATAAACCCAACTACTAGAGAGCCACTGTCGCCCATAAATATTTTGTGATGCTTAGAAAAGTTAAATCGCAGAAAACCTACTAACGCTCCAACTAGGGTAGCACATAGCAGTGTGCCCCACATCACTCCCGTCACCGTGAAATAAATACCATAGGCGGTAGCCGCTACTATTCCTAGGCAACCAGCTAAGCCATCTATTCCGTCAATTAGATTATAGGCATTGGTAACTACTACAAACACAAACAGGGTGATTCCAAAACTGAGGATATACGATAGTTCGTGTACCCCTAACATACCGTAGAAGTTACTCACCCGGATATCGGTAAGAGCGATAAAAATAATGCCGGCTCCTACTTGGGCAAGTAATTTTTTCGCGGGGTCAATAACCAGTATATCATCTTTTATACCGATAAAGAACAAAATGACAATAGCAGGCAGTATCTGGAAGAAAGAGAAATCAGATGAGTTACTCCAGCTTGAGGCAACTGTGAATACAATAATGATCGATGCGAAGATAGCCACTCCTCCTAAACTAGGCGTATTTTGCCAGTGAGAACTGCGATTGTTAGGTTCATCCACTAAATTTTTTTCCCGAGCTACTCGAATAACCGCTGGAATAACTGCTGAAGTGATAAAAAATGAAGTAAGCAGCACAGAAGATAGCAACACCCAAGGATATTCTAATAGTGGCGTAAGCATGAACTTGTGGTTTGTAAGGATGATCGTTGATTTTGAGATAGCAATTGGGGTAGTACTAAGATAGCTTGAAAGAGACCCTTATTGCTAGTTAGCACTAATGTAAATAGATTATCTTATTGTTGTAGAAAAATGTAAGATTGGTGTGCTAAACTTGATAATATTTATGTGAAATCAATTCCTAATTTTTATCTAAGAACATAT
>JBCCTI010000142.1:0-6719 GCA_039198955.1 Bacteroidota bacterium | reverse complement strand
CAGGTAGTTTCGGTTCAGTCGAGCGTAGTTGTTCCAAAGTAACCCAATTAGCGTAAGCGCTAACCAACCGCCGAAGAAGATACCGTTGACCCAACTTACGCGGCCGACTAAGTCCATTGGAACGAACTTGTTTGCCAGAAAGATAAGAGCGAATGCCGGGAACATACTCAGACAAATGGCCAGATACCACTTGGTTACCCGATGGTGAAATAGTCTCTGTTTGAAGGTGTAACCCTTATTATCCCGGGCGGTTCTCCAGATTAGTACTCCGCTGATGATCATGAAGCAGGTGATCATAGAAAGAACGAAGTAAATCACCCGCAGGGTCATACCGCCGAAACTACCGAAATGCAGTTTGGTGATGAAGTTGATTACGCTGTAGCTATAGCTGCGCTCGTTGGGCAGGATACTGTATTCTTCCAATATCTGGCCATCTTTCATCCGCATAGCCAATACCCCGGAAGAGTGAATGCCTTCGTGGCTGTCAATGTTCCAAAGAGCTAGCGCGTCTTCTTTGCCGTAGTTGCGAAGCCGTATATTCCTGATGTGA
The DNA here is from genome assembly GCA_039198955.1 of Bacteroidota bacterium. Lineage (GTDB taxonomy): Bacteria > Bacteroidota > Bacteroidia > Cytophagales > Cyclobacteriaceae > Tunicatimonas. The sequence continues at coordinate 6,169 of JBCCTI010000142.1, read as the reverse complement.
AAATCTGGATACTGCTGTTCTACCCGATGAGCCAGTTCAGTCAGTGAGTAATGCTTATAGTCCGGGGCATCTTCCTCTACCGTAAGTGCTGCGGATGGATTAATTTTATTAAGCACTTTCTCAGTGTCCCCGTCGTACAGAAGAAATACCGCAGGTAGAAGAATTAACGAAAGCAAGCCGAAAAATGCCCCGGTGATTGCGTAAATTAGCTGGAAGGGCAGCCCAATGACTCCCAGCACGGTGTGGGCGTTCGTCCAGATCGTCTTCCACTTGCCTTCCTTTACAAAGGCGTAGAATTTGGTTAGCAGATTCCGCCAGTGGATCAACAAGCCGGTAACGATGGCAAACAAGAAGAAAAGAGCTACGAATCCCGATAAATAAAGTCCGATCACCGGAATCTGCCGGAAGTAATGCAGGTAGTAGATGGTGGTGTTGAGCGTGGTACGGGGTTCCTTCACATCCTGTACCCGCATGTCTGCCGGATTCACGTAGGCAGCCATGCGTTCGGTGGTAGAATCGGTATCGTTGGAGGCCCCGTAAACGTACACAACTGGGTATTCCTCGCTGGGAGGAGAAACGTTAGTAAATTCATAGAGATTTAGTTCGTAGATACTATCTACTTTTAGCAGGGCTTGATCCAGGTCGAGGTTTTCCGGTACAGGTTGCCTCATATCCGGATTTTCCCACTGGGAAACCTCATCGCGAAACAGGGAAAAAGCCCCGGCGTAAAAGATGACGAACAAAGCAAAGCTAATGACAATACCTGCCACGGTATGCGTATGGAAGAGAACACTATAATTTCTACCACCTAAACCTCTCAGCTTTTTCATATTACAGGAATATTAGTAGTGAACTCACGCCAATTAGTGCTATAAGTATAGCCCAGGAGACCCAGGCTTTTCTAATCAAGTAGATCATGACCATCAAGCCTACCCAGCAAAGAAACGAGGAGTAGGTGGAGGTAAGTAACACTGTAGTGTCACTAGGTACATTTTTGGCAATAGCAATATGCATAGTCATCGTGGCTAAATAGGCTCCAAAGATGACCGCCATAACCTTGCTAAATTGGGTCCATCCGGAGGATAAGTACTTCTTTTTAGCTGGCATACTAACTTACATCAACAATTATAAATAGTAAACATATAATCCACCAAACCCACATCCAGTTTGTATTTATTTTAACGGATAAGATAATCGCCGATAACAGGGTCATAAACGCAATTAACCAAAACATTAGCGCAGTGGAAAAATCGTAGGATAGTGTAAACAGATACAATGAGACCAATGAAATGACACTAGCCATTACGGTTACCTTTGCTTGATGTCGCTTGGTCCATGCTACACTATCCGATGGAAAATAGCGGGAAGTTGCGTAGAGCAATAAACAAGCTAGGGTTAATACGGCTAGTGCCATCTTGTATTTATTGAATAGTCGATGATAAATCAAGCATAACTCCTATTTGTGCCCCTACTACGTCGAATACTTTATTAACTGTACCGCTGGCTTCATCGAATTCATATAGTGCATTGATTTCTGGATTTGCTACTGAAAAGTAAGGTTTATCATCAATAAAAGAAACACCAAATGTATCAAAAACAGATACTGCAGGTAGACCGCCAATTTTAGTGACGGTTAGGTTTAGCACGTCTACCTGTACTATCGCACCCGTGGGAGAAGTAAACAGCCAAACCTGAATTTGTTCAAGATCTTCTGGTGTTACATTTTGTATTCCTCCCCGCTCAGTTACTAATTCTAATATTCTAGGGTCCAATGATTCATTAATTATAGCAAAACCAAGATTATCTTTCCAGTAGTTAAAAGAGCTCATAAATGAGCCTGCACCAATTACTGCTGGGTTATTCACTTCTGGTACTTTAAAATCATATTCAGGGTCATAATCGTTAGAGCCTGCGGGGATTTTCAAAATTGCGCCAGAGAGAGTAGGAAAACTGATATTTCCGGCGTGGAAGAAATAAAAATTTCCGTCTTCATCAAAAAACCTTCTACTTGAGTTCAGAACGACTACTTCTCCTAAGCCCTCGAATTCAACTACATCTACGGTGCTTCCAGCAGAAATATCAATTCTTGCCAATCCCACATTGGGTACATTTCCACCAGCTTCAAGTCGCATTGGAGCAAATATTTCATTGTCACCTCTAAAAATGAAATCTTGGTATCTAACAGGATCCTCAACTATTGCATTGGCTACACTCATATCTATTGTACCCGTTACATCCATAGTGGTAGGGTTGAAGGTATTGATTACATTAGGGTCATTTCTATCGTGAAAAACCCCAAATTCAGCGTCTCTTGCGGCAATTACAAAAGAACCATCACTTATCGTTGAAATGATTCCATCTTCTATAAACTCATTATTGCCATTGACGCCAAGCTTTTCAAATCCAGCGGAGCCATCGGTTCTGGAAAGGTAAATGGCTCCATCAATTATCGAGAGTGGGAAGAATTCTTGAAAGGCAGTTCCTTGGGATATATCAACCGTTCCGGTTGGTATTTCTTCAAAATACTGGGCAAACCATGTATTGTCAGGTGTTGTTGCCGATAATATAAAACCACTTTTAAGTCTTACATTTTCTGGATTCAACGCTATAACTACTGATTGGCTGGTTTCGCTCGAAAGTTCACCATTGCGAGCCGTCAATTTCACATTATAGGTTCCACCTTCGGCGTAGGTGTGTACGGGGTTGGCCTCATTAGAGGTATTGCCATCACCAAAATCCCAAGTATGCGAAGTAGCATCGGTAGAGGTATTGGAGAAGGTGACCGTTAATTCATTGGCGGTAAAGCTAAAAGCAGCCGCTGGCTCTGCGGTAGGTGGCGAATCATCTTCCTCATCGCAACTGGTTGTAAGTACAAAAAAAAGAGAAACTATTATTAATAGTCTAGCTCTTATAGGTTCGGTAAAAAGGTTCATCTTGTGTAGAAGTTATTTGTGTAATAAGTATCGAATTTTCAGGTTAGCGTTTCTACCCGGTCGAGGTACCCGGAAGTTGTCAAATACTTCTTCGTTCAACACATTATTCATTTGCAGCGAGAAGGTAAATCCTGAATCGGCTAAACGGTAGCTCAAGCCCAGGTCCAACTGTCGTTGGGTAGGGATGATATTTTCTTCATTGCGAGTGGTCTGAAAAATAAGGTCAAATTCATCTACAAACGTGTAGTAGCTGAATACGGTCATCTCATCTTTTTCTGAGATTGGGCTATTGAATTTGTATCGGCTGGAGATGTTAAAGAAAGTAGAGGGGATATTGGGAATAGGATTGCCTACTCCGTTGGTGTTGTTTTGGTTGGGTACACCAGCCTTCACTATTTCTTGTAATGTAAAACTAACGACCGTTTCCCAGTCTCTCAATGGAGTAGCCGTTAGCATGAGCTCCACCCCGGTGGCATCGGCTTCCTCTTCATTTACGAATTGAGCTGGGTCATTTTCGTTTCTTCCAGGCTCCAATCTAATTAGGTTGGTTTGGTCTCTCAAAAACCAGTTAGCTTCTAAAGAGATATATCGGGAAGCGTTGAAACTATGCTTGAAATAGCCGCCTACATTTAGGTTTTGACTCTCTTCGGGCTTCAGGAAGAAATTGGGTTCAATGGTTAGAAAATCGCCAAACACCTCATTTCTGGTAGGTATTCTTATTGCTTGTTCAAAGCTCACCCTGAAAAAGAGATCATCTATCAGCGTGTATTTTAGTCCTAGGCCATATCCCGTTTCCCGGCCATCGGCGGCATACTCGAAAACCTGATCACCACCAAAGGCTCGAAAGTCGGCAGTACTCTGGTCGTAATAGTAATACTTCCCAAACAATATAGACTCTAGCCTCGAGTCAAACCACTTGGATTCATAGGCAATACCACTGATGGAACGGGTCAAGAATGAGGGTATGGTGTTAGGGTCTACCCCTCCAATGGTTGGGGCTAAGGGGTCGCTTCCCACAACATTCTGATCGCTCAAAAAAGAGGTCAGCTTGATAGTATGGGCTGGGGTAAGGCTGTATTCCAAGTTAACCCGATGAGCCTGAGAGCGGGTCTCACCTTCCCGCTGGGAGGGCAAACCAAGCACTTCCATACCTTGATTGTTAGTGGCTACTACCTCGCCAAACCAGTTGTACACATTGGTGGTCGAATCATTGACGAATTCTTCAGCAATGGAAAAATTGCCGGAATAGTTGAACAGAAATTTATCTTTGAAAAGTGCTTTTTGGTAGTGAAAATTATGTACAAGGGCATTGCGTTCCTGATCAGCTTCCCCTACCGCTTTGTTTCCGATGCGTACCCCGTGCTGGATTTCATCGTACCGCTGATTGTACCCTACGGAATAGGTAAGCTTATCAGCCCATTTCACGTTGACCAGACTAATAGTACCCTGTACCATAGAAGATTGGTGAGCACTGTGAAAGCGTTCTGCTTCTACCTCTTCCTCTTTAAAATCAGGAGTTCGTTGCTTAGCGCGAATGCGGTAGTTGTTGTCGGAGTGGTTGTAGAAGGAATTTACCGATACAATGATATGTTCACCAAACTTTTTGGAAGCATTCAGGGAGCCTATGTGGGTATTAAATGAACCTACCTGATAAGAAACATCTAAGTAGTCGTAATCCACTTGTCGGCTAACTACATTTATACCTCCTGCTAAGGCATCAGTCCCCACGTCTATGGGCATCACTCCCTTGTACACATCTACTCGTTCAATAGCATTCACGGGAATATTGTTAATTTGAATGCTACCGCCGTAAAGTTCCAGGGGAATGCCATCAATGTAGGTTCTCACTGCCTGTCCAGTCAGTCCGTTCAGTTGAATATTCGTACGACTGCCCAGCCCGCCTGATTGTCTGACTCGAACCCCAGCGGTGCGGTTGAGTACGGTTACCACATCGGCTGATTCATTCTGTAGTTTTACGACGTCAATCGATGAGATTTGAAGCGGATTAGAAGATAGCCGTTTAGCTTCGGATTCCCCTATGATCATTACTTCGTCAAGCTCAGAGGTACCCGCCTTCAAGATGAAATTTACCCTCTTTACCTCATTTTGAGCAACAGTCACCTCCCTCCTCATTTTTTCAAAACCCACCATAGAGGCTTCAACAACATAAGTGCCAGCGGCTATATTGCTTATTTCGTAAAAACCCTCTGAATTGGCGGTGACCCCCTTGGAGGTTTCCAAGACTATTACCGTAGCACCGGGAAGTGGGTTATTTTTCTCGTCGGTGATAGTTCCCTGTAGGTCGGCAGCTAATAAAGGCGTGCCAATCAGAATAAAAAGTAAGGTAAGGCTAGGTTTCACTAATTTAACTTAGACTAACTTAAAAAGTTGCGAATATCAGCAATAGGTAAACAAGAAGCAATAGCTAGACTTAGTATATTTACATTCAGTGGTAAGAACTGGGGGTGATAAAAGAGCTCCCGTAGCGGTCTTGTCGTTTGTTACAGTACTCGGGCGAATAGCTTCATCGCTATTTTCAGAGAGTTCTATTTACTTCTGTCAGACTGACAGCTTCTTTAGGAATTTGAATGGAACGCTGCTCAGTAAAAAGATATTACCGGGGCTAAGATATCGCCTAACTAATGTCTTCAACCAAACGAAATTACCCGATAATAAACTGCTTTTCTATGCCTAACTTTTTAATTTTAGCGTCGAGAGTATTGGGGTGTACATTAAGTAGCTCCGCCGCCCCGCCTTTCCCCCGAATTCGCCCTTTGCAGTACTGGAGGGTACGATAGATATGATCCCGCTCTACTTCTTGTAGTGCCTTGGGTACGTAGATGGAGAGGTTCTCGGCTGCCGTAGGATGTGCGATATTCAGTGTTTTTATTTTGCTTCCCTCGCACAAAAGAATTGCCCGTTCCAGAGCATGTTCCAGTTCCCGGACATTCCCCGGCCAGGAATAGGTTGTCATCTCTTGGGTAGCCGATGACGAAAGTGTTACTAGGGGCTTACCGATTTTTTTACACTTTCTCTGAATAGTCGATTGCGCCAACAACAGTACATCCTGACTTCTTTTTCGGAGGGGGGGGACCTCAATAGGCAGCACGTTCAGGCGAAAGTAAAGATCCTGGCGAAAGCGGTCTTCCTGCACTTCTTCTGCCAGATTACGATTGGTAGCTGCAATAACCCGTACATCGACACTTCGCACTTGGTTTCCGCCCAGCGGTTCTACT
>JBCCTI010000141.1:0-7046 GCA_039198955.1 Bacteroidota bacterium | reverse complement strand
GAAGATCAGCCAGATCACCGCTCGGCTCCCGAAGAAAATCCATGCCGTCACGATCGAGGGCTTTCAATACAAAGTGTTTCTCACTGTGATGGCCTTTGGTCTAATCAAGTACATAGATTTGTAAGTAGCAACTTGGATTATTTAACTATTTGGTTTACTTCCTTTTGTTTTAACATCAAGAAACGGTAATCTCACAACTTGCCAGGGAAACATAGTCGGGACGGTCGGAGGCGAGTTGATGCTTGTAGCTTTTGAGTAGCTCGCCCCGGTGAATGAGAAAGACGCCGGGCATCCGGAAACCATCGCCTACTAATTTGCCCACACCGTAGCCGTGCAACACTCCGGCGCGAAACCCCCGAAGCCATACGGTTAAGCCAAACACCTGAGAGAACTTGGCCCGCTGGAGTCGAAACAGATGGTACAGCTGACAATTGGGATCACTCACATGATCTATTCCATCTAGATTGTTTTTGGCAAGAAAAGCCTGGCCTTGCGCTTCGCTACCCATATGAACTAATATAATTTCAACCCCCTGATTTTCAATAGCTGCTCGTTTCTCGGCAATTTCCTGCAACGCCTCTCGGCAAAAAGTACAACCAAAGTGCCGAAGAAATACCAGCAATACAGGTTGTTGGTAGGATGCCGACGAAAGATCACGCCCCCGATGGGTCGAGAACTGCTTTAGGGTTTGGGAAAGAGACTCTTTCGGATTGACTTCCCTCGCCTCAACCGGAGCTTGCCACTCGCGAAACACCCAGTAGAGAATAGCGGCAATTGGCCCAATCCACAGTAAATCCTTAACTGCGAAAAATAACGCCAACTGATAGGTAATTACCCCCGCAATAAGCCCCGTAACTACGGTAATAGTCTCGATAAGCTTGATTAAAAAACCCAGCAGTAGTACTAGTATTCCTTTTACCGGATTAAAGGAGGTGAAATAATAACCTGCTCCAAACAGCATGGCAATAGCCCCGACCATCTGCCAGGGAAGCAGCACTACTGGCACTTCTACCGCTGCCCAGCGAAGCACCCCTTCGGCAGCTACCACAAAAATGAGCCCCCAAATCAGGTTGGTGAACCCGATGAAGCGTAACAACATGCCAATCCAGTCAGGAAGTCGTTTCATGCGGTAGTAGTTGTTTTCTTACTTGTTGTATTCGTACAAAAATAATGGTTAAGGGGAATAGCCAAATCAAGTCGTTCATAATCAGGTGAAATAGATAGGGGCGGGGAAGAGTGTTTTGCATGAAGATGAGATAAAACCCGATAGCTCCGGCGACCTTCGATAAAATACCCAGCGGTACAATCCACCAAAGCCGTCGAGGATAAAGAGCGGCCCCGATGTAGGCGGCCCCAAACAACAACACACCTGCGCCCTGCCACTTTATGAGCACCGGAGCTTGAGCCGATGTTTCAGTGACCCACTGGTAGAACGAAGTGGGAAAGTAGTAGATAAAAGCCCCCCAGCCCACGTTATACGCTCCAGCTAGCAATAACAAGCCCCGCATCCAGGGAGTTACTTGCGGCGACGATGATTCTTCCATACGAGTTTAACCGACTGTTTTCGGATTTGGTTACCGGATTTTTACCTTAATGCACGTAGCTCCCGGCGTTAATATCGATGGTTGCCCCAGTGGCATGGTCGGCTAGGCCACTTAGCAGAAACGCTACCGTAGGGGCAACATCCTGAGGTTGGGTAAGTGAAGGGAGGGCGATGTCGCTTTTTACGTACTCTTCTCCGTATTTCTGAATAAAATCTTCGGCCATCTCAGTTCGGGTGAAGCCGGGCGCAACTACAAACGCTTTGATTTTTTGCTTGCCATACGCCCGGGCGATAGAACGGGTCAGGGCGACTACTCCACCTTTAGAGGCAGCATACGCCAGATAGTCGCTAGTATCACCTCGGAAGGCCGCCCGAGAAGAGATGTTGACAATCCGACCTCCACCCGTTTCCTGAAAATGATTGATGGCTTTTTTGCAGAGCAACCCGGTTGCTAGCAAGTTGATCGACATAGTTTTTAACCAACCGTCAATAAAAGCCTGATCATCCGCCTCCGCATCGGTACTAATGGCAACCCCAGCATTATTAACCAGTCCATTGATATGGTCAAATTTACTAAGTACGTCATCAAATAACTGACTTATTTCTTCTGGGTTGCTTAAATCTGCTTGAAACGATGCTGACCCATTTCCCAGATTTTTGGCTAACTGTTCAGCAGTCTCTTGGCTTTGACGATAGTGGATAGCTACCCTGGCTCCAGCTTCGGCTAGTTGCTCAGCAATCGCTCGCCCAATGCCCCGGGTAGCTCCGGTGACCAAAATATTCTGACCGGATAAGTTAATTTGTAAGCTCATAGAAAGGCTTCAATGCTTATGGTTATCGGGGTGCCGTTTAAGCTTAATTTCCGTGAGAAGTCACCCGCTGTTAAAGTGAAAATAGCGGTTTTTGTTAGTAGTTTGGTTAATTTGGGAGAGAAATTGTCATCAACCTATTACTTCATGCTTATCCTAACTAATTTGTCTTCCTGGCAATTAATCTTATTCATTGGATTATCAATACTAGGTTCCTGTAATTCGCTAGAAAATGGCGGGTCTCTCAATATTCTAGTTCTACATACCGACCAGTGGCGGGCCCAGGCATTTGGTTACCGGGGCGACCCCAACGTAAAAACCCCGCATATTGATCGGCTAGCCGCTGAGAGTGCTAACCTGTATAATGCGGTTTCTGGAATGCCCGTGTGTACGCCGCATCGGGCATCACTTATGACTGGGCAGCACCCACTGACCCATGGCCTGTTTATGAACGATGTGCAATTGGATACTGCTGCTACCACTATTGCCGAAGTATTAGCTGACGCAGGTTACCAGACTGGATATATTGGTAAATGGCACCTCGACGGGCAAGGACGAAGCAGTTTTACTCCTCCAGGTGGCCGTCGGCAAGGTTTTCAGTACTGGAAAGCCCTAGAATGTTCGCATAACTACAACAACTCGGCCTACTACACCGACAACTTACCTGAAAAGCAATTTTGGGAAGGATACGATGCCATTGCCCAGGCCGAAGACGCCCGGCAATATGTTCGCGATCACGCCCAAGATGAACAACCGTTTTTCTTATTTGTAAGCTGGGGAACCCCTCACGCCCCGTATCGTACTGCCCCGCAGGAATACCTCGATATGTACAATCCCGAAGATGTGCAGCTCCACCCGAACGTACCGCCAGAAATGGATTCTATGGTACGATCCGACCTAGCGGGATACTACGCCCACTGTACCGCACTGGATGATCAGGTAGCTAATATTCTGCAAACGCTAAAAGAAACTGGAACTATCGATAACACCATTATTCTCTTCACTTCCGATCACGGCGACTTACTCGGTTCGCACCGAGCGTATAAGAAACAACAGCCCTACGAAGAGTCTATTCGAGTTCCGATGCTGATTCGTCACCCGCAGGTCTTACCCGGCGAGTACGCTGCCCTGATGAACTCCTACGATATTATGCCTACCTTACTAGGGTTGAGTAATACCAAAATTCCAGCCTCAGTCGAGGGCTATGACTTCAGTAATTACCTTATTCAACAGCTTCCATTACCCGATACTACCACCTTAATTAGTTGCGTACAACCCTTTGGGCAATGGAACCGCTTTGACCGGGGTGGTAAAGAATACCGGGGCATTGTCACCCTGCGATATACGTATACACGAGACCTAGAAGGTCCCTGGTTACTCTTTGACAATCAGCGTGATCCTTATCAGATGAATACCTTGATAGATAAGGTCGAGTACGATGATCTACGGCAAAGTCTGGATAATCTGCTAACCGAGAAACTCCAACAACAAGGCGACGACTTTCGACCCGGTATGGAATATATTCAGGAGTGGGGCTATACGGTAGATACGAAGGAAACCGTACCCTACATCCGCTGATTGGCTTGCTCCGGCAAAAAATGCTTCCTAAATTGCTGATCACAAACCCTAACCCTAATTACTTATGAGATCTATACTATTTTTTGCTACTAGCCTATTTATCGTCGCTTGCGGCAGTTCGGGCAACCAAACTGAAGAGACATCGGCTGAAACCACTCAACCGGAAGTACCACCGCTTAGTGTTGATATTCAAGAACAGTGGGCTACCGACACTGTGCTTCGTACTCCCGAGTCGGCGCTATACGACGAAGAAAGTGATATGATTTTTGTTGCCAACATTGGCACCTTCAATCGGGATAGTAAAGACGGCGATGGGTTTATCAGCGTACTAGCCCCGGACGGTGTGGTAGAAGAACTCAAATGGATAGAAGGACTAAATGATCCCAAAGGGATGGGAGTGTTTGGTGGAAAGCTGTACGTCGCTGATGTGGACGAGGTGGTTGAGATTGATATTGCTAGTGCTACTATTCAGAACAATTATGCTATTGACGGGGCTAAATTTCTTAACGATGTTACCATCAACGGACGGGGACAAGTATACGTATCTGATTCGGACGATGATAAAATTCATATGATAGATGGGGGGCAGACCAGTGTGTGGATGGCTGACTCAGCCCTTCAGCGCCCCAACGGATTATTTGCAGAAGACAATCAAATGCTACTGGCCTCAGCGGGAGGCGGCTTCTTCGCCCCCATTACCCTAGACGATAAAACCGTACAAGATACCTGGCTTACCGATATTCCTTCGGCCGATGGCATTGTCAAGACCGCCAGTGGGGATTACATTGTCTCTACCTGGCAGGGCGAAGTACACTACGTAGATGCTGAAAGTAACCAGACCCAAAAACTAATTGATACCAAGGCCGAAGAAATCAATGCCGCTGATATTGGCTATATTCCCCAGCAAGATTTACTGTTAGTCCCCACTTTTCGCGATCATCGGGTGGTGGCCTATAAAGTTACGGCAAACTAATGGAGTGGCTTATCACCTGTCTCCTGCTGAGTTTTCCTCCTTCTACCGTTGCTACTGATACATTATATGGTACCTACGTTATTCCCAGTGAGCAAATTCGCCTGAACCTAAGCCCACCGAATAACTACACTATGTTCATGACTGAGTACAATCAGCGTAGTGAGGCGGTCAATAGTCAGGAGCTTTCCCGAGGGCAGTTTTCTCTAATAGCCGACACCGTTATTCTGGAAGATGCTACCACCGGAAAAGCTATGAAACTACTGGCAGCGAATGGGGAAAAACTGCACCCGATCAACGTTCCTAGTTTAGATAAAGACGAAAAGTTTTTGGGCCAAAATCAGTACTACGCCAATGGCAAGCTAAAGTGGGAAGGTGCGTGGCGAAAGGGGAAGAAACACGGCACTTGGGTATATTATAATGAGTTGGGCGATGTTATAAAATCGGTTCGCTACAAACGGGGTAAAAGAATAGAGTAGAACGGCTGAGATATTACTCTGAAAGCAATAATAAAGTCTTTGATACAGCTAGGGTTTCCTCACATTGGTATCACAAGCAAGAAAACCAACGTCACTAAAATCCCAAACCTTCCGTATAATACTACATCATTACTTTTCACAAAAAGCTAATGTCATGGGATATATGGGGTTTGGCATGCGTAAGATTGATTATACCCGAAAACCGAAAAAAGCCTTCGGGCGAATTAAAGAGGTTTACGGGGAAGAAGGAGCGGATTTGCCTAAATCTCCTAACCCTGAACACCCCTACGGCGTACCCACATCATTTGCAAAACATTCGTACCAACCATTTTTTAAGACTCGGCCGTACCGAATAATTAAGTGGGTAACTATTTCGTCTGTTTTGATACTAATAGCTTGGTTCTTTTTACTGAAGGGTCCCATCATGCATTATCAGCGTAGCAAATTTGAAGAAAGTGCCTTCACAAGCTATTACAAAACTGAGCTTGCCGATTACAGCGAATTACTTCAATTTTTAAAGAGTAGAACCGATCAGATATGTTATGTAGGGTTTGATAACTGGGAAAATAGTTATGACCTAACGCTTCAGCATTTCAACACACAAACGGCTGGTTTCCAACGTGTAAATTTCAGTGGGGGAAGAGATACACAATCGCCAGATAAGAAAAGTCGCATCGACGGAGACCACCTCATTGTTCAACAGGCGGATGGTCAATCGGCTGTTTTCTCCGAAAATTGGGTATACACAATAAACGATGTGAAACCTGACCAGATACCTACCTCAGCCATTGATTATTTACATACTACCCAATCGGAATTCTCAAATTTTCTAAACACCTTGAAACAAGCTAACGCTAGAGTATGGATTAAGCCTGACTCAGTAGTGACGCATTTCCAGCATCCAGAGTTCGGGTACTACGACCTAGTCTACTCCACTAAGCCCCTCCGTTCAACTACTGAAATTAACGGAAAATATGCCTACCAAACCTTCGTTGGTAAACTGGACGAAGATATTTATTGGATCAGAGAAGACCGGATTCTACGTTCAGAAATCGACGAGTAATTTGCTGAAATTAGTGGCTAAAATCCCAGATATGAAATGTACTTATGTTTTGTTTCTAACCTCATTGGTTTTCCTGTCTACTGCTTTCCGCATTTCAGAGGACAAATTTGTCCGAGTAGAGGTTTCCAAAGAAATCAGTGTAAGCCTACCGGAATCTTTCCAGCCTATGACTGACGAACAGATGCAGCGTAAGTTCTTGTCGGCCCGTCCGCCACTGGCAGCTTACACTAGTGCTAACCAACTAGCTGATTTCACAGTTGGAGCATCTAATACCCGTTGGCAGGCTACTGATCTACCGATTCTGAAAGATTTTTACCGCTCTAGTCTACTGGAACTTTACGATGAAGTTGATTTCATAGACGATGGCATCCAATCAGTCAATGATGTGCAGGTAGCCTACTTCGAGTTTACCTCAGTAGTGAAAGATGATGAGGACGCGCTAACCCCCAAACCTCCGGTACATCGCTACACGTATGCCCAGTACACGATTCATCAGGATAAAGCATTGGTATTTACCTTCAGTTGCCCCCGTCAACGCCAATCCCAATGGCAATCTATCGCCCAAAAAGTGATGGAAAGTGTGAAGTTGAAGTAGAAAATTGGT
>JBCCTI010000140.1:0-7424 GCA_039198955.1 Bacteroidota bacterium | reverse complement strand
GCTAATGAGTGATTTTGGAGGTAATTTTTGTCTAATTTAGGCGCTTGAGAAGGGCAATGCCGGAGCATTGGCCGCCGAAAGTAACGAAAAGTAGGCGAAAATTTGCCCAAAATCGCTATTCAAGTTTAAATGTCAACACGCTCTAAAACTTCTTAACCTATAACCTACTAACTTGCAACCTTTTAAAACATAAAACCCAATACCTAGTAAATATGAATACCGACAACATTGTTATTCCTGAAAAAAAGGAAAGAAAATTACTGCCTAGTGATTTTAAAATAACGTCTTGGGAAGAATTAAAACCCTACTACGATAATCTGCTAAAATGTGAAATTACTTCTGCGGCTGATCTTCAGCAGTGGTTTCAGAACCGAAGTGAATTGGAAGCCGTCATCTCCGAAGACCTGGCTTGGCGTTACATCAAAATGACCTGCGACACTACCGATGAGCAGCTACGGGAGAGCTATACCGAGTTTGTTACCCAAATTCAGCCCAAAATTGCCCCAGTCAGTAACGAGCTGAACAAAAAAGCCCTGGCAAGCCCGTACCTCGACGAACTGAACCGTCTGAATGGCTACCCCATTCTGATCCGGGAGTTGGAGAAGGATGCTCAAATTTTCCGGGAAGAAAATATTCCGTTGCAAACCGAAGCCCAGAACGAGGCTCAGAATTTCGGGAAGATTTCGGGCGCAATGAGTGTAAAGATCGACGGAAAAGAGATGACGCTTCAGCAGGTGGCTAACCTGCTTCAGTCTACCGACCGTAAAGTACGGAAGAAGGCGTATAAAAAAATTACCCAACGCCGCCTGGAGGATAAAGACCCGCTCAATGCGCTATTTACCAAGCTCATCAGTCTACGCGATAAAATTGGTAAAAACGCTGGGTTTGCCAACTACCGTGACTATAAGTTTACTGAAATGGGCCGCTTCGATTACGCTCCGCAGGATTGTTTCGACTTTCACGAGGCGGTTTCCAAAGAAGTGGTGCCAATGCTTAACGATCTGGCTAAACTCCGCAAGTTGAAGCTAGAGGTGAAGCGATTACGCCCCTGGGACAAGGCGGTTGACCCCGAAGGTCGCCCACAGCTAAAACCGTTCAGCAACGGTAAGGAACTCACTAAAAAAACAATTGAAGCCTTTGGCGGACTTGATCCCTATCTGGGTGAGCGCATCGCCATCATGCGGGAAATGGGCCATCTAGATTTGGAATCGCGTAAGGGAAAAGCTCCGGGCGGTTACAACTACCCACTTTCCGAAACCGGAGTACCGTTTATCTTCATGAATGCCACCTCCAACCTGCGCGACATGGTAACCATGATGCACGAAGGCGGTCACGCCGTGCATTCCTTCCTTACTCACGATCTGGAGCTTACTAATTTTCAACATACTCCTTCGGAAGTGGCTGAACTAGCCTCGATGGCGATGGAGCTAATTTCTATGGATCACTGGCATCTGTTTTTTGAGGATACTGAAGATCTGAAGCGGGCCAAACGAGAACATTTAGAACAAATCATTGAAACCCTGCCCTGGGTAGCCACTATTGATAAGTTTCAGCACTGGGTATACGAAAACCCCGAGCATACATTACAGCAGCGGGTAGCACAGTGGAACCAGATATTTGACACCTTTTCCGACAATATCACTGACTGGGAAGAACTGGAGGAAGAAAAAAGCCACCTCTGGCAAAAGCAGCTTCACCTATACGAAGTGCCCTTCTACTACATCGAGTACGGCTTTGCCCAACTGGGAGCCATTGCTGTTTGGAAAAACTACCGGGATAATCCTAAGAAAGGGCTGGAAGGTTACAAAAACGCGTTGAAGCTAGGTTATACGAAAACAATTCCAGAAGTATACGAAGCAGCCAATATCAAATTCGATTTTAGCCCAGCTTACATCAAAGCACTGATGAGCTTTGTGCGGGAAGAGTTGGATAAGATATGAGCGAGTTTTTTAGGTTACAGGTTTGGGAGGCGTAAGGTTACAAGTTAATCAGTTACAGGTTTATAGTATTAATATTCATTACGCCTGTAACCTGCAACTTCCTAAACCTGTGAATTTTAACTCAGTCATAGTTATTAATAGCCTCTATGATACGCCCTTTATCCACTGGTTTAGAGAAATACACATCAAAGCCCTGATGTAAAAATTTTTCCCGATCACCCGGATTAGCGTACGACGTAACGGCAAACACCGGGGTACTTTGGTACTCTGGTATTTCTTTTAGCTTTTGCATAGTTTGCACCCCATCCATCTTTCCCTGACCTAAGTTTATGTCCATCAGTATGATATCATAGTGCTGCTCCTGAATGCAGTTCAAACACTTCTCTCCATCTGGCACTACCGTCACTTCAACGTGTCCACCCAGTAATTTAGTAACGACAAACGCGTTTATCTCATCGTCTTCCACGTATAGAACCCGCTTCATATTCCTACCTCCTCAGTTTTGTTCTCAGCTAAGGGTAGTACAATTTCAAATGTACTCCCTTCTCCCTTTACGCTTTCAACTAAGATTGTGCCGTCTAAGAGTTCGCAATACTGTTTAGCAATGGAGAGCCCAAGCCCGGTTCCTTCATACTCACGCTTAGTTCCGGTACTCTCTTGGGTGAAGGGTTGAAACAACCGCTCGGTAAATTCAGCCGACATTCCAAGACCGGTATCCTTGACCCGAATGTACAGTGTACCTGCTTCTATGTCCTTAATTCCAGTATGTACTGATACTTCCCCTTCATCAGTAAACTTAATCGCGTTGCCCAGTATATTACTAAGAACTTGATTAATCATATCTTCATCTGCTTGACAAATCAGGGGCTTAGAAAAAGGAACGAAAGTAAGGGTAACTCCTTTTTGGCTGGCTAAAACTTCTAAGGTTTCTACGTTTTCCTGTATCAACTCGTGGATAGATACTCGTTGTAATGTTATTTCTACCTTCTCTGCCTCGATGCGCGATAAGCGTAAAATACTACTGATGGTGTTCATCAGTCGTTCGCCACTGCGCTGCTGAATAGTCACGTACTCTTTAATATTATCATCCTGGGTTTCGGCATCAATAAGTTGGGCAATCCCCATAATGCCATTAAGTGGTGTGCGAATTTCGTGTGACATATTCGATAAAAAGCTCGACTTCAGCCGATACATCTCTTCCGCTTTATCTTTAGCAATAGCTAATTCGGTACTTAGTTCCTGGTACTGATGGGTTAACTGCTTTTGCTCCTGCAGTGCCTCTTCTAGCATAGCTAATGACAAATTAAAGGACTGACGATAGTTCCATAGAGATAGTACAATGAGCGCGATAACAGCCAAGGTTAGCAGGTAAATTTCGGAGGCGGGAATCTCAGATATTATAGTGGGCACAACGGGTAAACTAAATCCGTTATTAATCAAATACAAAAAAGTAGTCACTGGGAGAAGATTAATAATAGAGAAAATTATCATCCCTCGGTGTTTCAAAAAATAAAAGGAAAATATGAGATTATTTATTGCTATAAGAAAGAGAGCATTTTCTGCCCGACGATAAACGATTATCATCAAGAGCAAGCTACAAGTAGATAGCATGACAATACCGTAACTAGCTAACTTAATTGACTGATAATATTTTATCGACAATAAAGTGAGCATAAGTGCCACTATCAGCGTACTGTAGAAGACAACTTGTACGACGTTGTTATACTGTAGGGATAATAAGAAGCCGAGGAGTGAGATAGAAATGAGCAGTAAGCGGCTCAGTAATACAATACGCTTTCTCTCGAGAATACTCGAGGTTTTCCTCAATGCTCCACCGATAATCCACTCTTCTACTCTCCGATACATTAAACTTCAAGGTGTCATTTATTTAATGCAATCAGAGTACAAAAACCGTGATTATTTATTAAAACACCTTCGTGAAGTAATATAAAAAGTCAAATTACGTAAAACATTACTAACCTATTGGTTGGTTTACCGGAGAGGCAGATTTTAGATTTTGGATCATCTCCTGGGTCATTTTTTCCAAGCCATACTGCGGTTGCCAGCCCCAGTCACCTTGGGCAGTCCGGGCATCAATACTTTCCGGCCAGCTATCGGCAATCTGCTGCCGAAAATCGGGTTCATACTCAATGCTAAAAGCCGGAATATGCTGACCTATGGCAGCAGCCATTTCCGCGGGGGTAGCCGAAAAGCCTGCTATATTGTAACTAGATCGTACGCTAATTTGGCCTACTGGGGCGTGCATAATCTCAAGGGTTGCCCGCACGGCATCGGGCATGTACAGAAAAGGAAGCCGGGTGTGAGCCGCCAAAAAACAGGTATATTGCTCCCCGGCTACTGCTTTATGGAAAATTTCCACCGCATAGTCGGTAGTCCCTCCACCCGGTAGCGCCCGGTACCCAATCAGACCCGGATAGCGCAAGCTTCGTACATCTATCTGAAACTTCTTAGCATAATAGACACACAGTCGCTCGCCCGCTAGCTTAGTGATACCGTACATGGTGTCGGGCGAGGTAATAGTCTCCTGCGGAGTGTTTATCTTGGGAGTAATAGTACCAAAAACCGCAATAGAACTCGGCCAGAAAATTTTACGAATACGCCCCTCCCGAGCTAACTCTAGCACATTCAGTAAGCCATCCATATTGATTTGCCAAGCCAGCATTGGGTATTTTTCCCCACGTGCTGAAAGCAGTGCTGCTAACAGATAAACCTCCTGTATTTGCCGTTCCTGCACAATCGCTCTTAGTTGGTCAATATCTAGTATATCTAGTTTGATGAAATTTCTCCAGCTAGATGGGGTAATATCCGAAGGAATCACTCGATCCTCGCCGTATTTTTTTATGAGTGCATCGGTTAACTCCACCCCTAATTGCCCGTTGGCTCCAACTACCAGCACTTTGCCCGTGTCTGCCATAATGTGTTGTTTCTATATCAGTCTCCTAAACCTTCACAAAGATAGCTAATTGCTAAAACCCATTGACTATTTGAAAAGCTAATATAGCTGACCAAGCAGAGTGAAAGAAAATTAATTTATAAAGAACTGTATGAGTTTTATACGACTAGAAAACCTAAATATTGAGTATGATCTGAGTGGCGATAAGGGAAATGAAACCATCTTATTCGTGCATGGGTTGGGAGCCAACCTTCACCAATTTGAGAGGCAGCACGAGTACTTTAGCAATAAGTTTCAGGTTTTGTCGGTCAGCCTGAGGGGGCACGGAAAATCACATATCTCTTTTCAGCCTAATCAATCTGATTTTACTTTATCTACAATGAGCAAAGACCTGATAGAAGTTCTCGACCGCTTGGCAATTGAACAAGTGCATTTTGCAGGAAATTCTCTGGGCGGAAATGTAGGCTACGAAATGCTGAAATCACATCCATCATACCTAAAGACATTTACTACGTTCGGTACTACGGCTGAACTGAAAAAATCTCAATTGACCATTGCTCTGATGAAGACTATGTACGCATTGCTTAGCTCCCGCACTATCGGTCAACTTTCTAGCTCTTCGGGAACTACATCGTACTCAAAACAACTAATCAAGAATATGATGTCTCAAACCGCAAAATCAACCGTACTCGCTACCATCCCCAATATTACAAATTTTAACTACCGAGAGGTAATCCGAAACTCAACAACACCCACTATGATCATTCAAGGAAGTGAAGACCAAGAGATCAATAAAGTGATCGGTAGTACAATTGAGGAGTTTGAAAACCGAGGTAATTTCCGACTGAAACAAATGACTGAAGCCGGGCATTTTGCTAACCTTGATAATCCTGAGCAGTTTAATCAATTACTAGACGGATTTTACACTGACCACCGATAACCAAGATAAAAGAGTAACACCGTTTAATCATCCATCTGCTATGTACGAAACCCTAAAACCCGCCTTACAAAAAGAGCTAGCTGAAATTCGCGAAGCTGGCTTATACAAAACCGAACGCATCATCACCACCCCGCAAGATGCCGTTATCAAAACCGATCCCGGTCAGGAAGTAATTAATTTTTGTGCGAATAACTACCTCGGCCTCTCTTCTCACCCCAAGGTGATTGAAGCTGCCAAGAAAGCTATCGATACTCACGGCTACGGTCTGTCTTCCGTACGCTTCATCTGCGGTACGCAGGATATTCACAAAGAACTGGAACAAAAGATTTCAGACTTTTTAGGAATGGAAGATACTATCCTCTACGCGGCCGCTTTTGATGCCAACGGCGGGGTGTTTGAGCCGTTGCTGGGCAAAGAAGATGCTATCATTTCTGACCAGCTAAATCATGCCTCTATTATTGACGGAGTGCGCTTGTGCAAAGCTATGCGCTTCCGCTACCAGCATAACGATATGGCTGATTTGGAGAAGCAGTTGCAAGAAGCAGATTCTATGGGTGCCCGTCACAAAATCATCGTCACCGATGGAGTGTTTTCTATGGACGGCACCATTGCCCAACTCGACAAAATTTGCGACTTAGCTGATAAATATCGAGCCTTAGTGATGACCGACGAATGCCACTCTACCGGATTTATGGGCAAAACCGGACGAGGCGTACACGAATACTGCGAGGTGATGGGGCGGGTGGACATTATCACCGGAACCTTAGGAAAGGCCTTAGGAGGGGCCTCCGGCGGGTTTACCGCTGCCCGCAAGGAGATCGTAGAAATGCTACGCCAACGCTCGCGCCCCTACCTATTTTCCAACACCTTAGCTCCGTCTATCGTAGGTGCATCCATTGCCGTGCTGGATATGCTCTCCAGCACTACCGAGCTACGCGATAAGCTGGAAGATAACACCACCTACTTCCGGCAGAAGATGACTGAAGCCGGATTTGACATTAAGCCCGGAACCCACGCTATCGTACCAATTATGTTGTACGAAGCCCCACTAGCCCAGCAGTTTGCGGCTCGCTTGTTAGAAAAAGGCATTTATGTGATAGGTTTTTTCTATCCGGTGGTTCCAAAAGGGCAAGCCCGTATTCGGGTACAACTTAGTGCTGCCCACCAGCGCGAACACCTTGACCAAGCAATTAATGCTTTTGTTGAGGTGGGGAATGAGTTAGGAGTTTTAGTTGCTTAAAGGTAATTGTATAGAAACTATATGTAGTGACAAGCCAAATTAGGGACAAAAATGAAATACTCTTGCCGGATGAGGCTCTACGAATTCCGGCATCTCATGCGGGAGACCCCGGAATTCGCAGAGCCTCATCCGGGGAAAGTGCCCCCAAGTTTATATGTCATTACAACTATATTCTGGTGCATTCTCTTTCGAGAACGGCAAATAAGAATTGCTATATTGATTCGTTACCATTTCGTAAACTACTATTTCAGGTAGTGTACTTTAAATAAGGATGAGAAAATTAAAAATTTGGCAACGAAGCAGTAAATCGTATTATTGGATTGACCAAAATCTAAATAACATGACTACCTGTCCCCATTGCCAAAGCACTAAGATCGTAAAAAATGGTAT
>JBCCTI010000139.1:0-7670 GCA_039198955.1 Bacteroidota bacterium | reverse complement strand
TTCGGATGGACAAACTTCTTTAGAAGATTAACTAAAGATTACGAAAGAATGATCGAGTCGTCGGTTGCTTTTCTACAATTGATGTTCATCACTATCATTTTAGCAAGAATAGAATAATTTCATTCCAAACATGCTCTTAGTGTGTCCATTTTCACTAATTACCCTGTCTATGGCTAAATTTACCGCCCACCTCTCTGAAAACCAGATCGCTTGGATTAAACAACAGCCGATGTACTTTGTAGCCACGGCACCTTTACAAGCGGATGGGCATGTCAACTTATCTCCTAAGGGATTAAATAGCTTAAGAGTATTAGACGAAAAAACGGTGGCCTACCTGGATATTACCGGCAGTGGTAACGAAACCTCCGCCCATATTCACGAAAATGGACGGGTTACTTTTATGTGGTGCTCATTTGGTGAAAAACCCAAGATATTTAGGGTTTACGGAAAAGGTGAAGTAGTGCTACCTGATACCGACCGCTAGCAGCAACTTATCAACCACTTTGATGAGTTACCCGGTGCCCGGCAGATTATTATGAACCACATCACCAAAACGCAAACTTCCTGCGGTTTTGGGGTTCCGGTGATGGAATTTAAGCATAACCGGGATACCCTGACCGATTGGGCCAGTGATAAAGGAAAAGAAGGAATACAAGTGTATCAGAAAAAGAAAAATATCCAGAGTCTAGATGGCCTACCTACTCCGCTAGGGCTTTAATGATGAATAATGATTAATTTTCATCAGTCATCAATCCGCTACTACTAGGCGGAAACCTACTCCGTGGATGTTCTCGACCAGGATGGCCGGGTCGTGCTGCAAATACTTTCGTAGCCGGGAGATAAACACGTCCAGACTTCGACCGGCAAAGTAATCATCATCGCCCCAAATAGCTCCCAAAATATCTTCCCGCTTCACTACCTCGTTAACTCGGGAATGCAAGAATCCTAATAGGGCTGACTCCCGCTGGGTAAGATCGCGGGTTTGGTCATGATAAATTAACTGCTGCTGCGTTGGATTGAAGCGATACTTTCCTAGGGTTGATAAACCGTTAGATGAAGTTGGGGGGGATTGATATGACTTACTTCGGCGAAGAAAAACGTCTACCTTCAGCACTAGCTCTTCAATGCTGAAAGGTTTGGTCATGTAATCATCCGCTCCTAGCTTAAGTCCGGCGATACGGTCTTCTTTCAGACTTTTGGCTGATAAGAATAAAATAGGAATTTGGTTATCCAACTGACGAATTTTCTTTGCCACGGCGAAGCCGTCGACTTTGGGCAGCATTACATCGATAATGCACAAATCGACTGCCTTACTTTGAAAAGCTTCTAAAGCGGCTTGTCCATCGGGACAGGCAATCACCTGGTAGTTGGCTAGTGAGAGATTATCCTGAGTTACGTAGCGCAGACTTTCATCATCCTCTACGTAGAGCAGTGTTGCTTTAAAATTCATATCACCCATAGTACCTACATGCTATTTAATGGTCAGCTAATTATCGGGATTCCGATAGTGAAGCGGGTGCCTTTTCCCAGTTCACTCTGAACCCCTATTTTCCAGCGATGTAGTTTGCAGATTCGATCCACGTAATATAATCCCAGTCCAAAGCCTTTTACGTCGTGCTGGTTGCCGGTAGGAACCCGGACAAATTTGTGGAATACTTTGGAAGCATATTCGGAAGGTATTCCCCTTCCTCGATCTTCAATAATAACGTTAACTGTATTGTCGCGTTGCTCGGTCTTCAATAAAATTTTAGCTAGGCTATCGCTGTACTTCACGGCATTATCTAGCAAATTCTGAATAACATTACGAAAGTGCATAGGGTCGGCTACAATACTAGAGTTTTTACTCTCAATACAAGTATCCAAAACAGCCTGACTACCGTTACAGGTTTTGAATTCATCACATATACCGCTCAGCTCTTCTTCTAGAAGAATCGTTTCGGTACGCATGCACAGTGCTTTTTGCTCTAGCTTGGCTACCTGAAGTACTTTTTCCACCTGCTCGTTGAGGCGCAGGCTTTGCTCCTTTACGATCCGGGCATAGTCTTGTAATCTTTGGGGCTGATTGCCAATATCGGGGGTTTGCAGTACATCAGCTGATACGTTGATAGTAGCAATTGGGGTTTTAAACTCATGGGTCATGTTGTTGATAAAATCCTTTTGAAGCTCTGACCATCGCTTTTGCCGAAGGATCACGATAAGCGTATAGCCAAAAAACAAAATAACTAATAGCAGCACCGCTGATAGCATGAACCAGGTACCCATCTCTGAAAATACGTAGTTGGATTTGTTGGGAAAATACACGCCGAAGTAGTACGTATATTTATTATAGAGAGGCATTCCTTGGTAAGTTCGTTCGCTTACCTTAGCATTTAAAATACTTACCCGATTGCCACACACCATTTTTCGTTGGAGACAATCATAAATGGCATACTCAAAGTCAGCGACAATGTTGGCCTTTATTAAAGCTATTTTTAGATAGTGTTCCAGCACTTTGGTATCCACCATATCGGTAAGTTCTACCACGTAGTAATCATCTTCAACCTGCTTTACTGGGTGCCCGGAGGGTTCCATACTGTGGTAGTGATCGGATAATTGAGCGGCTACCTGTTTCAAGGCCATATAAATCTGCTGGTTCAGTTTTCGCTCTTCGGCATTCCAGATTTTAATGACCCAAAATGACTGAGCCGCCACAATGCCCAACACTGTAATAATACCAAAAGCGACCACCCAACGTATAGCTACACTTTTCATAGGTACGAAGATAACCACTTTTGAATACTCAAGTAGGACTTTAACATTTCGTTAACAAATCTTAGGTTTTTGTTAACAGCCTGTTATCACCCCCTTCCCTACTTTTGAGTCATATTTATTTTCTCACTTAAAATTCATTATTATGAAAAATTTATTGATTGTTTTTCTTTTAAGCGTGTACTGTGCATTTAGTGCACAAGCTCAATCTACTTTATCGCTAGCATCTACTTCGGCACCCGAGGTCACAGCTCTTGCTTGGGATGCTACTGTCCACAATTTTGGTGACATTCAGCATCAACAGCCCAAAACTGCATCCTTTAGTTTCGTCAACAATACTTCTCAACCAGTGGTGATTACGGAGGCTAAAGGTTCATGCGGATGCACTGTAGCTAGCTATACTAAGCAGGCTATTGCCCCGGGTGAAGAAGGCGTGGTGAAGGCTACCTACAATGCCGCTAAGTTGGGGGCATTTAACAAAACGGTAACGGTCAAGACCACTGCGAATGACGAGTGGCAGCACCTAAAAATTACCGGAGTTGTGGTAGAATAAGTGTTTCTCCCGAAATACTGACATGAATCCAGATTTCTCAGAAGAGGATCTGGATTCTTTTTTTTACAACATTTCGGTTAAAAACTGACGTGGACCGACCTAGAGGGGTATGAGCCAACCAATAATGACGATAATAATAAAATAGAAAAACTAAAAAACTCACATACTCGTTTTTAGAGGCAAGTTTGGAGTTTTTTTTGTTCCTCTAACTTATGTATATTTCGTCAACCCTCAGGTAATAACTTGCCGAGTCGTTAACAACTATCAACATGGCTTCGGTCTTTCGGTTTCTTTTTTTTACGGTAGCTCTCTGGTTTATGGTGCAAGAGGCAACAGCCTCAGTGCTAAGCCATATCCCCTTCACTTTACACGATAATCATATCTTCATCAATATCGAGGTAAATGGCTCGAGACCCCTACGGTTTATCTTTGATACTGGGGCAGCCACTACCGTCATTAGTGAAAAAGAAGCGGACCGACTGGATATTTCCCACGACGGGTTCTCTACGGTACGCAGCCGAAGAGGTCCCAAGTTTGTCTACTACTCTAGCTACAATAAACTCCAGCTAGGTCAAGTGGCTTTATCACGGGTAAAAATGGTTCATCTCTCGCTGGGGCATTTATATCGGGCGTTAGATACTGAAGTGCACGGTATTATTGGTCAGGATATATTGGAGAAATATGTGGTGGAAATCAATTACGATCAATCGACAATCATTCTGCACGACCCACCTACGTATGCAGCACCTTCCGGCTATCATCAGCAAACTTTTGATCTGATTGGTGGTAGACCCTATATTGATGGATCATTCCGGTTGAATAACGGAGAGTTGCTTTCGGGAAAATTTCAACTGGATAATGGTTCGGGTTCTTTTGTCACGCTCTACTCCCCCTTTGTAGAAGAACATCAACTCACTCGGAAAATTGGTCGTACCCAGCAAACGTACACCATGAACTTTTCCGGGGCAATTGACCGAAACTTTGCCGGACGCCTTCAGGAATTTGAATTTGGGTGGTTCAGTCTGTCTGACATTCCTATCCGGTTGAACCAGTCGCGTTATTACAAGAAGGCGTTTAAAGACGGTATTGGTCACATTGGTAATGCCTTGCTTAAGCGGTTTAATATTGTACTAGATTATCATAATAAGCAATCCTACTGGCAACCTAATCAGTCGTTTGCTAACGAATTTGCTTTGGCGTATTCTGGGTTAGTCGTACAATCTGATAATCAGGAAGAGAAAGTGGTGATTCGCCACGTATTTGAAGACTCGCCAGCCGATGAAGCCGGGTTTACCCCCGATGATGAAATTGTCCAAATTAATAATATTTCGGCTGATGGACGGAGCAGTCATGAGGTGCAAGCCCTACTAAACCGTCAGGCTCCGCTCGAGGTCACAATCCGTCGGCAAAATCAGGTTAAGACAATTAATCTCTACCCACTCGCTCTCTGAAGTTTCTTCAGCTTCTCTTGTATCTACATCCAGGCGAAACCAATCTTCCATCTACCATTCAGATAAAACTCCGAAGAATTTTTGCCTCATGCCGTAAGAAAACCGAAATAGTCGATACTAATCCAGTAAACTGATTAAAAATCAAAATTATGAAAAAGACTCTTATTGCAACCTTGGTTGTCCTATTACCACTATGTATATCGGTAAAAGCTCAGGATACTGATGCTTTGCTTTGGCAAATTTCGGGTAATGATTTGTCTCAGCCTTCGTATCTATTTGGTACTATTCACTTAATGTGCCCCGACGATATTCAAGTGACTGATGCTATGAAGAATGCTCTTGAGAATACCGAGCAACTAGTACTGGAGTTGGATATGGATGAGCCGGGCATGATGACAAAGGCACAGCAAGTTGCTATGATGACCGATGGCACCACCTTGAACGATCTACTCACTGAAGAAGAATACCAAATGGTAGGCAAGTATCTGCAAGATTCACTGAAAATACCTATTCAGGCATTAAATACCATGAAACCACTGATGATGAGCATGTTTGCTTTTCTGGATGTATTAGACTGCCAGCCTGGTTCTTACGAGATGACTCTTATTGAAGAGGTCAAGCAGCAGGAGAAAGAAGTGTTAGGGCTAGAAACCCTGGAGGATCAGAAAAAAGCTTTTGATTTTATCTCGTTAGAAGAGCAGGCCGATTATCTGGTAGAAACTATCGAGAAATACGATGAAACGGTGGCCGAAACCCAAGCGATGCTATCGGCCTACCAACAAGGTCAGGTTGCAAAACTGTACGATCTCACCCACGAGTCTATGGAAGAAATGAAAGGTGCTGAAAAAACATTACTCATTGATCGAAACCAAGACTGGATACCGAAGATAACAAAAATGGCTCAAGACAAGGCCACTTTCTTCGCCGTAGGTGCTGCCCACTTAGGTGGCCCTGAAGGAATTATTGCACTGTTAAAAGAACAGGGCTATTCGGTTGAGGCAGTAATCTCAGTGGGGCAGTAGTTTTTAAATCAACAACAGTAGCCGAAGCGAGCTAGAAAAGTATTCTAGCTCGCTTTTTTGTTTTTTAGTCTTCGTGAAAAACAGAATATCTCAAAAAATTTTATCCTCTGTAATAATTCACACCCTAGCTGCTACTCATGGGGTAAAGAACTTTGGTGAAGCAAGAGTTTATCCATATCGTTTCCGCCCATCAGAACATTATTCATAAAGTAGTCCGGGTATACCGGGACACTTCTGAAGACCGGGAAGACTTGTTTCAAGAAATAGTTTATCAGCTCTGGAAATCTTATCCGGCTTACGAAGGAAGAGCAAAGATAACTACTTGGATGTACCAGATTGCTTTGAATACTGCTATCGCTAAGTACCGTAAGAAGCGGATCAATACTCACTCCGCAGAATCTTTGGAAGTAGCCGTTGAGAAGCCTTCAAAGCACCCTGAACGAGAGCGGTTGTACCGCGCTATTGGTACGTTGAACGAGGCTGATAAAGCGGTTATAACTCTCTACTTGGATGACTATCGATACGAAGAAATCGCAGATATGCTGGGAATAACCTCCAGCCACGTAGGAGTGAAACTTCATCGCATCAAAGAAAAATTAATTCACCTTTTAAACCCCCGTACTTATGACACTTGATGAATTGAAATCAGACTGGCAACAATCGGTTGCCCCTAAGAGCGAAGTTGAACTTCAACAAATGATTTCCCAAAAAGCCTCTTCCGTTTTTTACCGCACTAAGCTCAAAGTAATTGTTGAGAGCATAGCTCTTGTTGTGTTTCCCGTAGTATTTCTAACCGGACTAGATGCTGAGCGTAATGAGGCTTGGGTAAACTTTTTGGTAATACTCACTGCTGCTGTAGGAATTACTAACAACTTATGGCTGTACTACGGGATCTCGGCAAACCGCTTGAATACCAATTTAAAAGAATCCCTGCTTAAAGTGAAACGAAAGCTACAAGGACAAATCCTTCTTGCAGTCATCTTTTCTTCTCTGTTAAACGGTAGTGTTTTTCTCTTCTTCTTCTTCCGCATCCCATTCACTCTAGAAAAGATAGGTCTACTGGTGCTGCTGTTAGTAGTCGGTGTTTTTATTCGCACCGGGGCCGAGGTATGGCGTTGGCAGAAAAACAGCCAGCGTATTGACCAATGTCTGTCCGCACTGACCTACTGAGGTGACTATTGGGGTTAGATTTTTAAGGGCGACGAGGGAAGTATTTTCATTCCACAACCCAATAATATAATGTCTTGTAAACCTTACCTTCTTTCCATACTGTCAGCATTATTCACACTGAGAGCTTATTCTATCAAAATCAATATTATCGATGATAAATTTACCTTATACCTTAGATAGTAAGGAAAAATTTTTGTTGGGTACGAGCTACTTTGATGCTAGTAATTATCATCTTTCGGATCTGGATAATCATCTCTGAAGAAATGTGTTGGGTAGCCCGATTTGGCCCGCAGTGCAAATGGCGGGCGTAGGAATGTGCTGAGAAGCATTAAATCATTCGATGCCCCGACGGGCAAGATTTTTTTCGCCGCCGTGGCTTGGTCTCTTTTTTTTCGATCGCCAAGTGACCCCGTGGAAAAAAGGGGCAACAAGGCGGTAACTTTTGCAAGAAGATGAACAAACCGGGTAAAAAGCTTACAAAATAAAAGTACTCAATTTTGGCACAATTTAAAGTTAGGTCTTAGCAATTTATGTCAAAAACTGATTTCTGATTGTATTTTACAGTTTCTTAGGGATAACTGAGTACAATCAATCAAAGGGTGCATAACAATTTGTCGCAAAGGTAACATGAAAGTGCTACCTTGCAATCAAAAAGTGATGACCAAAGAAGAGTATCTACAGTTAGCCGCATCCAAATGGGAAGCCCTTCGCAGTTTACAGAGCGAA
>JBCCTI010000138.1:0-7780 GCA_039198955.1 Bacteroidota bacterium | reverse complement strand
TTGCGAACTGTACTGGAGGAAATATATGATTTAGACCAGGAAGTGCGAATTGATTTTGTGGAGCGAACCCAGCGAGGAGACACTAGTCTCTCTGCAGTGAAAGCTAAGATGCGCGAGGTAGATTCAGCAAATCAGGTGGAAGTGAAAAAGATACTAACAGAGTATGGGTGGCTACCCCAGAGTAAAATAGGAAGAAAAGCAGCAGGCACATTATTTCTAGTTATTCAGCACGCTGATCTAGAAACTATGCGTCAGTATCTACCTTTGCTTAAAAGCGCGGTTGAAGCAGGCGAAGCTGACGCTACTTCAGCAGCGATGGTGGAGGATCGAGTGCTGATGTATGAAGGAAAGAAACAGCTATATGGTAGTCAAGCTAGTGGCAGACCAAAAGAAGATGGCACTAGTGAATACTTTATCTGGCCTATTCAAAATCCTGAAGAAGTTAATCAACGCCGAGCTGAGGTAGGCTTTAACAGCACAGTAGAGGAATATGCAGAGAACTTAAATGCAATCTATGACCCCAACGAAGAACTACCTCAGTAAATAGTAGGTATGCAATTAAGCAAGTCAATTTCACAACTAACCAATTTTTTACCTCGGTACAGGAGATTCTACTTCCTGGGATTGATAACATTGGTCATCTCTTGCCTACCGATATGGCAATCACCAGATGAAGCCTCCGCCGAATTAGTGCCACAGTATAATCCCTATGAGCAACAGTTTATTGAGGCGTTAGAAGATACGCTACAGTATTTGATTGACGACAGCCGAGTGCCGGGCGTGGGTATTGCGGTAGTAAAAGACAACACTCCTATTTTGGTAAAAGGCTACGGAATCCGTAGTGTTAAGCAACCTGATTCGGTAGATATTCATACCGTGTTTCGTCTGGCTTCGGTTTCTAAAGGACTTGCTTCGGGATTAGCAGCCACGTTAGTGCGAGACACATTACTCAGTTGGAATGATCCCGTAGTAAAATATCTACCCTCGTTTGCTCTCATCTCTGCTGAACAAACTCAAGCTGTGACTGTAAAACATGTGTTATCTCATACTACCGGACTGCCCTATCATGCTTATACTAATTTAGTGGAAGCCAATCAGGAGCGAGATGATATGATTGCATTGCTTTCAGAAGTTGATCTGATTGGGGAAGCCGGACGGTGGTACAGTTACCAGAACGTAGCCTATAGCATTATTGAATCCGTAGTTGAAGCGGCAAAAATTGAGTCGTATCAGACCCTAATGGAAAGCCGTATTTTTGAACCTCTGCAAATGAATGATGCTTCGGTATGGTACCATGATATGGTGAAGAGTGATAATAAAGCTATGCCCCATCTACCTAATCAGCAAAGCTGGTACACAACCTCTATCTCAAAGAATTATTACAATGTGCCTTCCGCCGGAGGCGTAAATGCAAGCTCTTTGGATATGGCTCAGTGGCTACTGGCGTTGCTGGGTAATCGTCCCGACGTGCTACCTGACGCGGTGCTAGATAGTGTATTTACCCCTCAGATAAAAACCCCCATCGAGAACCGTTACTTCAGTCGGTGGGAGCAGCTAGAAAGAGCCTATTACGGACTCGGCTGGCGCATTGTTCATCAGGCGGGTGATACCATTGCCTTTCACGGGGGCTACGCCAACGGCTATCGTACCGCCATTGCATTGGACCGAAACAAAAAAATTGGCATTTGTATTCTAGCCAACGGGCCATCCAGTCTCGTAAGTCGGGTTGTACCTATCTTCCTGGATATATATCGAAAGTACGAAGATGATATTGATGCTTGGGAAACTAAAGTGAGTAAAGAGGGTAGCTGATTAGGAGTGTTCTCTAAAAATACCATCCACTCACTCTCTATCGTAAAACTGATCACTGTTATCTTTTGGGACATATTCTCCCGATAACATCTTTTTGATTCGCGCCACGCGTAAACGATTGGCATCTGGCTTTTTAAGGTAGTGAAAGGCATCAGGAGCTCGGATCATGGCTATTAGTGAGAGATATTCCTCCCAATCGAGCTCTACAAATTTCTTCCGGAAATAATATTGAGCCGCCGTTTCAAAGCCATAAATAGGACCACTATCTCCCTGACCTAAATAGGCATCGTTAATGAAGAGTTTTAGAATGGTATCTTTGGGTGTTAGTGCATCGAAGGCGTAGCGGGCAATTAGGGTTTGTTTAATTTTGGCAATACCTGCCTTAAAATTATCGAAGTAATACAGCTTTACCAGTCCCTGGCTAAGCGATGTCTTTCCCGTTCCCGGAGTTTTAAAATCATAGCCCTTGTGGTTATAAAAATTCGAGTCTTGCACTTTCAGCAAAGCGTCTAGTTGCCGATCGGTAAGATTAGCCAACTCGAGCTTCATCCTATCTGAGCTTAGTATGTTATTTACTAATTCGGGAGTTTCTCGTCGGGCGTTAATAATCACAATGAGATAATAGATAACAATGCCAGCTATCAGTATGCTGAACGACAGAAGTCCTAGTGTGAATCTGCGTTTCAAGCTGCTTTTAGTCATCTAACAAGCTCGAGTCCGAATCATACACCTGCACTTTTTCCCACAGATGGGCGCAATCATTGACAAATTTGAGATGGATAGGATGCGACTGATAGGTATTCTGATCTTCCAAGTTGGCAAAGGTGAGCATTAGATGGTATGAGTAAGTGTTGTCAATCACAGAGCGGTCAGTGGGGGCGGGTTTTCCCAAATGGGCATCTTGCACCGTAGATACGTCAAAAAGAGTGCGAATACCAGTAGCCAAAGCTGTTGCGTCTTCAGTACTGGCTGGGTTCTTTAGCCAAAAGAATACGTTATGGATAAATCGGTTGTGCATATTAGTTAGTGTAGATAGATTGATGGGCAGTTAATTTCCAAAGATAATGCTTTCGGTTTATCAAGTCCTAGTAGTTGAATATAGATTGTGACTGATGTATCAACTGCTAAGAGCTTATATTCTAATAATCCAGCTTCAGCTCTGGATATTTCATGACACTCTGGTAGGATACCTTGGAATCTCTAGTGGTTAAATATGGGGATACCTCCTGATCCAAACTTCTGCACACCAACTGCCGAAAGAGACAATTGAGAAGAGCTATCAATCGAGCTACATATCGTAAAGTCATAGTCTACAATCACTTACAACTCGTAAACAAATCAGGCGAAAGGAATAAACGGGAAGGCTTCACCCTGACGAAAGTGAGAACGGTCGGCGGGTAACTCCAAAAAACCGTTGCAGTGTAGCAGATTAGCAAAATCACCCGAACCGTGCCCCTGAATAGGTTTCGCTAAAAGTTGACCATTCTCGTCAGACTGCGCCATCACTGTTAAAAAATAAGTCAGTTCTGGTTCAAACTTTACGTTTTCACTCAGTGCTGCCCATTGGGTAGTGGTGGCCGCCACCCCTAAATTTTTTTCTAGCCAAGGCTGAACGTAGCGGTGAAAGCACATAAACGTAGAAACCGGGTTACCCGGCAGGGCGAATACCACATTCTGATTACCTTTCACCCCAAACCAGAACGGCTTACCCGGTCGTTGCTTCACCCGGTGGAATAACTTTTTTACTCCCAATTGCTCCAGAGCAACGGGCACGTAGTCGCGCTTACCTTTAGAAACTCCCCCACTCAGAATAACTACTGGGTGATTCTCCAGCACCTCGGCCAATCCGGCTGTAGTCTTTTCCAGAGAGTCGGGCAGATGATAGAAGCTGGACGATACTTGCACTTTGGCCAGAGCAGTTCGCAGCGCATAGTTGTTTGATCGCCGTATCTGGTAGGGTTCTGGTTGTTCACTTACTGATACAAGTTCGTCACCGGTAGAGACAATGGCTACCTTAGGTGGTTGGGCAACCAATAATTCACTTTTTCCTACCGAAGCAGCTACGGCAATCTGGGCAGCCCCTAACCGAGTTCCTGCACTTAGCAACTCTTCACCTCGGGAGCGGTCGTAACCCTGCGGGTGAATGTTCTTTCCCTTTCTCTCAGGGATTGTTTTTAGTATGGCTACTTTTTCACCGTTTTCTTCCCGAATATCAACCTCTTCGTAGGGAGACACCGTATCGACTCCGGCTGGAAGTACAGCTCCAGTCATAACTTCCAGACAGTTGTTGGTCTGAGCTAGTGTTTTAGCAGGTTCACCCGCCAGGTGCAGTCCCTCTACTGCCATCTTAGGATTTTCCCCAGAAACCCGCTCGAGACTATAGGCGATTCCATCCATCATCACCCGATTGAAGGGTGGGAAATCCCGGTCAGCTACCACCGCTTCCTGTAGAATGCGACCTCGCGCTTGATCTAATCCCACTGTTTCGTTAGCAAAACGGATCAGGTGGCTATTGATTATTTGAGTAGCTTCCTGAGGGGTGATCATGGTCGATTTAATACTTTAGGGGAGGTGAAAGTAGCAGTTATCAGTTTCTTATCGGTGGGGCAATATAGTAAACTCGTACCAAACTATGCTTTATCAGAGTGACTAGCGTCAGTAGTTTCCAGTACCAATCTCTTTAAGTTTCTAGCTGCTGACTGATTTGACTTTCCACTGGAGTATCCATTATGGATAGCTAAGCCAGGTGTCAAAGGAAAAATCGAGCGAACCGCTCATAACAGTAATGGGATCCGGGATACCGCCCGTGTGCTTGGCCACTCGTGACAATACCCGCCTTTATAAAATCAACACCCGCACTAACATCCAGCAGGTAATTTATGACCCCATCATCGGTGGAGCTACCTATTTAGTAGAGAGGTAGTAATACCATTTTTTATGAAAAAATTACCACTAGCAGAAATAAACTATTGTCATAGTCAGTCCGTAAATAAGTACGTATTTTTGTACATGGGATAGGTAGATCAATAAGACTATGATTGCTGCTAATTTTTCAGAGTTTTGCTCTGAACTAAAAAAATACTTGGATAGTGTTGAAGGAGATAACGAAACGCTGATTATCAAGCGGAAAAGTGGGCGGGGAACTGTTGTTATCTCACTGGATGAGTATAATTCTATCATGGAAACTCTGCACTTACTCAACTCTAAGAAGAATGCTGACCGATTACATGAGTCTATTCAGCAAATGAACTCTGGGAAAACTGTAAGGCCGAGCCACTTAAATATGATTTGAGTGGATACTGGTCGAGAAGAATATACCAAGAACACCGATTGGTTTATCAAGTAGCTAAAGACGAATTGCTCATTTACGCTTGTCGGTACTACTATGGTTCATAACCTGTTAGCAATATTTCCCTTGCGCCTACCCGGCTCAATACCAGTTCGTACATTCCCATCAGTACCAAATACACTAAAATGGAAGCGTTAAAAAAGTGTATACTGAAACAGGTTAGTATAAATCTGATATCTCTAGAAAATATACTATCAGCTTTTGAGTGCGCTGAAATTAAAAAAGGTGATTACTTTCTTCGCTCGGGGGATCTTTGCCGGAAGATGGCTTTTATACAGACTGGTTATCTCAGAATGTACGACACCGTTCAGGGAAAAGAGATTACTTTTTGGATTGGTAGTAGCGGAAGGTTTATCACTTCACTATCCAGCTTTGTGTTTCAGACCCGTAATTTTTGGAATATTGAGGCAGTAACCGATTGTAAATTATACGTCATTGGTAGAGAGAACCACTTTCATCTGTGCAAAACTGAGCCTAAGTGGCTGGAGTTTGATAATGCACTGTTAGCTCATTCATTTGCTTTGTTGGAACGGAGCATGTTTGCTCAACTGCACACTACGGCCCGACAACGGTTTGACACTCTGATGGCAGAAGAACCCGAACTATTCCATTATGTGCCCCTTCAGTACATTGCTTCTATGATTGGTATTACCCCCGAGTCGCTAAGCCGACTAAGAAAAAATTAGCTCAAGTCATTTCTTACCAAATGTCAAGAGAAGTCTGAATCACATTGCTGAGCTTTATCAAAAAGTTTAGCGTATGAACCAGTTACAAAAAGCCTTATTGATTAACGCCATATTCTCAGGATTATCGGGCATCGTACTCATCGTCGCCCATAATTATCTTGCTCAACTTTTTGCTGTAGAAAATAAATCGATTTTCTGGATCATTGGGGGATTACTTATAGTCTTTGCTGTAAGTATTACCTACGAAATTCAGCAACAGAGGCGAGCAGGGGTATTAACTATCAAGGAAGAAGCTTGGCAAGTTATTTCTGATGTGGCCAATTACCACAAAGTAGCACCAAATATCGATGGTGTGGAGGTCGTCTCTGGCGAGGGAAAAGGCATGATTCGTCGTTGCAGCCACGGAGAAGATCATTGGACTGAAACCTGCTCTCTCTGGGTTCCAGAACAAGTATATTCTTTTGAGGTCGACACCCACGCTCATAACTATCCCTATCCGTTTAAAAGCTTGCGAGGTCAATGGGAAGTAGAATCATCCGGTCAATCTGCCAGTAAAATTACCATGCTCTTTGAATTTCAGTACAAGCGAAAATTTCAAAAATTGGCTGCTGCATCCTTTTCTTAGAGCAAAGTTCAGTAAAATTGCTGAAGAGCTCTTAGATAATTGGCAGAATATACTCGAGAAAAAGGCGGTCAACAGCCTGTAAGCGACTACGTATACTATTATTTATTTCTTTAACCAACGCTAGATATACACGTATAATTCTATGACAACTGCCGTAGAAAAACCGCATGAATAGAACATTGATCTTTAACCGAAATTTCCCTGCATTCGGTATTCCACTGAGCCTTTTCGGAGCCCTTATCTTCTTGATAAAGTCACCCCTTTTAGGAGAGAGTAATTCGCTTGCTCTTGCCATTACCATTGATCTATTATTGACCATTCCGCTGGTTTATCTGTTTCTAATACGGCAGACTGATATTCCGAAAACGACGGCAGTTCCAGTAATGGTAGCCGGATTATTGATCGGATCTTACTTTCTTCCGCAGGATAGTCAGATATATCTGAATCTCTTCAAAACCTGGGCATTACCAGCTATTGAAATATCCGTGCTGACGTTTACTGTTCTAAAAGTGCGTAGCGCTATTAGTAAGTATAAACACCTAAAGGGAGTCAACCCTGATTTTTTCTCAACCTTAAAAAGTACGTGCTACGAAATTCTTCCTACACTAGCAGTCATGCCCGTTGTTACTGAAGTCTCGGTGATTTACTACGGATTCCTTAGCTGGAAGACTCGAGCTCTGCAAAAAAACGAATTTACCTACCACAAAGAAAGTGGAACGCTGGCATTACTGGGTGCCCTGATCTTTATGATCATTATTGAGACATTGGTCTTTCATCTTTTGCTAGTCAAGTGGAATATCATTATTGCTTGGATATTATCTGGGCTGAGTATCTATACTGCCTTGCAAGTTTTTGGTTTTGCCCGGTCGCTTTCCAAACGTCCTATCTCGATCGGTGAAGATCACTTGGGCTTACGGTATGGAATTTCAAATGAGGCTGACATTCCCCTTGTAGACATTGAGAAAGTAGAACTAACCAGTCAGTCGGTAGAAGGTGCGGACTTCGTAAAACTGTCGCCCCTGGGTGAACTGGAAAGCCACAATGTAGTTATCTGGCTGAAGGAGGAGAGTATAATGACAGGACTGTATGGGACGAAAAAGAAGTTTAGGATAATTGGCTTACACGTTGACGATCCAGCCCGACTAAAAGCAAGTCTAGATTCTATTATTTAATTCAAGTTGCTACCTATGAAAAGAAGTGTTATCGTATGGGATAAGATTGTATTTTTGAGGTTCTCACACTTCAAAACACTTATTCTTATGCTCAACGATAACACCATTGCAATATATGTGATTTTAGATGATATGC
>JBCCTI010000137.1:0-7922 GCA_039198955.1 Bacteroidota bacterium | reverse complement strand
TTGGCAAAGCCATCGTAGGTTTTCTCAAACGAATTTCGGCCCACTCCCAGCGTGAGGAAATCAGCCACACCGTACTCTAGCCCCAAACGGACATTCGCCGCATCCAGCCCGAAGAATTCGTACGCCCCGGAGTTAAGCCGTCCGAAGCGATGGGAGATTAAGAATTCCAATTCACTCTGGGTACGGGTTTCTACGGTGTGGCCATTAATCAGTCGGCTTCCTTTGAAGGTAGCTTCGGTAAAAAGGATAGATTCTTCAGTGTTGGCCTCGAGTAAATCCATCAAATCGTCTTGGGCGAAGGCACGCAGCGATGCAAGAATACAGAGGCTGATTACAAATAGGATATGTTTTTTCATGATAGTATGCGCTAATGGAAAATGGATAATTGAACGTTGAGAAAGGATACAGTGACCCACCAGTGGCAGGTCATTGTACACATCAACAATACAACCTCGCCGGGCGTGAATAGAGCACTCCAGCTACGTTGTTTTCCGTCTAACTGTTAAGGGGGTCGTACTTCAAGTCCACGGTTACTTCTACCTCTTCGGCAATATTGTGAAAGACGATCTTCGGAATATCAATATCGTGGTCGGCTACTTTTATCATAAACTTGGTTTGGGCATTTATCTTAGAGCCATTCACTATAATAGTTCCTTGGGTAGTAATAGGTTGAGTGACTCCGTGAATCGTCATTGTTCCTTCTACAGTTACAGCGTACTCTCCATCTTTAGTTGGGTCGATAGTACTGCCGTTGCTGAAGCTACCTTTGAAAATAGCCTTGGGAAACTTCTCTGACTCTACGTAGTTTTCATTAAAATGCTCCTGCATCAACGACTTATCAAACTCAAACGCTTGCATATCCATGCTTACCACTACTTCTTGCTTAGCAAAATCGATAATACTCTGCACTTTATTATTGTGGGCCTCAATATCTTCTAGAGGAGCACTGGAGTAGAATTTAGTGTACCCGGTTTGGGTAATAAACTTATCTTGGGCTAATAGTGAGTTACTAATTAGTAATGCTATAATGAGGATTAAATTTTTCATGTCAATTTGGTTTTTTGGTTATTTAAGGGTCAATTAATATTCGCTCCATCGCCTACCCAGCAAGCAATATCTTGAATTTGCTGGTCGGTAAGTTCTCTTCCGCTAGAAGCCGGGGGCATAGATCGTCCGTTGGTACGAGCTTCAATCCGGGAAGCCCGATTCTGGATCGTTGCCGCCGTTCGGAAATCTGGCGAAATAGTACCGTCGTGACAGTTCGAGATTGCACAGTTATTTTTTACAATTGCTTCTACTGAGGCAAACTCTACCCCACTGTTCAACAAAACTGTCTGCACGCTTTCACAACCGTTGGCATCCTGGGTTATTACTTCGTATTCGCCCGGTGCTAACCCGGAGAACAAGTTGCTATTCTGGAAAGGTTGATCATTGATTCGGAATTGGTAAGGGGCGACACCGCCTGCGGTAGTTACGTCAATTTGCCCGTTGGTAGAACCGCAACTGGCATCAACTTTTGCTACAGTGGTATTCACTCCGTCGCGATTGGCAACCTGTACTTCGAGACTACTTTCACAGCCATTGGCATCTTCTACCGTAATTGTATGGCTTCCAGCACTCAAGCCTGAGAAAGTACCTTCAGCTTGCTCACTTCCATCGTTAATACTGAAAGTGTAAGGTTCTGCTCCACCGTTTACCGCGACCTGCACCGCACCCGAAGCCAAGCCACAATCGGCATCAATGACCTCTATCAGTTGAAGTGCGGGTGCATCGTCGCAGTTTTGAGGTTCTGGCACCACCTCGTACGTACAAGCCGAGAGTAGCGCCAGAATCAAATAAGTGAGAGCTATATTAAAGACTATTCTTTCCATTGTTACTACTACTGAGGCAGTTGAGAGATTGTCCAGTTAGGGGCAGTAGCTCCGTTGGTTTCACCTCGTTGAGTATCTTGGGCAAAGAAGTAGATCGGCCGTCCGGCGTAAGTAAGTTGCTCAATACCGTCGCCCCGGGTAATCACTGCAAATGCTCCGGCATTTAGTGTAGAAGGAAGTACAACATTCGCTACTTCGCTAAAGGCAGGCCAAGCTTGCAGGCAACCATCAGTACATACACTTTCGTTGTTTTGGTCATTCAAGAAATAATATAGGCTATTGCCTTCGGCGTCTACCAAGTAGGAAATTGCATCGGCACCAACACCTTCTACTACCTGAGTACCTAACATCAGTGTGTAATCTGGTTTAGCTACGAACCACACGCCTCCTACTCCTTCACCATTGATTTGGTTAGGGCCAGTATCTGGTGTGTAGTAATACAAAGGCCAGCCCTTATAAGTAGTCTGCCGCTCACCATCGGCACGGGTAATGGTGCCAAAGTCAGATTGATCTAAGCCACTACCTACTTCAAAACTAGCTTGGTGATATATAGGCCAAGCGTCTAAACAACCACCTTCGCAGGCACTGTTACCGTCTACATCCCGGGTGAAGAAGTACAAGGTGCGACCATCCTGATTAACTAGGTATGAGCCTAGATTACTGTCGGTAGCCAGATTGATCTGCGGTGCATCGGCTACTGGCGGAGTGGGCGTGGCATCTTCCTCTTCGTCACAAGAAGAAAAGAGAAAAACAAAACTTAGTAAGGAAAAGAGTAATGAAAGGGTTTTAAGAGATTTCATGATGTTTAAGAATTAAATTTGATTGTAATTGATGATTTGATTAATGGATCAGGATATTTTCCTGACTGAAATAAAGCGTAACGTTACTTTTAGTGAACCACTGAAGAAGACTTAGCAAAGCTGAAGATTTATGGGCTCGCCGCACCGTTCTTTTTGGGTTACTGTCTGTGACAAATGTACGCCCTCCCAACCAATGAGTTAAATTTTCGAGGTATACAGGAGGTGAACAATGGGAAAATATCAGGTAGACGAAAAGTGAACAAGATGTCACTACTAATGCCCTTTTTAGTTTCAGCACTGGTGAGATCAGCAGACAATCATCAATTATAAGTAATTGAATATCAGCATATTGATTAGCTCGTATACTTATTGTCTACTAACCCGAATCTGAGTTTTAGCAGCGTAACGAAGAGAAAAAAAGTGCTAAAAAAATTTTCTTAAACTAGCTTATCATCCCCACTTTACCCGATAGTAGGTAGACAAACACATAATTTGACTGAGGGAAATTGCTAGCTGGAGGCTACCGGATCATCAGTATTTTGCTCCATATTGATAATGAAATCAATAAGTTTATCTTCCCGTTCTAGCCCTAATTTTTTGCGTAATCGGTAGCGGGCGGTTTTTACACTATCGGGTGAAATTCCTAGAATATTGGCCATCTCCTTCATGCTCATATTGAGCTTGAGTAGGGCACACAGCTTGAGCTCGTTGGTAGATAGCTCGGGGCAGCGGCTCTTTAATTGGGTAAAGAAATCCTTGTGTACCTCCTCAAAGTGTCGCTTAAAGTCTTCCCATTCCCGATCAATATGCAGGTTCTGATCTACCATCCGGCTAAGGGTATTGAGTTGCTGACGCACTTCGGGCTTGGCCTTTCGCTTCAATTGCTGAATACCTGTTTTCAACTCTTCCATCAACTCATTTTTCTGAATGAAGTTGATCGTGTAACTAGTCAGTTCTTTGTTCTTATACTCCAACTCCTGGGTAAGTTCTTTTTGCTTGAGTCGGGCATTTTCCAGCTCAGCTTGCGCCAGTGCCTGACGCGACTGAAAGACTTCCCGTTTTTTATTGAATAGCTCTTTGTCTTTCCGAATTTTTAATCGTTGCCGACTGGTGATTAAGTACCCAATCAACCCCAGGGCGATCATACCAACCAGCAGCCCATTTCTAAGGAAGTTTTGTATCCGTGCCTCTTGCTGCATAATTTCCAGCGATTGTTGTTGTACGAGCAGTTCTTGTTCTTTCTTGTCAAGTTCGTGACGATTCTCAATTCGGACGATCTCACGGAGTTGTTCAGCATTTAGCAAACTATCCTGTAGAATGTGGTACTGCTCATGATACTCGAGTGCTTGTTGATAGCTTCCTTTCGCCTCAGCGACCTGCTTTAATTCTAGATAAATATCCCGTCGGTTTTGCCGGGAGTTTACTTTAGTAGCCTTTTTTAGTGCATGTAGCAAATGCTTTTCAGCTTCTGGGTAGTTGCCTCTCGCCCGCTCGATACTACCCAAAGTATAATAAGTGAGTGACTTCCCATGCATGTTTTCCCGGGTTTCCTGATAGGGTAAGGCTTGGTAACAATAGCCTAATGCTTCGCTTAACCGCCCGGTTGCCAGAGCCAGTTGCCCCAAATGCAAGTAAGACGTGCCTAATCCATAGGTATAGTCAATAGAATCGCTGAGTTGGAGGGCCTGGTTAAAGTATTGTCCGGCCTCAGCGTAGTTTTGCTCGACCTGATACAATTCACCAATGTGAATAGCCGTATGCAGTTGCCGCTCGGCATTATCCAAGCTTTGGAAAGTCCGATAAGCCTCCTCATAGTAACTCAAAGCTTCTTCGTAGCTCCGTTGGTCGCTATAAATCAAGCCGATATTTAGCAGAACGTTGGCAATTCCCAGCGAATCTCCCAGGGACTGATACTGAACAAGTGATTTCATTAACTGCGATAGGCCGTCCTCATAATTACCCTGAGTCCAGTTAGCAACTCCTATCACCCGCCGGGCCATTGCCATTCCTGAAAAATAATCTAGAGAATCGGCTAATACTAAAGACTCTTTCCCGTATTGTACTGATTGATGAGGATCAACAATCCAGAACTCATAACCTAGCTCATTCAGGATGTTAACCCGGGTTGTATCAGCAGTGCGGTGTTTTTGCAACTTTTGCTGCAAACTATCCAGCAAGTTTTTCTTATCATCAGCCAAAGTGGCCGTTAGCAAAGTCAATTGCAGTACAATTATTATTTTCAGGCTTTTCTTCATCGGGCTGCATAGTTACAGAGGTATAATAAATGTACAAAATATATTGAAAAGCCGAACAACCTTCTCATACAAAGAGGGAAGCTTTGGGGCACATTGGTTGTAAAATTGGGTTATAGCTGGTAGCAATTATAGATTCCGTATTTTTCTCAGGAAAAGCTAACTGTCCATCTATAGGAAAAGAGGCTAAAAGTGACTTGCGTTCAACTACAAAAAGTACCCGACCACGGCGGCTAGTTTTAACCAGAGCTGAAGTAAGCTAGCTACTGCTATTTCAGTACGTTTAAAAGTCGCTCACTACTCAAATATTCAAAATACCTTGATGTGACATTGAAGTCTTCATCTAGAATCACCAAGGTAGGGGGAGCAAATTTACCTTCTCTTAACGCCAGTAGTTGAGCAATTTGATGAATTGGATTTCGGGACGTATCCACCTGATCGTTGATAAGGGTTTGTCCTCCAAAGGTGATCGCGGCTTTGGTCTCTGCGTCGAAGCGTACCGCGTAGTAGTCTTCATTCAGTAAGTCAATCACCTCGGGCTTAGTGAATACCACTTTATCCATTTTACGGCAGTAGGTACACCAATCGGTGTAGAAATCAATGAATACCTTTTTGGGGTGAGCGGTTAAGGAGTCTTCCAGTTGTTCAAAAGTTAACCACCGCACCGATCCTGCTTCCTGAGCACTAGAATGAGTACCCAGGAAAAGCAAAGTGGCTATGAAGTAGCCTATAATTTTGTATTTATTTTGAATCAACGCAGGTTACCAATTTTTACTGAGATGAAAACGGAACGCGGTGCCATTGGGCCGTAGATAAAGTCAGAATCACGCTCAGGGCCCGAGTCAAATTCAGGCTGATAACTGTTAAAGATATTTTTAACCCCACCACTCAATTCTAAGTGAAAATCGTCGGCTACATCAAAATGATAACTAGCTTTTAGATTCACATCCAAAAACGATTCAGAGTCAATCAATTCCAGAAAGCCTGTCTCGCTTACCACGCGCGGAACGATCATCGAGCCCGTATACGTACCCGTTAGATCTATTGTAAAGGCATCGGTAACATTATAAAAGGTAGAAAAATAGCCGTACAAGTTCGGGTTTCTCACAAATTCATCTACAGCTACAACATCTTCTGCCTCTGATGCGCCTTCTTCCGGCTCAAACAGCACTTGTGGCTCATTATAGCTAGTCTGCTGGGCAGTACCTCCGAGCTGAAAAGCAAACTTGCTGGAAGGCGAATAACCTGCTTCAACGTTGATCCCGGAGACAGTAGCCCCTTCCCCGTTTCGCACTTCTTCTACAATAGACCCGTTGGGTAGCACCGAACCGGTACTTACTTGGGTGAATGGATTTTGTAACTGAGTGTAAAAACCCTCTAACAAGAAGTTGAACTGGGCCAGTCCCACGTTTTTGGTGTAATTCAATGAACCAGTGA
Organism: Bacteroidota bacterium; assembly: GCA_039198955.1. Lineage (GTDB taxonomy): Bacteria > Bacteroidota > Bacteroidia > Cytophagales > Cyclobacteriaceae > Tunicatimonas. The sequence goes on along the minus strand of JBCCTI010000137.1, from coordinate 1,562 downwards.
AAGCATCGGAAGTTTCTTTATCCAGGTCTTCAGATAGGATTACAAAGAGAGGTTCTCCGCCCACCGAGGAAATGTGCAGATCTTCATTAAAGGCCTGTGGTGCTCGGAAGCCTCGGGCATACCCACCTCTGAACCGTAGGTTTTCATTGATTTTGTATAGCAAGGTAGCCCGGGGGCTGAACACCCCAACATTGATATCGGCGGTGTTATTAATATCACCGATTTGATAATTTCCATCTACGTTCGAGACATCGTATCTCGCCCCCAGTAGTGCCGTAAACCTTGTATTAGGCTTCCACTCGTACTGAGCAAAGAATCCGGTCGTATTTACTTGTTGATCAACTAAACGGTTGTAGCCCTGAATTTCATCCCGAGTATCATACGTCTGATTTTCGACTCCTAACGTAACGACATCATCGTTAGTGAAATAGTGGTTGTATTGGACACCAGCCACTACGGCGAGGTCTTCGGTAAGCCCATAGGCATTGATGGCTAGCAGGCTGTCTTCGGCCGTTCGGCCTCCGCCTAAACCGCCGTAATAGCTGCCTCTTTCGGTGCTTTGGGCAGACGCATATATTGAAACCTTATTGCGATCATCTTTACTCCATAGTTCATAATTGAGACCTCCGAAAAACGTGTTGTGATCCAGCTCTTCGGTGATATCCGTAAAATGCGGAGCCAAGTCCAGGCGGTCTCCCCCCCTACGGTATTCTTCCAGCGCACTAAAGTCAACGGAGATTTTGCTGCGTTCGCCTGGTTTGAAAAAGGCCCTTGCTCCCAATACCGTATTTTCTAACTGCACTAGTTCGGTGAATCCATCCTCGTTGGCATCGTAACTGTCCCGATGGCGGCTCATTCCGTAAAAGGTAACTCCGCTGGTCAGGCTCTCATTGACAATTGACCCATTAATGTTAAAGGTTTGATCTACAGCATCGCCATCGATCAAAGCCGTGTTGGAACGGATTTCCCACGTGTTTTCTACTGGTTCTCGGGTGATGATATTGATGGTGCCGCCAATAGCATTAGAACCGTAAAGGGCCGACCCTCCACTCCGAACCACTTCTACCCGTTCTACAATGTTAGTAGGGATTTGATCCAGGCCGTAGACGCTGTTCAAGGCACTAAAAATCGGACGACTGTTGATGAGGATTTGAGAATACGCTCCCTCCAACCCATTGAGGCGAACCTGGGTAAAACCGCAATTCTGACAGTTGGTTTCTACCCGCACTCCCGGTTGGAAGTTCAACCCCTCGGAAATAGCAATAGATTGGGTAGCATTGAGTAGTTTGTTATCTACCACGTTCACCACTACGGGCGATTCTTTTCTCGATAGTGCGTAGCGGGTACCGCTCACTACTACCTCATCCAGGTTCAGTTTATCTTCTTTGAGATCAATACTGATCTGGGTAGTTTGCCCACCTATAATTTCTGCCTCTCGGGTTAAAGACTGGTAACCTACCAAACTGATCTTGAGCGTTTGTTGCCCAACCGGTACATTCTCCATACGAAAATTACCCTGCTCGTCAGCGTTGGTTCCTATCATGGCTCCTACCAATTGTATA
>JBCCTI010000136.1:0-8045 GCA_039198955.1 Bacteroidota bacterium | reverse complement strand
TGGCGGATAGCATGTACCAGCATAGCAATGCCGTAAAACAGTACGGTTAGCAGTAGGTAATAAGTAATCTGGAGATGATTACTATCAATTTCCAACGCTAGTGCCAAAGCGGTTAGGGCAAAGCCACCGAGCAGCTTGCCCTGGTAGGTCAGGTGAATACCCGCCAGAACCAGGGGCATGTAGGCAATGGCTTCAATTTTCCAGATATGGCCAGCTTCCAAACTCACAATATTAAACGTTCCTAATCCGTAGGCAATAGCTCCAATCAGGGCGAGATAGGGGCGGACTTTAAAAACAATCAGCAGAACGTAAAAACTTAGAAAGCACTTCAGAATAACTTCAGCCTGACGGGGAAAACCCAACGAAAAAACTTCCTGGAAGAAATTGATGATTCCCTCACCCTCGTATTTAATGTTAATTAGGTAGGCTGGCATACCACCGAACATGGAGTTTGTCCACAGTGCTTCTTCTCCGGTTCTTTCCCGATAGTCTACAATTTCCTTTCCGGAAGAAATACCCTGAATTACATCGTTTTGCTCAATCACCCGGTTTCCAAAAAACATGGGGCTGAAAAACAGTATAGTCACAATTGCCAGAATTGAAACCGATACCAAGTGGGGCAAAACTTGTTGCTTAAAATTTAGTTTAGACATAAATGTAGTAGCCATTATCGAACGTGAAATTACAATTCGCCCCGCAAACTTCCCTTGCTATTGGGCAAAACTTTGACAAAGAAAAGGATTGTAACCAGAAGCCTCAGGTAGATGAGTATTTTTATAGAATTTTCCAAGAATTAGTGGTATATTGCATATATTTTATGGCTAAAGTGCCACAAATACATCACTTTGGCTATGGTACTGAGACGTCCAATGTATGATTCGCTTGTCGAAATTTTTTCAATCTGTCCCTGAATACACAACCCTTTTTGTGAGAACGTTAGTTTGCAGCTCCATTGTACTTAGTTTCACTTTACTAGTTTTAGTTTCTCACTCTACTCACGCCCAGGAGCATCCACCCAAGCGAGAGTTTCGGGGAGTGTGGGTAGCTACCGTAGATAATATTGACTGGCCATCTTCCCCCAGTCTCACTACCGTAGAGCAGCAGCAGGAGTTTATTGATCTGGTAGAATTTCACAAGGCTAATGGAATGAACGCCTTGATCGTTCAGGTCCGGCCCAATGCTGATGCTCTGTATCTCTCTAGTTATGAACCCTGGTCGCGCTGGCTCACTGGGGAAGAGGGACGGGTTCCCAACCCTTTTTATGATCCCCTGGAATTTATGATTCGGGAATGCCGCCGTCAGCAGATGGAGTTTCATGCTTGGATAAATCCGTTCCGAGCCATATTCAATCATCAGAACGTAGACATCAGCCAGAATCATATTTTCTTCGCCCATCCCGAGTGGGTCGTACCCTACGGTGAGCATAGTTATCTCGACCCCGGACTTCCTGAAGTTAGAAAATACGTGCTCAACGTGGTTATGGATGTGGTGAACCGTTACGATATTGATGGAATCCACTTCGACGATTACTTCTATCCCTATCGTATCGATAGTCTCAATTTTTTAGACGATATAAGTTTTTCCCGCTACGGTGAAGGGTTTGCCACAGTAGGTGATTGGCGAAGGGATAACGTTAATCAGTTTGTGCAATCAGTTCACGACAGTATTGAAATTATAAAACCCCACGTTCGCTTTGGAGTTAGCCCGTTTGGCGTGTGGCGTAATAAGTCAGCTAATCTTCTGAGTGAAGCATCGCCGCGTGGTGCAACTAGCAATCTTTCTCTGACAGCACTTCCTCTTGGTTCCGAAACTCAAGCGCTGCAAACCAGCTACGACGATCTGTACGCTGATGTTATTACTTGGCTTAAAAATGGGTGGATCGATTACGTAGCCCCGCAATTATACTTTGGAATTGGTTTTGAGTTAGCGGATTATCAAAAACTGCTCGATTGGTGGATGAAGCATACTTACGGTCGTCAGCTTTACATCGGTCATGCCGCGTATAAAGTTGGTCGCTCTCAGGACTCGCTCTGGAACGATCCTTACCAGTTAATTAATCAGGTAGCACTCAATCGCCGAAATTTTCAGGTGGATGGCAGCATTTTCTTCAGTGCCCGCTCGTTTTTAGAGAACCCACTGGGCATTAATAATCGGATGCGCGAGGGCGTCTTTAAGCATTCGGCCCTAGTTCCCCCTATGCCCTGGCATCAGGAAGCAGCTCCCAACCCTCCTCAAAACTTAGTCGCCGCCCGCAAACGATCAAGGGTACTGATGCAGTGGCAACCTTCCGCTCATCAGGAAGTTTGCTACTACGTTATTTACGGAGTAGAAGGCGACACCCCACCCAATATTAGCGATCCGACAAATATTGTTGCCAAAAGCTATTATCCCCAGCTTACCTTTGAAGAAGCAGCCCGGAAGGGGCTATTTCGTAAGAACTATACTTTTGTGGTCACCGCCGTAAACCGTAACCACAACGAGAGTTTTCCTAGCCTACCAGTCCAGATCCGACTCTTTAATGATTGATGATTAATTACCAATCATTAGTCATTAATCATTCGTATTGTAGGCCGTCGGTTCTCCTGTATCATTACGAAGGTGCTTGTTTAGGAATTCCAAAATAGCTTGGTAGCCTTCAATCTGATTTTCTTTTTTTACAAAGCCATGCCCTTCGTCTTCAAACACTATATACTCTACTGGAACCCCACTAGCCTTTACTGCTTCCACAATTTCGTCGGACTCTACTTGTAGTACCCGGGGGTCGTTAGCTCCCTGAAGTACCATCAGTGGCTTAGTGATTTGATCGGCAAAAAATAGTGGTGATTTATCATAGAGAGCCGCCGAATCAGTTTCGGGATTTCCCATTTCGGCGAATAGTGATTCCCGGGCAGCCCCCCACCAGGGCGGGATACTTTGTAAGGTTCGTAGCCAGTTAGCTACCCCGAAAATATCTACCCCCACTTTAAATTCGTCAGGCGTGAACGCTAACCCCGCCAAGGTCATGTAGCCGCCGTAACTTCCGCCCATAATCCCGATCTTCTCAGTATCAATATAATCCAGCGTAGTTAAATAATCTTTAGCTGCTACACAGTCTTTGAGGTCTACATCACCGTGCTTTTGGTTGTCGGCCATCTCAAAGGATTTTCCGTAGCCGCTGCTGCCCCGGTTATTCACTGCAAAAATGGTATAACCGTGGTTAACGAGGTATTGTACTAATCCGTTGTAATTCAGTCGGGACTGTCCTCCGGGGCCACCGTGTATCCACAGCATGGCTGGAGAGGGGGTGTCGGCCGATGCTACTTTTGATTTGTATAGTATCGCCGGAATCTCTAAATCATCGTAGGAGTTGTACCGGACTACCTCACCTTCTACTAAGTACTGTTGCTCAATCTCCGGATTCAAGGTATTGGTAAGTCGCTGGTACGTCTGGTTGGCAAAGCTATAGACGTAGAGGTCACTGGGCGAGGTGGAGCTATTGATGTAGAAGGACATCAGTTGCTCACTGTCAGAAATATTGACGGAAGTAATTTCGCCGTCCGGCATATTGGGCAACGCTACTTCTTCACCCGATGCCTGATCGTAAATAGTGATCTTTGTCCGGGCATCTTCGTTGGTGGCTACAACCTGATACTTTCCGTTTCGGGACTCATAAGTGTACCCAATATCCCAATTGGCCTCACGGACTTTTTCCATTTCACCCGTAGCCAGGTCGTATCGGCTCAAATAAGCGTACTCACTATTTTTATCAGCTAAGAAGTACAGGTACTTGCCATCGTGGCTAAAATACTGGGGCGAGTAAGCTACCGTATCATTGGAGTCACTAATCATTTCGGTACTGCCTGTTTCTACATCGTACAGATACATATTCACTTTTTGTCGAGTAATCTGCTCAACAAGGGATACCAGCTTCTTGTCTTCAGAAATAGCCGCTGGGTAAAATTGTCCTGGGTTCTCAAAAACTAATCGGGGTTGATAGGTGGCAGTATTATTCTCAATAGCGTCAATCTGACTAATCTCTAGTTCGTATAAGTCAAAAGCCTGAGGATTACGCTGGTTAGAAGTATAGAAAAAGCTTTGCTGATCGTAGCTCCAGCCGTAAAACTGAGCTTTGGCCGTTGAATCAGGGGTCAAATCAGTGGCTTCCCCATTTAGGTTTTTGACGTACAAATGATTAATCTCATTGCCTCCTTGGTCACTGGTGTATAGAATTCGCTCATCTTCGGGGAAATAAGAAATAGCAAAAACTGACTCGCTGTCTGAGTTGGTAAGCTGTTGGGTTTCCCCACTATCTACCGGAATTTCGTAGGCATTAAAAATACCAGTTTTCTTACTGGAGTACATAATCTTGCTCTCATCCGGCGAGAATGAGCTTCCCCCGATTTGCTCGGTGTTAAGGAACTGCTCAATGGTATAAGCTGGAATTTCTTCTTGCTCGGGAGCCGGGGCTTGGCAGGCAAAACCGAGAAAAACGAGTGCTGTGGAATATAACCAAATTTTTTGCATGGCTGAAAGTGGATTAGATTGAATTGAAACTACATCATTTGATGGACTAATGCATTTTTAGTTGCAACAAAAATTTATTAAGCGGTAATTATACCGATATCGTATCGTGTATCATTTTTAAAGTCGTATTTTTAGCGTTAACTGATATTTGTAATCCAAACAACCTGATTTTATGAAGAGAAGAAATTTTATGAAAGCTGGAGCTTTAGCTACGGGTGCGGGTGTTTTATCGACTAATACCTTTGCCAAATCGACTTTGCCTCCCGAGAAACGATCATTTCAAATGAAGTATGCCCCGCATTTTGGGATGTTCAAGAGCCACGCGGGCGAAGATCTTATCGATCAGCTCAACTTTATGGCCGATGCTGGATTTACTGCCTTAGAAGATAACGGTATGATGAAACGCCCAGTAGAAATGCAGGAAAAAATTGGGCAAACCCTGAGTGATCGGGGAATGGAAATGGGAGTTTTTGTGGTTGACAAAGGAGGGAATGGTGCCAATACACTGGCAGCCGGTAAGCAGGAATACGTCGATATTTTTCTAGATGGATGTAAAAGGGCAGTGGAGGTAGCCAAACGATGTAACGCTACCTGGATGACCGTAGTGCCGGGTAACTATCAGCGGGACATCCCCAGTGGGATTCAGACGGCTAATGTGATTGAAGCACTGCGCCGAGGAGCGGAGATTTTTGAGCCGCATGGTTTAGTGATGGTGCTGGAACCACTGAGTGATACTCCTGACCTATTTCTACGCTACTCCGATCAGACCTACCTAATTTGCAAAGGGGTGAACAGTCCTTCTTGTAAAATACTGTATGATGCGTACCATATGCAAAAAAATGAGGGGCATATCATTCAGAATATTGACCTGACTTGGGACGAAATTGCCTACTTTCAGGTCGGGGATAATCCGGGACGAAAAGAGCCTACTACCGGAGAGATTAACTACAAAAATGTTTTCCAGCATATTCACGAAAAGGGCTACCAAGGAATTATTGGGATGGAACACGGTAATTCTATGCCGGGTAAAGAAGGGGAGGTAAAGCTGATCGAGGCTTACGCTCAGGTGGATGATTTTGGGGCATAAAAAAAGCCGCCCGGATAAGGTACGGCTCTAGAGTTGATTTTTCGTTCTTCTAGCGAGGAATTAGCAGAAGTTCGGCATCAGCGCGCGTAAGTTTATACTGATGGGTTCCGTTACCGCTGGTTAGCGAAAATTCTTCGTTGGCTTCCCCTTTCTCAAATTGCCCGGTTTGGAGTAATTGACTATCGCTACCCGCCCGCCGGTACAATATTTGGTAATCAACAGAAGTTGAGCCTTCCGAATACCAGACCGAAACTAAGTAAGGAGTGTTTTGATCAACATTGCTGATAACCACCTGCTCAGCTCCATTGCTACGGTTACTCAGTAGCACCTGGTTGTTGGGAATTTCTACGACTAAATCTATGTCCGACGATGTATTCTGATCCCACACTAACCTAAGTTCGTATTCATTCTCGTCAATATGGTGCTGGTAAACCCGCTCGCTAGCAATCGTGCTCAACTGAGCGTTTCCTTCGGCGATATTGGTTAGCGTAATAGACAGGGTTTCCGCTTCGCTTTCAAAATCACTATCTTCCAATATGTCAAATTCAATAAAGGTTTCAGTCTCACCAGCGGGTATCAACAGCGGTGACTCAGTAATTAAACGGACGTCGCCTGACTGGAAATTATTATCTAAAGTGATATTTCCACCAACGGCAAAATCAATCAGCGTGCTACCTTCCTGAGGCTTGTCCAGGTAAACTCGAACCTGCTGCGAACCACTACCTTCTAGGCTACTGGCTTGGGTGGCTGAGAACTTTACGACTGAGGTAGGTAGTCCAAAGTTATTAGTATCGGTATCTTCTTGGCAAGAAAATAACATTCCGCCCAGAAGAAGTAAGTAAATTGAATATTTCATTTCTTATTCATTTCTATTTTATACAAATATATTAATATTTTTTATTGATATTATTATAATGTAAGTTTCTGGACAAATTTCAGTTTTTTTATGTAAACACTTATAAAGTGCTGATTAACAATGATATTCCCGTATACTTTCTGATTGTTACCAGCAGCATCGGAGCTATTGCGTGGGGAAAAATTGATAATTGGGGCGGACTGGCGGGATGCATCGTGACAGCTTTACTTTATGCTAGTAGTGGTTTTTACGGGATCATACTCATCGGAATATTCTTTGTAATTGGAACGGTGGCAAGCCTGAACAAAATTGAACGGAAGATTGAGCTAGCACTTGCTGAACCCCGGCGGAGTCAGCGGGGTTGGAAAAATGTAATGGCAAACAGTGGGGTTGCGGCTATGGTAGCTTTAGCAGATGTACTATTTCCCACTGTTTTTGAGGCGCAACTACTGATAGCTGCTTGTTTTGCTGCCGCTCTTTCTGATACCCTTTCGTCTGAAATGGGAAATGTCACCGGACGAAACTACTTTAATATCATAACCCTGAAGCCAGGAAAGCGGGGCTTGGATGGAGTGGTAAGTTGGGAGGGCTTTGGTTGGGGAATAGTAGGGAGCTGTATTATTGGAGTAATTTACTGGCTCAATTTTTCTTCAGTTAGCGGGGCTTTACTGGTCAGCTTAGCAGGATTTTTAGGAAATGTGGTAGACTCGGTACTAGGAGCCTCTTGGCAACGCAAAGGATATTTGAACAACCATACTGTTAACTTAGCGAGTACTGCAGCAGCTACCGCACTTGCGCTAATCATCAGTTCTTAGTAGAAGGAATATCGTGAAGTAACCAGGTGTCAGGGTCAATCACCACCTTCCTCACTCTAGATTTTACACTCAAGGTGAAGGTTTCTTCAAGTTTGTTGACACTAACGGATTGTACCTCCAACTTGGAACTATTATCGTAGCGGATTCCAATCTGGAGTGGGAATGTATAAGACTCTGAATCCTGAGTCTGCTTGATCTTAAGCTTCAGCTTTTTCCCAGCACCTTGGTACTTCCAGTTGCTCTCTAAAACCGGATAATCAGGACGGTACAGCCATTGAGCGAAAAAGTCTGAAAGATTACGGCCCGATAGCTTACTGGCTAGAGCTACAAAGTCATTTGTTGAAGCATTCCTATGCTTATAGCGAGCAAAGAACTGCCGAAGCGTATTAAAAAACACCTCATCACCTACCGTAGAACGCAACATGTGCAGCACCCAAGCCCCTTTCTGATAAGTATTAGCGTTAAGTAACTGAAAGAGGTTCGACTCATCGGAGTCTACAATTTTAGCTTGAGGTGATTGAAGATGAAAGGTGAAAATACGTTCTTTATCAGCTATTAAGCGATTCGCCATGCTATCCCGACCGTAAGTGTGCTCAAAGTAGAGGTGGGTCATATAAGTAGAAAAACCTTCGCTGAGCCAAACATCAGACCAGTTTTTTTCTGAAACCGAATTGCCGAACCACTGGTGGGCTATTTCGTGAGCAACTAATGCCTCAATAGAAGGCTGGTCAACGATTACCGACTCATTGTAAAAAATAGCCGTAGCATTTTCCATTCCACCGTA
>JBCCTI010000135.1:0-8314 GCA_039198955.1 Bacteroidota bacterium | reverse complement strand
GCTTTGGCATTAAAGCAGGGGGAATGATCTCTACTAAAACAGTAGGTGACCTCAATCGTAATCTAGAACTTAAGAAAGCTTCTTATTTAGGAGGAGTATTTTATAATATTCCCTTTCACGAGCAATGGGGCTTACAACTGGAACTTCTCTATGCTAATAAGGGAATCAGTGAACGAGGACAATTTCTCATCAGAGAAGACCTACATTACCTCAATTTGCCTATCATGCTACAATACTCGGTCGCCGAACGTTTTAGCATAGAATTAGGATCAGAAGTAGGGTATCTGTTAGAGCAAAGGCAAATATTCGTTTTTGGGGATAGGCCACGTAGTCCAGCTCAAAAAAGCTTTGATATGGCTGTTAATATTGGGGTGAATTATACGCTGGTAGAAAAAGTATTTCTTAGTGCACGCTATAATATCGGCATCTACGATACAATTAAGCCTTTCAACGAATTCTCTCCTAATACACTCCCTGAAGATGATCCCTTTACGGGTAACCGAACGCTCCAACTTAGCCTAGGCTACCGCTTCGGTCAGTGAATCTAAAATCACGGGTCTTTTCCATAACCCAAATCTCCCGACCCTCTCGTCTGTTTAACAAAAATTCAAATTATTGGCAATGACCCTGACAATAATAAATTTGTCGACGGTTCGCCGCGCAATTGTGTATCACCAGCAATGCCCATTGTTTGGTGACTAATGATAGGCATTACAATGTACTAGATTCAATAAATTTCCCAGAGATCAATCTGCTAAAAGCTAAGAGAGTTTTAGAACGACTCGATTCAAATTTGTAATTGAGCCATTGAGATAGAAACCACTATCTCCGCTCCCCGGGCTGGAACTGTTAAGAAAGTTCATCTGGGTGCTGGGGTGATGGTTGATCAGGATGATTTGGTAGTGGAGTTAGGGTGACTTTACTCTATGGCTTTTAGGTAACCATTTTATTATTGGATAACAATTTTGATGTTAATATACAGGCAAAGTATGACGTATATTGCTTCTGTTTTCAAAGCATTTGTGTTACATTAATTCTTTCAGCCTTTACAGTACCATTAAAAACTCCGCTAGAACAAAGGTCAAACTATGAGAATTATTCCGATATATATTATCTTTTTCTGCCTTCTGATAAGTTCCTCTTGCAAGGATAGAAGAACTATCATAAGCGAAGTAGACCTTAGCGTCGATACGAGTAAAATCAATTTTAAGTATGCAGCTTTTGACGACGTAATAAAACAAGCTGAAGAAGAAAGCAAAGACATATTTGTGTATGTGACTAGTACTAGTTGTGGTCATTGTTATAGAATGGAACGTGACGTTTTCACCCAAGATGCTGTTCAAAAGTTTTATAATGAAAAATTTGTTTGTGCAAAGGTTCAAATTGAGCATCCAGGTGGTATTACTAAAGCTAGTGTATTTGAAGAGCTTAATAAGACTAAAATAAACTTTCTAGATTTATATGATGTGGAACTTGTATTCCCAACATTTCTAATCGTTGATCAACAAGGCGCATTAATAAAAAAAGTCACAAAAACGATGGAGGCTCAGGAGTTTGTCCAATTTGGCAATGGGTCTGTCGAGCGAGATGCATAGTTTTATTTATGCACTGAAACTCTCGGTAGAGCGACTGGTGGCATCCATCAAAAATTGCCTATAAAATACATGGAAAGTAGCTATGTATTGTAAGTAGGGCAGTTTCACCTTTCACTGAGTGCTAAATTCTTCCTCAATCCACAGGTTAATCCAATTATCTTCGCTGACTCCCATCATGGTAAAGCGGTAGGTTTGGTTAGGCGTTAGGGTGGGGGTGGTAGTGGTGTCGGTAATATTCAGAACGACATTCTCCAGATCGTAAAAAGTAAATTGCCGATCAAAAGTGTAGGTGCCCGAAATTAGGTTTCCTTCTAAATCAGAGATAACCTGAAAGTAGATGGCATTGTCGGGAATCTGTCCGTCTTGCCACGAAAAAGAAGGGTTTACTCCGCGCTCATCAACCGTGAGTAGTTCTTCATTTACCTCAGTAGGTGCAGTGTTCAACTTGAGGCGAATGGGGTTGCAAACGTGTAATTTACCGGGAGTTTTGTAAGTAACAATTCCCACTCGGTCTTCTTCCAACGTTGGATTGATGAACTGACGCAAATATCCCCGAAACACTGGGGCTTCGGCCAGTTCTTTGGCTCGGTAATGGTCAAAGTTCTGGATTTCATCAACCCGTTCAGATTCAAAATACCGAAAGTCATAAGCCCCCTCCACCGGATAAAAGAATACGGGAATGTAGGAAGCGGTATCCACAAACAGTCCTTCGGGACGACCGCCCGCACAGGCAATCAGGTCAGTGCGAGCTAATGCTTGGTTCATCTCAATATAGTCAGCTAAAACATTTTCGTCCAGTACTACTACGTCCGATGATTCGCATCCCAAGAAAGTCAGAATTAGTAGAAGGAAGACAGTCGTTCTCATAAGCATTCTGAAAGATACACGACAATAGCAAATGTAAAAAGTCTGGTAACTGACTAAACCTTTAAAATATCTCATCTTCGGAGGTGGGCAATTACTAGTCGGATTTCATCGTAGCTGATGCTGTCGTCTAAAGCATCTTTGAGTGGTCTCAGGGCGGAGTCGCCGTGGACGTAGATAGCACCTTCAATCTTTTTAATAACCGCGGCATCAACCAGTTTGTTTACATCCAGTGAGCCGTCTTGCACGAAGTAGGCTAGATGGCTACTGACCGTAGAGGTTCGTAAGTCCCGAATGCGAGCAATTTCGGCAATAGAATTACCCTTCTGGTAGTAGTCGTAAGTGAGCTGCTTGGTATCAGTTTTAACGTCGGCAGTTCGTTTCTTGCGGTTGCGGCGACGAAGGTTAGAGGCGCGGGATTCCAGGTCGTTCTCGGTACAAAACTGCTGGATTTCATCGAGAAAAGCCGTGCCGTACTTCTGTATCTTCACTTCGCCAAAGCCACTGATGTTGGGCAGATCCTCAGCTTCGGTAGGCAAATAAGTAGCCAACTCTTGCAAAGTGGCGTCGGAGAAAATTACGTAAGCAGGTACATTTTCTTGCTGAGCTAACTGCCTGCGGAGTACTTTCAGTTGGTTAAATAAACTTTCTTCCATCGGTTGTGCCGACGATTTAAAAGTGACTGTTTGTGGCTCAATGGTTTCTATTAGCATCACTTTTTCTTGCCCCTTCAGTACCGACCAGCTCGTTTCGGTTAATCGTAGCACCGGAAATTTATCGTCTGACTTTTTTAAGTAGCCCAAGTGCAACAGATCGTTCAGATAGCGGTACCAGTCTTTTTTGCTGATATCGTTGCCCGCCCCGTAGGTTTTTACCTGCTTATGCTCGCCCCAAATTTTCTCCGATTTTGAACCCCGTAAAAAATCAATTATGTAACCAGCTCCGAATCGCTCCCCCAACCGGGCTACCGCCGACAGGGCTTTTTGGGCGATAATGGTTCCATCAAAAGTTTTGTACTCATTGCGGCAGATGTCACAACTTCCGCAGTAATCCGGAGCTTCTTCCCCAAAATAATTCAATAGGAACTTCCGCCGACACGCTCGCATATCGGCAAACACCGCCATTTGCTGCAATTTCTCTCGCAGTACTCGGCTTTGCTCATCATTGCCTTCCACTTCAACAAAACCCTGAAGTTTGATAACATCGGCGTAACTGTAAAACAGCAAAGCCTCACTATCCAGTCCATCCCGTCCCGCCCGTCCGGTTTCCTGATAGTAGCCCTCAATATTTTTGGGCAAATCCATATGCACCACAAAGCGGACGTTAGATTTGTCAATACCCATTCCGAAGGCTACGGTAGCCACGATAATTGGGGTCTCATCCCGCAGGAATTCATCTTGGTGCTTTTCTTTTTCCTCATTGCTCAGTTTAGCGTGGTAGGGTTTGGCGGCGAATCCTTCTTGCGTAAGCCGTTCGGCCAATGTTTCGGTAGATGCCCGTGATAGGGTATAAATTATGCCGGACTGATCCCGACGTTCGGTCAAAAAATCGAGTAGCTGTTCGTAGCTATTGCGTTTGGGGGCCACTCGGTAGTAAATATTTTCCCGATTAAAACTGGAAATGAAGATCTTAGGACTACGCAACTGAAGTTTGTCTAGAATATCTTGCTGAGTGATAGGATCAGCCGTAGCGGTGAGGGCAATCGTAGGTACATTATCCAGTGCCTTTCGGACGTTCGCCAACATGCGGTACTCCGGGCGAAAATCGTGTCCCCATTGCGAGATACAGTGGGTTTCGTCAATCGCTAACAGTGAAATATTGATACTTTTTAGAAAGTCAATAAATCGATTTTCGGCATCGATCAGGCGTTCGGGGGCTAAGTAAAGTAGCTTCAGTTCCCGGCTCTTCAATTGTTGAAATACCGCTCGCTGCTCTTCGGGGCTCATTGATGAGTTGAGGTAAGCGGCGGCAATCCCGTTCACCCGCAGGGCATCTACCTGGTCTTTCATTAGGGAGATAAGCGGGGAAACCACTAGAGTAAGTCCCTCGAGCAGAATAGCCGGAATCTGGTAGCACAGCGATTTACCCCCTCCCGTTGGCATCAGCACCAAAGAGTCTTTCGCGGCTAACACCGTTTGAATGATTTCTTGCTGATTTTTCCGAAAAGCTGAGTAGCCAAAGTACTTTTCTAGGGTTTGTATGAGCTGGGTAGCTGAGACTTGCAGTGGCATAGTAGTCAGGTTCAAACCTTAAAAATACTGAGAAGCGGGGAATCATGGAAATTAGATGTTTAACCACTCAGATAGATGTTTAACTACTCAATCATGATGTTTTAGATAAAGTGACAAAGTAAAATGTGACCAACCTCAAGAAAAATGACTTTCTAACATTAGCTTAGTAACCAAAAAGGAGTATATCATCCGTTCTTCGCATGAAGGTGAATTATTGCTCATCGAGTAGGAACTATTATTGGGACAAGACTGCTTACCAACTTGTTCACTATTCTTATTCAGAATTTAAACAGATTTTCATAAATTAGAGGATAAACTACTGCCTTCACTTCTACCATGAGAGAGCAAAGCACTAACGACCAAAATGAGCGCAATCTGGAAACATTGCGTCAGTTTGCTGAAGATAGGCCCGACGATATTGTACGAATCTTTGATATTATCCCGCTGGGTATTTGCATTACTGATGCTAAGGGATACTTCGTCAATGTGAACCAGGCCTACTGCGATTTTTACGGATACTCCCGCGATGAGCTAATTGGAAACTCTTTTTTAATAGTAGTTCCCGAAGGCTTCCGCCCACAAATGCAGCAGCTACATGACCAGTTTATGGGAAAGAAATATGAGTTGCAGGGCAAGTGGGATGTGATAGATAATTCGGGAAAAATCCGTAAAATACTTTCCAATGCAGCTTATTTACCCGCTACTGATACCAGTGGTCCATGCAAAATGACATTTATTGTAGAGGTTGAACAGACGGAGGAAGTACTATACGATCTCGAGCTAACAGTAAAGCTATTAGAAAATAAAATTACTGCCCAAGAAGTAGCCCAACAGCTTTCAAACCACGATTTGCGGAACAATCTGGTGTCTATCATGCAAATTGTAGAGTTTCTTTTGGAAAAACACCCTACTGAAGAGCAGACAATGTGGCTGAACCACTTAAAACAGCGGAGTGGCGATACCCTAGATATGATTAAAGCTACTGCAGATTATGCTAAAATGGAACAAGGTGGTTACGAGCCTCAGAAGACAGAGTTTAGTTTGGCGCAAGTAATAAATCAGGAACTAGCCCTGCTAAAAGATAGAATCATTAAAAAGCAAATTCAGGTATCACTGTGGTACCAGGGGCAAGAGTTGGAGCCGGAAGAAGAAGTAAAAATATCGGCTGACAAATTCTACATTGAACGGATGTTTCAGAATTTATTGCTTAATGCAGTGGAAGCCTCCCCGGTCGGGCAAGAAATTTCAGTTTCCTTAGAGCATAATGGGTTTTTCAATATTAATATTCATAATCAAGGGGTAATTCCTACTGATATTCGCGGTAACTTCTTTGATAAATTTTCTACCTCAGGTAAAGAAACCGGAACGGGGCTAGGAACCTATATTGCCAAACTGGTGGTGGAACTGCACGCCGGGACCATCGCCTATCACAGTAGTGAGCAAGAAGGTACCGACATCGTAATTGTCTTTCCGCGTCAGATTATTTTGGGATGAAATCTTGGTTGTAGGGATTGGGTTTTGGAGAAGGGGCCAGGTCGCCGCCATTGTCACGGTGGCCGTATCCACGGTGGATGGATGCCACGCGGGCGAAATGGACAAAACAACACTTTTATACGCTAAATTTTCACTAATTTCTAACCATTTCACAAGTCTTAACTTCCAACTTCTTGGGACTTCCAACTTCTTGGGCTTCCCAGAAAAATTGCGATAGTTTCGCTTTTCAAATTAGCGAATGTATGAATTTACCTTATCTGACCCCCGAACGTATTCAGCAGTTTATTCAATCGGCCCTGATCGAAGATATTGGGGAGGGCGATCATTCTACCCTGGCTTCGGTACCGCCTCAGGTAACTCAAAAGGCAAAATTGCTAGTAAAAGCTGAAGGTATTTTAGCCGGAGGGGCATTGGCCCAGCAAATTTTTCATGCGGTGGATAAAGATCTATCACTTGAGAAATTTATCGATGATGGGCAAAAGGTTCAATTTGGTGATATAGCGTTTGCGGTGGAAGGTAACGCTCAGTCGATACTTTCATCCGAACGTTTGGTACTGAATTGTATGCAACGCATGAGCGGTATTGCCACCTATACGCATCAGTTGCTGTCCCTAATAAGCCACACACCTGCCCAACTACTCGATACCCGAAAAACTACTCCCAACTTTCGGCTGCCCGAAAAGTGGGCGGTTACTATTGGAGGGGGACAAAACCACCGTTATGCGCTTTATGACATGATTATGCTCAAAGACAACCATATTGATTATGCTGGGGGAGTTCATGAGGCTATTGAGCGAACCCACCGTTATCTTGAACAAAATCAGTTGAATCTGCAAATTGAAGTGGAAACCCGTAACCTGGACGAAGTAAAACTGGTGCTAGAAGTAGGTGGCATAGATGTGATTATGCTCGATAATATGTCGCCCGAACTTATGAAAGAAGCAGTGGGAATAATCGGCGGTCAGGCAAAAACCGAGGCTTCGGGTAATATTAATGAAAAAACCATTGTAGCCGCAGCCGAAAGCGGAGTGGATTATATCTCAGTTGGTGCCCTTACCCACTCGGTAAAAAGCCTGGACATGAGCCTGAAAGCAATGAATGATGAGTAATGAGTAACGATTAATTTTCAATCATCAATCAGGTGTTGCGTATTTCCCCGCCACCAGCAATGATCTGGCCACGAATGATTACTTGCTGAGTAGCTTCAGGCGAGTAGGTTTGGTGAAATCGTCGTTGATCTTCAAATCCGCCCAAAATAGGTGAGACACTTACTTTCACATTCCATTCACTAGGCACTACGATTTCAACATTGCCAAACAGCACAAATACATCAATTACCTGCACTCCGTCAGCTAAGCGGCAGTTAGATAGGTTGATTTCATTATTTCCAAAAATAGAAGTAATCCGCCCACCCCGGAAATAGTCGGAAGTCACCACATTTTCATTGCTACCTAAAATAGCCGACTCATCGATCACTTCTAATGGAGTAGTATCACCCAGCCTTTTCTTTTCCTGATTGCGACGAACAAGCAAGCTCACTCCGATAAGAACCAACGCCAACGGCCAGAATCTGTAGATAATATCCCAAATTGAGATGTAAAATATATCAGAAATTAGAAATAAACTCCCGATGGCTACCAATACTATACCCCCACTTTTTTTGTCGCTGGTAGCAATAATCAATAGACCAATAACAATAAGTAGGGTTTGCCAGGATACAACGTACCAAGGAATTGCAAAAGGAATGAGATTAAAGTTATTAAGCAGGAAGTAGACTCCCAAAACCAGAAAAAGCAATCCGATAATAAGTCGGCTATCGCTACTGCGGGTGTATTGGCTCATAATAGGTAGGGTTATTAGGTAAAACAAACAAGATCAAGATACTAATTACTGTGGTCAAGCAAAATCTTCGGGGGCTTGGTAGCATCTAATTTTTCCACTTCTAAGCAGGAAATAAACGCTAGATTACGGATGAAACCCTAAAGCTCGCTATCGTACTAGTACACGATTCCCATGATAAATAAGATGTAAGAAATTAAAAAAATTGGTATTTTTTACATACCAAATGTAGTATTAACAAATAGAATATTATCTCAGAATGCTTAGAATCATCTATTTATGAGCTAAAAT
>JBCCTI010000134.1:0-8660 GCA_039198955.1 Bacteroidota bacterium | reverse complement strand
AGTACTCGCTCAATAGAAACATCTTTCTGCATCTTGGCGTCTAGAATATCAGATCGCTGGGGAAGTGCGGTGATACAAACAATAGCCCCCATGAATACTAGAGCAACACTTACCGCTATATTTCGCTTTACTGCCCTACTATTAATGTGGGCTATTGTTTGTATCACCGCACTTCCCCAGCGATCTGATATTCTAGACGCCAAGATGCAGAAAGATGTTTCTATTGAGCGAGTACTGGATTATTTGTCAGTAAAATAAGTTTCTTACAACATCTCTTCTAACTTTTTCAGCCGCTCAATACTTTGCACCATTGCCCGAACAGTATGATAGTTAACTTTCCAGGAGTGGCTCATATGCGTCCAGATAGGTTCGCCTTTGCGGCTCAGCAGGGGCCACCACTCTCCTACCGGGTGGTGGATCATTTTTTCAAATACAAAGCGATGTATATTCTCATATATCAACCAATATTTTTCCACACCGAAGGTCAGCGAAGCCTCCAGCATTCCGATTAGCAACTCGGCCTGTTGCCAAAATTCTTTTTCCTGATCGTACACCTGCCCATCGTGACTACCTTCCACATAAACTCCACCGTAAGTTTTATCTATTCCGTATTGTACTGCGTGATTATAGGAAGCCTTGAGTACGTCAGTATACTGCTCTAATGGCTTCCCCATTGTTTTTAGGGCATGGGTTAACAGCCAAGCGAATTCTACGTTGTGACCATAACTCGTATTATCTTCTGCTTGGGCTTTCGCTCCATCGTCAGTGAATCGATCCCAACCCCACACAATATCAAATTTAATCTGCGGAGCCACCTGCCAATCGGGAAAAAACTGGGGAATTCCGGTACGGTACTCAGGATGCAAGATTCTAATTAGCAGTAGCTGAATTATCTCTTCCAACTTCCGATAGTGGATGGGTTGCCGGTTGCATTCGTAGAGCGTCGTAAACGCTTCCATCAGATGCATATGCACATCCAATGTCTTACGGTCGCCCCCGGCGGCCCCACTTCCTTTCAGCGTCCAGTCCCGCCCGAACATCTCAAAATAGCCCCCGTAGTGAGTATCTGCTGCGTACTTTTGTAGCAAATCAAAGCACTTGATGGCGTACTCTAATCCGCGTTTATCACCGGAAGCCAAGGTGTATTCACTTAGACCATAGATCGCAAAGCTATGCCCGTAAATGATTTTCTCGTCAATGGTTACATTCCCCACTCGGTCGAGCAACCAGTAGAATCCGTCGTTTTGTTCATCCCACATCTTATTTATCAGAAAGTTTACCCCGTGCCGAGCGTATTCCAAACATTTGCCACCACCGTAACCTGCCCGATGGGCCGAAGCAAAGGTATATACGCAACGGGTTTGGGCAATAAGTGACTTTTCGTCAGTCCCTGCATCATTACCGTCTTGGTCAAAATGAGTGATAAAGCCACCGTGCTGCTCATCTAGGCAGCGGTCGAGCCAAAAAGGCAACAACTCTTCAGTAAGGTGTTTTTCACATTCTTCGCGATGGCGGGCAATAGTTGCTCGGTTCATAGTTAGGTATTTGCTCGAGAAATTATCAAAAATTTCGGAATAATCGTACTTTAGGACAATGATTGATAATTAATAATAACTCTTTGTTTATCAATCATTATTCACTACTTATTTGTCATTACTAAACAACCGCCATATGAAACGACCTATCATTTTTCTACTTGTAGCTATTCTGGGCACTGCCTTGCTGGCTTTTGTTATTTTTTCGCCCAAACCAAATGCATCGCTAGATAGCGGTCTCATTGAAGCCGCTCAGCAATTTCGGCAGACCTTGGATCAAGGTCAGCAGTCACAACTGACCTATGATTTTGAAGATGACGAACGCTACAATTGGCATTTTGTACCTCGGGACCGCAATGGTTTACCGCTTAAAGCCATGACCGAAGAACAACGCGAGGCGGCTATGAGCCTGCTTAAACTGTCATTGAGCGAAACAGGATACCAAAAAGCCCAAAATGTAATGGAGTTAGAAAATGTTTTGCGCTCAGTAGAAGACCGTCCGGCTAACGATACGTATCGCGACCCGATCAATTATTATTTCACCATTTTTGGTAATCCACAACCCGGCGAGGCCTGGGGCTGGCGATTAGAAGGACACCACCTATCCTTGAATTTCTCTTCCCTGTCCAATGAAATAGTTTCGGCTACCCCAACATTCTTCGGAGCCAACCCCGCCAATGTGCCCCGTGGGCCTAAGAAAGGCTGGCGAGTGTTACAACCAGAAGAAGATGTAGCCCGTACTTTGGTGAAATCCCTCAATCAAGAGCAACTTACCACCGCACTGATCGCAGAAGAGGCTTACCCCGACATTGTTACCGGAACCGAAATTGAAGCACAAGTGGGTGATTTGGAAGGATTACCCTATGCTGAGATGAATAATGAGCAGCAAGAGCAACTCATGCAACTGTTAGAAGTTTACTACAACGCACATCGTGCTGAAGTTGCCGAAAAATCGCTGGAAAGCATCCAGGAAACCGGGTTAGAAAATATTCACTTTGCCTGGGCAGGAGGATTAGAAGTGGGCGATCCGCACTATTACCGTCTTCAGGGTTCAACTTTTGTGATTGAATACGACAATACCCAAAATAACGCCAACCACATCCACACCGTCATCCGCGACTTAGAAAATGACTGGGGCGAAAACGTACTCAAGACTCATTATGAGGAAGCGCATAAATGAAAAGTAATATTAGCCACGAAATAAGTCATATGTAAGCTATACGCAAAGCTCTCTTCCTCTTCGTAGACCCAATCAGTAATTTTGTCTTTTAGAACATTCTTACTGATTATGAAAAAGTATGTATTTCCTGTTTCGCTTGCACTTATCGTTGCTATTCTGGGTTGCCAAGAAGATGAAGAAATTATAATTTCTGATACTGAAATCACCGATCTAGAAGGTTACGTGCAAAAAGGCCCATTCATTAACGGCACTGCTATCACTTTGTCTGAATTGGATGAGAAATTAGTGGCTACTGGTAAGAATTTTACTACCCAGATTGCTGATAACCGAGGTTCGTTTAGCTTGAAGGATATTGAGTTGGAGTCAGAATTCGTACAGTTACAGGCCGAAGGGTTTTACTTTGATGAGGTGAAGGGCGAGAGATCAGCCGCTCAGCTTACATTGTTTGCTCTAGCAGATATTTCAGATGCCAGTAGTGTTAATGTCAATCTACTTTCGCACCTAGAGCGTAACCGAGTTGTTTACTTGATGCAAGAGGAAGAACTAGAGTTTCAAACAGCCAAAAACCAAGCCCAACAGGAAATACTTACAGCTTTCGGGATTGTTTCAGATAGCATCGGCTATTCCGAACGACTGGATATTTCGCAGGACGGCGAACAAAATGCTATTTTACTAGCTATTTCTGCCATTCTGCAAGGCAACAATAGCGTAGCCGAGCTTTCGGAACTAACTGCTAATCTCATCACTGACTTACGGGAAGATGGTACACTGAATAGCGAAGCCACTAAAACCAAACTGAAAGAGCAGGCTAAGTTATTGGATCTGCCCCAGATCAGAAAAAACCTAAAAGACCGCTACACCGAAATGGGTGTAGAAGCGACCATCTCTAACTTTGAGCAGTACATTGACAGTGATGGTGACGGTATTTTGAACAAAAACGAAGACGATACGCCCGACGATTTCACTTTCGAGACTCAAGTAGATGTTGCGGTTAATGACACGATTATTTCTAATACTGTTACTATTACTGGTTTGAAAGAGAACGGTATTACCGTAGCTTCGGTAGTGAATGGTTGGTTAGTCCTGAATGGCTCCGTTGTAGAGCAACAAGCTATTGGATTGGATAATACAGATACGACAAGCGCTAATGTAGCAGTGATGAGCGTTGCTGAAATAAAGAATAATGATAAAATCAGTGTTAGGGTGCTCTCGTCTGGATTGTACGATTCTACTATCATTGCTTCGTTAGTGATAAATGGTCAGGAAACTACCTTCAAAGTAGCCACTAAGGCAAACCCCTTTCAAAGAAAAAACGACTTTCCATTAGATGAAGACATAGTGGTGGGCTTTAAAGCAAATAACTTATTTTTTGCTCTAACTACCTCCAATGCACTCTATGAGTATAGCCCGATTAATGATACTTGGAAAAGAAAAACCGAATTTGAGGGAGAAGCACGGATGAGAGCTACTTGCTTTTCTATCGATAACAAAGGATATGTTGGGCTTGGGAGTACTGTTGAAGGCAGTGAGAATGGATCAGAAAAGTACTTAAAAGATTTTTGGATGTATGATTCAGAAAGTAATTCGTGGACTAGAGTAGCCGATTTCGGTGGTGAAAGCAGGGGTGAAGCTTATAGTTTTATCATAGGAAGCACTGCTTATATAGGATTAGGCAGTCTCGGCAGAACTTTTTATAAAGACACTTGGGTGTATGACCCTATGGTTAATAATTGGACGAAAAAAATAGATTTTCCAGATAATGGAAGGAATAATGCATTAACTTTAACCTATAATGGCAAAGGATATGTGGGAATGGGTAGAATCATAGAAACTAACAGCTCTGGTGACTTCTGGAGTTACAATCCTCAAACTAATTCCTGGTCTGAAAGAAAAGCTTATCCAGATGGAGATAATTCCAATGGTATAGGTTTAGTAATAGATGATGTAGGATATGTTATCACGGATAATTATGGCACCTCTCTCTTCTACCGATATTATTTTGAAGAGAACCATTGGGAGAAAATTGAAGATATAGACACGTACATTCATCCTGAATCTATAGCAGTTACAATAGAAGGTAAAGGTTATTATCTCAACCCAGAGTCTGGTATACTTTATGAATTCACCCCACCCCAAGAATAACCCTACTTCGTCCGAAAGAAAATCCGCAGCGGCATACCTTCAAAGTTGAAGTGGTCGCGGAGGCGGTTTTCTAGGTAGCGTTGGTAGGTTTGGCTATTAGCCATACAACTGTAAGTTAGGAATAAAGCGGAAGTCTTTGCGGTTTAATGTATATAAAGGCAGCTTATGAGAAAGGGCAGTAGTGGCGATAAGCGCATCGGGAACATTGAGGGTATGACTTAATCCGTAGCGTTTTACCAACTTTACTGCTAGTTCAGATATAGCTTCGTCCACCTGAATGATAGTAATAGCATTCAGTGCTTTGAGAATTTTAGCGAGATCAGCTTTGTCTAATGCGCCAAAAATAAACTCACCTGCCGTAATAGCACTTACCGCAATATTTGCCGAACCGATCGCTTTTAACTCACTGACTATACTAGTATTCCGCTTAGATAGCTCAACTAAGATATTGGTATCGCACAAGACTACTTGCGAACTAGCCATGCTTTCTGTCGTAACTCTTCAGCACTAATATCTCGGTCTTCCCATATGCCTACCAGCTCGAAAAAGTCGTCAGATTTCTGCCCATCCGCATTTTCCGAACTTGTTTCGTTCTTCGATATCTCTACGTAATCTAAATCCTGAATAAATGCTAGAAAAGTAGATAGTTTGTGTTCAGCAATTCGTAAGGTTACTTCTTTCATACTTTATGCTTTTACGTAAAGTACGAAGTTTCCACGAAGAAGTTAAGCAAGTGAATCATTACCTTACTTCTTCCGAAAAAAAATTCGCAGCGGTACGCCTTCAAAGTTGAAATGGTCGCGGAGGCGGTTTTCCAGATAGCGCTAGTAGGCGGTTTTTACGTACTGAGGATGATTACAAAAGAAGGCAAACACGGGGGTATTGGTGGGCAATTGGGTGATGTATTTGACTTTGAAATGCTTACACTTCACCGTCAGCAACCCGCACTTGTGTTATCTTTAAGGCCCTACCTTCGTGATTGAATACGACAATACCCAAAACAACGCTAACCACATTCACACCGTCATCCGCGACTTAGAAAATGACTGGGGAGAGAATGTGCTAAAGACTCACTAATAATAATATCATAAGTAAATTTAGTAATATAATTTAAATTATTTTCTTATTTTAATTTAATTGTAAATTATTTTAGTTTTATTATATTAATCAGTAATTTTGTCTATTAGAACTACATTACTGATTAATGAAGAAGTTATTTTATAATCTTTCTCTCGCTTTTATAGTGAGTGTCATAGGCTGCCGCGAAGAAGAAATCCTCCCGCAAGAGCCTAGCAGTCCCATTTCTATCAACGGATACGTACAGAAAGGGCCATTTATCAACGGAACCTCTATTATCATCACCGAATTGGATGACTCGTTAGCCGCTACTGGAAAAACCTTTACTACCCAGATTACCGACAATAAGGGTACTTTTTTTATCAAAACCAGCCAGTTGGATCACACCAATCTACAAATGATGGCCAGTGGTTTTTACTTCGATGAAGTGAAAGGCGAAAAATCGGCGGCTCAACTCACCCTGTTTGCTCTGGCCGATGTATCGGAAGATGCTAATATTAATGTGAATATACTTTCTCACCTAGAGAAAGATCGGGTAAATTACCTTATAACCCGAGGAACAAATTTCCTGGAAGCCAAACGCCAAGCTCAGCAAGAAATTCTTGCCATTTTTGGGATAGAACGGGAAGAGATGACTAATTCGGAGTTACTGGATATTTCCCAGGCAGGAGATGACAACGCTATTCTACTGGCTATTTCCGCTATTTTGCAGGGTAACCAGACCGTAGCTGAGCTTTCGGAACTTTTGGCCGACATCACTACTGACCTGCGGGAAGATGGTACGCTGGATAGCGAAACAATTAAAGCCAAGCTAGTACAAAACGCTATTAACCTTGATCTGCCGCAAATTCGTCAAAACCTACAAGCTCGCTACCAGGAACTGGGTGTTGAAGCTACCATTCCCAGCTTTGAGAAATTTGTGGATAGCGATGGTGACGGAGTGCTTAACCAAGATGATGACAATCTGCCCGATGAATTTGTGTTTGCCGCAGTAGACAATGCCTTTCGTAACACTACCTATTCTTCCGAAACGATTGTTCTGTCTGGCCTTCCTTATCCGGCTATTGCCAAAGTGAGCAACGGAAAACTGTACAAAAATGGTGAAGCCATTAGTGAAGAGACGATCTACGTAACTGACGGTGACTCGCTGCGCCTGGAAGTTCTTGCTTCAACCAAATGGAACGAAGCTATCACTGCTACTCTGCAAGTAGGCGATTACAGCACCGGGTTTTCGGTACTGGTACAACCTTATTCCTGGGCTAGTTCGGTAACCGGATTTTTACAGCAGGGCCCGTTTACCAATGGTTCGGCTCTCACTATTACCGAAGTGGATTCTACCTTGACAAAAACCGATAGGGCACTGTATACCAAAACTTCTAATAGCCAAGGTGAATTCAAGATTAATGGTATTGAGCAGTATTACCCCTGGGCGGTACTCGAAGGTAAAGGTTACTACTTCAACATGGTAGAAGGAACTACCTCTGACAGTGAATTGAGCTTAGTAGGCTATACCGACCTATCTGCTGGCACCACGGCCAATGTGAATGTACTCACCCACCTAGAACACCGACGAGTGAAGTACTTAGTGAATAGTGGACTAGCTTTCGCTAAAGCCAAGCAACAAGCCCTGAAAGAAGTATTAGCCATTTTTGAAATCGATGAAGAGATAACTACCACGGCCGAACACTTTGATATTACCCAAAACACCGCTGAAGGAGCTATGCTACTAGCGGTCTCTGCTACTCTTCAAGGATACGAAAGCACTGGAACGGTTCAGGAACTACTGACGAATATCAGTGAGGATATTGAAACGGATGGCACATTGGATGATGGTAGATTAGGTACATCGCTAATTAATAACGCAGTGTACATAGATCTAGCTGATATTCGTAGTTATTTGACTGAAAGATACGAAGAACTAAGTAGTGAAATTACTGTAGCTGACTTTGAAAAATATGTAAAAGCTTTCAAGGAACATACAAGCTTTGAATTTACTAAACCAATTTCATACCCGACCTCAACAGAATATGGTAAAAATATCTTATCAGATACGAATAATTCCTTCATAAGAGTAGATCAAAATAATAATTTTCAGTATTACAGCTTAGCAGCTAATGTACCTGAAAATGGAAGTTTGAAAATTGTCATAAAAGGAGGAACACTTGGATATGGTACTACTCCCGGTTTCTACTCTACTAGTAGTAATCCACAAATTTTTGATGTCAGCGATGCCGATATACATCTGTCAATATTATTCTCTCACGAGAAGCAAACCCTTACCATAGAGTACTATGAATTTAGTTCCTCCACCCCTAGCAAAATCCGCCAAATCACAGTAAATCCCTAAAGTCATCAAAAATGAGAAATAGAATAATATATACGTTACCCAGTATACTCGGCCTGGTTGTATTTATGCTTAGTTGCCAAGAAGATGAAGAACCAATTACTCCGCCTGTGGATTCGGATACCACAATCGTTGACTCAACCGTAGCGATATCTATTGATCTAAAGGGATACGTGCAGAAGGGACCATTTATTAATGGTACCACCATTACGGTGGCTGAGTTGGATAGCTTACTAAGCCCGGTAGTGTATTTAAAATAAGGATGGCATTTTTGCCATTCTTTCAAGATTGTAATGAACTAAGAAGTACTTGATAGCCAGGTAGTGGTTTTCCCAAGTTTTGGAAAAAGATAGCGTTTTGCGCACCAATCGGGCACACCGCT
>JBCCTI010000133.1:0-9320 GCA_039198955.1 Bacteroidota bacterium | reverse complement strand
TTTTTGAACCTAGCAATTAATCAGTTACAGAAACGTAACCAACTAGCAAACCTGAACATACTTAGAGAAAGTATTGCCTATGAGCGGGATCTTTTATACCAGTGTTTTGCTATTGGCTAATTTTATGAACAAGCCGTGTAGGTGTAAATCAATGCTACTAATTTTTGCAATAGTGGACTATTTCATTTTATCCTCTTCAAAATAAGCCGCCAACAATCGGGCGAGCACTTGCCTACCGCGAACATTAGCGTGCACTGGGTCGCGCAGAAAGTAGTCGTAGGAAGCGTGGGTCTGAGCTAGATATTTTCCCCAGGCAGACTTAATATCGAAGTATTCTACCTCAGCACTGTTAGCCAGTTGAGCCAGTTGGGTGCGGAAGTCATCCGACGATGGTTCTAGCGTAAAATCTGGGTTAGTACGCGGATCACCCTCTCGACCCACCGGACCACTCATCACCATAATTTCGGGATCAGGTTCCATTCGTTCGCGTACTTGCTTAATCACGCTGTGGATAGCGGCAGTATCGCTTAGGTGAGAAATACCACCGATCATCAGTAAGTCAGGCTGGTACTGCACTACAAAAGTATCTACCCGGTTTTCGTGCTGATAGTAAGTGCATCCGGTACCACCTCGCACGGAAGTAATTACTTCCATATTAGCTCCAGGGTACATTTCCTCTACCAATACTTCCCAAGCCGAGTTTCCAGTGTCGTTAATAATCGAGTTACCAAGCATTACTACCCTTACTTTTTCACCATTTCTGAGAGCGGTCATTGTTTTATTCAGATGTTGGAAGCGATCTTTTGGCGGTGAAAAGACAACCAGAGGAATGGTTTGGTAAACACTATCAATCCACTGCTTAACTTCCTGATGGTTCGTCGCCGGACTAATGCTAATTTCTTCTAAAGAAATAGCTTGTCCTTCAGTGGGTTGCAACCAAAATTCCGCCTGAATGGCATTCGCTTTAGACTGAGCGTAGAAAACGTATCGCTGAAAATCCATGGTTGGGTCAACACTAGAATAGTGGTCAGCCAGTAGCGTCTCATCGTTCTCGTCGTAAAAAGTCAGCGCCCACATCGTTTTCTCATCGGCTTGCACGGACATTTCTATTCGGTAATACTGGAGAGGGGTTACTGGGAATTTGGGACTTTCCAAGCGAGTATTTCGAGCCACCGATACGCTAGTTTCACTTGGAATAGCCTGGATCAGGCTAGTATCTTTCCCTAATGGGACTAGCTCCCAATCATCGGACAGTGGTTCCTCTTGAAAGTTGGCGTAAAATGTACTGTCAGAAGAATGGCAAGCCACCGCTCCGAGTAATCCCAGAAAAAGAAGGTACTTCATATAGCTTAATTCAAAGCAAGAGGAGAGCTGGATGGCATGGTGATCTTCCAGATATTGCCCCGATTCTCAATCACGTAGATGTGCTCACCTACTTGGACAGCATCAGTTGGACCCTGAAAGTCGCCGATAATACGATAGCTATGAACCGAATAGTTATCAATATCCGGTTCATAAGTTAGCTCTAGATGAAGTAGGTCTGCGCCTAGTGATGAAAGTGGTCTCATTAACGGTTGGGTTACGCCATCGGACCAACTTAGTACGAAGGCATCGCCCTGGTACGGATCGGCTAAAAGACTATCCCGATCAAAAAACAAGCCTAAGGGTGAGCGATGTGGAGTAAACGTTCCGACTGTTATTCCAGTAGTATCGGCATCCATAACCAGTCCGGTTTCTCGGTCGCGGTAGATATTAGCATCCGGACCGTGATTCTGAACAGGAGGGACGAATTCTACATTAGCAGGCTTAGGGGGGAAGTCGGGATCATTACGAAATTGCTTGCCTCGGTGGGCAAACGCCAAGGGGTTAATAAATGGGTCTTTTTCTGGGTCAGGGTCCCAGTCGGCAAACTGTTGGGGGTTCAATATCCCGCCCATCTCCCAGGGGTAACCGTAGTGTCGCCCTTCCCGAAGCCAGTTCATTTCTTCGGGATGATCGTAGTCTGACGAATTGGAAACCCCGAATAATTTACCTTTCTGCGAAACGTATAGATCAAAAGCATTACGCACTCCGTCGGAAAACAAGTACCCGTTCGCAGCTAAGTATGATGAATCATTTTTTAGCAAAATATCTTTACCATCAGCCGGCAGACGAAAAATGCAGGCGGTCAGCGGTACCTCCCGGGCACCCGGATAAGCCCCGTCATTGTCTTGTATTTCACCGTGATCGGTGCGAGCCCCGCTATTTACGTAGATGTATTTTCCATCTAAATCAACCGCAATACCGTTGAATTCATGACTGTATATGGTAGCGGTACGCCCGTAGTCTTCAGTGGTAGCGAGCAATTCAAACTGGTATTTGCCATCGGGTTGGCGAGTCCCCCGGACAACTTTGCCCTTAGTCCCTTTATCGCCGTTGGATTGGATATTACCTACCAGAAACATCAGGTCTTTGTACAAGCGAAAACCCTGTAAGCTAGTGATTCCGTGATCCTCCGCCGTAGCAAGTAACTCCTCTGACTTTCCATCCAGACTGACCCGGTAGATTTTCCCTGGTTTGGTGTTATAAAGCAGGCTTTTTGTCGTTGGATCATAGTTGATTCGAATACCTCCGCGCTGAGGGGCAGTAAACTTTTCAATGGTTATTCCCTCACGCAGGGCTACTGGGTATTCTTCTTTTGATTCTGGCAGATCAGCTTGCTCAGAATATTCAGTGGTAGAAGGGGTACTACAGGCGAAAAATAGTAAGTAAATAACTACAAAAAAACTCTGAAAAATACTCATTGGCCCATTTCTTCTTTAATCCAATAGGGACGGGAGATGCCATTCAAATCCCAAACGACTTTTCCTACCCGAATAGTTAACTCACACTCCAGCTTTTGGTTTCCATTCATGCGAAAGCCCCCAGAGTCGACAAAGCCAAAATCACCTTCTTTCACACTTAGCACCGCTACATCGGCTACCACACCTTCGCTCAAATGCCCTAAACTGTCCTGCTTAATTGCTTGAGCAGAATTCCAGGTGGAAGCCGCAATAACATCTTTCAACGCCATATCCATATTCAGGAATTTGGACATCACATTAATCTGGTTTTTCATGCCCGCGTTCATGCTTCCAGTATGCAAATCGGTACTAATTGTATTGGGGCGAAACCCTGCCTTCATGGCGGGAACGGCCTGCCGAAATAAGAAACTTCCGCCACCGTGACCTACATCGAAGATAATTCCTCGTTCCTGAGCTTCCCAGACATAATCCCGGACTTTCCCTCGCTCGTCCACAATAGGTATCCGGCCGGGTACATGCCCGAAAGTATGGGTAAAAATATCTCCGGGGCGCAGATGGTGCAGTAGCAACGAATCTAACGGCAGAGGTGGGATGGTCCCACCAAAATCTACCATCACCGGAATGTCAGCTATTTCCCCGGCTTCCACGGCGCGGTCTACCGGGTTCCAGTTCCGACTCGCGTAATGGGCTACCTTCACGCCAACAATTTCCGGATGCCGTTTAGCAACCATTCCCGTCATTTCGGC
This sequence comes from Bacteroidota bacterium, assembly GCA_039198955.1. Lineage (GTDB taxonomy): Bacteria > Bacteroidota > Bacteroidia > Cytophagales > Cyclobacteriaceae > Tunicatimonas. Next base: position 5,791 of record JBCCTI010000133.1, on the reverse strand, counting down.
ATCCATGTCACTTAAATCCTGCTCCCGCTCGCCTCCTTTCATTCCGCCACCAACAATATTCAGAAAGGACAGCACCTGAGTCTTAGACCTATCAATTGTTTGTTCTTTGAATGTCTCAAAATTTTTCCATCCGGCTCCGCCCACATCTACTAGCGTAGTCACTCCGGCTCGGAATGAAAAGCCGTCGGGTGGCAAAGCTGTGAAACTATTGCTCAGATAGGCATCGGGTTCGGTACCATGAAAATTATGGGAGTGAATATCGATGAGCCCGGGAGTGACGTAGAAATTATCAACTTCTACTACTTGTGCGGCCTCAGCCGGATTAATTTCCTCAGCTACTCGAGCAATTTTTCCATCTTTGATCGCCACATCCATTACCCCATCAATGCCATTCTTAGGATCAATTACGTGTCCGTCGTTCAGTAGCAAGTCATAGTCTTGGGCTAAGGACGTTGGCGGACTGAGTGAGCAAATGCTAATCAGCAATAGAATAGTGTATCTCATTGGTAGGTTATTGCAAATGTGTGCTCTAGTGTTTGCGCGTTCAGGTGTTAAGGGTTACTGGGCACATGGACACCTGAAAACATGAACACATAACTTTAGACACTAGCATCCATCAAGACTTCCCGAAGTCGGTTAGCTACCGCGCGTTCTTGACCAGGGATCAGCATCCAGGTGGTAATCTGTATTTCGGGTTCACTGCCCCACCCGGCTACCTCAATGGATGGGTGCCCACTTCGCATGGCTTCGTGCAGGGAGTCATTATCGTGCTTGATCTTCTTATCGTTCCAAGCTACTTTTAAAGTGGGTACGTGATTGGCTAGATCGGGTACAAAGGTTTCGGTAGTTACCCCATCAATATCTTTCACGGCATCGGCAATATGAGCAATCTGTTGTTCCCACATTTTCCACTCGGCTTCGTGGTCTTTGTTGACATACATCTCCAAGGCAACCATCATGCCCAAAATTTCTTCTTTATTCACCTTCATGCCCCGACCTACGGTGTTTCCCCGGGGTGGTGCATGCATTCGCGCCGCGGCGATCAAGTCTTTACGACCCAGAAGAAGCCCGGCACTCTGTGGTCCCCGGATACCTTTCCCGCCGGAAAAGCAAACTAGGTCAAATCCCATCTGGGTATATTTCCAAAGATTTTCTACCGGAGGCACATCCGCAGCACAATCATTCATGGTGGGGATATTGTACTTTTTGCCCGTTTCTACCCAAGCCTCGTGCTTGATTTTACCTTGCTGATTATTGGCGTTTAGAAAGAAGAGCATCGCCGTCTTCTCGTTGATTGCTTCTTCCAGCTCTTGCTGTGTATCCACGTACACAATATGGGCTCCGGTGTTACGGATGGCGTGGGCGTAGCCAATCTTGTGGGCGTTCTGCATAATCACTTCCGATTTCATGTCGGTGCCCTCCAGATGAGGCAATTGTACGATATTTTCATCATTCATACCCGCAATTACTCCCGCGGTGCCAAAAGTAATGGCTGAGGCGGCTCCCGTGGTGACCGTAGCCGCTTCGCTCTTCACCATCATGGCAATGCGTTCACCCACTTTATCCTGAAGTTCGTCTAGTGTGACAAATTCGTTGGAAGCGTAGAGAATAGATTCCATCACTTCCTCGGGCATCAGCGAACCCGTCATGGAAGTGTAAGTACCTGCGGCATTAATAAATGTGCGAATACCCAGTTCTTTGAAGTAGTCGCGGCGTAGTGGAGCAGTAAGTGTGGGGGTAGCGGAAACAGTGTGGCTTCCGAGCAGTCCGCCCACGATCGGTAGGCTAGATAGATTGCGTAGTAGTTTTCGTCGGCTTAGCATAGGGGTAGCATTATAGTGAAGCAATACAGTCAATTTCTACTAGCGAATCGCCCGGAACGCCCCCAAAAACGGCAACGGTAGTGCGAACCGGAGGATTGGGGCCAAAGCGCCCTTGGTATACTTCGTTCATGGCTTTATAATCGCGAATGTCGTGTAAGTAGACATTTACCTTGAGCACTTTATCCATGGATGAGCCCGCTTTTTCAAGCTCTTTTTCCAATTCTTTTAGCACGTGATCGGTGTGGGCTTTAATATCCCCTTCAAAGTGAGCACCCTTTCCGGCAATGTACACCGTGTTGCCGTGTACGACTGAGCCGGAGAATAGTGGAACATCTTGCTCGTCTTTGTGAATATTAAACACTTTTTTGGATGGTGAAGCTTGAGTAGTTTGGGCTCCTAAAGTAGAGGCTCCGAAAACCGCAGCTACCGAGGCGAACATCCGCTTTAGCGTTGAGCGACGTTTGGTTTTCATAGGTAGGTTTTAGTGTGTTTTGGTGTTAGAGTGTTAATGTGTTTTAGTGTTATAGCTACTCAGTGGTATCCACTTTTAACTCAAAGATTGAATAGGTAATTACCATAACACCACGAACTATAACACTTTAACACTATCCTGATTTCGTTAATTTAAAAAATTATCCCAGAATAGTAAAACCATTCAGGTAGATGGATATATCTTTAAGTAAGACACCTACTTGGCTTTTTGCATTTTCCAGGTGCGTCCGGGTTCTTCCACCCGGAATGTTTCAATACATCCTCGGTCTTGCAAGGTAACGTAAGCAGTTCGTCCGTCGGCACCACCGAAAGCGATATTGGAAAGAAGCTCTCCGGTCATTTTAATCTCTTGGAGTACTTCGCCTTCGGGTGATACTTTTACTACGGTGCCTTTTCCGTGGCGAGTGATGTAGAGGTGTCCGGCTACGTCGCAGCGCATTCCGTCCATACCAAAGTCGGGGAAAGTAATGAGTTCGCGTTTGTTGCTAATCTGTCCGTCGGGTGATAGATCGTAAGCCCATACTACCCGTTGTACGCTCTCGTTGACGTACAGTGTTTTTTCATCGGGACTAACTTCTACACCGTTGGTTGTGCCCATATTTTCTTCTAATAATGTAGTGCTACCATCGGGATCAATCCGCCAGAGTTGCCCGGTACTTTCCGACCAATTAGGGTCGCTGGCAAACAGCACATCTTTACTAGTGATAGCAATATCGTTCGGCTGATTCATGGCATCATTGTGAGCGAATACTGAGATGGATTGGTCATCCATATTTACCTTCAGGATATTATGTTGCGGATAATCGGCAATCAACATATCACCTGCTTGGTTGAAACGGATACCGTTACCTACGCTTCCTTCGGGTAACTCAACAAATACAGAGGCCTCACCTTCAGGGGTAATCTTACCGATGGTTCCTTGCTTTTGAAAGTTAACCGCGTAAATATTTCCTTCCGCATCTACGGCGGGACCTTCAATACCTTTAGTAAAACCGCCAGGCTCGGTAAAATCCTGACTTTGATAGAGCAATGTACTTGAGTTGGTTTCACTGCGGGAAGCAGCCTCTTCCGAAGTTATTTCTTCCGATGCTTGATTGGAAGAAGTACAGGACCACCCAAATAATAGCATGACTAAGCAGAAAGAGCGAAAGAGTTTGAGGTACATAAGGGGTAATTTATTATCTTAATATAAATCTAACTATACAAGTCGCTTTAAATAGCTGGCGCACATATTTACTATAAAATCAACCGATATGAAATCTTCAAAAGGTATTTTGATAATGGGAATGTTTGTCACTACTTTTATTTTCAGCTGTAAGGAAGAAGAGGATGATACTATTAACTTTCTTCTAAATAGCACTGTGGAAAGAGGAGCCGAAGTACCTAGTGACTGGTTTTTTTCGGATGGCGGCCAGGCATATGAAGTTGGTCTATCAGTAGAGGAAGCCTATTCACCCCGGAAATCATTAAAAATTTCTAGTCAGAACAAAATTGAAGATGATTTCGCGCTTTGGGGACAATCTATCCAGAGCGATATTCCCATTGGTCGGAACCTTATTCTTAAAGCAAGAATAAAAGGAAACCTATCTGGCCAAGGGGTAAGTATTGCCATCCGAACCAATAAGGGTGTTGATCGACTGCAATTTGTTACTACTGAGGGTGATACAACTATTAGTGGTGAGTTTGACTGGACGGAATATAGTGTAAGTTTAGATGATATTAGCAGTGAAACCGACAACTTACTTGTGTACCTCATCTATCTACCTGAAACCAGTGGGGAGGTATATTTCGATGATATAACCCTTACTGTTGATTAGATCTGACAGCTATTATTTCCCCGAAAGCTCAAATTGCTTAATGTGAAAAATTGATTCGTCAGTACACTAATTAATCTTAGCTTATTTACTATCCGCTATTCTTCTTTTACTACCAACTCAATATCCCCGAAAGACACTTCTCCTTCGGTGCCCGCCATCAGGCGGAGAAATAAAACGATGAAAGTAGTGCTTCGGGAGTAGCAGGGAATGGTGAGTTCTTCAATGTAATTTTCTAACTTATCCGAAACGGGGGAATCAGTAGTAGTAAGAAATAGGTATTCTTCACTTCGGGCACCTTGGGTTCCGGTTCCTACCGGGGCGTGGAAAGCTCGGATAGAGATAGCGGCACCGGGTCCGATTAGCTGCTCGGAGTTCATGGTTACTCTTAGGGTAACATCAGCACATTCGGGAATATTAAGATTATCAATTCTTCTGTATCATCGACCACTTTCTTCGGTAATACTTCCGGGAATCAAACTCAAGGAAATACGATCACCGGCTGCCCCATCCACTGAGCTTACTGAACCTGCGTACGCCCCATTCTGAGAAGTGAATATCCATCTCTCGTCTTCTTCGGTGAATCGGTAAACGACGGAATCATTTACCCACCCTTGTTCGTAATCAATACACTGGTCTAAAGCAGCCATCTTATCAATTAACTCGGAGATGTAGTAGGCTCTCTTTTCCTCTTCCGCTTCTTCGTAAATCCTCCAGCCATTGGTAGTAGAATTCATAATTGACAGTGGTGAGCCATCACATAATAGGGTTTCGTCGTGCCAACGATCAAAAAAGGCGTGTCCTATTTCATGGAAGAATAAGTTCTCTCGTTCAACATCGCTGCGCTCTTGCCAGCCACAAAAATCAGCGGTAGATATTTCTATTCTTCTTAGACCATTACCATCGTAATTTGAGTAACCGAAACCACAGAAGGGGGTGCCATTTCTTTCAATTTCATCTACGTAAACGGCATCTACATCAGAAAGATCAAGATCATATCCTCTTTGCCGAGCTTCTTCTTCAAAGCGGTCTAAGTATGCATCGAGATCAGGTAAGGCTGGTGCATCATTATCTTCCTGACAGGATAGAAAGAATAAACTCAATAAAGAAAAAAGGAAAACTGCCTTACTTTGGTTAATGCATCGGGATGTGGCTGGGAGTTTTCGCGACTTAAGGTTGTTCATCTTAACTAACTTCTGGTTGTTGATATTAGGGCGTACTGACAATCAAGCTTGAATGGTAATTTTGGGTAAATTTTCGCCTGCTTGTCGTTACCGCGCCACGGTGGCTTTCGGCGGCCAATGCTCTAGCATTGCCCTTCTTCCCGGCGGGGACCGCAAATGTCTAAATCAACCGAAAATTCCCTCCAAAATTCCTCATTAGCCTGAATGTCAACACGCCCTAAGTAAGATAAGACTTATCTACCAGCGAAACTAGTCTCTGCTCTTACACGGCTTGTTCATAAAATTAGCCAATAGCAAAACACTGGTATAAAAGATCCCGCTCATAGGCAATACTTTCTCTAAGAGCATGTTTGGGAAGAAATCTGGCTAAGATTGCAGAAATGTGAATCGGATAATTACTTTGGTTTTTGTCACAAAACTACAAGTATCTTATGCAAACTCCGTTTACAGAGTTATCCGATTCACAATGGGAAGTTAT
>JBCCTI010000132.1:0-10063 GCA_039198955.1 Bacteroidota bacterium | reverse complement strand
GGGTTTGTAAGTACTGATAATAGGTCGTAATTTCATTTTTTGAAAAGTGTGCATGATAATCATGTTGTTTAGTTCACTTCAAAATTATCATTCTCCGCGCACTTTTCATTCTTTCCCTTTTTTATGAACAAGCCTTGTTTAACACGATAACACTAATAATTTATGATTACATTAGTAACCGGGGCCAATCGAGGAATTGGCCTAGAAGTTTGTCGGCAGCTAGCCGAGGCGGGTCATCAGGTAATTTTAACCAGTCGTGATGAAGAAAAAGGCAAAAGGGCCGTGCAGGAACTCGGTAGTGAGCGGATAGTTTACCACTCATTAGATGTAACGGACGGTGATAGCGTAGCAAGATTGCGAGACTACGTAAATGAGCACTACGGAAGGCTGGATGTTTTGGTTAACAACGCAGGTATCAACTACGACACTTGGCAGAATGCTGAGCAAGCTGATCTGGAAACAGTGCAAGCTACACTCGAGGCAAATTTGTTTGGCCCTTGGCGAATGAGTCAAGCTTTTATTCCCCTGATGCGAAAGCATGGTTACGGACGGATTGTGAACGTTTCCAGCGGAGCGGGTGCATTAAACGGAATGGGCGGAGGCACTCCGGCTTACAGTACCTCCAAAGCAGCCCTCAACGTACTGACTATCAAACTCGCCGCTGACCTAGAGGGCACCGGTATTTTGGTGAATTCGGTAGGCCCAGGTTGGGTTCGTACCGATATGGGTGGAAAAGAAGCCCCGCGCAGTGTAGCTGAAGGAGCCCAAGGTATTTTGTGGGCAGCTACCCTCCCTGAAGATGGTCCCATCGGAGGGTTCTTCCGCGATGGCAAACGTATTGATTGGTAGGATAATCAATGATTTAAAAGATAAGGCTTACTATTGCTTATCACTCCCATCTCCATGCCCCTAGCACTTTAATGATGAATTTTCCCTTGGTTCTTGCGACGTTGGGCTATCCAGAGCCAGAAGATACCATTGACGTGGGCTTGCCATTGGGGAAGAGTGGCAATTAGAGTTATTTCTTCCAGTGAGTCGAGTAGTGATAGGCCGATCATTGTGGCGAATAACCAAGGCTGTGGCCCAAAGAAAAACATGCTTATAAAAAACACCGCTTGCACTACCGTAGCCGCCCGGGCCGAGATGGTATGAAAGCTCGAGTAAGTGCGGTAGCGAATGAGTGCGAAGAGCAATTGGAAGACGTAAAGACCGCCCACGATAGCAATCCACAGTAAGTTTTCCTGAAAAAAATTAGGCTCAAATACGTACAGACCCACCAAGCCCGCACTGAGCAAGCATTCGTCGGCAATAGAATCGAGACGACCCCGGCGGTCTGATTCCATGTTGAAGGTGCGGGCTACAAAGCCGTCCAGGGCATCGGAACAGAAGCTAGTAAAATAGGTGATGGCTGCTAATGCTCTATATTCTAGACCAATAAGTAGCAAAATGAAAGGAACTGAAACCAAACGAAGAAAAGGGATCCACTCCGCCAAATTATAATCCCGTACCTTAAAAAGAGGTTTCACAATGAGCAGTTCCCGTTGAAAATGGCGATAATGTAATGTTTCAGACTAGATAGGAAAGTACAATCTTACTACAAGATTTCAAACGCGATCCGCCGATTTTTTTGCCTACCTTCCGTTGTGTCGTTATCAGCAATTGGCTTACTCGCTCCGTATCCTCGGTACCCTAATCGCTCCTCCAAAACTCCAGCTTGAATCAGATAATCGTAAACCGCCTCAGCCCGCTGGGTTGATAGCGTCTGGTTATACGCATCAGTTCCCACGTTATCAGTATGCCCATTAATAGAAATAGAGGTATCTGGGTTCTCTCGCAAAAAAACGACAATTTTATCGAGTTCAGGCTTCGATTTTTCCTTGATTTCGTACTTATCCGTATCAAAAAATACATTATTTAGCACAGTTTCCCGCCCTCGCTCTACCGGGTCGAGGTAAATGTCAATCTCAATGGGTTGCTGAATATAAGCCTCAGAAGGGGCTATGTAATCAAAAGTCAGGCTTTTGAATAGAAATTCTTCTTTATTCACGTACAGAGCGTACTCGGAGCCTTCGGTAAGTACCATCAAATACTCTCCGTTTACGGGGTCGGAAGTCACGGCGGATATCGGTTGCTGCTGGCGTAAATCTATCAGCTCTACCGAAGCGCCCAGTGGTTCCTTGGTCAGGGCGTGGTACACCTTACCGAATACATAATTACTCCGGTTCTGTACCCGGATTTCAGCCGGAATGGCAAAGGTATAAATTTCACTGCGAACGTATTGCCCTTGTCGCTTCTCTTCGTTAGAATAGTAAGCATCCTGCCCGTCGGCGGTGATGAATAGTGAAGCTTGATCCTCGAAGGTATTGATGGGATAGCCCAGGTTTTTAGGTTCACCCCACTGCCCCCCTTCCTGCTCAGTAACGTACAAATCAAAACCACCAAAACCTGGACGTCCGTTGGAGGCAAAGTATAGTGTTTGCCCATTGACGTGAATGAAAGGCGAAACCTCATCCCGGGCAGTGTTAATACTTTTTCCTGCATTCTGAGCCTTCTCCCATTCGCCCTGCGGTTGGCGCTGGGTACGGTAAATGTCCATCTTTCCTAGCCCCCCTTTTCTATCCGACACAAAGTAGAGGGTGTTTCCGTCGGCGGATAACGTAGGCTGGGATTCCCAGGCCGATGAGTTTACCTCGGCCCCCAAATTCTTGGGTACCGACCAGGTATCGCCTTTCTTGTAGCTGACAAACAAGTCACATTTTCCGTATCCTTTTCGGCCTTCGCAAGCGGTGAAGATCAACGTGCGACCATCGGCTGAAACTGCGCAGGTGCCTTCGTTACGCATGGTATTAACATTCTCCGAAAGCAGTTCAGGCATTTGCCACTCACCTTGCTCATTCTTTTCACTTACATAAATGTCTTCATCGTACTGAGGTGTAATTCCCCGCCGCCCGGTAAAAATCATCGTTTGCTGGTCGACTGTCAGTACCGGAAAATATTGTAACGGAAATTGGTGCAGTTGCCCCTCTACTCGCCGAGGGCTGAAATCCACTGGGTGCTGAATGGCTTCTTCACTAAAATCAATATTATTCAGTAGTACTTGGGCTTCTTCACGGATTACCCCGGCTGCTTTGGGAGTTTCCAGGGCAAGAGTTGCCTGTTCACGAGCATCTTCGTACTGGCCTTGCCGAAAATAGAGTTTGGCTAACTGAAAAGGGGCTTCCACAAATTTGTGGTTGCCCTTTTGTTGCTTCACTACTTTTTTGTAGTGGTACTCGGCCCGGTTTGCATCCAATAGTACTTCGTAAATCTTACCTGCTTGTAAATGGGCTTCGGTAAAATCTGGATCTTTTTTAAGGCAATACTCCAGCAACTCCAAGGCCTGACCGTACTGCCGACGTAGAAAAAAAGAGAAAGCATCTTCGTAGTACTGAATCGCCTTTTTTGATTTTGATGTGTAAGAAGAGGTATTTCGGCGAGGTGGTTCCGGTGGACGGTTGCGCTGTGCCCACGCCGTTTCGTATCCTAATGTGCTTATCAACAGTAAGATAATAACAACACTGCGACGAAAGTTCATACGGATAGATTCAAGGTTTGTGTCGGCAACGATTTTTACAGAAAAACAGTGCCTTCTTGTAGGTTATTGGGCAAGTTTGTTACTTTATTGCCAATAAATTACTAGAACTATGCCTATCCAACGAAGAAACTTTCTTAAAAAAATTGGCGTCGGAGCAGCCACGGTGTCCGCTTTTGCTTCCCGCACTTTGGCTAAACCTACTGCCAAACCCATTGTAGTCTCCACCTGGAACCACGGAATTAATGCCAATGCCGCTGCCTGGAAAATACTGGAGGAAGGCGGCCGGGCATTAGACGCAGTAGAAGCCGGGGTGCGGGTCACGGAGGCCGAAGATAACTTGAGCGTGGGCTACGGTGGTCTGCCTGACCGCGATGGTCACGTGACCCTGGATGCCTGTATCATGGATGAAAACGGCGAATGTGGTGCGGTGGCTTTTCTGGAAGGAATCAAGCATCCGATTTCAGTAGCCCGGGCGGTAATGGAAAAAACCCCGCACGTGATGATGGTGGGGCAAGGTGCGTTACAATTTGCCCTAGATCAGGGCTTTACCCAAGAAGATTTGCTCACCGAGCGGGCCGAGAAAGCCTGGCAAGAATGGATGGCAGAGGCGGACTATAAGCCGATTATCAACGTAGAAAACCACGATACCATCGGTATGGTGGCTTTGGATTCTGATGGAAACCTGTCGGGAGCCTGCACCACCAGCGGGCTGGCGTACAAAATGCACGGACGGGTAGGTGATTCTCCTATCATTGGAGCCGGTCTGTTCGTAGATAACGAAGTCGGGGCTGCTACGGCTACGGGCATGGGCGAGGCCGTAATAAAAGTATGCGGAGCCCATCTGATTGTAGAACTGATGCGCCAGGGCAACTCACCCCAGCAAGCCTGTGAAAAAGCGGTGCGCCGAATATCCAAGCAGAAAAATGCCAAAGACATCCAGATTGGGTTTCTGGCAATCAGTAAACAGGGTGAGGTAGGTGCTTACAGTTTGCAGCCTGGTTTCGATTTTGCCCAATACGCAGCGGGTAACAATCAGATGAAAGATGTAAGTAGTTTTTACTGATAAATTGTCAATGATTTTTCGGAAAATTGCGTTGAGGAGATAGTATTGAGGTGTTATATTTTTACAGCACTCACTATGAATTACGGTAGAGTATACGAAGCACTTAGAAAGGTACATAGTCCTGAGTATGCCGGCCGGCGTTTCGGAGAAGTTATCATTCAGGGTTTTAGCGAACTGGAAGTTCAAAACCTGGATAAACTGAAAGATATATTTGCGACGAAGGAGGATTTATTTTCGGTTAAGGAAGAGCTATCTGTAGCCAAAGAGGAAATTAAGGAGGATGTCAGAAAGGAGATCAGTAGAATTGATTCTAAAATTGATAAGATATACTGGTTTATATTAGGTCAAACTACTGATTTGGTTCTGCTTTTTATGGCTATCCTTAGACTAACTGATGTGATTTGATTATGAAGAGGCTATTGCCAGATTTTCTACTACTGTTCATTTACGACTTTATATCCGTGATGAGTTCCAAATGCATAAGTGCCCGATTGAAGCTAGTTTTAGGACTGATCTCTTTATCGGCTTGTACTTCACGAGAGTCTTTTAATATTCCCGAAGTGCCTGCCTTTGACCAAGAATACTATAGTTACGCTTTATCTTCGGTAGATAAAATCATTAAAGACGACCCCGACAATGCGGAAGCCCACTACCGTCGGGCCGAGTTATTGCTCAAACAAAATAAAGCCAACAATGCTTTGGTGAGTATTCGTAAAGCTATTGAAATAGACAACGATGTGCCGAATTACCATCTTGCCAGTGCCCGGGCCTTGCTGGTGAAAGGACAAAACCGAGAGGCGGTGCGTTCGGCTAAACTTGCCCGAAGCAAGGGGGGCGAGCTATTAGAAATCTATGATGTGCTGGCTGAAGCTAGCATCAATAGCAACTATTTTGAAGATGCCCTGCACTACAGTGATAGTGCCCTGCGCTACTCGCCCAAAAACCCACAAAACTACTTTCGTAAGGGCAAAGCATTGGTGATGCTGGGCGACACCTTGGCGGCGGAGAAAAACCTACTGAAGAGTCTTGAGCTAGGAGCTGACGCCGTAGCCGTCTACGGAGTGCTAGTCGATTTCTATATGAATACCGGGGATTATAAGCGGGCAAAATCCTATCTGGAAAAAATCCTTCAAGACCCAAAAAACGCCCAGGATAGCCGCCTGCTGCTGCAACAAGCGCGAATCTTGCGAAAAACTGGCTACGAAGACAGTGCCCGCGTGGTACTGTATCGGGTAAAAGCAAAGACCAACACCCCGGTAGTACTGCGCGAACTCCAAAACCTGCACTACCAAGACCGTAGCTACGATTCAGCAGCCCATTATGCCAACCAACTGCTGGACGTTCAGTCCGACGATAAACAAGCCATGCTTACACTGGCTCGGGTACAAAACCGTCGGTACAACTATTCGCGGGCTATTAAGCAGTACGAAGCCATTTTGGGGCTAGATTCTACGCAGCAGTATAACATTCATCAAATAGCTGTACAGGAGCTTGATGATCTGCGTCGAAAAGTTGCATATTTGTACCGCAAAAAGCAGGAAGAAGAATTCCAGCGCATGAAACAGGGAGTACCCAGCATTCAGTCAGTTACTCCTGGAAAACCGAACCCCTAACCATGACCGAAGAAATACAAATTACTTTACCTGACGGAAGCCAACGGTCGTATCCTTCAGGTGTTACTGGATCGGAAATTGCCCAAAGCATTAGTGAGGGACTGGCCCGCAATGTGCTGGCAGCTAAAGTGGACGGGGAAGTCTGGGATGCTACCCGCACTATAGATCACGATGCCCAGCTTCAGCTACTTACCTGGAACGACTTGGAGGGAAAATCGGCTTTCTGGCACTCGTCAGCGCACTTACTAGCCGAAGCTTTAGAAGATTTATATCCGGGAGTGAAGTTCGGTATTGGTCCCCCCATCGCTAATGGTTTTTACTACGACGTAGATTTGGGGGGTCGCTCGTTGGGTGAAGATGATTTGCCCAAGATTGAAGCCAAAATGCAGGAGCTGGCTCGCCAGAAAAATGAGTACGAGCGCAGAGATGTAAGCAAAGCCGATGCTATTGACTACTTTGCCAAGAAGGGTGACGAGTATAAACTGGAGCTAATTGATGGGCTGGAAGACGGGCAAATCACTTTTTACCAGCAGGGTAACTTTGTGGATTTATGTCGGGGTCCGCACATACCTAACACTGGATTCATTAAGGCAATTAAGCTGATGAACGTAGCGGGGGCTTACTGGCGGGGCGACGAAAAGAATAAGCAGCTTACCCGTATCTACGGAATTACCTTTCCTAAGCAAAAGGAGCTCAAGGAATACCTCGAGCTGCTAGAGGAAGCCAAAAAGCGCGATCACCGTAAACTAGGCAAAGAATTAGAGCTCTTCACTTTCTCCGAGAAAGTTGGGCAAGGGTTGCCGCTTTGGTTGCCCAAGGGCGTGATTATGCGCGAACGGCTGGAAAATTTCTTGAAGAAAGCCCAGCAGAAAGCGGGTTACCAGCCCGTAATTTCCCCTCACATCGGGCATAAAGACTTGTACGTCACTTCCGGGCACTACGAAAAATACGGCAAGGATTCATTCCAACCGATCAGCACCCCGCACGAAGGTGAGGAGTTTTTGCTAAAGCCTATGAACTGCCCCCACCACTGTGAAATCTACAAAAGTCGACCGCACTCCTACAAAGAGCTACCCATCCGCTACGCTGAGTTCGGTACAGTATATCGTTACGAGCAAAGCGGTGAGTTGCACGGACTAACTCGCGTACGAGGGTTTACCCAGGACGACGCTCACATTTTCTGCCGACCCGACCAGGTGAAGGATGAGTTTAAAAAAGTAATTGACTTGGTGCTTTACGTCTTTGGCTCTATGGGTTTTGAGGACTTTACTACTCAAATATCGTTGCGCGACCAGGAAGACCGATCAAAATATATTGGTACTGACGAAAACTGGGAAATATCCGAACAAGCGATTGTAGAAGCTGCGGAAGAAAAAGGCTTGAAAACGGTTACCGAGTACGGTGAAGCTGCTTTCTACGGTCCTAAGCTGGATTTTATGGTGAACGATGCCCTAGGGCGACAATGGCAGCTGGGAACCATTCAGGTAGATTATAACTTACCCGAGCGTTTTGAACTGACGTATATTGGCGCTGACAATCAGAAGCACCGACCGGTAATGATTCACCGCGCGCCGTTTGGCTCCATGGAGCGCTTTGTCGCTATTTTGCTAGAGCACACCGGAGGCAACTTACCACTGTGGTTAGCTCCCGAGCAATTTGCTATTCTTCCCATTTCCGAGAAGTACAGCGATTACGCCGATGAGGTTTTAGCAACGCTAGAAGATCAGGATATCCGCGGTTCGGTAGATCACCGAGATGAAAAAATTGGCCGAAAGATCCGGGATGCCGAAGTAACCAAAATTCCGTTCATGCTGATTGTAGGCGAAAAGGAAGCTGATTCCCAGTCGGTATCAGTGCGTCGCCACGGACAGGGCGATGTAGGAACGTATAGTTTACCCGATTTTATCAGCTATTTTTCGGAGCAGTTGTAGATTATCATGCTAATAAGTCGTATTGTAAAACCAATGAATGCAAGTACTCAAAGAACAGATAAAAGCGCTTTCGCTGGGTAATGCTGAAGAGGTAGACGAAATATTTGGATACTTAGAACGAGTTGATTTGCCTAAAGGGCAATTTTTATTGAAGGCAGATCGAGTTTGCAAGCAATACTACTTTTTAGAGAGCGGTACCGTTCGGCTATACTATCATAAAAACGATCAGGATTACACCGTCTGGATAGCCACTGCTGGACAGATATTTACTGATCTGGAAAGCTATCTTGACCAAGTAAAAAGTAGAATCAATATTGAGGCGATTGAGCCGACTGTGGTTTATGTTATATCCAAACAAAAAAGCGACCAATTGGCGCAGGTGTCTAATGCTTATAATACCCTGCTTCGAAAAACAGTTGAAATATCTTTCGTCAATCTCGCTAAGAATGTAATGTCATTTCAGAGTGATGAAGCTGCGGAGCGTTACCGGAGAGTAGAAGAAGAGAAAAACTGGCTCGCTCGCTACCCACTCCGCTATATCTCTAGCTTTATCGGTATTACTCAAAGTTCCCTGAGCCGACTGAGAGCAAAGAAAGGCTGATTTTTTGCCATATGGCAAATTTTATCAGAAATGTGCTTCCTAAATTTGAAGTAAAATTTAAAGCACAAAAAATGGTATTAACAATTCTAATTGCGGTAGGGGTAGGCATCGTAGCGGCCTTAATCCTGCTCATCATCTTTCTTCCCAACCGAATTCAGTATATTGAAACGATCACGGTACAAGCCCCGATTTCAAGGGTCTACGACGCTATTCGTTTTCAGGAGCAACTCATGGGCTGGAGTGCTTGGCCTACTGAAACCAAATCGGACTGCTTAGTAAAGAATACCGATGGTATTATTGGTGCTCAAACGGTGTACTCAAAAAATGGAAAAGAATTTGGCTATCAAGAAATTACTGGTTTAACTGAGAACGAGCGAGTAGATTTTTATCTTAAAAGCTATGTGGCTCCCTTTGAGGATGATGTACGCCTATCGTTTATACTCAAAGAATTACCCGATAAGCGTACCGAAGTCAGTTTGTGGTTTAATGAACTCTTAAAGAAACCTCACTTCCTCATTGCTTATTTGAGAGGTATTGTAAAGTGGGTACGCCGAATGCATTTAAAGGATCTTAGTGGTTTAAAGCAGTATGTCGAAGCCAAAAATTCTCTTTGAGGAGGATCAGATAATACAGCAGCTCGAAAAAAGAAGGGGAGGGTACTTTTACCTGACTATTCCCGCTGAGTTTGTCAATGGGTTGGAGAAGAAACGACATACCCGCTTTATTTGCACTATTGAAGAAAACGTGACGTTTCAGTGCGGGCTAAATCACTTGGGCGATGGAAACTTCTTTATCATCTTGGGTAGTAAAAACCTGAAAGCTGCCAATAAAAAATTAGGCGACACCTTGCATTTTACCCTACACGAAGACCCCAATCCGCTAGGGGTGGCAGTGCCCGAAGTGCTGGCAGCCCTACTGGAACAAGATGATGCGCTCAAGAGTATTTTTGAGAAACTATCAATGGGCAAAAAGCGCCATGTCATCCACTCAATTAATAAGATCAAAGATATTGATAAACAAATCAATACTGCCATCAAAACCATTCAAGAGCAGATAAGACCAAGAAAAAGAGGTTTGTAGCCGGAGATTACTCAATTTTGGTAACTAATATTCAGAGCAGGTATAGCTGACCTTGGTTACGCTAGTTAATTCAAGTTGCTACCTATGAAAAGAAGTGTTATCGTATGGGATAAGATTGTATTTTTGAGGTTCTCACACTTCAAAACACTTATTCTTATGCTCAACGATAACACCATTGCAATATATGTGATTTTAGATGAT
>JBCCTI010000131.1:0-10167 GCA_039198955.1 Bacteroidota bacterium | reverse complement strand
TTTATTATGAATGTTAAATAGTCAAATATATATTTTATAGTTTAATTTTTTGACAAAATACCCACTTGTGGGTAGAAAAATTGTCAACCCACTACAGTATTTCTTCGCAGTGCCCATGTAGTAAGTACTCTCAGGCGAAGATGTATGACCAAATGAAGAATAAGTATCAACCCTCTAATTGATGTAAACCATGAAAAGTTTTGTCGTTCGCTTAGACAAGGGGATGTATCCCCCTCACGTGAATTTTCTTAAAGAAGAGTTAGGTTTTGAAGAATTGGTGAAGATTGACAAAAAGAAGAAGCGCCTTGTAAGTAAGAAACTCTCTGTACTCGAGACATTCTCTTTCGTTTTTTTCTTACTTCAAAATCTACATCAGATTCGAGATACTCATACTATTGTTAGTATGGGCTGGTCATCCCTCTTCCTTAAATTACTCATAAAGCTGAAGGTTATTCGCTGCCAGCAATTCTTTTGGTTAGGCTTTTTTATTCATAATTACCGTTTCTTTCCTTTACTGAAACGGATTATGGACTGGACAGCCATTGACCAAGAGTATTACATTATTAACTCAGAGGCCGATCGTCCTATTTATCACGAGCATCTTAGCCTTCCCAACCATAAGTTGATTGTGTTGCCTTACGGTGATTTTTCCTCAGCTGATATTACCGAGGATCAGGTAAAAAATCAGGTAGGCTCCTATTATTTTGCGGGTGGTTTTACCAACCGGGACTATGGTTCTTTGATAGAAGCCTTCCGTAAGCTCAATCAAAAGCTAGTAATTGTAGGGTCTCACCTAAACAAAGATCTGGAGGTCGAGCTACCATCCAACGTAGAGGTACTGCGTGATATACCTAAAAAGCAGTTTAATAGCTTGGTGAAAAACGCCCGCGCCTGTATTTTACCACTAAGGGAAGAAACTGGAGCTTCCGGACAAATGGTTATGCTCAGCTATATGAAGCAGGGAAAAGCCGTATTGGCTCCCCATATGCGAATCACCCACGAATATTTGGAGGATGGGCACTCAGGACTATTTTATCACGATGCTGTACAGGAAATTCCCCGGATCATACAATATATCGACAAAGATGAAGACAAGATCGTGGAGATGGGGATAGCGGCTAATGGGAAGTATAACTACGATCTAGGCGGTGATACAATTAAGCAGAAACTATACAGTATTATGACTGAGAAGGTAGTTCAGCGTACAGCTTAACCACGACAAAAGCAGTCGTGTGGTAGAGTATGCTTTAGCTGTAAAAGCTTTGAGAAGGGATTACTGAAAGTTGTTCTTGCATTGAAGCTATCCCCTCACGAAATGTAGAGGGTTTAAACCCTAGTTCACACTTTGCCTTGTTAATAACAAGTCCAGTTTCGGGGGGGCGCTCGGCTGTCTGACGAAACCTAGAAGAATCGGTGCGGGTGATAAGCGAGGCATCTAGTTGAAATACGTCGGCAATTTCCAAAGCCATTTGGTAAGGGGTTAGCACTTCGCCACTAGATATATTATAGGTTCCTTCAGCACGTTGCTGAGCTACAAGAAAGCAGCCCATTGCCAAATCCTCAACAAAGGTGGGAGTACGATACTGATCGTCAACCACCTGAATAGGTTTTTGAGCCTCAAGGCTGTTTTTTACCCAAAGTACAATGTTGGAACGGCTCATTCCCGGCACTAAGCCATAAACCAAAGCCGTGCGTAAGATAGCGTGTCTTACCCGGCTCTGTTTTACTAATGTCTCGGCTTGTAATTTAGACTGGCCGTAGAAATTTATAGGTCGGGGAGCTTCTTCTTCGGTTAGGCGGCGTTTGTTGCCGTCAAAAATGAAGTCGGTAGAAAGATGAATGAAAAAACTGTGGTAGGCTTCGGCAGCGTGCAATAAGTGGGCTATACTTTGGACATTAACTTCCCAACACTCATCTTGGTGTTGTTCACAGTAATCAACATTGGTCATAGCCGCCGTGTGAATGATAACATCGGGCTGCACTAAGTGCACAATGTTGAAAACGTGATCCCGCTTGGTAATGTCCAGGTCAAAATACTGAAAGTCGCCGTAGGATCTGTCGAAGCGGGCTGCCCCCCGGGAGGTAATCACCGGATAAATGTTATCATCAGCCAAAAGAAGAGGAATGAGTTTCTGCCCTAGTAATCCATTTCCTCCCGTTAGCAACACTTTAATCATATTCCTTTTATTTTTTTTCTTCAGTGAACCCACTAGCGTAATTTACGATTTTACTGTGTCGGAAAATGGTATCCAAATTGTTTAGTGATCTTTTTCTTAGGCATTTCTTCCACTTCAACCGTCATGTAAATATCCTGATTTGGTTTATCTCCCGCTCCGGTGGGTTGTCCAGCAATAGAATCTATTACCGCAAATCCGTCAATTACTTCCCCAAATACTGTGTAAGTATCGTCTAGATGAGGTACGCCTCCTTGGGTAGTATAAGCTTCTAATCGCTCAGGAGGATAATCTCGATCCACTTGGATCCCTAATTTTTCTTCTACCTCAGGCTTTAGTGACATGAGTTTTTTGGTATACGTATCGAACTGTTGGCTATTGTATAAACCCAATAGTTCTTCCCGCACACTATCGTAATCATCCCGTTGCAGCAACTCGCCTACACCGTCGTTCAGCTTTCGCATGTCAATAGTTAACTTTTCCTCTGACAACACGGTTCCCTGCACAATATAGAATTGGCTACCGCTGGATTCACGATTAGGGTTTACCTGGTCTCCTTGCCGAGCTGCTGCCAGCGCCCCTTTTTTGTGGAATAGGGTATCAACAAATTCAGCTTCAACAGTGTAATCTACTGCATCTTCCTCAGTAGTACCAGGTCGGGTGGCCAGATCACCGGTCTGCACCATAAAATCCTCAATCACTCGGTGGAAGATTACGCTATCGTACTTTCCACTTTGCGCTAATTCCAGGAAATTATCCTTATGCTTAGGGGTGGCATCGTACAAAACAGCATGCATGTCACCGTACTGCGTACTTATAGTAACTAAAAAATCCTTTTCTGACGAACAGCTAAGAATTGTTCCTGAGAAGAAAAGTACGTAACAGAAGATAAAAAAATGCTTTACTTTATATTCCATATGACTTTAAATTTACAACTTATTATAATAACCACCCCAAATAATCAGAAACCGCCTGCCAATCATTGATAATCAACCTCTAATTGCCTCGAGAACTTGCAGGCCTCCCTGGGATATTATTTTTTCGGCAAGCATATTCCCGATCTCTTCTGGCTGCTGCCTACTGCCAGTAAACATGTCTCGCAATAACGTTTTTCCGTCTAGACTTACTACCCCACCTTGCAACTGTAGGCTATCGGCCTGTATGGTTGCTAAAGCGAAGACCGGCACGCTACACCCACCTCGTAAAGCTTTCAGATACGCTCGTTCGGCCTGAAGCTGCTGCTCGGTAATTTCGTGGTTAATAAGCTTCCGAATAATATTTTTTTTATCACTATCCAAGCTAGTCAGTATCTCTACTGCCACACTTCCTTGCCCCACGGCAGGAATCATCTGATCGAGGGGGAATTGGTGTACGATGGATGTGTTGTACTGCATTCGGTGCACTCCAGCGTAGGCCAGCATGAGTGCATCGCACTGCCCAGAATCCATTTTAGCCATGCGGGTTTGTAGATTCCCCCGCATTTCTACCACCTTGGTACGAGGAAAATAGTGTTTGAGCAAGGCTCGGCGCCGCACCGAAGAGGTGCCAATAGTTACTGCTTGATTACTTTGCCAAGAAAATTCTTGATGGCTAACTAACACATCAGCCGTATGTTCTCGCTCAGTAAAAGCAACAATTTCAAAGGCATTGGGTAGACTCGATTGTAAGTCTTTAGCACTGTGAACGGCCAGGTCAATGGTTTTTTGCTGGAGTTGTTCTTCAATTTCTTCGGTGAATACTCCTCGGGTGCCGATCTCAGCAATCGTAACATCTTGTCGTTTATCTCCTCGGGTGCTAATAGTTACGATTTCGCTATCTACTCCACCTGCTCGTAACTTTTCGGCGACGTGATGGGCCTGCCACAGGGCTAATCTACTACCTCGAGTTCCTATCTTTAGCCTCATTTTCGTTGGATTAGTTGCCCAATACTCAGCGATGTATCCAGTAATAGAATTTTAGGGTTAGCGTTTCTCTCTAACTGAATATAAGCCTCATTAAACCAGTGCAGCATTTTTTCTAGTGCGGCGGTATTGGTAATTTTACCGAAGTTTACAACGAACTCTAGGTCTTTACCTTGTACCCGCACTAGCTTTTTTTCCTTTTGTAAAACATGTTCTGCCCCTACTTCAACTAGTTGATCTACTGATTGATACACTAGCATCTCCCGAATCATCGCTAAACCATAAGCAAACAAGGCTTTCTGGTTTTCTCTGCTTTGCTTATGAAACCTATCGATAAAGGGTAGCAGTTTTTTGTAATCCTGAAGATAGCACAGACGCATCCAATCCCGAAAGAGTTGGTGGCTATCGTCTTCTACTTCCTCGAGCAATTGAAGAGCCTTTTGAAAGTTTCCCTCAGCCAAGGTGGCAATCCGTTGTAATCGCTGAAGGTCAGTGGTTGCCTCATTGCCACGATAGTGTGCTAGCATTTGCACCAATTCTTCATCCGAAAATGCCCGTACTTGTATAATTTGAGTACGGGACAAAATAGTTGGCAGCAACTGCTCAGTGCTGTTAGCTACAAGAATAAATACAGTTCGATCGGGTGGTTCTTCCAGAATCTTCAGAATACCGTTGGCTGCTGCCGGATGCATACACTCTGGATGCCAGATAATAACAATTTTGTACTGATCGCCAAAAGTGGTCAGGCTCAGTTTGCGAATGATATTGCGACTTTCCTCCTTAGAAATATTTAACGACTTGTTCTCAGCCCCTAGATACTCACTCCAGTCGGCTAGTGAGCCGTAGGGGCGTTCTGCTAAAAAAGTGCGCCACTCCGCAATAAAACTATCGCTGACCACATCTTTTCCAGTAATTTTTTTGGTAGAGCAAACCGGAAATACAAAATGCAGATCAGGCCGGGCGTACTCTCCACCGGGTGGCTGATTATCTGATGACCGATCACCACAGTTGCCATCTTCTTGGCGATTTTCGCAGTTCAAGTACTGAGCGTAGGCTAAAGCTAGCGCCAGATTAGGACTGCCCCCCGGCCCCAAAAACAACTGGGCGTGCGCCACCTGATCAGCATTTGCCGACTGTATCAGATGCTGTTTTACTTCTGCTAGACCGTGTATTGCTGAAAACTGCAAGGGTAGATATTTTCTGATAGCTTGCTACAAAAATAAAAAAGTCTTCGATAGTTTTACCGAAGACTCACTTAAGACCGTGATTTTTCCGAAGACTACTTTTTCTTGTAGCGACGGTTAAATTTCTCAACTCGTCCGGCAGCATCTACATACAATTTCTTACCAGTGTAGAATGGATGTGAAGCTGAGCTTACTTCAATCTTTACTAGTGGATACGTATTTCCGTCTTCCCATTCAATAGTTTCTTCCGACTGCATAGTAGAGCGGGTTACAAACTTATAATCGCTGGAAGTATCGTAAAAAACAACTTTTCGGTAATTAGGATGAATATCTTTTTTCATAGCATGCTTAATTTTCTATTGCCAACAGAAGATGCTGAATTTCTGCTCTTTTCCTTAAAAGGATTGCAAAGCTATAAAAATTATTTCCGCAAAAAAAGGCTTACTTTCTAAAAAATAAGGTGAGATCGTCCTCGTACCCCCACAAAAAATACATTAGATTGTAAGGGATACGGTCGTGATGCATCATCGAAGTACTGCTCGTAGGCAGCAAACGCCTCTAGCACCGCTTTTTTACCGTTAAAACCCACTCCAGTCTCGACCCGATAATTCATTTTCCAGGTATCGCCATCATCGAAGAAAATAGGATTTACCCAGGCCCGAACGTAAGTATTTACCACTTTGGAAACTTCAGCAGTCAATCGCCCCCCGATGAGTAAAGAAGCCCGTAAGTCCTGCCAACTTTGGTCATTCTCGAATTGTTCAGGCCGACGTCCGTCCACCCGATAAGTATACGCATTCAGCCGACCATAGAGGCGATATTGCATTCGCTCACTGATTGTATAATTAGGAGTACTAAAAGCAGAATAGAGTGCGGTCATCACCAACAACCGACGGGTAGGGCTGTATTCTTCATCGGGGACCGATTCATCAGAAGGTACAGTGTTATCAATCTCGTGCCGACAATGATGAGTGACCCCAAACTCCAGCACGCCCACATTGGTCTTGCGGAAAAATGCAATAGACTCATTCCAGATCGCCCCTCGCATGTGAAAGCTGATTTCGTTATGCGGGTTAGCGGTAAGTTCATGAGAAAGCGTTCCGGCAAGGGTAGCTTTATCGCTAAACCGATAGAGCTCGACCAGACCAAAGTATTTGGCGTTCCAGGCCTGCTCGTCTAACGCTGAACCGTAGCCTCGCATTCCTTCGGCGCTAAAGATGATATTAGGCAGAAATGTCCGTTCACTAGTGGTATCATCCAGCGGCACTGGGAAGAAGTTACGGGCGACGAAAATTTGCGCTGAAGCTGAGTTGGAAATTAGGAGCAACAAAAAGATTCTTATCCCAAGAGAAATCATATTGATTTTGTTTGATTACTTGGACAAGATACCAACTTACTTATCAGAAAGAGATCAATTTATTAAAGAAAATCGCTTTAGGGAATTTGCATGAACTTATGCGTTTGTAGCGAGATACGCCACTTTGGATTTTGCTTGATGTACTCAATTATCTGAGGTAACCTCTTTTCAGCTACGCTCCACTCAGGTTGGAGATATAATTGGCACTGAGCGTTCATTTTCTCAGCGAACTGTTCCGCCCAGCGAAAATCACTGCGGTTGTAGATAATGATTTTCAGTTCGTGGGCCCGCTCGTAGATTTCGGGTAGCGGGGCTTTGAATTTTTTGGGGGAGAAGCAAACCCAGTCCAATTGCCCAGAGAGCAGATGAGTCCCCGAAGTTTCTATGTTAATGGAGAAACCCTGCTGCTTTAGTTCTTGTGTAAGTACAGTAAGATCATATATCAACGGCTCACCCCCGGTAATCACTGCTAACCGAGACGGATACTGCGTAGCCTCTTCTACAATTTCAACCACTGTTTTTTGCGGATGGGCTTTGGCATCCCAGGATTCTTTTACATCGCACCAGTGGCATCCCACGTCACATCCTCCCAACCGGATAAAATAGGCAGCTTTTCCCTGATGTGCCCCTTCACCTTGTAATGTGTAGAAGGCTTCCATGATGGGGAGTTTTTCAAGTTCTGGGTTCTGAGTTCTGGGTTTTGAATTTTCGGTTCTGAAAATCATGAAAGCATTATTTTTATTTTATGCCTGTCATTTTTGATCCCTTAAAATATTGAACGAGGCTTTGAATCATCCTAGCTACTTCATTAGAAAGCTGATACAACTCACTAAGTTCTTCCTCGATGATATATAACCAGTCTTTGGCTCGTTGCAATTGAGATATCACTTCCGGAAATGACCCCTTAGCATAAAATAGAAAGTAGATAAATTCTTTATTCCTACCACGTTACTGCTATCATGAATTACCGACGACCAATTTTGACCCCCTGAACTTTAAGGATAAATCTCTTTCTTGGCAGCTAACATCGCATTATAGAGCAAAGCTGCTCGCGTCATGGGACCAACTCCACCGGGCACCGGAGTGATATAACTACACTTTTCAGCTACTTCTTCAAAACGCACATCACCTACTAATTTGTAGCCTCGCGGACGTTCGGGCGCATCCACCCGATTGATACCTACATCAATTACCACTGTACCTTCTTTCACCATATCAGCCGTAACGAAGTGGGCTTTGCCAATAGCAGCGATCAGAATATCAGCTTCGCGGGTAATTTCGGCCATATTTTTGGTTCGACTGTGGCAAATTGTTACGGTGGAGTTACCTGGATCAGATTTGCGAGACATCAGTAGGCTCATGGGCGTACCGACAATATCACTACGGCCGATAACGACGCAGTGCTTACCCTCAGTTTCAATCTGATACCGCTCCAGCAACTGCATAATTCCCAGTGGAGTAGCTGCTACGTACGATGGTAGTCCTTTAGCCATCCGCCCCACGTTTACTGGGTGAAAGCCATCCACGTCTTTTTCGGCTTTAATGGCAAAGGTAATTTTCTCGTCATTAATATACTTGGGTAAGGGCAATTGTACAATGAATCCATCAACGTCGGAATTATCGTTGAGCTTATGGACTTCCTGAAGTAGCTCTTCTTCCGAAATAGATTCATCCAAACGAACAAGGGTAGAATCGAAACCTACTTGTTCACAGTCTTTTACTTTATTGCGAACGTAGGTTTCGCTAGCAGTGTCGTTTCCTACTAGTATAGCGGCTAAATGCGGCACCTTTTTTCCTTCTGCTTTAAGTTGCTGTACCTGCTCGGTAAGTTCTTGCCGGATCTGCTGAGCCGTTTGTTTGCCATCAATTAGGGTCATAGTGTTAAATTAAGTGTTGGCAAAAGTACGTATAAAGCCTTCGTCATCATAATGAACAGATAAGTCATCCTTCATAAGCAATAGACATTATTTTACGATTAAATTGATGTTTACTGGTTTATTCAGCCTCAAATTAAGGTGTTTTTATACTTCAAACATCAAATAATCGTTTATTGAATGTTTGTAAGAAAAGTCAATGCTCTTTTAAGGTCTAGATACTCATCAAACATTAAAAAAATAGCTAAATAATGTCTAAAGTGCCTTGGATTAATCCCGATAGAAATCAGCCCTGGAACGATTTACCGTATTTACCTATTTCTGAAGAATATTATCGAACAGTAGAAGTGCTGGAACAACTCGGCGATGCCAAAGCCGCATTGGCGCGACTGCACGGACGCAGTGCTGCTATTCCTGATCAAAAGCTTTTGATTAATAGCATTAGCTTACAAGAAGCGAAAGCATCTAGCCAGATTGAAAATATTTTTACTACCGACGATGAACTGTACCAAGCATTTAGCCAAAATGATTTGCAGGAGGTTTATGGTGCCCCTAAAGAGGTATTACGCTACCGCGAAGCCCTCTGGAAAGGATTTCACACCTTAGAACAAAAGGAAGCTTTTGACTTAGATTATTTTATTCAGATGTACCGAGAGGTAAAAGAGGCGAAGGATAGTTTTCGTCCGGCGTTTACTCGGATTGTTATCCGGCAAGGTGGTAGTGGTCCTAACGCCGGGCAAGTTATTTACACGCCACCTCGCGGAGACGGTATTCTGGAAGAAAAGCTTAGGAACTTATTGGATTTTATGAACGACGACCAACGTTATATGGTCGATCCGCTACTGAAGATGGCAATTGGGCACTACCAATTTGAAGCCATTCATCCCTTTCGCGACGGAAACGGACGTACGGGCCGAATTTTTAATATTCACTACCTCACCAAGAAAGGCTTACTCGACCTTCCGATTCTATTTCTGAGTCGCTACATTATTGACCATAAAGATGAATACTACTACCGTTTAGGGGGAGTCTCCCAGCGAGGCGATTGGCAACCCTGGATCTTATACATGCTAGAGGCCGTGCAATCGACTGCTAACCTGACCTACCGAAAGATCAATGATATTTTACAATCTAAGGAAGCTATTTTGCAGGCCGTTCGCCAGCAAACTGCTATTCAGCGGCCGGAGCAAATGATTGAAATGCTATTTACTCAGCCCTACTCTACCGTGAAGCACTTTACCAGTCAAGGCATTTATGCCGAAAATACTGCCCGTAGCTACCTCAATCAACTCACCGAACTGGGCGTACTGGACAAACGAACCATTCAAGGTCACCACTATTATCTTAATATTGATTTATATAATATTTTGAGTGAGTGAGGTCAGTCTCTAAAATCTGCGTAGAAGCATCTCCACTCATAATACTGCACTCTTTCTTCTAACTTGCTCAAAAACCTCGTGAACCCTGAAGTAAAATTGCCCCTACTCACCTAATCGTTTTTCTATTGCATCCAATCGCTGATTTACCTTCTTCATGTCTTAGAGCATGTTTGGAATGAAATTATTCTATTCTTGCTAAAATGATAGTGATGAACATCAATTGTAGAAAAGCAACCGACGACTCGATCATTCTTTCGTAATCTTTAGTTAATCTTCTAAAGAAGTTTGTCCATCCGAA
>JBCCTI010000130.1:0-10181 GCA_039198955.1 Bacteroidota bacterium | reverse complement strand
TCAATAGGCAGCACGTTCAGGCGAAAGTAAAGATCCTGGCGAAAGCGGTCTTCCTGCACTTCTTCTGCCAGATTACGATTGGTAGCTGCAATAACCCGTACATCGACACTTCGCACTTGGTTTCCGCCCAGCGGTTCTACTTCTCTTTCCTGTAAAAAACGGAGCAGCTTAGCTTGGGATGCCAGAGGTAGCTCCCCAATTTCGTCGAGAAAAATAGTACTCTGGTGGGCAAGTTCTAACTTACCGATGCGCTTCTGTATCGCTCCGGTAAAGGCTCCTTTTTCGTGGCCAAATAGTTCGGACTCGAGAAGCTCAGAAGGAAGTGCTGCGCAATTTACTTTAATCATGGTCTGATTACTACGACGAGACAGGCTATGTACTGCCCGGGCAATCAGCTCTTTGCCAGTACCAGTTTCACCTTGAATAAGTACTGTGGTGTCGGTAGGGGCTACCCGCTTGATAAGACGAAATATCTGCTGCATAGAATCACTCTCACCAACCATATTTTCAAAATTATAGTACTGGGTGATTTCTTCGTTCAGGTACTGATTTTGAACCGCAAGTCGTAGGTTATCGGCTTTAGATAAACAGAGTTCAATTGCTACGTAGATATCCCGTTCATTAAAGGGCTTGAGTATGTAACCAAAGGGATGGGTCTCTTTGACTCGGGCAATAGTATCTTCATCGGCAAACGAGCTGACAAACACAAACGGAACCTGATAGTGCTCATTTAACATTTGGGCAATGTCAATACCACTCTTATCCCCTTTGAGCAGAATATCTAACAAAACTACATCGGGTTTAACCTGATTTAAAAGCTGCCGGACTTCCCCCTCTGATTGGGCAATACCCACCACTTCGTAGTGCAATTTCTCCAGGATGATTTGGAGATCCTGGGCAATCACAAACTCGTCTTCCACAATCAAAATTTTCTTGGCCATAATTTTTACAGGTTACTCGGTAGATACTACTTCGCGGAACCGGATAGTAAAGCAAGCTCCCGAAGTAGCACGAATCTCAAATTCGCCATTTAGCTGATGCGTAAGGCCCTTTATTAATCTAAGTCCGAATGAACGGGATTGCTCCGGATCGAAATCGCGGGGGAGCCCTGTTCCATTGTCCTTGATCTGCAAATGATGGCGGCGACTACCGTTCATTCCTTCGGTACGAAAGGTTACCCACAAATGGGCATTAGCTACTCCCTTAAAAGCATGTTTGAAAGCATTAGTAAGGAGCTCGTTCACAATTAATCCGAGAGGCACCGCCGTAGACATACTTATCTCATTTGGTTCAATATCAAGGTGCAACTGCACGCGTTTTTGATAAAATTGAGCTACATTTTGTGCCATTTCAGATAGATAAGGCTGCGTCGGCACTTGCGTAAAATTGCTGGATTGGTATAGTTTCTCGTGAATTAGGGCCATAGACTTAACCCGGTTCTGGCTTTCGGCAATAACCTCTACCGCCTGGGAGTCGCTCAGCACGTTGGCCTGGGTGTTGAGCAGGCTCATGATAATCTGTAAGTTGTTTTTTACCCGATGATGAATCTCCCGAATAAGTAATTCATTCTCAACACTCTTAGCTTCAATGGCCTGCTTTTGCACTCGGATAGTGCTCAGTGCCCGCTGCTTTAACCGGTAACGATTGAAGGTTACGCCTAATAAAGTTAACAATAGAACTGCCCCCAATAGTAGGCCGAGTCGTTGTTGGCTCATCTGCTTTTCCCGAATGTTTTGCAAGGACCTTTCTTGGGTGAGGACGGTAATCTGCTGCTCCTTCTGCTCGGTTTCGTACTGGGTCTGGAGCTCAGCAATCTGCTGAGAGGAAGTTTGATTAAAGATACTATCTTGTAAGGTCAGATGCTGTTTGTGGTACTGTAGTGCCTGGCCGTAATCGCCCTGGGCTTCCAGAATTTCAGACAGTAGTAAGAAAGCGTCACTCTCTTCCTTAGTAAAGGTGGCCGTCTGGGCTCTTTCTAGTGCCTGTCGACTGTAATCTAGGGCTTCATCTAACTGGTTAAGGTCGAGGTGGGTCTCGGCAATATTGTGTAAAATAACTGTTTCAGTCAGCCCATCTCCGGTAGTCTGCACCACGGCTAATCCCCGCTTGAGGTACGTTAGTGCTTCAGAGGATTTCCCCAATTGGGCGAGCGCACTCCCGATATTCACCAGGGCGTGTCCGAGTAACCGTTGCTGAACCCCGTGTTGCTCAATCCAAGTCACTGCCCGACGGTTATATTTCAGTGATTGCTGGTACTCCCGCTGATCGTAGAGTATGGCCCCCAAATTAATTGAGGCAACAACTAGGCGGCTAGTGTCCTGAAGCTGCTCACCGATGGCCAGTGCCTCTTCGTAGTAAGACTTAGATTGGGTTGTTTCACCCTGCCCCTTCATTGCGTTGCCGATGTTCATCAGAACACTGAAGGAGTTACGCTGGTCGCCAGCCGCTCGGGACAAGGCGAGGGATTCAAATAAATAGTCTAGTGCAGTAGCGTAGTCCGCTTGCACTGAGTAAATCGTGCCCATCGCTTTCAGTGCTTCTATCAGATAGGTAGTATCGCCTAAATCTTGACTCATCGTCAGTGCTCTCTCCCCGTAAAGTAAGGCAGTATCTGGTTGGGTAAATGTATACTCCCAAACCAGGTTCAGGAGAATTTTAGTACGGATAGTATCGTGTTGGGCGACGGATAACACTCGCTTTAAGCTATCAGTCGCTGGGGCTTGAGCGTAAGTAAAAGTAACCACCGCACCACCAAGAAACACACTCATCAATACGAGTAACTTTCGCCACAGACCTGAAATAATGTGCTCATTTAGGTCGATTTCAAAACAATCCTTCATCTTGTTAGTGATTTAGGTATACCAAACTTTCACAAATTCTTCACCCATTTGGTAAAAGGCTAAAAAAAATTATATAATAGTTTGAATGTCAATACCTTATAAATAGTATATGAACACTAGATAAATTAGGTAAATACGTTGTAACCCCGACATTTCGGGGAAGCTACTGAAATGGAGCTCTCATATTTCGTGGGTTTTCCGTTACTTCCGTAGTTTAGTTGTATATAGTTATAGTTTTTCCCAGCAGACACCAATATCTAGCCCATGTCTTCTTCTCCTTGGTCTACCCTTTCGCCTCTACTGGCCACCATTGCGGCGGTCAGCAATCGTACCGCCCTATTGGAGATAATTGAGACTGAACTGCATCCCATGTTTGGTATTGACAACTCTGGAATATTGATAGTGAATAAAGATGAGAATCATTACCTGAACCTAGCGGTGGAAACCTCAGAGTTTCATTCATCAAACTCGAGCGAAAGTTACGGTTTCGTTTCTGACTACTATCCCTACCAAGGGTCTGCGCTAGCCAGTATGATTATCGAACTTGAGGAGGCTGGACAACCACGGTTGTTTGACCTTACTAAGGTACGAAATACTTTTCCTCATGACCCCCTCTGGAACAATCTTCTGGATACCTCACATGACAGTTTGGCGGCTCCATTGAAAGTACAAGGCAAAGTAATCGGACTATTTTACGCTGATTCCGAAGAAAAAGATTGCCTAGCAAATGTGAATCGTAGTATGTTTCAGACGGTTGCTGACCAGCTAGCCGTAGCCCTGAGCAAAGTGTTAGCCAACGAACACTCAGTAGATGAGAAAAACCAGAAAGAGCTATTATTATCCTTGAGTGGGGACATCGCAAAAATCAGAAATAAATCTGATCTTTTTCAAACGCTTTTTGAGCAGTTAAGACCACTTTTCCGGTTCGACGACGCCGTGATTATGATTAAGCACGACGAGGAATCATTTTTTATGGTAGACTCCGACAACACCGCACCAACGCTAGCTAACGAAAACTACACCTACTTTCTACAGCCCAGTATACCTATTCGCGGAACCGCGTACGAAAAGGTTTTTGCGTTTGACCAACCCACACGAAGTAAATTAGCCGATTGGCTAGAAGAATACCCCGATTTTCCAGGAATGAAGCTGATGGCGGATTTAAATTATCAGGAGCACCTGATGTTACCCCTGTGGATTGGAGATGCTAAAATAGGTACCCTAGAATTTCACGCCACTGAAGAAGGGCGGTTTAGTCATCTATCCCAAGAGTTACTCAAGGGCGTCTCTGACCAATTGGCGATAGCTGTCACCAACGTGCTAGCCAACCAGCAACTTATTGAAGAGAAGCAGTTTAAAGAAACGCTACTTGAGATTAGCGAAATGGCGACCAACATCCGCAATCGGGAAGATTTGTATCAGGTGGTGATGCAAAAGCTTAAGCCACTAATGCAGTTCGATGATGCGGTACTAGGGCTGGTGTCACCCGACGGTACGACCCATCGGCACATATCAGCCCACCATCCTTCGCCCGCTGAAGGGCATCCCGATTACCAGCGGATGCTTACTGAAGATATTCCCGTAGCGGGTTCACCCTTCGAAGAATTCATCGCTGGAGGTAAGGTCACTTTGTATGAAACAGAAAGCTTACTAAAAAGGTACCCTCACCATCCCGGATTACTGATGATGAGAGACTTGGGAGAAGAGCATTCTATATTACTGCTACTGCACGAAGGGGCGACAGTTTACGGCACGCTATTCTTTCACTATTTTGAAAAACCTGACTTCAATGCTTACCTTAAAGAGCTCTACGCCAACATTGCTGACCAGATGGCGGTAGCGGTGAGCAATGTGCTAGCCAACGAGCGACTCATTGAGGAAAAACAGTTTAAGGAGACCTTATTAGAGATTAGTGAGAGTCTGGCGACGGTCAATGATCGACAGAGCCTGTATCCTATCGTGGTAGATCGGCTTAGGAAATTTATCCCTTTCGACGATGCAGTTGTCATTGTGTATGATGAAAGCTATGAAAACTATGTACACGTACTGGCGTCATCGCCACTCAGTCGGCAGCAGCATCCCAGCTACGATCAACTGGTACGATTACCCAGTCCCATCACGGGGCCATTTGTAGATATTTTACAGTCGGATGACGTAGCAGTTTTTCATCTGGCCGACTGGCTCGAGCGTTATTCGGACCATCCAGGGATACAAATGCACTGCGATGAAGGCTTAGAGCACACCGTAAAGGTCAGTTTAAAAGATGCCGGGAAACTTATCGGGGCTATGTTATTCCACTTTCGGGAGAGCCAATTTGTAGAGCCAATCAACACCAAGCTCTACGAAAATATCGCCTACCAGATGTCGGTTACGGTTAACAGTATCCTAGCCAATGAGCAACTCATTGAAGAAAAGCAGTTTAAGGAGACCTTACTGGAGATTAGCGAAGCAGCAACTAACATCCGTAATCGGGAAGACCTCTACGAGGCAGTGATGGAGAAGTTGCGACCCATTGTTCACTTCGACGATGCTGTTTGTATTGTGGTTAACGAAGATAAAACCTACTACAATCATATACTGACGATGTCGCCCGAGGAAAGAAAAAACCACCCCTTGTTTTACGAAGTAGTAAACCAACTCCTTCCGGTGAAAGACAGTCCGGTAGAGGAGATGTTAAATGATAATGAGCTAAGCCATTATCATCTTCAGGATTGGTTGTTGCGGTTTCCCGATCACCCCGGTTTGGTCTTGATGAAAGAAACCGGATTAGTCGACTCTGTCACGGTCAAGCTCAAGACCGGGGGTGAGGTGTTCGGGCTGTTACTATTCCATTTTGAAGCAATACAGCAACTGACCGAGGCTCAGCAGAAGTTGTACCTTAATATTGCCGATCAGATGGCGGTAGCGGTAAGCAACGTATTGGCCAATGAGCAAATGCTAGCGGAAAAGGAATTTAAAGAAACCTTACTAGAAATAAGCGAGGCCGCTACCCAAATTAGGAACCAGGAGCAACTTTACCAGACCATTATGGACAAAATTCGCCCCATTGTTCACTTCGACGATGCGGTCCTGATTGTCTTTTCCGAAGACCTCACCCTTCATAACCACCTGCTAACCGTTTCGACGAGAGAACGGGCCGAACACCCCTTTTACCAGAAGATTGTTGGAAAGTTCGTGGAGGTTGAAGACACCCCCATTGACGATATGGTTAATGGGGATATATTTCAATTGCACGACGTGGAACTGGATTTGAAAAAGTATCCGAAGCACAAGGGACTCAATCTGATGCGCGATACCGGTCTGCATTATTCGGTAATCACCCAAATGTTTAATGGTAACCAACTCTTTGGGCTGTTACTCTTCCATTTTGCTTCTCAGAAGGTGCGGGATGCTACTCCCCGAGAGATGTACCTGAATATCAACAACGAAATATCGGTAGCTCTTAGCAATGTGCTAGCCAATGAAAGCTTGATGGAGGAGAAAAATAAGACCGAATCGCTACTGAGAATAACCGAGGCGGCTGCCAATATTTCTAACCTAGACGAGCTGCACCAGCGATTTCTGTCTATTATAAAACCCCTTATCGCCTACGATGATACGGTGGTCATTATCTACGACGATGATTTTACCTACGGCACGCATATTCTGACTGATTCATCGCCCGAAAGGAAAAAACATCGCTTCTACGAGAAAATTGTTGATCGTCCGGTTCAAGTAAAAGAAACTTCCTTACAGGATTTTATTACCGAAGAGCAAATTCTATTTTTCGATGTCCGAAAAGATTGGCTTCCCAAGTACCCTGATTTTCCGGGACTGATCCTAAAGCTGGAAACTGATCTATTCTACACTATTGCGTTGAGGTTGAGTAGCGGAGGTAAACAGTACGGATCACTGTTGTTTCACTTCCAGGAAAAACCCACTTTGGATCAGACAAAAGCAGAGTTACTTAACACCATCGCCAGCCAGTTCTCCATTGCTATCAGCGATATACTAAACCAAGAAAATCTGGTGAAGGAAAAGGAGTTTAAAGAAACCCTGCTGGAGATTAGCGAAGTAGCTACGCAGATACGCGACCGGGAAGGACTCTACCAAACCGTGATGCAAAAGCTCCAGCCACTGGTAAAATTTGACGATGCCACCTGTATCGTTCTTTCGGAAGACGGGAAGTACTATAACCACATTCTCACCGTAGCTCCCCCTCACCGAAAGGAGCACCCGATGTATGATAAAGTGGTCAACCATCCCCGACCGCTTACTGAAAATAAGGCCGTTGCCGGACTGTTTGCTCAGGAGGAAATACAACACCATCACTTAGCCGATTTGCTAGAGAATTATCCTAGTTATCCGGAACTGATTCTAATGAAGGAGACCGGAATAGTAGATTCTATCATCCTTAAGCTTCGGAAGAGCGGGGAGATATTTGGCGTGCTCGCATTTCATTTTAATTGCGAGCAGTCCCCACTTACCGAGGGGCAACATCGGCTTTACCTAAATATTGCCGATCAACTGGCGGTAGCAGTCAGTAACGTACTGGCGAACGAACGACTACTAGAAGAGAAGCAGTACAAAGAAATATTGCTCAGCATTAGTGAAGCTGCTACGCGCATTCGGGACCGTAAAGATTTTTACAAGACCTTTATGGAGAAGGTCTACCCCATTATTCCCTATGATGATGCGGTAGTCGTGTTGTTATCTGAAGACCGCAGCTGTTCCAAGCACGTGCTTACCATGTCATCGCGGGAGCGGATGGATCACCCCCTGTGTCAACAGATTGTCAATAACTTTACCCCAATAGCTAACAGTCCATTTGAGGACTTTCTGGTTCAGGCGGACCTAGCGCAATACCACTTAGAAGATTGGCTTAAAGAGTATCCAGAGCATATTGGCGTGCGCTTGATGCGGGATATAGATTTAATCGATTCTATCGTTTTAAAGCTGCGTAGCGGAGGTGAAATATTTGGCTTTCTCTTGTTTCATTTTAAAGAAATCCAGACGTTCAGCGAACAACAAAAGCCCCTTTACCTGAGCATTGCCGATCAATTGGCAGTGGCAGTCAAGAACGTACTGGCCAATGAAGAAATTATCGAGCGAGAGCGGGAAAAAGCAGAGTTACTACAAATTAGCGAAATAGTCTCTACTATTCGCGATCGTGATGACTTAACGCAGTTTCTTTCCGGCCCAATAAAATCGCTTTTTCGCTATAAAAATGCATCAATCTCAGTACACGGCGAAAAGCCCAATACCGTTAAGGTGCTATGCTCCGATGCTTCCGAAGCTATCCAGCAGCTTCCCAGCTACCAGAAACTAATGAGGGCAGAGTACCACCTTATCCCGCTAAATCGCCGGATTATGAACCACCCGGAGGTGTATACCTATTTCCTGGAAGACTTAAAAAAAGGCTATGGCAATCTAGCGGGTGTTCAGATGCTGGATCATATTGGGATAAATGCTACTGTGGCTACCTCTCTGGCACTGGGGGGCGAGGTGTTTGGTTTCCTAGAGTTTCATTTCGCAAACCCTGATGACCTTGATCAGGTAAATCATAACTTATTCAAAAATGTTGCGAACCAAGTGGCGGTGGCGGTAAGCAATATTTTGGCGAACGAGAGCATACAAGCCCGAGAGCAGGAGAAAGCATTACAAATAGATATAATTGACGCAATAAACCAGGGACGGAACTGGCGGGAAAAGTTGCTAATGGCATCTAAAAGGCTCCAAGCACATATTCCTTTTTCCATGATTGGCTTCAAGCCAAGTAAGTATACCGAACCATCGCCTAAATATGGTTTTGAGAGAATTGGGCCAGACGAGTATCGTGAACTGGATTTAGATTTCTTTCTCACTGTGGGAAAAATAGACGTAAATATGTTTGCTACCTCACTATCCCGGAAAACCTACCACCAAATTACTATTCACGATACTGACACTTTGTACCAAATCAGCCAAGAATCAGCCATTGAAAAGGTATTTTGGGAAAACTTCGGTATTCGCAGCTTAATCTTGTTACCTATCCCATTAAAAGAAGGGTATTTGTACGTAGTTTTCTTTAGTCGGCAGAAAAATTTTTATAATAACAGTCATCGGCAGCTACTTGCCAATATTCAATCTTCCTTAGGGCTTGCTATTGAAAAGCACTTAAACTACGAAAAAATCAGTGAGCTTAATACCCGCCTATCTCAAGAAAAAACGTATTTGGAAGAAGAAATTCAAACCCACTACAACTTCGGGCAGATTGTCGGCGAAAGTGAAGCTCTCCAAGAAATATTTACCCAGATTAATCAAGTAGCCGATACTGATAGCACCGTGCTATTACTCGGTGAGACCGGTACCGGAAAGGAGCTAGTAGCCCGGGCCTTACACCAAAGATCGCCGCGAAGCAAACAGTCACTAATTAAAATCAATTGTGCGGCCTTACCGTCGCAGCTCATTGAATCCGAACTATTTGGGCACGAGAAGGGGGCCTTTACCGGGGCGGTCCAACGACGGATTGGCAAGTTTGAGTTAGCCGACGCTAGTACGCTCTTTCTAGATGAAATTGGGGAGCTTCCGTTAGAATTGCAAGGCAAGCTACTGCGGGTACTACAGGAAAAGGAGTTTGAACGATTGGGTAGTAATAAAGTACGACGAACCGATGTACGGGTGGTAGCCGCTACCAACCGCAACTTAGAAGAAGAAGTCCGGGAAGGACGGTTCCGCTCGGATCTCTACTTCCGCCTCAATGTGTTTCCCATCAACTTGCCCCCCTTACGTGAGCGGGGCGAGGATATTAAAATGCTCGCTCAGTTCTTTCTTCAGCGGTACAATACGAAGTTTAAGAAGCGCTTGCCTCCCCTGCAAGACGTTCAGCTTCGTCAGTTAGAACGCTACCCCTGGCCGGGCAACGTACGGGAACTAGAGCATCTCATTGAGCGGGCAGTCATCCAGTCAAGCGGTCAAATTGATAATCTGAAACTACCCGAACTCGACCCTGAGGCTACCGCGGATAGTAGCAAAATTATCCCGAGCGGAGAGTTTGTTCCCAAGTCATGGAAAGATACGGAGGTGGAGGTGCTTATCAATACACTTCAGTACTGTAACGGTAAAGTGCGGGGTGAGGGTGGAGCTGCTCAACTACTCGGCCTGCATCCTAATACGCTGGAGTCGCGCATGAAAAAACTGGGTATCAAGCGCCAGCACGTCATTCATCGTGATAAATTGTAGTAAGTACCTAGACACAATTAGTATAAATTTTGTTTCTTTGTGTTGATATGGTTAAATCAAAGGGTGATGAATATACGAAGAATAACATTAGGTGAACAAGATCGGTCAGCGTTGAAAAAGGGGTACCAACAAGGCAGTAGT
>JBCCTI010000129.1:0-10225 GCA_039198955.1 Bacteroidota bacterium | reverse complement strand
CTTCGGATGGACAAACTTCTTTAGAAGATTAACTAAAGATTACGAAAGAATGATCGAGTCGTCGGTTGCTTTTCTACAATTGATGTTCATCACTATCATTTTAGCAAGAATAGAATAATTTCATTCCAAACATGCTCTAAAGGAGTGATAGTTACGGCAGATTATTGAGTATATTCGTGATACGAAAGCTGTGCAAACGGATGCGCCCCCTAAAATTACTTATCAGTCGCTGGCTTATCACTGTAGTGTTAGCTGTAGTTAGTAGTGTAGCTAACGAACTTTGCGCTCAAGCTAATCTAAAAGAATCTATCTGGGTGGATACTACGCAGTGCAGTGTTCAGCATTTGCTTGAGCAGTTGAGAACTGTTCAAAATCTACGATTAGCCTATAGTGAAAGCTATCTAAATGTACAACAAACCGTTTCGCTGGCATCTACCACTCCCACATTAGCTGAGCTATTGAATGCTATTAGCCGGGCAACAGGGACGGTCTACGAAGTACGAGGTAATCAGATAATTTTTCGGAGGAAGAATGCCAAATTTACCATTAGTGGTTACATTAGAGATGCCCACAGTGGCGAAGATTTGATTGGGGCTAGCATCTGGCGTTGTGCTTCTACTACCCCTGATAGCAGTATTGCCCAAGCTATGGTGGGGGCAAGCAGTAACAACTACGGATTTTATAGCCTAACGCTACCCGCTGCTGATTCGGTACATCTGCGCTGTTCCTTCGTGGGACATGCTTCTCAAGCTACTTCTATTGTTTTGCACCAGGATACGGTTATTAACTGGAGTCTGGACGATGCCATGTTAGCCGAAGTGATGGTCACCTCTTCTTCCACTCAGTCGGTAGAACAGCTCTCTCCAGATTTACCGATTGCTCCGACATTCTTATTTTCTACACCAGTTCTATTGGGCGAAGTAGACGTACTGAAGGGGTTACAGCGCTTACCCGGAGTGCAGGCTGGGGTAGATGGTTCAGCGGATTTATACGTTCGGGGAAGTAGTCCGGATCAAAACCTAATGTTGCTCGACGGGGTACCAGTGTACAATGCTACTCACCTGTTTGGGTTTTTCTCGGTTTTTAATGCTGATGCTATTAATAATATTAATTTTTACAAGGGTGGTTTTCCCGCGCGTTACGGCGGACGCTTGGCATCGGTGATTGATGTGCAGCTCAAAGAGGGAAACCGGGAGAAGTTTCAAGGGACAGGTTCTATCGGACTGCTCTCCTCCCGGCTCACCCTGGAAGGGCCGCTAGTTAGTGAAAAAACGTCTTTTCTGGTGTCAGGGCGCTACGGTCACCTGGGATTAATGACCCGACTGCTTACCAATGCACTAGACGGCAACGAGCGGTTTATCTATGGTTTTCACGATTTGATTGCAAAAGTAAACCATTCATTTTCCCATCGGAACCAACTGTATTTTAGTGCGTACTCAGGACGTGACCTACTGAAGAACGGTACCCAATACCAAGATTCAGCTGCCACCACGGAATTGGGGAAAGTCATCGGGTTGCAAACTAAATCTCAGTGGGGCAACTTGACAACCGCTCTACGGTGGAACCACGTCTTTAATCGGCAACTATTCAGTAACGTGACTCTCACGCGCAGCCGTTACCGTTATCGGGACAGCGAAAGCCAAATGGTAGAAATTGTTCAGAATGAAGCTACCCAGTCAGAGTATGAGTACCGAGATACACAGGTGACGGGTATTAGCGATTGGGCCGCTAAGTTAGATTTTGACCTCTTGCCCAATCCTCGTCATCATTTTCGGTTTGGGGGTAGTGTCATCCAACACGAATTTCAGCCCAATTCTCTCGGTTTCATATTTCATTCCGACGGTATTACCCGAGTAGATACAACCTATGGTGTGGGTAAACAGTACGGAACCGAGGTAGATATTTATGCTGAGGATGAGATACAGTGGAGTTCAGCCCTGACCGCTAACGTAGGTTTTCGGATGACAGGTTTTTGGGTAGGGGGCGCTCCGTTTCTGCAGGGGCAGCCCCGGTTGTCATTGCACTACCAACCTTCTTTGCTGGTGACGGGATGGGCATCGTATACTCGCATGGCCCAGTTTATGCACCTGCTGGTTGGCCCTTACCTAAATGCCCCCACCGACCAGTGGTTACCAACAAGTCGGGAATTACCTCCGGAGACTGCCCAGCAGTGGACCGCTGGTTATCGTCGGAAGTTAGGTGATTTTTATACAGTGCAAGCGGAAGGTTACTACAAAGATATGCGGCAGGTAGTGGGGTTTCGTTCCGATGGGTTTGACCTAACTGAAGAAGCGACGCTCGGGCAGAGCATTATCAGTGGACGGGGACGGGCCTACGGAATAGAGCTACTGACCCAACGCAGCGGCGAGCGGCTTACTGGCTGGTTGGGTTATACCTGGTCGCGCAGCGAGCGACAGTTTGACGAGATAGATCAGGGCGAATGGTTTCCGTTTCAGTACGACCGTCGCCATGAGATCGATTTCGGCGGGGTTTTTCATTGGAAGGAAAATATTGATCTCTCCTGGGGCTGGGGACTAGCCACTGGATTTGCCTTGACGTTACCCACTGTCACCTTTATTGAGAAGCTGCCCCCGAAGGATGAAACCGGATTTGAAAAGCAGGTAAGAACCGTTTCGGGGGCGCGAAACAGTTTTCGAAGCCGGGCGACCCATCGTCTGGATATTAGTATTTCGTTCCGTAAGAAGAGTCAATGGGGCGAGCGAACCTGGGAAATTGGCCTGTATAATGCCTACAACCGAAGAAATCCATTTATATTAAACTCTCGAGGTCGTGATGGGAATACATTGCGATTCTGGCAGATAAGCTTATTACCAATACTTCCGATGGCAAGTTATCGATTTAAGTTTTAACGATAATACGTAGGTGTTTAACCGACTGATTATGGCAAGGGGTATTCGAATACGAGCTCTTATCTCATTCGCTTGGGTAAGTGCCCTGGGAGTATTGTCGGCCTGTGTGAAGGATATTGCAATAGAGGTTGTTCCAGAACCACCCCGTTTGGCTATTTATTCTATTTTGCAGCCAGATAGCCTAGTTTCCGTATGGATATCCCAAACTAAGTCTGTTATAGATCGCCACCCATTTCAAGCGGTCACCAATGCAACTGTCATCATCTCGGCCGATAATGGATTGACACAGACATTGAATTTGGTGGATGCAGATCGAGGGA
Source organism: Bacteroidota bacterium (assembly GCA_039198955.1). GTDB lineage: Bacteria > Bacteroidota > Bacteroidia > Cytophagales > Cyclobacteriaceae > Tunicatimonas. The sequence goes on along the minus strand of JBCCTI010000129.1, from coordinate 7,035 downwards.
GGTATCAAGCTGATTTTATCCCTCAACCTGAGGTAACGTACCGACTATCGGTTACAGCCGAAGGCTATCCACCCGTTGAGGCCATCACTACCGTGCCCAGTTTAGTGTCATTAGACAATGTGGACTATCGCATCATTCCGGCGAATAAGCCCACTGATTGTGCTGAGGCAGGTGCTTGTGCCGATACTGTTACCCGCTATACGTTTGCTTTAACCTTTTCTGACCCTGTTTCAACGCGCAATTACTACAGGGTGAGTAGTTCGCTTAAGTACCGGAGCGAAACGTCTAATCTTGAATCTTCGGGAGGCGAAACGGCGACGGTGTGGGACACACTCACCACCACGGCAAACAACAATTCAGTTGATCCGGTCTTAGAGGGACTGGAGGCATTGACCATTGATGAACCCTATGAGAAGTACCGGGATTACTACTTTACTGACCAGTTATTTAACGGTCAAGAATATACGTTTGCCTATACTTCTGAGGTTGAAGAAGCCTTTCCACTAAGTATGAATATTACACTGACCCAGTACCACAAGGCTGGGTACCATTACCTACAATCTATCGCACTGCAAGAAGAACTGGGGGATATTTTTTCGGAGTTGATACCCCTTGCCCAGAATATTCAGGGTGGCTACGGCATCTTCAGTAGCTTCAGTCAGGATAGGATAGTAATCAAGTTAGACTGACCCATTTAGAGTCCTTTGCCTCTCGCATAGGCCTTTTAGCGTAGCAAGAGTGAGTAAGCCACAGTAGCTTCACTGCTGGCGTTCCTATTGTCGTAGTTCCTCATTCTTTTTTGGAGATATCGGAGTAAATACCCAACTAAGAAAGTAGAGATAGAAGACACAGCCGATTAATTGGATTGGTACGAAATCAATGAGAATCGCGGGCTACCTCATCTCCCGATCCGCCCCGCAGGAAGTCAAAGTCGGCTCCGAGGTGGGCCTGTTGCACATGGTCGATATAGAGTTGAACGTAGCCTCGGCGGTAACCTAAATTAATGGTTTCCCAAGCATGGCGACGCCTGGCCAATTCTTCATCCGAAACGTCCAAGTGTAGCTTCCGGGCTTCTACGTCTAGTTCGATCATATCCCCGTCTTGTACTAAGGCTAGTGTTCCACCTACGGCCGATTCCGGCGAGACGTGCAGCACTACCGTGCCGTAGGCCGTGCCGCTCATTCGTCCGTCGGAGATACGCACCATATCCTCAATGCCTTTTTCTAACACTTTTTTGGGAAGACCCAAATTGCCGACTTCCGGCATACCAGGGTAGCCCTTGGGGCCGACTTGCTTTAGCACCATGACGCAAGTTTCGTCTATATCCAAATCAGGGTCATCGATACGGGCGTGGTAGTCTTCAATGGTTTCAAAAACGACCGCTCGTCCGCGGTGCTTCATCAGGGAGGGAGTAGCGGCGGAGGGTTTGATTACCGCCCCGTTCTCAGCTAGGTTCCCCTTCAAGATTGCGATGCCCGATCGTTCTTTGAGCGGTTGTTCAATATCAGCAATTACTTCCCGGTTATAGCAGGGAGCGGCTTCGGAGTTTTCGCCAATAGTTCTTCCATTTACCGTTAGCGCATCCCAATGCAGATATTCTTTGAGTTCTTTCAGAACAGTAGGCAGTCCGCCCGCGTAGTAGAAATCTTCCATTAGATATTTTCCCGAAGGCATCAGGTTCACCAGTAAGGGAACATCGTGCCCCAGTCGGTCAAAGTCATCCAATGAGAGTTCAACCCCTAACCGTCCGGCAATGGCCAGCAGATGCACGATAGCGTTGGTAGAACCGCCAATAGCAGCGTTGGTGATAATTGCGTTTTCAAAAGCCTCTCGAGTGAGGATTTTAGACATTTTTAGGTCTTCGTGTACCATATCAACAATGCGTCGCCCCGCCATATGGGCCAGGGTACGCCGACGAGAATCTACCGCCGGAATGGCGGCGTTGTGCGGCATACCCATACCCAGTGACTCTACCATACAGGCCATGGTGGAGGCGGTGCCCATCGTCATACAGTGCCCCCGGCTACGGGACTGACAGCTTTCGGCGTAGAAAAACTCTTCTTGGGTGATCTTTCCGGCTCGGAGGTTCTCGCTGAACTGCCAAACGGCGGTTCCCGAACCAATATCCTGCCCCCGGTACTTACCGTTAAGCATTGGCCCACCCGAAATAACTAGGGTAGGTAGGTCGACGCTGGCGGCACCCATCATCGTCGAAGGAGTAGTTTTATCACAACCGCAGAGCAGTATCACCCCGTCCATCGGGTTACCCCGGATAGATTCTTCGGCATCCATGCTGGCTAGGTTGCGAAAGAGCATGGCCGTAGGTTTCAGTAAGGTTTCGCCCAGCGACATAATCGGGAACTCAAATGGAAACCCACCCGCTTCGTAGACACCCCGCTTTACGTACTCAGCTAACTCTCGGAAGTGGGCATTGCAGGGAGTAAATTCTGACCAGGTGTTGCAGATCCCGATAACCGGGCGGCCGTCGAAAGCATGGTCGGGCAGGCCTTGGTTCCGCATCCAAGAGCGGTAGATAAATCCCATTTTATCGGTCTTTCCAAACCAATCCTGACTGCGGAGTTTTTTTGAATTTGACATGTAGGAAGTGTAATCAGTAGTTTAAGTTAACTCTATCGGGACTACAATATGTAGGTTGCAAGTTGATTTTACAAAACGGGTAAAATTTTCCCTCGATTTATGATTTAAATGAAGACCGAATTTCTTGTTACAAAGTAATGGGGTGAGATAAAGTAGTGTCATCGATATTTTACTTTCACGCATGCTCTAAGGGCAAAAAAAAACATGCCACTGGAGCATGTTAAATGATTGAGGTTGAGAAAGTAATTAAGAGACCACTTTAACGTTCACAGCATTTAAGCCTTTTCTGCCTTGTTCTTCATCGTACTCTACCTTGTCATTTTCACGAATTTCCTCAATAAGTCCAGATTCGTGGACAAAAATGTCATCACCACCTTTATCAGGTTTAATAAAGCCAAACCCTTTAGATGGGTTGAAAAATTTTACAGTACCTTGTTCCATAAGTTTATTAGTGTTTGTTTGAGTGTTTACAACCTCTGAATAGGACAGTGCGTTCCTGAAAGCTAATCTATCTTTTACGGCCGCCACCGAAAAGACCTTTTATCTATGGCTCGCATGGTACAAAGTACGCCATTCAAGTGATCGTATTCGTGCTGTATCAGTTCAGCTATTTCAGGTTCTTCAACTAACCATTCTTGTGGTTTAAAATATTTATTTAAATATTTTATATTCAATGATTTATATCTTTTTACTTGAACTAACAGATTAGGAAAACTCATGCAGTCGTCCCAAAGGGTAAATTGTTCGTCACTCGTCCAGGTAATTTCGGGATTGATGATGACTTGGGGCTCGTTTACATTAAGGTAAAACAGTCGTTTCATAATACCCAACTGCGGAGCTGCGATGCCTCTCCCGAAATTATACTTTGCCCGAATTTCTTCCATCACATTATGTAAGTCGCGTACCCAGCCCGCAATATGCGGTTTGTCATCTTCCGTAACTGGTTCGCAAACCTGGTAAAGTCGCAGGTCGCCTAGCAGCAGTAGATCATCCAGATGTTTCATAAAGTTAGTAGAAAGAACTTTAGGGCTAGTTATACTCTTTCATCCATTCCACTGCCTTGAGGACTACCGGATCACTCTCCAGGTCTTCACCAACTTTTCGATTAAACTCGACCTCAATATCGGGGTCAATACCCTGCTTATAAATGGTTTTGTTTCGGTCGGCTAGATAAGATGTAGTAATGTTAAGTAAAGCACCATCGTTTAGGAAGATTGCCTCATTGCCAGTAGTTGCCCCAGCGGTAGAACTTCCAAATGTTTTAACGTTAGCTTGGCCCAAAAATGCAGCAGTTACTGCTTCGGCCGCGCTTGCTGTCTGGTCGTTCAATAGTACTGCTACGGGTAAGTTTAGCTTTTGAGTTTGGTAACTTGTTTTCACAAAGTGTATCAGTGTATCTTCCTCCTCACTTCCAGCTATTTTATATCCTCCTTCCACATAGTGATACTCCGATACTGGCTGACCTTGACTATCTACGTAAGAATAAGTGTTTTTATCATCAAGTAGGGGGCCTATTCCAGTAATCATTGGCGCATTAGCTCCCCCTGGGTTACCTCTCAGATCAACAATCCAGCCGCGGAGGTCTGGTTGGTCAAGTGATTTTATCAACTGTTGTAGGCTATCAGCAAAAAGAAACTGCCCTTCGTAGTATAAGCTAGTAAAAGAGGGTACTCGAATGTATCCAGTTTTACTGTGTATAATTCGACCGGAACTATAGTCAATAGCGGCTTTTAAACTGTCGAGTTTCTCCGGTTCAATATGCGAGAGAGGATCTTCTTTTAGCTTCTCGATATCAACTGTATCAACACCTAAAATCTCTTTGATCCGATCAGCAGACAAAAAACTAGAGTGATGATCGTTGAGTAATCTTAAACCTTTAGAAATTGCTGAGTAAGTATCTTCGACGGTCTTGGCCCCACTAGCCTCAATTTGCATTAGCTGATGAATATGCTCGAAGTTAAGTTTCTCTTTATGTAGGGCTTTTTCTTGCATAACCTCCCTTACTTCTTGAAGATAGTTTCTGGCAGCTTCGGAGAGTTGAATATCATCTGGTTCAAAAGGCAGTAGGGCTAATTCAAAATCATCAAACCAAACAGTGCCTGAATCTTTTCCTACTAGTGCTCCACCAATTCGTAGGCGAGTAGTCTCGGGTGGGGCTACAAACTCAATGGCAAAATCTGTCCATTCAGGAATATTTTTCAGATTTTGATCACGGTTATTGGCGTAGTTCACCTGAAAGTCCTGGTCATCGTACAAACTGGCAAACAAGTAGGCTTTAGATCGCTCTCCAGTCATATCTTCTGTTTTCATTTTAGCAGAAAGCCGATATTTGATAAACTGCTCTATGTTTAAATCAAACTCCTGCCGAATGCTTTTCGTCCAATTGTCGGAGGGGCTAATCTTGGTTACCTGATTCTGCCCATCGGCGGTTAGCTCCAAAGAAGCCTTAGTTTCAGCCTGATTAGTATGCCAACCCACGGCAAACGTACTGTCGCCCACTCCGGCTTCAAAACCGGGATTGATAATCGTTTGGGAAAAGAGGGGAGTGGCAAATACGATAGCAATGAGAGCGAAGATGACGATTTTGGGCTTCTTCATTTCGTGATAGGTATAGGTTGCTGATAGTAAAGTAAATAAATCTAACGGTACTGGCAATGAGAAGGCCTGCGAAGTTCTTGAAATTACCAATATTACGAGGGCTGAAGAATATTGCTTTCTCGGATATACATTTTAAGTTAGAAAGGGCTGTTTCAAACAAGAATTATCTATTTTCAACTGTTCATTGTACATTGCGCTCTGTACATTGTTAACGCAACCACCTATGAAACTGTACCGAACCCCTCGGGGACTTTTGCTATACTATCAAGATCGTTACTTTCTGAATGCCGAGCAGGATTGGGATGCGCTGGTAAATCAAGAAAATTTATTTGAATTGATCGATCAGCAACTTTCTGCTTGGGAAGAACTCACCGATGGGGCGGAATGGTTGCACCATGATCTGTTGCCACCCATCGGAAATCAGGAAGTGTGGGCCTCCGGGGTTACGTACTACCGCAGCCGGGATGCTCGGATGGAAGAATCTAAAGCCGCCGGAGGTGGCGACTTTTACGACCGAGTTTACGTAGCCGACCGACCTGAATTATTCTTTAAAGCCACCGCGACCCGAACCGTTGGCCACGGTGGTCAGGTGAGAATACGGCAAGATTCTAGCTGGGATGTGCCCGAGCCGGAGTTAACCCTATTTATTAATTCCCAAGGAAACATTCAAGGTTATACCATTGGTAACGATATGAGTTCTCGCAGCATTGAGGGGGAGAATCCGCTGTATTTGCCTCAGGCTAAAAGCTACCGGGGAAGTTGCGCGATTGGCCCCTGTCTGTACGTTACTGATGAACCGTTTCCGACTGATGCGGATATACACCTTACTATACGACGAAACAACGAGGTAGCCTTTCGTGATACTACCCAGGTGAACCAAATTAAGCGCGAATTCGCCGATTTGGTCAGATACCTCTATCGAGAGATGGATTACCCCAATGGTTGCTACCTGATGACCGGTACCGGTATTATTCCCGAAGGTGATTTCACCTTACAATCTGGCGATGAAATTAATATTACAATTGAACCAATTGGTACGTTAATCAATACGGTTGAATAAATGCAATCAAAAATGGGTAAAACCTCGTACTATCGGATAGTATAAACCATAAGTTAAGATGAATACCATAACATTGAAAGTACCTGAAAGTCTGCAACTAGGCAAATTTGATGTGGAAATGATTGTTACCACCAAACTTTATGAAGATGGTAAATTGACATCTGAACAAGCTGCTGAAATGGTAGGGGTTTCTAAACGAACTTTTATAGAGCTATTGGGAAAATACGGAGTTTCAGTTTTTGGCTATGATTTTGAAGAGCTTCAGAATGATCTAGAAAATGTCTGAGTTAGTTATTGCTGACACGAGCTGTTTGATCGTTCTATCGAAAATAGGTCGCCTTCATCTTATGAAAGACATCTTCTCTAAAATATCAATCACCAAAGAAGTACACCAAGAATTTAGTGATGCTTTGCCCGAATGGATTCAGGTAGAAGAAGCTAAAGAAAGTGGAACTTAGAATGTCTGAGGTGTTAGCTCAGCAAATCTTGAGTACCTATATGAAAACCAAGAAAAGTAGGTTTGGAAACATTCTTTGAGATACTGTTGCACTATATTTTAAGTTGGCCAGGGGCATGCATTCGTTGGATAGCTGGTGGTTGTAAAAAGGACTTCTCTGAAGTAAAAGAAGATACATTTTGGGTAGTGTACTTTAAATAAGGATGAGAAAATTAAAAATTTGGCAACGAAGCAGTAAATCGTATTATTGGATTGACCAAAATCTAAATAACATGACTACCTGTCCCCATTGCCAAAGCACTAAGATCGTAAAAAATGGTAT
>JBCCTI010000128.1:0-10401 GCA_039198955.1 Bacteroidota bacterium | reverse complement strand
TAGAAGTTCTCTTCGCTCTGTAAACTGCGAAGGGCTTCCCATTTGGATGCGGCTAACTGTAGATACTCTTCTTTGGTCATCACTTTTTGATTGCAAGGTAGCACTTTCATGTTACCTTTGCGACAAATTGTTATGCACCCCATAACTCTTAAAGTAGAAGTAAAATCACGATATTATTTAAAATAAGGAAGTTCTGGTTTAGCAATTGCGCTTAAGAAAGCCATATATGGTGCTATCTGCTGAACTTTTAACTGACAATGGAAAAACGGTATTAGAGATTTGCACACCTAATTTGTAACTAAATATTCTTTCACCATGAAAACCATCATTACTAAAATCATCGCTTTCTCATTTGCTTTTATCATTCTCACAGGGGCGCTATCCAGTTGCAGTGAAGATATAGTAGAGCCCACTGCTATTGAAGGACAACCTAAAGACCCACCTAGTTAATGGTAGTAATGTAGCACATCCATCATTTCTTGTAAACATCTAAGTATTCGTTCAGAATCAATTACAAAGGCGTCACCGCGAGGAAGAATGACGAAGCGGTCTTCTGCATATGAGATCGCTTCTTCGCTCGTACCTTACTCATCGCGATGACGCAAAAATTGTAATCTACTTTGAATAGATACTTAATGTTTTGTAAGCATATAATAATGCTTTACTATAATCACCTTTAAGCCTATTAGTAGTAGATAGGCTGTAGTGCGTGCTACCAGCCGATTTTTGATATGATGCATCACCACTTTCTAAGATTTTTAAAGATTGCACATAGTAGTCTTCTGCATTTGAGTAATCATAATACATGTAACGATAAATATTACCGACACCTTTATAACTTTTAGCAATGTTTATATCATTTTTCTGCAAGAATGACTTTCTCAATCTTAGTGCCTTTTTGTGATAAAAAAGAGCCGAGTCTGGATTTGGTGGATCTCTACAAAAATTAAAGTATATCCCATAAGTATAGAAGGTCAAAGCTCGAGTAGTATCAGTTATTAAATCATTTTGTGTTAGAATCCTTTTAGCTTGCTCTAGATAACTATATCCGCCGTTGAAATCATCAAGATATACTGACGAAATGTGAGCAAGTCTATTTAGTATTCGTACATATTTTTCTGGCTGATCAGACAGACTACTTAAGCCAAGCTTATAATATTCATAGGCTCCTACATAGTCTCCAATTTTACTTAGAGAATCACCCTTCATTATGTATGACGAGTCATTTGTGTTTCCAATTGTTAGAAATGATAAAATTTGAATTACAATAAGCATAGGTAACGTGGGTAGCATTTTCAATATCAGATGAACTTACTTAATAGACAAAAGTTTTACGAAAGAAAGGTGACCTTCCTTACCATTTGCCATAGAAGGTAAACTTGTAATTACCCACACTATGAAAACTTTACTCACTCTGCTACTTCTAACGTTTACTCTTTTTGCTTCAATCGTCAATGGACAATCTGTCGACGATGATGAAAAGAAACTTGAAAATCCAGTTGCTCTTCACACTCGCTTAGTAGTTGGTTCGCCCCACTATACCTACAATCATCTGGAAACGATTAGCTATGATTATTCCGATTTGAAAGCCCTGAATGTAGGAGGAAGTTTAAAACTTCAGGCGTTTAATTTTCTCTACGGTGAATACGCTCTGTTAACTAACTTGTACCGCCAGCTTAGTAGTCACTTTTTCGTAGGTTTAGAAACTCCGTCTAAAGGCATACGCTTTGGAGTACGCTATCAATTCGCTAACGATCAGTTGATGCCCTTTGTGTCAGGCGAGACCAGACGAGATTTACAGGTGTATCTCAACTTAGGGGGGCCACGGGGCGGTATTGAAGTAGCGATCGGAAACCTGAATGAGTTCTTCGGACAAGACCAGGTAGCGGACGCTATCAATATTACTGATGTTCAGGTAAGGTGGAATATTGCACTATGGAGTACTAAGAAGTAGCATATCAGTAGCAACATTCCTAAATACCAAGAATTACGATTTTCCAAGAGAAGAAAAATCAATCTTTTATGAGATGCATCTACCACTGGTACTCTACGGCAACACAGACGTAAAGCCACAATGTAATTTCTAATCTGATTTATAAAAGAACTTTTATAGTACTAACCAACATGAATCATATGTTATCGGCGAAAGAAAAAAGTAGTAGCCTCCAGTTCCTAGATGGTGGATACGATACGCCACAGCTTCAACCAAAGCTCCTTTCAAACAAAAACCGCTTACAGGAAATCTACAGCTTTAGGGTGTCGGCTTATGAGCAGTCATCTAGGGCGTGTTGACATTTGGGCTAATGAGTGATTTTGGAGGTAATTTTTGTCTAATTTAGGCGCTTGAGAAGGCCAATGCCGGAGCATTGGCTGCCGAAAGTAACGAAAAGTAGGCGAAAATTTGCCCAAAATCGCTATTCAAGTTTAAATGTCAACACGCCCTAGTGCAGCGTATATCAATCGGCGAGCATTTCCTAATGGATGGAATGACTCCTTGGACGCAGATGCCTACCATTGGATTATTGAAGACAAAGGCCAGCTAGTTGCTAGTTGTCGCTTATGCATATTGACTGATTTACAGCAGATGGAAGAAAATTTTCAACAGTTTAAATTGCCTGACGGCCCGCATGCCTTTTATTCCCGCTTGGTGGTAGCCAAAGCATATCGCGGCAAAGGCCTAGGCCGTAAAATGGACCTGGTACGTTTAAACTTCATTCGCTGTCAGCAGATTGTTTCAATTTTAGCATGGGCTAGAAACGATAGGCTATTATCCCTTAATAAGTTTGGGTTTAAATCTCTTGGGGCGTTAACAATAGAATACCCAAACCAAAAAGAAATAGCAACTGCACTTCATCTGGACTATCGCAATAATCTTTTACGGGAATAATAAGGAAGCTACCGTACTTTTAGGTGGTTTTCTTCTCAATAGATTCTGGAGCTTGTTACTTTCCTAAATCAAAATCATGAAGACGAAATTATTACGTCTTCCCCAATCAGGATATAGAGTACTCTTCCATAAGAAATTTATATCAAAGACGATGCATGTCCTCTTTCTCGGCCCATTCCAGTCCATCCGCGAGTGAAGCACTGGCAAACTCCAGGTGGATTACTCTTCGGCTTTGCTGGTTGGTGGTCTTAGAAGAAGCATGCAGGGTCAGGGGTTTCATCAGATGAATGCCTCCGGCCGTCACTTCGCAGCATACTGGGGTTTTGGTCTGCCGGAATTGCCTGATCCTTTCGGCATCCAGGATGCTGAAGTGAGACTTAGGATACACCTGAAGCGCCCCGTTTTCGGCGGTGGTATCATCCAGATGAATGCGAATGGTGTAGCTATTTTTGAGAATAGCTACCGGCGGGCGTACACTGATGACTCCCTGCTTAATCGTCCAGGCCGAATAGCCTTCTGTCTCTAGTTTCTCCTTCACATTGATGGGTACATCCTGATGCCAGGTCACATACCAATTAGACCTGGGTGGCTTGTCAAAATAGATGGCTTTGCTTAGAAAATAGTCTTCGCCCATGCCTTCCTGGATGATGGTATGCAGCTTGAGATTAATGATATGTTTTTTCAGGGAGGGCAGCATCTGCAACAGCTTTCTAATAGCAAAAACTTCGCTTGTATTCTCGTCACTGGATACGCTGGCTTTATACTGATCCAGTAGCTTTCGCATCTGCTCTACTTCTTTAGGACTGTAGATCCCATCCAGGGTGGCTGTTCCCCGGCGGTCTACCCGCTTGATCGTTTCCTTGGCAACAATGGGGTGAATATCGTAGGTGTAAAGGCGGTGGGAGAGAGCCACGCGTTTTTTTAGCCGCCTTACTAAGCGCGGTGGACTCAGCACCTTAATGGTTTCCCCGTAGCCTAACAGCTCTTTTTCCAGTTCAAAGTTAAGCTGCACGTCCAAGGTGATAACCCCGCCACCCGGCATCTTCTGTTGTAACTGTTGGGAATGATGGATAGGTTTAGTGAGCACGTAGGGCAAATGGTTTTGCTCTACAAAAATTTCAATACGTTCGGTCTGCCCGTTCTCTTCCACACTGACCCCTACCACATCACGGAAGTATTCTTTTAAATTCAGCGTGGTATTGGCTACGTAAGGTGCTTGACTCTCACTTACTTCAATGATCCTATCCAGGGCTAGTAGCAAGGGGAGTTGTCGCTGGCCTTTGAAGCCCAGCACAAACCAACGGTTGCGAAATTCTTTGAGCAGCTGGGCGTGAAAGTCAAAGCTTTGAGGCTGCCGGGCTTTGAAGGACTGATAGGTCAGCCGGATGGCTTTCTTCTGAATAATGGCCTGGTACAATTGATCAATAAACTCCAGTCCCTTTAAGTGCTCGTTGGTTTCAAACTGGATCACTGGCTCCTGTTTGGTCTTTTCGGTATGAACCTTGTTTTCCAGCTTTTGCACCATACCCGACAGCTCATCAAAGTGGGTAAAGCCCTTGAACTGCTTGAGCACTCCAATCACTTCGGTCAGGGTATTCAGGTCCTGATCGGTGAGTGGAATATTGGTGATGGAGTAGCCCGGATCGTCGTAGGTGTAGTATTTCTTTTCGGTCACCACAATGGGGGCATTGTAGCCCAACTTTTCGCTGCGCATCATCTGCAAATCCAGTTGCACCGTGCGCTTGCTGACGCCCTTTTCTATGCCTTCGTATTCGTAGAGCGCTTCTGAGCAGGCTTCTACCAGGTCGTCCAAAGTCCACTTCCGAAAGCGGTTGTGCAGGCACTGATCAATGGTTTTATAGCGGATAAGGGCGTTACGGTTAACGGGCATATGCTATTTTTTTAAGCAAAAAGTAAAAAAAATCCAACTACGCAAAAAGATTGCGCAGTAACCTCTTACCCTTGTACCATCAAACAGAAAATAGATTAGTTATGCTTTTAACGATTTCCACCACGCATACCCCGGCTACCGATCTGGGGTATCTGTTGCATAAACATCCCGAAAGGCTACAGAAAGTGGCGCTTTCCAGTGGGAAGGCGCATATCTTTTATCCCGAAGCCCGTCCGGAAAAATGCACCGCGGCTCTGCTGCTGGACATTGACCCCATTGCGCTAGTGAAAAACAGTCGAAACACGGCTGGTGCAGGCTTTACATTAGGACACTACGTCAACGACCGGCCTTACGTGGCTTCTTCGCTGATGAGCGTAGCGATCGCCCAAGCCTTTTCTACCGCTATGAACGGAACCTGTGCTAAGCGGTCCGAACTAGTAGCGCAGGCAATGCCGCTGGAAGCAACGCTCTCGGCATTACCGGCTCCTAAGGGTGGGGAAGGGCTGATCCGCAAGCTTTTTGAGCCGCTGGGCTACCAAATAGAAGTAGCGCGGCAGCCACTGGATACGCACTTTCCCGAGTGGGGAGAGAGTAAGTACTACCGGCTTCACCTGAAGGGGCAGGTTCGCCTGCAGGATTTGCTGTCGCACCTGTACGTACTCATTCCGGTGCTGGATAACGATAAGCACTACTGGGTGAGCGAAGAGGAAGTAAAGAAGCTACTCAGCAAAGGAGAGGGCTGGCTGAGTAATCATCCTGAAAAAGAGCAGATCACCCGGCGCTATCTGCTGGGCATTGGCCGGTTTACCCGGCATGCGTTAGGACAATTGTTAGCGGAAGATGGTGGTGGGGAAATTGAAGAAGCTCAGGAAGATGCGGCCCTTATGAAAAAGAAGGAAACTTTGCATCAGCAGCGACTAACGATGGTGTTGAACGAACTGAAAGATAGCGGTGCCCAGTCCGTATTGGATTTGGGTTGCGGAGAGGGTAAGCTGCTAAAGCTCTTACTCAAGGATCAGCAATTCGCCCGGATCGTAGGGTTGGACATATCCTACCGCACGCTGGAGCGGGCCAAAGAGCGGCTGCACTTGGACGAGATGGCCCCGCGGCAGCGCGCGCGTATCGAACTGCTGCACGGGGCCCTGACCTACCGCAACCAGCGGCTGGCGGGTTTTGATGCCGCCGCTTTGGTAGAAGTGATTGAGCATCTGGACGAAAGCCGCCTTTCGGCGCTGGAAAGAGTGGTCTTTGAGTTTGCCCGGCCCAAAACTATCATTCTGACCACACCCAACCGCGACTATAACGCGCTCTTCGAGACGCTGGAAGCAGGGGCGTTCCGTCACAGTGACCACCGCTTTGAATGGAGCCGGGCTGAGTTTACGGGCTGGGCGAATAAGGTGGCGAACACCTATTCGTATGAGGTACAAATCAAGCCTATCGGTGAGATGCATCCTAAGCTGGGAGCACCTTCGCAGATGGCTATTTTCACGATAAAGAAATAAGATGATGAGAGAGAATACCATAAAAATACCCGAGCTTTCGCTGGTAACTTTGATCGGAGTATCCGGGTCGGGAAAGTCCACTTTTGCTAAAAAGCACTTCAAGGCTACCGAGATTGTTTCCTCAGATGCCTGTAGGTCTATCGTCTCGGACGATGAGAACAATCAGGCCGCTACGCCGGATGCCTTTGATCTGCTGCACTATATTGCGGGTAAGCGATTGAAGAACGGTTTGCTTACCGTGGTGGATGCTACCAACGTGCAGAAAGAAAGCAGGAAAAGCCTGGTACAACTCGCCCGACAGTACCACTGCCTGCCGGTGGCGATTGTGCTGGATGTGCCGGAAGGGCTATGCCAGAAGCGCAATGATCAGCGTTCTGACCGCAGCTTCGGTAAGCACGTAATCCGGCAGCAGCGCTCCCAACTCCGAAGGTCGCTGAAGGGCTTAAAGCAGGAAGGCTTTCGCCATATCCATGTGCTACGCTCGGAAGAAGAAGTGGAAGCAGTAGAAAAGATCGTGCGCGAAAAGCTTTACAACGACAAAAAAGACGAGCAAGGGCCGTTGGATATCATTGGCGACGTGCACGGCTGCTACGACGAATTAGTGGCATTGCTAGAGAAGCTCGGCTATGAGATCAACCCAACCGAAGACCAGGGCGATTCATCTCGTGGCGCTACCTACGGACTAGCAGTCACTCACCCGGAGGGTAGAAAGGCTGTGTTTTTGGGTGATCTGGTGGACCGGGGACCGGAGTCACCCGCGGTACTGAAGCTAGTGATGAGTATGGTACGATCCGGGGCAGCCTACTGCGTGCCGGGCAACCACGATATGAAGTTACACCGCTATCTGAAAGGAAAAAATGTGCAGTTGAAGCACGGGCTGGAAAAAACGGTAGAGCAGCTGGCCGGAGAGTCAGAAGCTTTTCTTTCGGACGTGAAAGAATTTCTCTATGGCCTGGTGAGTCATTATGTGTTGGACGATGGCAAGCTGGTGGTGGCTCACGCGGGACTAAAGGAAGAAATGCAGGGCCGCGGCAGCGGGGCGGTACGGGCGTTCAGTATGTACGGAGAGACGACCGGTGAGATTGACGAGTTTGGTTTGCCGGTACGCTACGACTGGGCCTCAGAATACCGGGGTAAGGCGATGGTAGTTTACGGCCACACTCCCGTACCGGAAGCCCAGTGGCTCAACCGTACGATTGACATTGACACCGGTTGCGTATTCGGCGGTAAGCTCACCGCCCTGCGCTACCCTGAGCAGGAACTGGTAGCTGTGCCTGCCAAAAAGGTATATGCTGAGCCGGCTCGTCCTTTGAATGTTCTGGTGGACGACGTTCCCGCTACGTCACTTAGTCAGCAGCAGGACAACGATCTGCTGGATATGGAAGATGTGCGGGGTAAGCGGATCATCAGCACTCGCTTGCGCCACAACGTGACAGTGCAGGAAGAAAACGCGGTGGCGGCCCTGGAAGTGATGAGCCGCTTTGCGGTGAACCCTAAGTGGCTGGTGTATCTGCCCCCCACCATGTCGCCGGGAGACACCAGTAAACTGCCTGACTATCTGGAGCGGCCCGAAGAGGCCTTGCAGTATTACCGCAGTAAGGGCATCAAGCAAGTGGTCGCCGAAGAAAAGCATATGGGCTCTCGGGTCATCGTAGTGATCGGAAAGGATGAGAAAGCGGTAGCAAATAATTTTGGCATCGAGGGCGAAGGTATCGGCAAGTGCTACACCCGCACCGGACGAAATTTTTTTAATGAACCTTCCGATGAACAAGCGTTTTTAGTCCGGGTGAATCAGGCGCTGACCCGTACCGGCTTTTGGCAGCAGTTTACAACCGAATGGGTGGTGCTGGACTGTGAGCTAATGCCGTGGTCGGCTAAAGCCCAGTCCCTGCTGAAAGAGCAGTACGCCTCGGTGGGTGCCGCGGCTCAGACTTCCCTGCCCGAAGTAGTCAGCGTACTTCAGACTGCTCGTCATCGAGGGTTGGAAGGAATAGAGACGCTGCTGGATAAGCATACCCAGCGGCAAGAGATGATCGGGGACTACCGTGCGGCTTACCGACAGTACTGCTGGCCGGTCAAGAGCCTGGCGGATTATAAGTTCGCGCCCTTCCATGTACTGGCCACTGAAGGAGCGGTGCATACCGACAAGTCGCATCAATGGCATATGGAGCAGATCCGGTACCTCTGTGCGGGTGATGAAGAGCTGATGCTGGCAACCCCCTACCGGGTGGTAGACCTAGCGGACGAATCCGGGGTACAGTCTTTGATTCGCTGGTGGGAGGAGTTGACGAGTCAGGGGGGCGAGGGGCTGGTGATCAAGCCCTACGACTATATCAGCTACGGCAAGAAAGGACTGGTGCAACCGGCCATCAAATGCCGGGGCCGGGAGTATCTGCGCATCATCTACGGGCCGGAATACACCGCCCCCGAGCATTTGGCAAGGTTGAAGAACCGAGGCACCTCCCGCAAACGCTCGCTGGCCCTGCGGGAATTTGCCCTGGGCGTAGAAGGCCTGGAGCGCTTTGTCCAAAAGGAACCTCTACGAAAGGTACACGAATGTGTATTCGGCGTACTGGCTATGGAAAGTGAAGTGGTGGACTCGAGATTATAAACGAGAAAAACGATGAAACAAGCAATAGTAAATAAGCTACAAGCCATAGAAAACGACTATCAGGTAACCATATTGCTGGCCAGTGAAGCGGGCTCGCGGGCGTGGGGCTTTCCCTCGCCCGATAGCGACTACGATGTCCGTTTCGTTTACCGGCGTCAGGCGGATGACTACCTGTCCCTATTCAGCAAAAGCGATGTGATTGAGCTTGGGGTAAACGATACCTTGGATATCGGTGGCTGGGATTTGGACAAAGCCCTGCGGCTGCTGGGTAAATCCAACGTACCCTTGATGGAGTGGGTGTACTCGCCTCTGGTGTACTGGGCTGACCCGGATTTCCTGGAAAGAATGCGGCAGCTAGCGCAAATCCATTTTGTGCCTGCCGCAGGTTACTACCACTACCAGAGCATGGCCAAAAAGTATGTGGAGCTTTGTAAGGCCAAAGATTACAAGCTCAAGCATCTTTTCTACGCCCTGCGTACTGCTTTGGCAGCTAACTGGATCGTAGAAAAGCAAACCATGCCTCCGGTGGGATTTGATCGTCTGCTGGAGGAGTTGCCGGTGTATGCTGCGGTGAGAGAAGAGGTGGCGGCGTTAACCGCGCTCAAAGCTACACAACCGGAGTCGTATCGGCATTCAGCCAGTGAGATACTACGAACTTTTTTACAGCAAGTAATGAGGGAAAGTGAAGGCAAGAGTAAGAAGCTGCCGGGCCGCCGGGCGGTAGTACCTAAAAAGGATGTACTTTCGCTGGATCGGTTTTTCAAAGAAGTAGTACGATCATGACGATTGAAGCGATCAAACAACAAGACTTACTGCTGCTGGAGTATATCAGCGGCAGTAGGGCTTATGGCTTAGCCACGAAAGATTCAGATACCGACATCAAAGGGGTTTTTTATCTGCCTAAGAATCAGTTCTACGGATTGAACTATGTGCCGCAGGTTAGTAACGAAAGCAACGATATTGTCTACTACGAATTGGGGCGGTTTGTTGAGCTACTAGCCAAAAACAATCCCAATATCTTAGAACTGCTCGCCACTCCCGACGACTGTGTCCTTCATAAGCATCCGCTGATGGATCAGCTGACAGCCGAACTGTTTCTCTCTCGCCTCTGTGAGCAGACCTTTGGTAGCTACGCTCTGGCGCAGGTCAAGAAAGCCCGGGGGCTGAACAAAAAGATTCTTAACCCCGTAGAGCCTGAGCGAAAATCGGTGCTGGACTTTTGCTACGTGGTGCAGGGACAGGGCTCCGTGCCGGTAAAAGCCTTTTTGAAAAAGCACCGGATGCAGCAAGAGGACTGTGGGCTTTCCAGTATTGCCCATATGCGGGAGTTGTACGGGTTGTACCACGATCCTGAGCAGTCCTATAAAGGGATTGTGCAGCGTGAAAATGCTAATGATATATCCCTCAGCTCTATTACCAAGGAGGCCAAGCCAGTAGCGATTCTGTCGTTTAACAAATCGGGTTATTCTTCTTACTGCCGGGAGTACCGCGAGTACTGGGAGTGGGTAGC
>JBCCTI010000127.1:0-10881 GCA_039198955.1 Bacteroidota bacterium | reverse complement strand
TAACTTCCCATTGTGAATCGGATAACTCTGTAAACGGAGTTTGCATAAGATACTTGTAGTTTTGTGACAAAAACCAAAGTAATTATCCGATTCACATTTCTGCAATCTTAGCCAGATTTCTTCCCAAACATGCTCTTATTATAGCTGATGATTTGGGATACGCTGACGTAGAGGGCTTCAGCCTCACGGTTTGTTTATTAAGGTTTGCGGAGGTATTTCTGAACAATGATTTGAGACAACCTATTAACATGCTGACGGAGTATCTGAGCTACGAGATTGATAACACCTACATGCCTAAGGGCTGGAATTTAGACAATGTAAACTCTCCTCGCACTAATCATGGTGAGTTGTATATTGTATTTAGGTTAGCCGACACGTATCTTATGGCAGCTGAAGCGGCTAATGAGTTAAACGACCCAGTAGCGTTTACCTATATCAATGCCGTTCGGCAACGAGCGTACGAACCCGATAGGCCTTACATCGGGTTGAGCCAGGAGAATTTCAGACAAGCTCTTCGGGACGAACGGTGGTGGGGGCTAGCAGAAGAAGGCTTTCGCAGATACGATCTAATTCGCTGGGGAATATTGGTAGAAACAGTACAAAACTCGGAGTACCCAGTCTTTAATGGCCCCGACAACATTTCGCCTGTTCATATAAAGGCGCCCATACCGCAGGAAGAGATTATACTAAACCCCAACTTACTCGAGTTTGATCCTACCAATAACGGGTACCGTTAGTAAGTTACGAGATACAAAAATCAGCTATGAAATATCAGCCTTATCTTTGGAAATACCCTCTCAGATTTAATCAACTACTTGGGATTCTAATCAGCTTCGTAGCACTAGCCTGCTCCCCAACGCCGGAATCCAACTACGATCGCTTTGGGGGCTATACCGACATTCAGCGGGAGGCTACGGGTTGGTTTCGGGTTGAGAAAGTCAATGACCGTTGGATGTTTATTACTCCAGAAGGACACGGCTACGTTGCATTAGGCGCTAACCATACTGGTCGTTATCTCAATGAGCGGAAGCAGTCAGCTAGTTTGTATGAGCGAATTGGTGACGACCGCCAGCGAGCCGAGGAAGCCATGTACCAGGCTTATCTGAAATCTGGACTAAATGCGGGGGAGGCATACGCTCCCCTTAATCCTTACTTAAAAGAACGTTTGCCCCACATCGTTCATCTCAACTACCCTGGTAGCAAGTTTGAGTTTGATATCTTCGACGATTCAGTGCGAAGAATCTTTCGCCAGCACCTCTTACCTCAGTGCCAACAGGTAGCTACTGACTCATTCGCTCTGGGAATTGCTTTTGTGGACTTACCCGTTTGGAACACTCGCCGAATGGACTTTTTCCGGTCACTACCGGCAACGGCTCCCGGAAAAATAACCTACCAGCAATTCCTTTCTAATCGGTACTCCTCGATTCGGGAGCTAAATGAGATTTACAAAACCTCTTTCGCTTCTTTTGATGAATTGCGGGAGAGTACCCAATGGGAACTAGACTCAGAACAATCCGCAGTACAGCGAGACGATGAAATTTTTATGGGAAAAATTGCCGAACAGCTCTACCCACTACTGAGGAACATTGTGCGCGAAGGAGCTCCCAATCACCTATTTTTGGGCGAACGTTACGTACTACGAATGGTACCTGAGCCAGTACTACAATCGTTAGCGAAGTACGTGGATGTATTTTGTACGCAAGCGCTAATTCTAAGTCCGCAACGCCCACCGGAGTGGCAGGTCTTTCAGCAGCCAGGTTACGATAGCACCTTTGCGATTGTACAAAAGCCAATAATTATAGTGGACTGGGCTACTCCATTTAGTTTGGATGAAACCTATACCAATAAGCGAGGAACTATTAAAGCGGAAGCGGAAGCCGCGGAAGATGTAGCTCAATGGGTACAAGATGCTTTGAGTCAGCCGTATGTTGTGGGGGTTTTCAAATGCCAGTTTATTGGCACGCACGGCAATGACCGCTGGTTTCCCAAGGGGCGGATGAAACGAACCCTGTGGCAAGATGACGGCACTGCCTTTCCGGAGATGACGGAACGAGTCTCCCAAGCACATCGCCAAGCATTGGATCAGGTTTATCAATCAGTTAAAAGCAGATGATGGCTCGTTGTAGCTGTTATCGTGTGGTGGAATCGGGACAGCTTATCAGAGCGGCAACCTTCCAAGTCAATACCATATTTTTCCGGTAGCTCGGGCAACGTTTTTGTTTTGCCGGAGGCAGTTATTAGGCCTGCAACTTACAATCAAAGAATTACTGAGATAAATCCTCCAAACCTGCTGTCTAACAGGCGAGTTCGTTTAGTTTTTTCACTAAAATGAAAAACAGATTCAATATTCCCCGAGAGTGTAATATTGATCCGACAATAGTATTAATTCCCCTTTCCGGGGGAAATTACTCGAGAACCCGTAATTCATTAGCTCTCATACAATACGAAAAAAGCCCTCCGAATGAAGGGCTTTATTGGTTCTATAAAGTTGAGCAAACGTCTACTTCACTTTGTCTACAATGGCTTTGAATGCAGTCGGGTGGTTCATCGCTAAATCGGCTAGCACTTTACGGTTCA
This sequence comes from Bacteroidota bacterium, assembly GCA_039198955.1. GTDB lineage: Bacteria > Bacteroidota > Bacteroidia > Cytophagales > Cyclobacteriaceae > Tunicatimonas. The sequence goes on along the minus strand of JBCCTI010000127.1, from coordinate 8,304 downwards.
GGTCAATGCCCGCCGTTTTTATCGCCCCAATAAATTTAGAGTACGACATTCCGTGCTCTCGGGCTCCGGCATTAATTCGCTGAATCCACAGGCGGCGGATTTCGCGCTTTTTTTGTCGGCGGTCGCGGTAGGAATAAACCATTCCTTTCTCAACCGCATTTTTAGCAACGGTCCAAACGTTGCTCCTTCGTCCCCAATAGCCTTTGGCTTGCTTGAGAACTCTTTTCCTACGGGCACGTGACGCCACATTGTTTACTGATCTTGGCATGTTTGTTTTTGTTTTTTGATGTTTGGTGATCTGCCCCAAGCAGATACTTACAACCAAACCTCGGGTGAAATTAATAAACCAAAAATGATAAAAGGGTTGAAGGTGAATGGTCAAGAGTGTGCGTATATCGCTGACCCTCTACCTTGTGCCTTATACCCTTTACCTTTAGATGTTAAGCATTTTTTTTACACGGTCTTTGTCTGACGAATGAACTAGGGTCATCTTAGTAAGATTGCGCTTCTGCTTGGTTTCCTTTTTAGTGAGAATATGACTCTTAAACGCGTGCTTACGCTTGATTTTGCCTGTTCCGGTCAATTTGAAGCGCTTCTTTGCGCCTGACTTGGTTTTTGCTTTAGGCATTGTGACTGATTTTTTAAGTGATGTTAGACATAAGAAATCCTGCCAATAGGAAGGATAGTTCCTCAACTGGCAGGATTCCCGATAATTTATGGGATAAAATTTTATTTCTTGACAGCCTTAGGGGCTAACATGAGAAACATTCGCTTACCCATCAGTTTAGGCATCTCCTCTACTTTAGCTTCCTCTTCCAGTGCCTGGGCAAAGCGAAGTAACAGCATTTCTCCCCGCTCTTTAAATACGATAGATCGACCCACGAAATGCACGTAGGCTTTCACCTTGGCTCCATCTTTTAGGAAACCCTGCGCGTGCTTCAGTTTAAAATTGAAATCGTGGTCATCAGTGTTGGGGCCAAAACGAATTTCCTTTACCACCGTCTTCTGCGACTTCGCCTTGATCTCTTTTTGCTTTTTCTTCTGCTCGTACTTGAACTTAGAATAATCGATAATCTTACAAACGGGTGGGTCGGCCGATGGGGAAATTTCCACCAGATCAAGCCCTTGGTCTTGTGCCATTTGCATAGCTTCTTTTACATCGTGGATCTCGTTGTCGGCATTTTCCCCGACTACCCGAACGTAGGGCGCGCGAATCCGCTGATTGACTTTATAAGGTTCTTCCCGCTTAATGGGCCCTCGTCTTCGTTTAAATTTGCTAATAGTTACCTCCTGGTTTAGTGAATAATTATAACTTGCAAATATCGGTAATTAATTATTGTATCCAATATCTGCCTATTATTTATACCGAAGTATCCCCGAAAAAGTTTTAAGCAATTCTGACATATTGATCCCCCGCAATGCAAAGCGAAACGTTCTATCCGTTTTTTCACTAAAAAAAGAGGGCTACCTCCTTTGCAGAAGGTGCCCTCTTCACTCACCAACCTATTCTACCACCTATTTATTCCATCCGGGTGAAAGAGTAGGTGTAATCACCCACCTTCTCCCAGTCAATTTCAGTTTTGCTCAAGCTCCAGCTAAGTTCTATCTGGCTACTGAGTGCATCTACCTGAGCTCCGCTCACTTGTACCGTCCTCGTACCACTACCATTGCCCGAGGTGAAGGTAATCTGAGTACCATCTTGTTGCCAGGTGCCCTGCTGATCTAGAGCCGGAGCTGCCGGATGACTGCCCGTCGCTTCGTAGTCAGTGGGGATGCCTTCGGCATCAAAACGCAGAGTGATAGTGTAAGCAGGCAGAGGTACCACAGGCTGCCCATTTAACCGGGCTTCGGTTAACTGAAAATCTACCGCTTGCGGCGCTGGGTCTTCACTCTTCTTACAAGCTGCTACCGTTATGAGTCCTAGCAGCAGCATAGATACAATTGCTTTATTCATTTTTCTATATTTTAATGAGTTCATTGTTTTATTTCTTTATGACTAGTCGGGTACTTACTCCATTATCTAGCTGCAATAGATAAATACCCGGCTTCACTGCTTCAGATTTTAGCTGATTTATTCCTCCTCGTAGCGAAAAACGCTGGATTAACTCACCCTGGGGGCTAAACAAGCTTGCCGACCGAATAGCCGTGTTCGCCGGTAAACGTACTTGCCACTGATCAATCACGGGATTAGGATAAATGGAGATGCCTTGTCGCTGTAAGTCAGCCAAAGAAGTGACTCCACCTACTGTGAAGGCAGTATCTACCGAGCACCCGTTGCGATCAGTTACCGTTACGGAGTAGTCATTCGGTACTAGATCGCTAATGGTAGCGGTAGAATCTCCGGTACTCCAGACGTAGATGTAGGGATCTGCTCCACCCGTTACAATCAAAGCGATACTACCGTTTTCGGGATACTCAGTAGATTCGGTTACCTGAGCACTTACCGTTAATTCGGCAACTTTCCCTACTATTTGATTTTCAGTAGCTACACAACCATTGGCATCGCGCACATACACCGTGTACTCTCCGGCGGTAACGCCATCTAGCTGATTACTTTCCTGATAATTTTCTCCGTCCAGGCTGTATTCGTAGGCACCTACTCCGCCCTGCGCAGCCACCAAAATAAAACCCCGTTCGCAAGTCTCATCGTTACCCGTGGTAGAGAGTGATAAAGCATCGGGCTGGCCGATAGTTACCGCTAGCTCAGCAGTACAGCCGTTAGCATCTTTTACGGTTACCGAATAATCTCCCGCGGCTAATCCCATGAAGGTGCTATCCGACTGAAAAGTCGCATTATCGAGACTATATTCATAGGGGGCTGCACCTCCAGTGATCTGACTAATCGTTATTTTCCCATCACTTGAGGCGGGACAACTAACATTCTGAGCAGACGCAGTAGCGGTGATATTGATACTGTTTTCTATGGTAAAGGACTGACGGGTAGTACAACCATTGGCATCTTTTACTGTAGCGGTGTACTCACCCGCAGGAAGTTGCTCAAATAAGGTACTACTCTGAAAATTTTGCCTATCCAGACTGAAACTGTGGGGCGATGTGCCTCCACCTGCTGTCAGGGTAATGCTGCCCGCACTTTTTCCATCACAGCTATTGTCAGTCGTAATACCACTCAGGGTGAGTGCATCTGGCCCTGAGATAGTGACACTATCCGTAATCTGGCAATCGTTAGAATCTCTAAAGTAGATCGTTTGGGTTCCTATCGGCAGACTATCGACCATAAAAGTCAATCCACTAGACGATACTACTCCGGCGTAATCAAAAGTAACACCATCTCGGCTGTAGTAGTAGCCTCCTGAACCCCCTTCTAAGGTTACCTCGGCAGAGCCATCGGCAGTATTAGCACAACTGGTGGGAGAGTCTTCCCCTAGGCTAGTGACGATCAGGGCAGTTGGGTCATTGAGCGCAGTAGGAAAGGTTCGTTCACACTGCCCGTCCGCGATGGTTAACTGATAACTGCCAGCTACGAGACTATCAAACACCGGACTGCTTTGAAAATTTCCTCCATCAATAGCGTACTGATAAGGGCCACCGTTACCCCCGCTATGCGAATCAATAGTTAGGCTACCCGTTCCACCGGGGCAGGCAATCTCCTGACGGGTAATGGCAAAGCTGAGGGGTGGATTTTTGGTAACGGTCAGTTCTATCAGCGAGTCTAGTCCGTCTTGGGCGGTAAATGAGGCCGTATACGTTCCAGCAGAAGAGATCGTCTGTCCGTTGAAATCTACCGTCTCACCAAAGCAAAGATGAGCGGTGCTGCTGGAGAAGTACTGCTTTTTAAAGTAGTACACTACTCCACTGTCCAGCCCCGGAGCGGCTACCAGTAGGTGATCGTCATTAGCGCGTACCGAAGCCCCAAATTGGGCCTCATTAATGGTATCCGAAGGAGTAATAGTTTGAGTAAGGGTAGCCCCGCTGGCAGTAAGGTCGTATGCCACTACTACTCCGGGTCTTAGATTAACATTAATCGTACTTGACCGAGCCAGCCCGTAAAATAGCCGACTGTCATCAATATCCATCCCAGTGTATATTGACTGACCAAAAAAGTCAGGCTCAGTAATACCTGGAAGGTTGACTGAAATTAGATAGTTTTGATCCTGAAGAGAAGCACTAGCCCATCCACTCGTAGGTTTCACAAAAACGAGTGCCCCAGCGTTACCTATCCTTGATGATACTGCTATAAAATCACCTTCAGCAGCAATCTTTCCACCAAAATCTTGATTAGAACCCCGATTACTGTGCTTAATCGTTAGTTCAGCAGTGTTTTTAGATACCCAACCACTTCCTTTCTCGAACAAATGAGCGGTTCCAGCGTCTCCTGCTCCCGTAGCAGCTCCAGCTACCAAATAATCATCAGTTAATACCAAGCTATTTCCCAGTCTATCATTAGATACAGTAGGATGAATCAGGTCAGCCTCTAATGTGGCAGTTGTCCAACTAGCTGCTGCACCTTTAGTATATAAAAATATTTTACCTGAGTTGGTAGTATGCCCATCGGCAAGGGGAGCAGCTACTGCGATGGTATTACCTTTTAACCCGACACCATGACCGAAAAAGGATGCTCCGGGCTGGGTTAGCGCAGTAGTTTCGGTAGCATTTACCCAGCCCGACGTTGGTTTCTCAAAGATATATACTTTACCTGCGGCCTGCTGAGGGGCACCTACTACAATTATATTGCCCTCAATCGCCACATCGAACCCAAACTCACCCTGATCCGATGCGTCGGATGCCGTAAGTTTAGCGCGTTGTACCCACTGGTCATTAACTAACTCGAACACATAAGCCGCTCCTTCCTGGCGAGGATTGGTATAGTAACCCGTCGCACCCACCACGGCAAAATTACCATCGAGGTCAATAGACTCACCAAAGCGAAAACTGCCGGGAACACTGGGAAGATCGTTGGCACTGAATTTCTGAATCTCGCGCCACTGCTGGGCCCACGAGGTTTGAACAATGGATAGCAGCAGCACCAAAGCTGTTGCGTACCTGATAAATTGTATCATCATGATTACTTGTTAAGTGAAGATAAACTTGTCAGGCAGGTGGTGTAAGAAGAGCTGGAATTCGTAGATTTTTTTACCTAGTGATTCCGAGTTTTTAGAAAGGTAAAGTAAGAGCTACATAGCGCAAGGGCAGATGGACGAGCGTAGCCGGCGAGTTGAGCAGCGAAGCTCAACCGGAATAAGCGTTTTGGGGAGAGGGGCTACCCTAGCTTAGAGAGCCGATGTACTAAATGTTCGCGTTTTCGCACCGAAACAGGTAAAGTGCTACCGTCAGTGAGGTGAAGTGTACCGCCATCAGCTTTATCGAGGCGGCGTATTTTCTGTAAATTGACCAAATGGGAGCGGTGGACGCGGAAAAAATCTTGCGGTTCTAGCAGGGTTTCATATTCCTTCAGGTGCTGAGAAACAGTAATTTGGCTGCCATCCTCTAAATGAAAAGTGGTATAGCTCCCATCAGCGGCACACCATAGAATATCAGTCAGGTTAATCACGTGCAGGGTTTCACTTTCGCGCAATACGAGTCTACGGTTTTGAGCCGATACCCCTTGCATGTTTTCCAATAGCACACGTAGTTGCCGATCTGCTTGACCTTGTTTTAGGTGCAGCAATGAGTGAACTCGCTCAACGGCAGCTACTAGTTCGTAGCTGGCCACGGGCTTGAGTAGATAATCTACCGCGCTAAACTTAAAAGCCTCAATTGCGTATTGGTCGTAAGCTGTGACAAAAATGACCTGAAAGTTGCGTTCAGGGCAACGCCGTAGCAAATCGAACCCGCTTCTTCCTCGCAGCATAATGTCTAAAAATACTAAATCAGGCTCGTACTGGGCAATCATAGCTGAGCCTTCGTCAATGCTTTGAGCCTTTGCAATGACCTCTATCGAGAGGGTTTCGCCTTGTAGCATAGCTACCAGATTTTCGGCAAAGGCGGGTTCATCATCAATCACTAGCGTACGAATAACTTCCTTATCCATAGATCATCGGTAAAGAGATATTAACCCGAGTTCCACTGGTCTGACCTTCGTCTCGTAAATCCTGTACCCAAAGTTCAGCTTTCTTTTTCAGGCTTTTCCTCAGCATCAGCAAACGGTTCTGGGTAATGGTAGTGGCTAACGACTGATGAGCGGGTGTATCCGTTAGGGCAGTTGCAATGCCTACTCCATTATCTTCAATAATAATCTGTAATTGTCCGTTCTGCTGACTGATTTTTAGTAAAAGATGACCAGGTTCTGCCTTTTGAGTCAGACCATGTTCTATGGCATTCTCCAAAAAGGGCTGGGTAATCATGGGGGGAATGCGTAACTCATCGGTTTCTAACGAATCATCTATCCCCAGTTCGTAGGTAAAAGGCGGGTCGTAGCGCATCTGTTGTACTTCCAAGTAGTTCTCAATAAAGCTTAGCTCCTGCTCCAGCGAAATAAACTCATGCTGGTTGAATTCTAGAATCTGGCGAGTAAGTTGAGAAAATTGCGCCAGGCAGTCAGCAGTTTTCTTCCGGTCATCGTTCCAGTAGATCAGTTTCTGAATAGCATTGAGCGCATTGTATAAAAAGTGAGGATTCATCTGCACCCGCAGTAATTTCTGCTGGAGCTTTAACTCACCCTGCCGTTTTCGTAACCGTAGCTGACGATAGGCAATCCAGCCCAATATCAATAATAAAGCACCCAAAGCTAACCCAGTAAATAGCCAAATTCGTTGCTGACTGATTTGCAGTGATTGAATCTGACTTTGCTGTTCTAGCGAGGCGATTTGATTTTCTTTTTGCTCGACCTCGTACTCGGCTCGCAGCTTTTCAATTTCTGCGTAATTCGCCTCCGTAACCATACTATCTTTATGCACAATGTGCTTTTCATAGGCCCGCAGTGCCGATTCGTAGTTTCCCTGCTGTTGGTACAAACTGTATAGATGATCGTAAGCGTTGGCAGCAATTCGAAAGTTCTGAATGCTATCCGCCAACCGAGCGGCTTCTGCTGAGGATGCTATCGCCATCGGAATATCATTCTTAAGCTCGTAGATGTTAGCGGAACTAATTAGCGCATTAGCTTTGGTGTAGATGCGACCGCTACTGTCAGCGTACTGAAGAGTAAGTTGGTTGTAGTAAATAGCCGAATCAGGTTTTTCTTGATACCGAAAATTAAGGGTGAGAGTGCGTAGTGACCTTACCGATAATGGAAAAAACCTCACCTCCTTAGACCGCGTGAAGGCTTTTTTAAGATAGTAATTGGAAGTATCATACTGCTCTTTGATAGAATAGTAAGTTCCCAGATTACCGTAGCAAATACCTGCGCTTCGGCGATTATCAGCCTCGGCTAGGACGACTGCCTTTTCCAGATACTGCCGAGTTAGTTCATCGTAACGAGTGCGATCAGCTTCAGTACCTAACTCGTTATCGGGTGAGGAAAGCTCGCCATACAATGCGCCTAAATTGATAGCAGTTGCCATTTTCTCGTACGGTAAATCGTTGGTCTCGGCAACCCGTTCGGCCTCGTGACCAAAACGCAAGCCCTTTTCGTAATTACCCTGCATGTGGTGAATACCCGAAAGAGCTACCAGAAGCCGCGACCGTACCTGATTAACATTAAAATAACTGAACCGCACAGTTTGCTCCAGATAGTCTAACCCCTGTTCAATAGCATCTTCTGCTGCTCGATAGTCATCTTGCTTGCGGTGAAATACTCCTAGATTCTGTCCAGTTTTGGCGGCTAGTGGGTAGTCGCCCAGTGAAACTGCCTGCTGCTGCACCTGCTGAAAAATACGAAAGGCAGTGGTATCTTCTTTTACTAAAAATCCATTGAAGTAATCTAGATATAGCTGAACATTCGGCTCACTCGCTTGATATACCTTTATTTTCTCCATGAGCCGCTGGAGGCTGTCTTTGTCTTTACTTCTGACATCATAAGCCTGTTGGATCAGCTTCGATAAATCAGTAGGCGTACCAGAAGTTTGAGGAGATGGTGACCAACCGCATAGGAACAGACTGCTGCATAAAGCCAGTCCAAATAAGCCTCGCCAAAGCAGATGTGGTATCTTCATGACTCAGTCAGTTGAAAAGCAGTTTGTATTCTTTACTTTTCAATATAGCTGATTAGACAAAATAAAATCAATCGATTGATAAGCGCTATTAAAAACAAGTTTAACGTAGTCATTTTACTAACTAATCCAAGTTGCTACTTACAAATCTATGTACTTGATTAGACCAAAGGCCATCACAGTGAGAAACACTTTGTATTGAAAGCCCTCGATCGTGACGGCATGGATTTTCTTCGGGAGCCGAGCGGTGATCTGGCTG
>JBCCTI010000126.1:0-10968 GCA_039198955.1 Bacteroidota bacterium | reverse complement strand
CAGAGTAGGATTAGCCATTGCTCGTCGAACTCCCATCCGAAAGGCTTCACTACTAATTAAGCCTTTTTCATAGTCTAACAGCACCCCTTCTTCATCCAGCGACAGCTGCTGGGACTCCGTATTCCGATTGGCTAGAGCGAGTCCAGTCAAAGTAGCGGGTATATCCAAATCAATGATCACTCCTCCCAAATCAAAAATAATATTTCGGATGGTCGATAAATTCATAGAGGGCAAAGATGAGCGGAATTTAGATTTTCCCCAAAAGGCGAAGCGGGATTGTGTTTTGGTTTTATGGTGTTGTGGTGCTGAGTATCCGAGAACACAAACATTACTAACTTCATTCTTTATCTTAGATTTTGCTGTAACTACTCGAGTATATTAAGCAGATAGCTGTAGTGTATCTCAAAGTTACTTGCACAGAAGCAATAACAATATACATCATAAACATAGGGGGGGAAAGGATTGATATAAAAGGAGTGATAATGAACATCATAACTAACACAAATGCTATTAGTTTTATGCTCAATGACTTTCTAATCTCTCGCTCTTTATCATGTTAGGTTAAACTTAGATTGTGAAAAACGCTTTTGTATCAAGAGTATTGTAAAATTAATAAGTGAATACACTAACACCGCGTGACAGTCGCCTCAGCACAATAATAATCACCCCTCATAAAAATCCTCATCAATACCCGCGCGATTACGTGAGTGTAGTTCAACCGGAAACTCCCAGAGGTGGCGCAAATGGCGGATGGTTTCTTCGGCCTCATCTTCATCCAGCAGACGATCGTTTTGTATTTTATGGATGAGGGTCAGCTTGCTGGTCTTATGAATATCTACGTTCTCTACCTGAATATTGGGCACTCGGTACGAACGGTCGTATTGCTTGCTGAGGGCTTCCCGGATTTTCCGGTAACCTCGCTCGTTATGAATCGACATAATCTCATAGAACTCCTCGTCCTCATCGTCTAAAATTGAGAACAGTCGCATATCGCGGATTACTTTAGGCGATAAGTACTGAGCAATAAAGCTATCGTCCCGAAAATTTTCCGTTGCTAAGTGCACTTCTTCTAACCAGTCTTTACCAATTAAATTGGGAAACCACTTGCGGTCTTCTTTAGTTGGTTCCTGACATATCCGCTTAATATCCATATAAATATTAAACCCCAGCGTATACGGATTCAACCCTGAGAAGTACGGGCTATTATAAGATGGCTGAAAGATTACCCCACTGTGGCTTTTAAGAAACTCCAGCATAAAGCCATCGCTCAGGTAGTCTTCGTCAAACATCTTATTGATGATGTGATAGTGCATAAAGGTGGCAAAACCCTCGTTCATCACTTTGGTCATTCCTTGTGGATAGTAGTACTGAGCCACTTTCCGAACGATTCGGATGAGTTCGCGCTTCCAAATGGGTAATTTAGGCGCATTTTTCTCAATGAAGTACAGGAGATTTTCTTCTGGCTCAATCGGAAATTTGGCTTTCTTTTCGTTTCGTTTTCTACGCTTCTTCAGCCCCTCGGGTAAGGTTCGGAGTAGCTCGTTATAGTTTTCAGCTTTGACCTTGGCTAACCGTCGCAGGCGGGCTTCTTCTTTAGCCGAGGATAGTTTAGGTGGTTTTTTGTACTTATCAATCCCAAAATCCATTAGGGCATGACAGGCATCTAGTACTCCTTCTACTTCTTCCCAACCAAATTCATCTTCGCAACGCATGACAAAGTCACGGGCAAATACCATATAATCTAGAATAGACTCAGCTGATGTCCACTCCTTGAATAAGTAGTTGTTTTTGAAAAAAGCATTATGTCCCTGGCAGGCGTGGGCAATGACTAACACCATCATGCAGGTGGTGTTGTTTTCCATGTTGTAGCTAATGCAGGGATTAGAGTTGATAACCATTTCGTAAGACAAACCCATCTGCCCTTTCTTATAGCTATTCTGGTTCATCACAAAATCCTTCCCAAATTTCCAGTGGGGGTAGGTAGTAGGTAAGCCCACTAAGGCATAGGCATCGAGCATCTGCTCCGAGGTAACAATTTCAATCTGATTGGGGTAAATATCCAGCTTAAAGAACTCCTTCCCTATCCTATCGGTCACCTCATCTGCCGCCTGAAGGGTCGCAAAATCCCAATTGGGATTGCTGAACATCGCTCTATATTTTTCTTTGTCCATTAGTCACTGGTCATTAGTCTACAGTCCACTGTCAATAGTCCACAGTTTTTAGCTATTTATCATTGTCCAGTATCCATTTTCACTTTTCAATTGTTATCTGCTCATTGCCTTAGGCTGCTTTTTCCTCTACTAGATCTTTCTTTTTAAACAATGCGCGGAATACGGGCCAGATTTGGCTGACGTCGTTGATATTTCGCATAGCGAAGTTTTCTTGGCTACGCAACCGCTTGTAGGCGTGCCAGAGGTATCCTTCCAATCCCCGATTTTTGATCTCAATGTAAGCCATGTACTGCACCGAAGGCAGAATTTCTTGCTTGAGCAGTTGGCTACATTCAATGGCATCGCCGTTCGACCAAACGTCCCCGTCAGAAGCCTGACAGCAGTAAATGTTCCATCGGTTGTCCGAGTAACGTTCCTGGGCAATCTTTCTCATCAGTTTTAGCGAGGGGGCAACAATGGTTCCCCCACTTTCCCGAGAGTTAAAGAATTCTTCCTCGTCTACTTCTTTGGCCTCGGTATGGTGGCGGATGAAAACAATCTCAACTTTCTGGTACTGACGAGTGAGGAAAATATAGAGTAAAGTAAAAAACCGCTTAGCGATATCTTTCTCGTGATAACCCATCGATGCCGACACGTCCATGATGCAAAACATCACTGCTGCGGTAGTTGGCTCTGGCACCTGCTCAAAGTGGTTGTACCGTAAGTCTACATCGTCAAAAAACGGGATGGTCAGGCGCATTTTTTCGTACTTCTCCAGTTCAACCTGTAACTTCTCCTTCTCAGTATCTGCCTTTGCTTTTTTCAGTTGACTTTTCAACTGTTTAATCTTCGCTTCATATGCTCCCTGAATAGAAATGCGTCGGGCGAGAGACTGACGGTAGCTAGTTTTGATGTTGAGGCGAGAGGGAATGCTATTTTTAGTATAACCCGCTCTTTGGTTGCGGTAACTCACCGTACTCTGCATATATTTCTTCACCAGATTGGGCAGTTCTAGATCATCGAAGAAGTACTTAATAAATTCTTCCCGGCTCAGGATGACGACAAAATCGTCTTCGGTAACCTCCGGGCTATTAGATCCTCGGCCTGGCCCGGCTCCCTGTCCGCCGTCCTCTGGTTTTGGTACTCGGTCTCCTTCCCCAAACTTATCGTTTCCGGGGCGTACGTACTGCTTCCGGCCCGAACGGGGGTCGTGATGGAAACTAGGTTCTTTTACGCCTTTAATAGGTACTTTTACCTTTCCACCCTGACTGGCATCTTTGATAGATTCCTGGCTGATAATGTCAGGAATTGCCTTACGAATTTGGTCTTCTACCCGCTTCAGAAACTTCTGACGGTTGTTGATAGACTTGCCTTTCGTATTTTTGCGACGATCAATGATGTTACTATTGCTCATTGTCACTTATCTCAATTTCTACTAATTTTTAATTTCCGCATTCCACCTTTCTCATCTCTATCCCATCGTTTTACGCACCCGCATAAACCAGTCGACCAGAATCCGAATCTGTTTAGCAGTGTAGCCCCGCTCGTTCATCCGGCGAGTGAAATCCTGATGTTTGCGTTCGTCTTCCTCATTACTCTTGGCATTAAAGGAAATTACCGGAAGCAGATCTTCGGTATTGGTGAAAATTTTCTTCTCAATCACATTTTTGATCTTTTCGTAAGAGTCCCAACGAGGGGTTTCGCCCCCATTATTAGCTTTATAGCGCAGGGTAAAATTGGTTACCTCCGACCTAAAATCTTTAGGGTTAGCGATACCCGCGGGCTTCTCAATCTTCTCCAGTTCTTCATTAAGAATACTGCGGTCTAGGATTTCACCCGAATCCGGATCGCGATAATCGTTGTTCTGAATCCAGTAGTCGGCGTAGATGACGTACTTTTCAAAGATATTCTGTCCGTAGGTGCTGTACGACTCAATGTATGCTTTCTGGATCTCGTCAGCGATAAATTCGGCGTACTTGGTCGCCAGAATAGATTTAATAATATTCAGATACCGCTCTTCGGTTTCACCATCCAGTTCTAGTTTTACTATTTCCTGCTCTAACACGTACAGTAGGTGTACTGGATTAGCCGCCAATTCTTCGTTATCGAAGTTAAAAACTTTAGACAATACTTTGAACGCAAAGCGGGTAGAGACCCCCGTCATACCTTCGTTGATGCCCGCGTCGTCGCGGTACTCCTGAATAGACTTGGCATTGGGATCAGTCTCCTTGAGCGTTTCCCCGTTGTATACCCGCATTTTAGAATACAAACTAGAATTCTCTGGTACTTTCAACCGCGTCATGACTGAAAATTGAGCCAGTAATTCTAGCGTCAGGGGCGCACAGGGAGCCTGATCTAGTGAGCTCTCCCGAATCAGCTTTTTGTAGATATTGATTTCCTCGTCCACCCGCAAGCAGTACGGCACTTGCACTTTATAAATACGGTCGAGAAATGCTTCATTTTTCTTATCGTTGGCAAACTTTGCCCATTCGGACTCATTAGAGTGCGCCAGAATAATTCCGTCGTAGGGAATTGCCCCAATGGGTTCGGTTCCTTTGTAGTTATTCTCTTGCGTAGCGGTTAGCAATGGGTTCAGTACCTTGATGGGCGACTTGAACATTTCCACAAACTCCATCACTCCCTGATTAGCCAGACAAAGCGCACCCGAATACGAATAAGCGTCGGGATCGCTCTGTTGGAACTCCGCTAGTTTGCGAATATCCACCTTTCCTACCAGTGTGGAAATATCCTGGTTGTTTTCGTCGCCCGGCTCAGTCTTAGAGATACCAATCTGATTTTGTACCGATGGATACAGTTTTACTACTTTAAACTTGTTCACGTCCCCGTCAAACTCCCGCAACCGCTTAGCGGCCCAGGGGCTCATGCAAGCCGGAATGTAGCGGGTCGGAATGCCGTACTCCGATTCCAGTTCTTTTTTGTAGTCAGAGAATAAACCCAGCGGACTTTCATAAACTGGGCTTAATTCATCACCTGCTTTCAGGGCGAAAATGGGGTTCTCTTGCATCAAATGCTTGATTTTCTCCGCCAGTGAGCTTTTACCGCCCCCGACGGGTCCCATCAAATAAAGAATTTGTTTTTTCTCCTCCAGCCCTTGAGCTGAATAGCGAAAGAAGGAAACGATCTGGTCGATGGTATCTTCCATTCCGTAGAACTCTCGAAACGCCGGATACCGCTTAATCACCTTGTTGGAGAAGATTCTACTCAACTTGGGATCGTTGCGGGTGTCCATCATTTCGGGCTCGCCAATGGCCTTCAGAATTCGCTCCGAAGGCTTGGCGTACATCAAGGGATCTTTCTTGCACTCCTTCAAATATTCGGCGAGGGTCATCTCGCTAAACGAGGAGCTGTAATTGGTTTTTATTTTGTCTAATACACTCATATCCTCCTAAGATTTATTGTAGAAAATAAATTAAGGTTCAGTAAATAGATTACGTTAACAACTTTGACGTAACAGGGTGGTTGTTCGGATGGTAGTGCAAATAAGTGACTTCTTCATTACTGCACAAGGGCATCTCTATAACGAACAGTGGTGAGTTTGTGGTATGCACAGATACCTAGAGAGCCACTAAACCAAGCATAAGTTGGCTTATTTTTTTTCATCCAAATTTAATATAATTGAAAAACCTCAAATTTGGAACAACTTAGTAAACATTTTTTCAAAAAAGCTCTTAATACCTTAGAACGGTCGAATTTAATTCAAGTATGTCCCAAAAAAAGATTGCCTTGGTCACGGGCGCATCCGGTCATCTAGGGAAAGCAGTGGCTGCCTCACTATTAGCTAAGGGAACAACCGTCATCGGAACTGTGATTACTCCTCAAGAGTCTCTAGATTTTGACGACCATCCAGCTTTTGAAAAGTACGTAGTTGATGTAAGTAATGAGGTCGAGGTAGGTCAACTAGTGGACTATATTATCCAGAACTATGGTCAGGTTGACTTCGCTGCCCTGCTGGTCGGGGGATTTGGTATGGGAACACTGAGCGAAACCAGCGTATCTGATTTAGAAAAAATGTATCGCCTGAATTTTCTGACGGCCTACTTATGCTGTCAGAACCTTTTAGCTCAGATGCAGAAGCAAGAGCAAGGAGGGCATATTGTGATGGTGGGAGCTCGCCCTGCCTTACAACCGTCAGCCGCCGCCGATATGGTTTCGTACTCCCTATCCAAGTCACTGTTATTTCAGCTTCATAAGATCATTAACGCCAAAACTACTGAAACCAGAGTACGGAGTTCAGTGATTGTACCGAGCGTGCTAGATACTCCTCCCAACCGCGAATCTATGCCAGATGCTAACTTTAGTGATTGGGTTACCCCCAAACAAGTAGCTGAAACCGTAGCGTTCTTGGCTTCTTCGGACAGTACCCCACTGCGGGAAACGATATTCAAACTCTACGGTAATGCTTAGTACCTAAGCAGGCTAAAAACTGGGTATTGGGTCAATTTTTCCCTACCGTTGAGAAAAACTAGCTCTACCAAAAAAGAAACCTGGATAATTTCCCCACCTAGCTGTTGTACTAGTTCACAGGCAGCAACCGCAGTACCTCCAGTAGCTAGCACATCATCGTGAACTATTATTTTTTCTCCTGGCTGAATTGCATCCCGATGTATTTCCAGACAGTCGGTTCCGTATTCCAAATCGTATTTTTGTTCTAAGGTGGGGGCAGGTAGCTTTCCTTTCTTGCGAATAGGCACAAAACCAGCACCTAACCGATCGGCTAGTGCAGCCCCAAGAATAAAGCCCCGCGATTCTATTCCAACAACCTTATCGGGTTTTATCTCCGACAGCGAATTGCTAAGTTGAGTAACCGCCTCCCGTAAAGCAGCCGGATGCCCCAGCAGCGGGGTAATATCTTTATAGGAAATACCAGGTTGGGGAAAATCCTCAATGTCGCGAATATAATTAGCTAAGGTCATGGTGTGATAAAAGTTTTATGACTAATACTACGAATCTGGGAAAACTTCACAAGCGTAATAAAATGGTAGAAACTTCACAAAATCGCTACCCTGAATCTCCTACCTTTGTTTAAAAAAGATTATGGCTGAAACAGTATCCGCAAGGGGAAAGAGTATTTATGACAACGCTAAGAACCATTTTCTGGGAAACTTTCCCAATGATCTTCCTATAGAGCAGGCTTACGTTCACATCGGTATGTACTTGGGATGGGTCATCGATAATGAATTATACTCCGAATATTTTGAGGAGGAAGCCGATACCCAAATCTTTCGGTTTAGAAATCGTGATATTTCCTGCACCATTCTCAGTGAAATATGGGACGGCTATCTCGGTCACGAGCTTTTCAGCGAAAGCGGCAATCTATTCACTTTTTACTACTACGGAGGTGGTCTTTATCGAAAAGACTACGAAGAGTTGCTTTCCAATAATCTTCCATCACTTTACCATGTAAAGGACACTTGGGAGAATTACAATAATATCTCCCAAAACATTACCCTTCGCTACCGCGATTGGAAAAAACTGGTAGGATAACTTAGGGCATATTGACAGTCAAACTTAAATGGCGGTCGTCCGGCGACCCGGTTTGGTCTCTTTTATAGCCACTATACCTTACTTTCGGTAGCCGATGCTTAGCCACTGTGCGCGGATCGCCCTTCTTCCCGGCGGGGACCGCAAGTGCCTTTATTGAAAATAGCCTTAGAATCCCTCATTAGCCAGCGTGGCCCGGCCTGAGTGTCAACACACCCTGGCGTTTGGTGAGGAATCAGCGAATCTGTATATTCACCGCTGTTATAAATCATCCTTATCAAGCTGTTGAGACAACTCGAATCCATTTTAGCCCAGTTTAGCAGCTGGGCCTGGGGCACTCATCTTTTAGTACTGCTACTCGGCGGTGGGCTATTTTTCATGCTCTACTCCCGCTTTCTTCCGTTCCGCCACTTCAAGCACGCTATTGATGTGTTGCGGGGAAAATACGATGATCCTAATGATCCGGGTGAGATCAGTCACTTTGAGGCACTGGCTAGCGCTTTGGCTGCTACCGTTGGTATGGGCAACGTTACCGGAGTAGCCGTAGCCATCACGGTCGGTGGACCAGGGGCACTGTTCTGGATGTGGGTAAGTGCTTTTTTGGGTATGGCTACTAAATTTTTTACCTGCACCCTTGCCATTATGTACCGGGGAAAAGACAGTGCTGGACAAACCCAAGGTGGCCCTATGTACGTGATTGAAAAAGGCTTAGGTAAACAATGGAAACCCCTAGCAATATTTTTCTGCGTCGCGGGACTCATCGGTCCCCTACCGATGGTTAATGCCAATCAGCTCGGACGGGTCATTAAAGATGTGGTTCTACTTCCGATGGGTATGACCGAAAGTTTCGGACTGAACCTTACTTTAGGACTTCTGGTAGCCACGCTGGTAGCAATTGTTATCTTTGGCGGTATTAAGCGGATTGCAAAAGTAGCCAGCCGAATGGTTCCCACCATGGTAGCTATTTACGTAGTTTCGGTAATTTATATACTATTCGCCAATGCTAGACAAATTCTTCCCTCACTTAGTTTGGTGGTAACCGATGCCTTTACTGCTACTTCAGTGCTGGGAGGTGCAGTAGGATCAATCATTATAGTTGGAGCACAACGAGCCGCGTTTTCCAATGAAGCTGGTATCGGAACTGCTCCTATGGCGCACGGAGCAGCTAAAACCAACGAACCCGTCCGAGAAGGATTAGTCGCGATGCTCGGCCCAGCTATCGATACGCTGGTGGTTTGCACTATGACTGCCTTAGCAATTTTAGTAACTGATGTATGGAAAGTACAGGGTATGGAAGGTATTACACTTACCGTAGACGCATTTAACATCGCTTTTCCAGGTGAACAATTGGGTGGGTACCTACTCTTGCTTTGCGTGGTTTTCTTCTCACTATCTTCCTTATTTACATTATCCTATTATGGTACTAAGTCTTTTTCTTACCTCGCCGGGGCACATCGGGCGCATTGGTTTAATTACTTTTACATACTAACGATTATTGTTGCTTCTGTGACTACTCTTGAGGCAGTAATTAGTTTGATTGACGGCATGTACGCCCTAATGGCCATTCCCACCATGACTTCAGCTCTCCTTCTGGCCCCTAAAGTTCGGGCAGCCGCTCAAGACTACTTTGCCCGAATGAAAAAACCAGATCCTCAAAAAGCAGTTAAATCCTAGAGCGAACGTAAGAATTCTTTGAAATGGGGCGTGTTGTACTGCGCCATGCCTGTCTTTTTAAAGACCATTTTTCCGCTACGATCAATGACCCACGTAGTGGGAATTGTTGCGTAATCCAAACTCCTATGTTGAGGAAAATACACAGGAACAGGAAATCCTTCCTCTTGTATCCACTGCCGAGCCTTTTGATGGTTCTTATCTACCGAAATCATTAAAAACTCAACCTGCTGCCCCAATTCTTTATAGAGCTCAGCGATTTCAGGCATCTCAGCCAAGCAAGGAGGGCACCAAGTAGCCCAAACGTTGACAAACACAACTTTACCTCGTAAGTCAGCTAACTCGACCCGTTGCCCCGCAGTATCTTTTAAGACGAATGACGATGTAAACAATTCGTTTGTTACACCTTGACTAACTGTTGCATTAAACAAACCGGTACGTAATAGCACTGACTGTAAACTACTCATTACTGAGAGTCGTAACTCCGGTATCGCCAAGATTAGAATGACAAAAACGAGTAATCCCAAGTCAATGATTCGCGATTTGGATAACTTTTTCATAGTGTTGTACCTTCCCGGTGAAATGTGCTTACTAATTCATCGCTTTCTTTTCTAAATTTCGGCCTCAGCCAGAAACCTGCGTAATGGGCACTATTTCTAATGTGAGACTAACTATAACTTTCTTACTGACGATCACGTTCGGTCAGGGGTTTCCGCAATCTGTCACGCTCCCGGCTTCTACCGTAGATGTTCTGCATTATGTATTTCAGTTGACAATTCATGATTACACCGATGAAATTCAGGGTGAGGCTGATGTATTTGTCTCTTTACCCTCGAATCGTAACCAACCTATCATCCTACATTTATCTGATTTAGATAGCAGCGGCACTAAGGGGATGATTATAGATGAGCTACTTTTTAATAATGAGCCCACACAATTTTCCCATCAAAATCACACCTTAAGCATACAAATACCAGAAGCTCCTCAAAATAGTACGCAAGGCACATTTACGATCAAATATCATGGCACCCCCACTGATGGACTAATTATTGGCAAAAACCAGTACGGTGACCGAACCTTTTTTGGGGATAATTGGCCCAACCGAGCCCATTTCTGGCTACCCACTCACGACCATCCGTCTGATAAGGCTACCTGTGAGTTTATTGTGACCGCTCCCGCTCATTATCAGGTAGTCTCCAATGGAAGATTGGTAGAAGAAAGCCACTTGCTACCTAATACCCAAACTCAGAATAGATATAAGCTAACTCATTGGGCAATCTCCCAACCCATTCCGACCAAGGTAATGGTATTTGGTGCCGCCCGGTTTGCGGTACAATACCCTCCCCGGGAACAATCAGTAACCATTGAGAACTGGGTATACCCCGAAGACCGGGAAGTAGGATTTAAGCAGTTCGCCCCTACGGCAGAAATTCTATTGTTTTATGAAAATATTCTTGGGGCGTATCCCTATCGAAGAATTGCTAATGTGCAGTCCAAAACCCAGTACGGTGGAATGGAAAATGCTACGGCTATTTTTTACAATGAGTCGGTAATCGTTGACCAGCCTTCTATTGAGGCATTAGTTGCTCACGAAATAGCCCACCAGTGGTTCGGCAATTCGGTTTCAGAAAAAAACTGGTCTGAT
>JBCCTI010000125.1:0-11323 GCA_039198955.1 Bacteroidota bacterium | reverse complement strand
TGAAGCTTTCCGGGCAGCGATGGACGCGCCATGGGGCACAGAGTGTTCTCAATCTCAGAGCGCTGCGTATGAGCAATCGGTGGCATGAACTTCAACAAATGATCAAAAAAGCTGCCTAGCGACATTTTGTTATGCACCCAAAAAAACTGACAGATAAAAGGAAATGTTTATCTTTCTAGTACAAGAGCTATCATAACGGAGAAATTATCTGAAGAATCCTAGCAAGAGCTAGAGCCACTTTATCGGCTCCAATATTGTGATTGGAGTATCAAAAGCTGCTTTTCTCAAAGATAAAGTTTCTAAAGTCATTCGCATTGACTTTGAGCTGGCTGATCTGTCCAGTATCATTTCGCCTAAAGATAAATAAGGCACTATTTTGCGTAGCGTAGAAAGTATCTTTTTCAATAGGAATTAGCGGGATTTTGATGATCCCCTTTTTGGCAAAGATTTTATCCTTTTTACTTTTAATGTTGAGTGTAGCATCTACGCTCTCGTTGGTAAACTGCCCCCGATAATCGCTGTAATTAACATCCCACTCTTCTACTCGAGTAAATAATCTCTTGGTACCTTCGTATTGCTCTTGTAGCTGAATACCGTCAGGAGTATCCTTAAAAGTGATGTGCAGATATTTGCCAATAGGATTTTTATTAACAAAACTATTATCGGCAGTAGAGTTAAGTTTCAGTCCGTTATGATGGTAGTTATCACTGATGTATAAATTCCCTTCCACCAAGCTAACTTTTCTAATTCGCCCAAGTCCTTCGTCACTAATCATTTTATACAGCCCAACTCTTGGCTGTAGCTGCTCTTGACTTAGTGAGATGAAGGTAAAAGATGTATCGACTTTCACTTTTTCTTCCAACTGATCTTTCAGCAGTGCATCCGCTATTTGATACGCCTTGCGTTGGGTATCATTGTACTTAGACGAATTAGCTAACACAATTATCGAGAGTTGCTGATCGGGAAATCGCACCAGATGCGAAGTATGCTGACCATTATCGCCACCGTGATTAATCTGCCGAAGCCCCCGGTACTCGGTTGCCCACAATCCGTAGGCGTAATTGGTAGGTTCACCATCATTGAATTGACTGCTGCTGGTTAGTTTAGTAATCAATTGGTCACCTCCGCTGCCTAACCGATTATCGTTGAAGTTTTGCATCCACTTAATCAGGTCATCTAGGGTGCTCACTAAATTATGATCGCCGACAATGCCCCCGCGTGCTTTCTTAGGCTTGTATCGTTTCCCGTTGTAAAAATATCCTTTCGCTTCAGTAGCAACTACCGTATCGGGCGAGTCCCGGAAGAAAGTGTGGGTCATGTCCAGAGGTTGAAAGATAGCGCTATCAGCAAATTTCCGCAGCGATTGATCACTGACCTTCTCCACAATATCGCCCAGTAGAATGTAGTTGATGTTAGTATACGCTAACTCCTCACCGGGTGGATAATTCAAATCCGTTTGTTGAGCTAGCAGTTTAAGCAAATACGGTTTCGTCTGATATTTCGTGGGCACTTCTCCTCTCAAATTTACTTTGCCCGACAGTATAGCCAATACGTAAGCTTCCCGAATTCCGCTGGTATGATCCAGTAAATGTTTAATCCTGACGCTATCGGCAAATGGAAATTCGGGATAATACTTACTTAGCCTATCTTCTGTTGAAAGCTCACCATCTTCCTCCAGCAAAGCGATACAGGTAGCGGTAAACTGCTTAGCCACTGAGGCTAGGTTAAAGGAAAGATTAGTAGTATTAGGAGTACCTTTTCGGATATCAGCTAATCCGAAAGCATTTTGGTAAATAACTTCGTTACCTCGCACTACGGCTACTACTCCACCAGGAGTTTTAGGGGTGTTCCAATCCTTGAATAAAGAGTCAATAGCTAAATTTTGCTGCGCACGCACAGTTTGTGCTGATAAAAGAAAGCAAAGCAGCAGCCAGAAAGCAGATAGTTTCATTTTTGGTAGCTTGTGGTGGTTGAGTACGAGGATAACATCTACCAAACAAATATATGATAACTCTTTTTTCAACTAGCTATTTATCAACTCCTTAGCTTTATTTAGTAATTCATCCTCTCCAGCCCTAATTCCTTCTACGGTGGGGGATAATTCAATATCCGGACCAATACCTACCCGTTGGGTTTCGGTACGGTCAGGGTAGTAAACTCCAATCCCCGAAATCATGGTGCGGACATTGCCGGGAAGATAGATTTCAGATACGTTGCCATCCGCTCCGGCAGTAGTGCTACCGACTACGGTTGCTGCCGGGGCTACTCGTAAAGCCATAGTGGTGTATTCAGCCTGACTCTGGGTGGTCTCATTAATTAGAATGACTACTTTTCCCCGATAATAACCCTCTCTTTCCTCTCCCACTTTTAACATATTTCCGTAGGTAAATAGACCCGGAGACTGCATACTACCGGTGGTAAATGTCACAAACTCAGTAGGTTCAGACATCAGATATTGCCCTAAGCTAAACACAATAAAATCAGATGGATAGCAACGCAGGTCAATAATCAGTCCTCTGGTATCCATGAATTTATCCATAATTTGATTGATTTCTCCTTGCGCTAAGCTACCTGGATAGATATATCCAATAGAATCTTCCAGCATGCGGTGGGAGTCTGGCCGAACTTGGGCACTTCGTAATTTAGAGCTACCAATGGGAGTGGTAGGCACGCTAACTTTTCCTTTATCCTGAACCACTAGCTTCAGGGTATCATCATTGGTACGCAACAGTTTTCGCATTACGTCGCGTAGCTGAGTGGGACGGTTAGAAGCAGGGGAATATTTGCTTTTTTCGGCAATCAGGGTTGCTACACTAATGCCGTTTACTTCCGTAACGATATCGCCTACTGTCAACGGTTCTAGTCCATCAAAATTGGGAAATACCTTGGTGATTACGACTTGATCTTCAATCCACCCCAGCTCCACCGGAACGGTATTTTGTCCCCAGAATTCGCGTAATGCATCATCCTGCTGCCAAATGTTAGCGTGGGTGTCTTGAATTTTCCCAATTAATTCCAGCAACGTAAGTTTATACGATAGCTCGTCTTCTACGGCTACCATCTGAGGAATAAAGTCTTGAAGTACAGCATCCCAATCCTCGTTCATCAAGTGACGGTTAGGAAAAAAGTACTCAATCATATTCCAGTAACGAAACAGACTTAGAAGGGTAAAACCATCGTCGGTAAAGTCCATTGCCGAGTACTTAGCCTCATTTTTAAAGATGGGATTACCTACGTTTGGAGTAAAGCCTAGGTAATAGTGTTCAGCAAACGATTCGGCGTTACTGATCTTAAATAGTTCATTCTGTAGCTCACTGACCAGCAAATCATCAGTAATCCAGGCCGTATCGGGTAGCAACTTTACACTAGACGGATCAGGCTCTTCTAGCTTTTTATCTGCAATAGCTACCTCTCCTAATTTCTGAATCCAGGCAGTCATTGCCTGTTGAGCTGCTTCTTGGTTAGCAGATTCGATAATTTTTGGTAGCACCCGAATAAGCTCATAGTCCCAGTTAACGTCGCCTTCTGCTACTTTAGGATGACGGTATTTTACAAAACCCCAAACCTTACCTAGCGTGTAGAAGTTTTGGATTTGGGTATCAGTTAGGTTTTCTAGCTCGATACTAGAGCCTTCATCAAATTCTTGATCTTGGGTAGCCAGCGGTTTTGGCTTTTCAACTGGAACAATCTGTTGCACGTCAGTACCGTCAATGGATAGCGTAAAATCATCAAACCAAGCTTTTCCGGTACCGGTAAGTAGACCTGCCACATAAATTCTCTCTGCGCCTTCGGGGTACGGCAGGGAGACGGTATACTGTTTCCAATCTTGTGTACCCTGGATATTACGTTCCTGCATGTTGTCAAAGCCTAGCGAACGACCTTCACCATCGATACGGAGCATTAAGCCAGCAAACCCATCTTCTACATTTTCCAGCTTCATGTAACCTTCCAGCACAATGTTGCTTCCGGTGTAATTGGCTGAGATCGGATGGGAAATACTGCCAAACGATTGTTGTCCGGCTCCCGCTTGCGGAAAGATAGCTACCGAGTACTTTCCTGAATAAACCGTGGTAGTATCCAGTTGAACGGCATAATCATCCATTCCCCACTTTAGGCATTTATCAGGTAATTTACCTTGGCCGCTTGTGTTCTCAAAATCCAAATTGAACACAGTCCCCTCAGTGCTCTGGGCGTAGCAAGCTAATGAGCACATTGTTATTCCAAGATACCCAGCAAACGTCAGCAACAAATTAGAATAGACAGAACGAAGGCTAATACGGAGTTTCATGACTAATATCAGGTTGAGGTATGAAGAAAAATTAGTAGTGTACGACTCTATTGAGCTTACCCTAGTTATACGAAATATTTAATTGGCAAATTGTCTATCATCTCGTAAAAGATGTTAAAAGTTTGATCTGACCATAAATCTTTACTCAGATTTTTGTATACTCAGTATCAATTCAATCCATTCTTCAACCACCAACGCTCACTCCTATGATCCGCAATTATTTTAAGGTAGCTCTCCGTAGCCTAACTCGACAAAAAGGCTCTACTTTTTTGAATATTACCGGACTAGCCATTGGCCTAGCCGCAGCGGCTCTAATCTTCTTTTATCTTCAGAATGAGCTGACTTACGACACTATGCATCCGGCTCCAGAGCAAACGTTTGGCATTGGTATAGAAGTGACGAACCCTCAGGGTGAAACTCAATCTTATTCTACCATACCTTCAGGGCTAACTGCTGTCCTACAAGAGCAACTACCCGAACAAGCAATTGATGTTCTCCGCTATTATCAAGTGCGCTGGCCCTTTAGTATGAAGAACCCAGAGCGGGACGATATTATTACTTCAGGTGATGGTAAAGTATTCTTTGTGGAAGATACTTATTCAGACATTATGTACTTCCCGCTATTGCAAGGGAATAAGGAGGAGGTACTCACCCATCCGAATAGTGTAGTACTATCGGCGGAAGCGGCTCAGCGACTATTTGGCACTACTCAAGTATTGGGCAGACAGCTAGAGATGAAGCACCGCATGGTATCACCCGAATATATGAGCTTGGAAATTACCGGGGTGATGGAAGACTACCCCGATAATGTGCATATGCGTCCCAAATTCTTGATTTCTATGCCAACGCTCAATACTTACTTCCAGCAAAGCCGGGGCGTATCAATCAACGAAGCGCTGAGTACCTTTGGTTACTTGTCAACCCCAACCTACATTCGGGTATCCGACAACACCTCGGTAGGTCAGGTAGAGGCAGCCCTGAGTCAGGTATTAGAAGAACGTTATAAAGACCAAGCTTATCGCGTGGTTACTTTTTTAACCAACATCGCTGATTTTCATTACGACGAACAGATAGACTGGTCGTGGTGGAACCGCAGTGCTGATTATAGCTATATCCTGATATTTGGCTCTATTGGACTGATGATTTTATTTATTGCTTGTATTAACTACATGAATCTCGCTACTGCCAAGTCAGAAAAACGATCTCGGGAAGTGGGGGTTCGGCGGGCATTGGGCAGTAGCCGTAAGCAACTGATGTTACAGTTCTTGCAAGAATCGGTGCTTACCTCTTTTCTAGCCTTGTTAGTAGCTTTAGTACTAATGGTGGTTGTACTGCCTTACTTCAATATATTGGCGGGTAAGAATTTTACGATAGCTTCTTTACTGCGAACTGATGTTTTAATTGGGTTGGGGGTCATCTGGCTGAGCGTCGCTTTGCTGTCCAGTACGTATCCTGCCCTATTTTTGTCCAGCTTTAAACCGGTAACCGCACTGAAGGGAGCATTGTCGCTAGGCAAGAAGCCTATCCGCTTTCGAAAAGTGTTGGTGATTGGGCAGTTTGCTGTATCAGTCTTACTATTGATTAGCATGAGTATTATTCTAAAACAGGTGCAGATGATCCAAGATACTAAGTTGTATACCCAAGCCGACCAGATCATTTCTATTGGTATTGGTCCCGGCATAGCCCCGGTTGATCGCTATCAGACCTTTAAAAATGAATTGCTCAAACATTCGGAGATTGAACAGGTAGCTTTAGGGGTGTCTTTGCCTCGTAAACCTAATATTCACCCGCTAAGTGCTTCTTTAATGGTTCCCGAACTTGGTGATGAGGTGTACAACTGGAAACGACTGGGCGGGGACTATGACTTTCCCAAGATTTTTAACCTGGAAGTAGTGGCTGGCCGCTTATTTGACCCTCAAAATACTACTGATTCTACCAATTATATTCTCAATGAAACCGCCGTAAAGGCCTTAAATAAAACCCCTGAAGAAGTAATTGGCTACAATTTGTTAGATACTACCCAACAGGAAACCGGGCGGATCATTGGAGTGGTCAAAGACTTTCACTTTGAGTCTATCCACACCAGCATAAAACCTACGGTAATTCAGGGTAAGCCCCAGCCGAGCCTGTCGGTTCTGGTAAAATTACCCGCGGGTCAGATGCAAGAAAAATTAGCAATTGTAGAGGAAACCTGGAAAGAGGTAATGACTGACTCGGCATTTCCTGCTAGGTTTCTGAACGAAAAATTTGAGCAGCTCTACGCCGCTGAACTAAGTATGGCAAGATTGGTGCAATTCTTTGCCGTGATTGCTATTGCCATTGCCTGCCTGGGGCTGTACGGTTTGGCATCTTTTACTGCTGAGCAGAAAACCAAGGAAATCGGTATCCGCAAAGCGTTGGGAGCCACTGTACCTCAGGTTCTATTCATGCTCGTTCTGAATTTTATGAAGATGATTCTTATTGCTTGCGTAATTGCTCTGCCAATCGGTTACTTCCTTATGCAAGATTGGCTTCAGAATTTTATCTACCGAGTGGAGATGGGCTGGATTGTATTCGTGCTCTGCACCGCATTTATCATTGGTCTTACATTGCTAACCGTAGCCTACGAAAGTATTAAAGCGTCTACCATCAATCCTACTCAGGCATTGCGCTACGAGTAGGCGTATCTTAATTGTCAATCAGTATTAACTTCACCTAACTCTGCTTATTTTACAATTTGACTACTATGAGCGTAAGGAAAATACCTTCACTGCCCGTCTTTACTCTAACAAAATACCATAAATAATAATATATATTCATCAAATATTATTTTTTTGTTAGTAAAAGGGGGTGATTTAGGTTATTTTTGTTAGGTGGAGCCATTCAGAGGGTCTGCAACGTCGTTTCCTGTTATTGGGGAAGCATTCGGAGGGTCTGCAATGCTTTTCCCCAGTTAGGCGGAACGATTCGGAGGGGCTACAGTGTTATTCCCCAGTTAGTAAAAACCATTTGGAGGGGCTACAATGTTATTCCTCCTACCGGATTTGTTATTTTGCTGCCCTGTTTCGTCCTTCCCCGATAACAGAATATCCCGACGCTGACCTGTAAGGTTATTACACCTTTTAGTGTTAAAGTGCGAAGGTGTTATTGTGTTATGGTTCTCTGAGTTTTAAGGTTCAGCACTTGAGACTTGGCAGTATTTTACCTAGAGAATGAATGCTAAATTCAAAATCCTGAACTTCCATACTTAGAACCATAACACTTGAACACATTAACACCCTAACACCAATCACTACTCATTCCCCCGCTCAACGGATTCTTCTTTTTCAATTCCAATAGAGATCAAGTTAGTAAGTAGGCGATAGGCTCCGGGTACTCCGGCGGGTAGTTCGCGGAAGAAGGAGATTCCCGTATAAATGTAATGCCCTTTGCCGTAGGGGGCTACCAGTAGGCTTCCTTTCTTTTCGTCTTCGTTGGGGTCGTTCATCGAGAAAATGGGCGTGAACTTCTCGTCCCATTTGTTAGGAAAGTAGAGTCCCCGCTCCTGCACCCATCCGCTAAAATCCTGCTGCGTAATTTCATTAGGGATATTGAGCACCGGATGGCTCGGGGCTAGCACCCGCACTTCGGCGGTTTCATCTGACACCCGGTCGCGGGACATTTCTAATGAATAGGGGGCGAAGTCCTGCATCACTAGGCGGGAGCTGGTGTTGTACTGGGTAATCAGGGTGCCACCTTGCTCTACGTATTCCAGCAGGCGATCATTGCGGTAGCGTAGCCAGTTCACCGTATTATAAGCGCGAATGCCGACGATAATAGCGTCAAAATTTGCTAAGTAGGACATTTGGATATCATCCTCTTCTAGCAATGTCACTTCGTAGCCAATCTGTTTCAGAGCCTTAGGTACGTCATCCCCCGCCCCCATGATGTAACCAATCAGGTTTCCTTCTTTCCGAATGTCTAGCTTTACTAGATTAGCTGTAGCCGGAGGCAGAAGGGTTTGGGTGGGAATATGCTCGTAGTCAATAACAACCATACTTTGGTCGTAAGATTGCCCATCGTACTCTGCCACCACTTGAACCTTGCCCGTACTGGCTCCCTCAGGAGGTGTTACGGTAAAGATAAAATCCTGTTGTTGTCCTTTGAGAGTAATATCATAATCGTGCTGCGCTGGACTAACCGACCAACCCGGAGGTACTTCCAACGATGCTTTTCCCTGAATGTTAGAGCGCCCCGCCTCTACCGTAGCCGTAACCGTTTGAGGCTCTTCCGAAGCAAATACGTACACATCTTCGGGTAGACTAACTAACACCGGAGGAATAACGACAAACGGTCGGTAGGTTTCTCCCTTGCGAGGGTCGTTTCTTTTGTAAATAACCGGGCTGGAAAAGCTCAGCAACTGACCATTAATTGTTAGCGCAAATTCAGCCTCCAGCGAAGGTGGGTTTTCGTCTCGCCCAATTAACGTTTGATCGTCTACTGTAAATGTAAAACCATCGTTTTCCGCCTGAAGCCAGTACGGTTCAGTGTAGGGTAAATTATCAGGTAATTTTATTTGCTTATCAAACTCTACTAAGTTGTTTTCCTCTAAGCTACTGTTTATCAAGGTGTCGTAACCAACTTGAGCTACAGTAACTCGATTTAATTGTACTTCAACCTGAGGGCTGCGCTGAATGACTTCAAAGTTAAGGGTGATGCTGTCACCGGGAGTAGCCGAGTATTCGGCAATACCCGGTCGGGTTCGTTGCCCCCTAAAACGGCGAACTAGTGTATTGGTACCACTTCGAACTTCAACGTATAAGCCCAGACAAGCCTGAATTACTTTTTTAAGTTCTTTCGTTTTTACTTTCTTCCAGTAGCTATCGGGTAGGTTGTTCAGTATTTGGTAGGCTTCTAATAAAGTAGGTACGATAGCCGAGGGCCGTTCGGAGTCAAAGCTTTGGTAGGCCTGCTGCAATAAATCGCCTACGGCTTCGCCTCCCTCAATCCGTGACCAACTGGTAGGAATACCATCTAGCGGATGATCTTTCGCTATTTCACCTTTCACGTGCCGTAAGTACTCAACCCGCGTTCCCCTTGCCCCGGTAGAGCCAAACCCCTGCGACTCGTGCTTGCTCCGGCTGAGGGCAGCAATTTCGGGCACGGAATTACCTGACAGCGGAAGGTAAGTACCCATGTCTACCATGAGTACTGAGTCATTCACTGCTGCAATAGAATCAATTTTATTGGTAAACCAACTGGTTTCGTTCAGCATCAGTCGGGTAGGCTGCCATGGTTCCACGTACTCAAGTTGATCAGGATACTGCTGGGAGTCACCGGCTAGATCAAAGGCTTCAGCAGCTAAGATAGCAGAGGTAGTATGATGTCCGTGCCCTGCTCTTGAATCCGGGGGGAAACGAGTGATAATGACATCGGGACGGAACTGCCGGATTACCCACACTACATCGCCCAAAATTTGCTCTCGGTCCCAGAGGTTAAGTGTTTCATCAGCGGTCTTAGAGTAGCCGAAATCAATAGCTCGAGTGAAAAACTGCTGACTACCATCCACATTACGAGCCTGAATGAGTTCTTGGCTACGCACTACACCCAACCGCTCGCGGATTTCGGAACCAATCAGATTTTGCCCACCGTCGCCCCGGGTTAGGGATAAGTAGCCCGTATTGAGCAATTCTACTTGCGACATATAGCCAATCACTACCTGATTTTCATCGTCGGGGTGAGCCGCTAAGTATAAGGCACTTCCCAGCACGTTGAGCTTTTTAAGGGCTAGTTGAATTTCGCTAGCCAGCGGCTTTTCAGGAGCTTGGGCAAAAGATGTATTTAACAGAATGAATAGGCAGCTAACCCAGACAAACAGAGAACGAAGTATCATGATCACCGAATTTATGCCCGGTGAAGTTAGGAAATACGGTTCAAAAACCAATATACTTTGGGAGGGGTGCTATTTTACTTATTGCTGGCTATCCAGTCTTTCTACTCTCTTGACATAGATACCAGCGTGCAATTCTATTTTTTTGTCCACTAACGCTTTTATTGAGTTGGGATATTTTTCCCGAGTCGGATCAGGCAATACGATATCTAATCCCAAATCAGGGGTTTTTCCAGTGCGTATTCTTTCCTCCATCGCCTTGGCAAAAAATATACCCGATGGACTGTGATTTTCAGTGTACACTCGTCGGTAGTCTTGAATATCGAAGTAAGAAGCTACTTCATCGTGAGCATAAAGGTGGTTTTCTGATGCATTTTCTGCCCAGAGTAAAGGGTAACGAATCCCATCTTGGCCAGTACTGAAAATATCGTAGTAGAGAAACCGACCGCCCGGCTTCAGCACTCGCCGAATTTCGGAAAAGAACCGGGCTTTATTGGCAATATTCATGAGAATATGCTGTGTCCAGACTATGTTGAACGAAGCATTTTCAAAAGGTAGTCGCAGGGCATTAGCTTTCAGGAAAGACACTTCACAGGACAATCCCATCATTTTGGTTAGTACCTGTGCCGTTTGAATGAATTGAGGAATCCGATCAATTCCTATCACCGAACATTCATACTCGTCGGCTAACATTCGGCATGGTCCACCAATGCCACAGCCAACATCCAGTACCTTACTCTGGCGGCTAATGTTTAGTTTATTGGCTAGATATTCAGATACAGCAGCCCCTTGCAGGTGCATTTCATCCATATCGGCCAGATCTTTTCGAGTAATTCTTTTTTGCAACAGCCCCATCTTACGAAATCTGGTCAAAATATTTTCCAGTAATCGAGAATGGTTGTAGGCAGTTCGGTTTAGTTTCATGCTACACTTTTACTTCTTTTTAGTTTGCTCAAGCCAGTGGGTTTAGTCTAATAAGCACCGTAATTTATTTTGAATAAAGCTTCCTTCACAATCAATACGTAAATTTTTCCTGCTTCTAATCAAGGTAGTGTACTTTAAATAAGGATGAGAAAATTAAAAATTTGGCAACGAAGCAGTAAATCGTATTATTGGATTGACCAAAATCTAAATAACATGACTACCTGTCCCCATTGCCAAAGCACTAAGATCGTAAAAAATGGTAT
>JBCCTI010000124.1:0-11519 GCA_039198955.1 Bacteroidota bacterium | reverse complement strand
TACTGCATCTGCATATTTCCCAGTATTATTTCCAGTAGTAAACCCTTTGTGGTTGTCCCCACCCCAGTTGGTTTCCAGCTTTAGGGTTGCATAGGATGAAGTACCGTCAGCATTTTCTAATAGAAGCGATTGCTCAGAGCGGTTCACATTATTCCACCCTTCGGCTTCGTCACGTCCTTGTCGGTGAAAGTTGACGTAAATCAGGTTATCTTCCTCAATCACAGGAACATCCGATACTGGATCACCTTCTAGAGAAAGTACCTCATCGGGAATCAACATTTTATCAATACCTGGTCCCTGGTAGTGCACTTCTAATACTTCGTGTCCTGCGTGCTCAAAGAACACTACCCGAATAGGATACTTACCCTTGCTCAATCTTACTGAACCTGAACGCTCTTGCCTGGAATGCCGTCCGTCATTGTCTACAACTTTCTTTCCGTCAATATAAAGAGCACTTCCGTCGTCGGATGTAGTGTAGAATCGATACGTTCCAGCGGTTTGAATATCAATATATCCGGTGAAAGCGAAGCCAAAGTACTCATCTCGCTGACGGTTACTAATATCAAAGTTAGCTACTGTGCCACTTTCAACCGCAGTTATTTGATTGAAATCAGGCATGTTAGACCACTCTCCTTCATAGTAAGCATAATTTAACCGAGGCTCTTTATTCTCTACTATTGGTGCAGTCTTTACTACTACTTCCACAGTATCACTGGCTGTAGCAGCACGATTATCAGTTACTGTGACAACGAACTGATAAACACCTTCTTGTAAGTTAGTTACCTCGGTTTGGGCCGACGTTGGATTATTAATAGTTACCGAACCATCTGATACTGTTGACCACTGGTAGCTGGTAATTGTTCCACCCTCATCAGTAGCGGTAGCACTCAGTACTACTTCGGTTTGGGGTAATGTAATTTCTATATCATTACCAGCATCTACCGAAGGGGCAATATTAGGAGCAGGCTCAACTATTACCTTTACCGTATCAGTAGCTGTATCCTCATCATCATCTTCCACTCTAATAGCAAAGTAATACGTACCTTCCTCTAGATCAGTCACTGAAGTTTGGGCTGAGTTCGGATTCGCGATAGCTACTGAATTACCCGACACTGTTGACCACTGGTAACTTACAATGGTTCCATCCTCGTCGCTAGCATCGGCCTGTAGAGACACTTCACTTTGGGGTAATGTAATTTTTATATCGCTACCAGCGTTTACAACCGGAGGATTATTGGGAATAACTACTGGCTCTGAAGTACCAATTTCATCTTCTGGCGCATTAAGGAAAAGCTTATTATCGGGAATGGATTGCAATGATACTCCCGGTCCCTGATAACGTACTTCCAGCACCTGAGGACCCCACCGCTCAAAGAACGTCAACCGAATCGGATGATACCCCGCTGATAACTGCACCCGACCCGACTTCTCCAGGGCTTCGTCTTTACGACCATCATTATTGATAATCTCTTCCCCATCCAGGTAAAAGTTACTTCCATCGTTGGCATTCACATAGAATGTATACTCACCTGCTTGCTCAACCAGTAAGTAGCCCTCATAGACAAAGCCCATCGTATAGAGCTTACCAATGGCAGGCGTGAATGCAAAGTTAGGAAGAACACCCTGGCTAGTAGGTGTCAATTGATCAAAATCGGGTAGGGATGACCATTCGCCCACATAATAGGCGTAGCGCAGACCCGGCTCGCCCTCTTCTGCGGTAGGGGGTGGAGGTGTTCCAGGCTCATCTGGCGCTTCAGGAGAAGACGAAGAACCATCACCATTTCCTATCTTATAAGCTAGTACAGATGAAGTCGAAGTCTCTCCTTGATCATCTTGCACTCTTGCTTGAACCTGATACACTCCCGCTGATACAGCAGGCCAGGTATAAGTGACATATCCTCGTTCGATAGAAAGAGATTGTTCGTTGACTTGCTCGCCATCTACCCAAAAAGAAGCCTTGGTTACTCTTCCGTCGCTATCGCTCACTTCGGCTACTAGGGTGATATCGTCCCCTTCAATGTAGGTCGCATCCGATGGTTGAATAAGCTGTACTACTGGCGCGCTGTTATCAATAGGGCCTGAGGATGCTTCTGTCTCTTTTAAGAAAAACGCTAATTTGGCTACTGGAGAACTATACTCAATATTGAGTTCCCCATCGCTAACCACTACAGTACGCTCAATGGAAAACGAAGGACGTGCATCCGAGAATCCACTTCCATCTAGATTGCCAATAATTTGTTTCCCTTCTGCCTGTACTGAGATACTACCTTTGCTCATCTCTGAGGTCTTCTTGAAGATGAAAGTAATTTGATATCCACCATTTCTCAAGGGAATGTTATACGACTGCCCACTAGTAGCATTATGTAATTGATTGAGAGAAGTAGATGATACATTATATGAAACGCCTAGAGTAACTAATAATAAGAGAAAAATACGCCACAATAGTGCACTGAGCGTTAGTATATTCGTATAATTTTTCTTCCAAACATTTAGCTCCATCAGTATAAAAATTTAATGTTGATACTTTTTCGTAGCTACTGGGGCAGCCACTTTCAGGAGCCTGTAGCACAAAAATCATAGCCCAGTGTACCAGATTTATTTTCAATTGATGGAGAAAGGCAGAGTTGTAATAATTACATATTAGATGATTTCTTCTTGTTTAGAATTGATATTTTTTATATAAATTATAACAGATAATATTAACTCATTTTGATATAAAAGTTTATTTTTTTACGTAAAAAGTATTTCAAAGTGAATAAATATAGATTTGCGATATTGAATTGAGATAAATCTAATATTGCATTTAAAAAATATTTTGCAATGTTATATTTCAAAGGAAATGTGCATAAAACAATTGCTATTAAATAGGTTTTATTCAAATCCCTTCGAGTAGTCCAAATTTTTGGATAAGATTTTATCTACAATACTCCCACACTTTTATTGTAAAAAATCAAGAATAGGTGCTAGCACCTTTGAAAAGGTCAGCATGTTTTTTTCTTTTGATCAAATTCGATTGCCTCTATTTCTCATTCGGAAAAAATTGTACATCAGCATAAACCAATGTCATGTTCAAGCAACAAATTACTCCCCGGTTTTCAGAGACAGATGCCCTTGGGCACATCAATAATACTGTGGTGCCAGTATGGTTCGAGCAAGCCCGACGTCCCGTTTTTGAGTTATTTACGCCTGATCTAGACCCTGAAAAGTGGTGTTTGATTGTGGCTCGGGTAGAGATAGACTTTGTAGGCGAACTACACTACAGGGCTGATGTGATAGTGCATACCTTTATTGATCGTATTGGGAATTCTTCTTTTCGGGTGGCTCAAGAAGTTTGGCAGCAAGGTAAAGTTCGAGTGAAAGGGCTGGCTACTTTAGTCCACTACGATTATCAGGAGCAGCAGTCAAAACCGATTCCCGATTCTATTCGTCAGCAGTTAGTAGAACACATGGGAGATACAGAAATAAATTAATGGCTGGGCATTAAGCGTTTTCGTAAATTGTTAATAGTTTTGTTAGTACACACTTACTTTACATCCTTAAGTAATGTACCTTATCAGCTTCTAGCACGTATTGAAAATCAAACAATTTATCCACTTCTAGTATTATTTTTAGAATAAGATCAGCATACTACCTATCATTAAGTATTCTTATGAAAATTCCTGAAGTACATAACCTGAAAGCTTGGGTTGATGAGCACCGCCACTTACTAAAGCCACCGGTAGGTAACGCCCAAGTGTACCAACGCACTAAAGATTTTATTGTCATGATCGTCGGTGGGCCGAACTCCCGTAAAGATTTTCATTACAATCAAACTGAGGAGTTTTTTTATCAGATCGAAGGGGAGATTACCCTGAAAATAAGAGAGAATAATGCGATCCGCAATATTACGATTGGCGAAGGTGAAATATTCTTGTTACCTGCCGAAGTTCCTCACAGTCCACGTCGTCCAGCCAATACTATTGGCATGGTGATCGAGAAAATTCGTACCTCCGACCATACCGATGGACTGCTGTGGTTTTGTGAGAATTGTGGAAATAAACTGTACGAAGAGTACTTTCCACTAGAGGATATTGTTCAGCAGTTGCCTCCAATTATCAATAAATTTCATAATTCAGTCGAGTTGCGAACATGCGATAATTGCGGAACGCTAATGGATGTTCCCCAAACAAATGTTCCTAAAAAATGACTGATGATTAATGTAGCACTAATTAATCATCAGTCATTACTCATTATTCATTACATCTCGTTCAAGCTCCAGTCGTACTCGTAGTGAGTTAGCTGGTAGGAAGCAGGCACTGGATCATTACGATACTTATTCAAAAAATCGATAATTGTTTGGTTGCCTTTTATAAAATCTTTTTTGTACCAGTCAAATATTTTAGATACTGCTACTTGATTAGTGTTCGCTTTAACCTGGATAAAATCACTATCATTAACTGACTTTTTAGTGCGCTGGGTTAATTGTTTGTCGAGTTGATCGGGCACATAGGCAAAACTAGCCAAGGGAGGGCAACTTTTGGCAGCGCATGCTACCGCAAAGTGAATACGAGGATCACCGTAAGGCAATACTATTTTCTTAATTTCCAGAAAGTTTAACGTCATTTCTTCTCCTGCCACCTTATGATCTACCTGATTAAAGAAGCCACTCTTATTTAGTGGAGATTTAAGTGGGTAGTATTTTGCTACCTGATAGATCACAATTAAATTGTAGGCGTTGATGTAGAAAGCCTTTTTTTCTATATCAGTTGCTTGAGAAAGGTCAGTTTCAGCAATTTGCTCATAAAGCGACTCTATTTGAGCAAAGTTTTTCTTTACACCAGTGTAATCTACATTTCCTTTCATCACCCACCGACTTAAAAACTTATCAGCATCAGTGAAAAAGGTAGTTAAAGGCTTGGCAGGTACACTAATAGCTAATACTAGAAGTAAGATAGTAAGTATATATTTCATAATTTTCTTATCTTTATTTGCACTATTTTAATACGATTTATAACTATATATGTTTACTAACTTATGTCATCTTACCAACATTTGCTATCATTATTACAATAAACACCAAAGCCCAACCGAACAGGTTTGGGCTTTATAAATGGTAGTATTTTGGTGATTAGATAGAGCTTCTACTGTCTATTCAATCCCCAGTCGTATTCGTAGAATCCTAGTTTATAAGACTCCGGTATCTTTTCATCCCGATACTGATTAATATATTGCAAAACTGATGCCTGATTTTTAGTGAAATCAGATTTATACCAATCGAAGATCTTAGATACGAGTACCTTTTTTTTGCTTTTGTTTACCTGAATAAATTCCGGGTTGTTAAGTGCCTGAAGGGTTTTCTCTTCAATTTGCTGATCAAGCTGGTCGGCTTGGTAAGCAAAGTCGGCTAAAGGAGGGCAGCTCAAAGCAGCACAAACCAATACAAAGTGAAGGCGGGCATCGAAGTGATGTTTTAATAGATGCTCTTTCTCCAGTTGATTTAACGTAAACATCTCTCCCGCTACCTCATGCTTATTATTGTCAAAAAAGCCCTTAATATTCATGGGCGATTTTACTGGGTAGTTCTGAATAACCTGATAAATGGTAACAACGTTGTAAGCATTGATATAGAATGCTTTCTTCTCCGCATCAGAGGCTCCCTCGAGAGAGGCACTTCCTACCTCTTTGTAAAGTTGGTTAATCTTGGCAGGATCGTTGGCAATTGCCTCGTAGTCAACGAGACCATCACTTACCCGGTTTTCCAATAATTCATTAACCCCTTTGGTGAACTCAGAAATACTCTGCGGTATAAGGCTATATACTGTTACTAGTGCAGCTACTATTATTTTCATGATTAAAATATTGTTTAGTTGGTTTTTCTACCATTAACGTGCCACGCTAAGTTTAGATAACCCAAAAGTGTCATCTTATTGACATATCACCTTCCTCTACCACTTATTACTCTGAATAGTAATTACTAATATTAATTTTTCTTTCCACTTTATCATTTGTCAATTTGGAGACATATCCATTAGTTGACAGTAACATAATTACGTTTACCTTAGATATAACCCAATAAAGTTTTAACTATCACCCAACTTTTTAATGTTATTTCGTATGAGCAATAGAATTATCATCCTATTTAGTAGTATTACTCTTATTTCCAATTTACTATTAATTAACCCCGTAAATTCCCAATCGTTAGCCGACGGCTTTATGAAAGGAAAGGGGCACGGCAGTATAGTCGTGTCTTATTCTTGGGAGCGTTACGACGAATTTTTCTTTGGGGCAGACCGAATGGATGCCCCGCCACCTTTTGGAGGAGAAATTACTACCCAAAGCGTAAACCTGTATGGTATCTACGGGCTCACTGACAATCTAGATATCATTGTCAACTTACCCTTTATTACCGCTCAGGGGGCTAACGAAGAGCCCGAAGCACCAGATCAAGATGTAAGTGGGTTGCAAGACGTGGCCTTGTTTTTGAAATGGCACCCCTTGTATATAGAGACCGAGGGTGGCAACCTCTCATTTTTGGGGGCCGCTGGTATTGCTACTCCACTAAGCGACTATGCAGCCGACGCTGTTTTATCCATCGGTAATCAATCTACTCGAGTAGATGTCCGACTCATGACGCAGTATTTTATGGATAACGGCTTATTCATCGATTTGCAGGCAGGATATTCTGTTCGTAGTAATAACGTGCCCAACGCTACGATGCTGACCGGTAAAATTGGCTACGCTGGAAAGAACTTTTACGTTGACCTATGGTCAGAAACCCAGATCTCCGATAGTGATGCACCTGATATTGGCGGAGTACCATTCAATGAGACTCGGGTGAATTATACGCAAGTTGGAATAAGTGGCTACGTTCCCTTAACCAGTAGTTTAGGGCTCTCAGCCGGAGTAGGCCGATACGTAGATGGCCGAAATGTCGGCCTCGCAACTCGTGTTTCAGGCGGGGTTGTTTACAGTTTTTAGCAAATAGTCCACTATAAATAGGCAATAGTCCACCGTGTACTGTCCGGTGGACTATCAACTATGTAGTCTACCTGACTTTTTCTATCTTGCTAATAACTTAACTTCGGCAGAAGCGTACTTAGCCCTTATGATTAACGTCTGCATCATCGGAAACGGTATATCGGGTATTACCACTGCCCGGCACATCCGGAAATTAAAACCCGCTAGCGAGTTTAAGATTACAGTAATTTCATCAGAGACTGACCACTTCTTCTCTCGCACTGCTCTTATGTATATCTATATGGGTCATATGACTTATGAGCATACTAAACCTTATGAGGATTGGTTTTGGAAAAAAAACGATATTGAACTACTGCGAGATTACGTAAGAAAGGTCGATACTTCTAAGAAAAGACTTGACTTAGAGAACGGAAGTACACTAGACTACGATATACTGGTTTTAGCGACTGGCTCGAGTGGCAATCGGGCGGGTTGGCCCGGAGAAAATCTGAAGGGTATTCAGGGTATGATTACCTATCAGGATATTGAGGCGATGGAGGAAAACACTAAAGGTATAAAGCAGGCGGTGATTGTTGGGGGTGGATTGATTGGGATAGAAATGGCGGAGTGCATGCATACGCGTCATATTCCAGTTACGTTTTTCATTCGAGAAAAAGAATACTGGAGCAACATACTTCCCCCCGAAGAATCCAAGATGATCAGCCGCCACGTGCGCGATAACGGCATTAATCTGCTGACTGAGCGGAGTGTAAAGGAATTTAAAGGCGACTCGCAGGGGCGGGTTTCTTCGGTAGTATTGGAAGACGGTGAGGAGTTTCCTTGCCAGTTTGTGGGAGTTACTATTGGTGTTCATCCCAATATTAAGTTTTTGGAAGGCTCTGGGATTGAAACTGATCGGGGCATTATGGTCGATGAACAGTTGCGTACTAATATTCCTGACGTATACGCGGTCGGAGACTGTGCTCAGCACCATAACCCACCATCAGGTCGACGACCACTGGAACAAATCTGGTACAGTGGGCGGATGCAGGGTGAAACTGTGGCTAAGACAATCTGCGGAAAGCCTATGAAGTACGTACCGGGTATATTCTTTAACTCTGCTAAATTCTTTGATATTGAGTATCAGGTCTACGGACAGATTAATGCACATCAGCAAGATTTTGAAGAGCAATTTTATTGGGAGCACCCCAGTGGGGAGAAAGCGGTTCGTATTGCCTTTGACCGAGAAAGCGGAACAGTCATTGGATTTAACCTGATGGGCATCCGTTTTCGTCACCACGTCTGTGACCGTTGGCTACGGGAGAAGCGAAAAGTAGAATATGTGCTGGAACATCTGGAGAAAGCCAACTTCGATCCGGAGTTCTACCAGAAGCACGAAGACGATATTGCTCAAAAATTTATTCAAGAGTATCCCGAACATCCCATCAAGCGTCAGCGAAAAGGAGCTATCGCTGCCCTGTTTGGACTATAAAAGACCCAACTCATGCACGGAAAAAGTATCATTCAGATTATCGGTCTGGCTTTGTTTATTGCTGGCTTCGGCTTCTTTGTCTCTATCTTCTTTTTATCTGACTACCAACTAACTAAAGAAGTCCTGTTGGAACAGTTAGGTACTGAGGAAGAAAAAGGAGGTGATATAGATACCACAGGTCCGCCCTCTACTTACCAGCTTACCCGAGAAGCTGCTTCCGAAATGCTCGATAAAACCTTTGGAAATAATTTTGCTTTTATCAGCGACCTGGAAGCAACCATTAAGAAAGTAAACGAGCAAGCCAAAGCAGTATACGGCATTGCTGACGAGGAACTTAGTCAGATCGTAGAAACCATTATCAATAATAATGATGGCACTTACCAGCTAGACGCTGCTGTGGCGGCGTTCGGTTCGGGCGAAACGGCCGAGTTTAAGGGGCAAAAACTGCGCGATTATACCAACTGGCTGGAGGGAAAGCAATTTAGCAGTGCTGAAGAATTACAAAACCAACTGAGTGGTCAGGTTACGAGTATCAATAATGATATTGCTCGCCAAAAGGGTATCGATAAGTACCGGGCGAAAGGATTAAAAACCGCAATTGTAAAATCCTCAACAGTGGGTTTTATCGCCGATAATAAGCTATCTATATTATTGGTAGCGTTATTTGCTAGCGTAATTGGTGCTTTAATGTATCTACTCCCCCGGCTCGAAGAGCATCCAGGTATTAAAAATCACCATATTTTTCACTCGGCCCTAAAGCACCGAGGCTGGTTGGGTATTCTAGTCGGCACGTTTCTCATTCTGTTTTACATCATACTGTACTTCTACCCGTACTACATGACCAACTGGATTTTACTGGTCGATCCGGTAAGTATGGCGTTGAGTGGTAACCCAGCTGGTGAGTTTTTCCTGTACGGATTTTTGTATACCGTCTCTATCATTGTGATGGGTACTCGAATGATTATTAACTATCGGCATAATCGTTACCAGATTGTCCGTACTATCTCAGTAATGTTCTTTCAGACGGCGTTCGCCTTCCTCATCCCTGAGATACTAATCCGCCTTAATAACCCTTACTTTGATTTTAAAAATATCTGGCCGCTCGACTACGACTTTTTCTTCCCCAGTAGCTTGAACCAACTTATTGATAACGGTGGTTTGGGTTTGTTCATGTTGTTTTGGGGTATTGCCCTGATTATTGTGGCGGTTCCGGTCTTTGTTTATTTCTTCGGAAAGCGCTGGTATTGTTCCTGGGTATGTGGTTGCGGGGGTCTGGCTGAAACTTTGGGCGATCCGTATCGGCAGTTATCTGATAAATCGATGCGCGCCTGGAAAGTAGAACGCTACTTAATTCACGGAGTGCTAGTGTTCGCGGTAGTAATGACCATCGGAATGATTTACACTTTCTTCACCGGAAGCGGTAGCTTACTCGGAATCCCTACCTACACCATGGCGGAAACGTACGGTTTCTTCATCGGGGCAGGTTTTTCCGGAGTGATTGGAACGGGTTTTTATCCACTGATGGGAAATCGGGTATGGTGCCGTTTTGGCTGCCCGTTGGCGGCTTATTTAGGCTTAGTACAACGCTTTAAGTCTCGTTTCCGCATTACCACCAACGGCGGACAGTGCATCTCCTGCGGTAATTGCTCTACCTACTGCGAAATGGGTATTGACGTACGCTGGTACGCCCAACGCGGACAGAATATTATCCGATCCTCTTGCGTCGGCTGCGGTATCTGCTCGGCAGTTTGCCCTCGGGGTGTGCTTAAACTGGAAAATGGCCCGGAAGAAGGCCGCTTCGGTATGCCGATCATTATTGGCAACGATAGCGTACAGATTGACGGCACGGCTAAAGTACCTGAGCAGCAGCCGGAGGAACCCGCTGTGGTAGGTTGATTTGATGATACTTATAAAAGTAGCGAAACGCAATTAGGGCAATCATCGGAATTACTGCTGGATGGTACTCCTGCGGAATTACCTCCGAACCAGCTATTAATCCAAGGTAAAAGAAGCCGT
This sequence comes from Bacteroidota bacterium, assembly GCA_039198955.1. Lineage (GTDB taxonomy): Bacteria > Bacteroidota > Bacteroidia > Cytophagales > Cyclobacteriaceae > Tunicatimonas. The sequence continues at coordinate 1,075 of JBCCTI010000124.1, read as the reverse complement.
TGATTAAAAAGTAGAGCTTTGTGCTAATACCTAGCTGCTTACGCGTAAGCAATATAGCCGTGAGTAGGTGCAACGGGTGTGCCCACAACAAATTCCAGTTTTCTTTGGTAGCCTGATGATCAGTTGCCAACCAAAGTATTGACAGCAGTATTCCCAGCAGTCCTACAAGACTAAAAAGTACTATGTCTGGCCAGTGAACCGATTTTTGCTTACGGGTCAGGATTGCCCAAACTAAAAACAGGGCAAATAAACCAATAACTGTCCAGTGTGGAGTAAAGGATCCGGTCGATGCAGTAGGAGTGGATTCACCCGCTATGATAATTCTATCTTGCTTCACTAAACTGATTGACTGACCATTTCTGATGATCGTACTTCCACCTAATCCCTGCGCTAGATAATCAGGCAGAAACATATAGTGATACGGCGGTGCGATTTGATCAATCCGGGCACCCAGGGCTAAATCAATACCTAAATCAGCCCAAGGCTGAGGTGCTAGGTACTCATCAATAAGTTGCCGAAAAGTTTTCTGCTCATCTGATACTACAAAAGTGGTATCCAACTGCAAAGAGTCCCTTAAAACCATTTCAAAAGCATCTCGAATACGGGTGGCACAGTTGTCGTAGAAAAAATCGTAGAGGTAGAAACGGTTTTCAGGTAGTAAATTCTTGTTGAGAAAATTAAACAGTTCCTGCTTTTGATTTAGTGTCAGATCAAAAACTTGTTCGCGCACATTCATCTGCCGTTGCTGCTGCTCCAACTCTACGTAACGAAAATCATAAGCACTCAGCTTATAGTTGAGCTTACCCCGCATAAACTTGAGGTAGAATCCTGGCTCCTCGAAATCAAAAGTGCCGTAATTATACACCATATCCATTGAGCCAGTGGAATCTTTCACCCGTAATGCACTATGCCCGAAGGCGGTATATAGTTGTTCGCTAGGCGAATAGGTAAGCAGACTAATGGTAGCACCCGGCGAAAGCTGCTGACCGAACAACGGAAAACAGAAAAATGAGCAGTAAGCAGCAAGATACATTTTAGGCCAGTGCATAAAATCGTAACGTAAGTTTCACTCTAT
>JBCCTI010000123.1:0-12107 GCA_039198955.1 Bacteroidota bacterium | reverse complement strand
TCCAGTAGCTTCATTATACTAATTGAAAATTGACAGTTGACAATGGATAGTTGATAGGGGACAATCATTAATTATCCACTGTCAATTTTCAACTATCCCCTGCTCTAACGATTCTTGATAAAGTCGATTTAACTCATTCAATAGCAATTCACTATTTCCTCCGTGTATCATAAACTCACGAATGGGTGCCCCGGCCCGGTCCTGAAAATACATATGCCCGGCGTAGCGAGGACGTAAAAACGCTTGATCTAGTGTAGGTAAGGTATTTTTAAAATAATTAGCAAGTCGTTTGTTATTGGTGTCGTCTAGCCACGCCTCCCGATGACCGGGTTGTCCGCCAAAGTTGACGTAAAATGTTTTCTGCGTAACCGGATCAGCCACATATTCAGCGTAGCGAGCTGCCCAACTTTTATTCTTACAGTGACTCGATATAGCCAGTCCGGTTCCACCCAATGTGGTGATTAAGTTCTGCCCGTCGATACTCACGGTGTTGTGAAAATGCAGTAACTTTCGGGCGTAACCCTCCTGGGAATAGTTCGCGTAGCCGTAGGCAAAGGGCGAATAGACGTAACCATCGCTCTGCGTCATGGCTTCGTACACTTTGATTGGGTTCCAGTCGTAGCATTCCCGATTGATGTGCTTTCCTAGTTCACGCAGTATACTGAGTGATTGATTACCGATTTCTTCCGATACCACATACTCTCTGGTAGTACAAAAATCCTCGCCCAATGTAGAGCAAAGCATGTAAAAGCTCATGAGCGTATCCTGCGGGATTCCCGGAATCGCCACCCCTCCCTTCTCAGCCAGTTCCAGCAGATCGTCCCAGGTTTGAGGTAATTGCTCACCCCGGCTTTCCAACAAATCGGGACGACTGGCCGCTACCGGAGTGGCCGCATCAATTGCCAACGCCCATTGTTGATTGTTGTATCGGTAACTTTCGTGGGATTTTCCCACCGAATTCTCCGCCAGATTTTGAAGGAGTTCGGAAGGCAAAAGCAATTCTAATGGCTCAATCACCCCGGTGCGGGCAGCAAAACCCGTCCAGGGATGGTCAATGACCAGTAAGTCAAATCGCTGGGCTAGTTGATCAATGGGTTCGTCGGCAAATGCCTGCAATGACCGCTTGCTCCACTCAATCTCAACTTCAGGATGTAGTTCGTGAAACCGCTGGGCGGTAGCCACCATGGAGGTAAAGCCCCGCGTATGATCCCAGGTAATTCCTTTAAGTTGAACTGTTTTTTGGTTGGTCATAGATATTGCATAGTCGGAGACCGGAATCTGGAAACCGGAGCCCGGACGTCGGTCTCCAGTCTCCGTTTAGTAGGAAAGATAAATGGTACGTTTCTGCAAATAGCCCTCAATGCCGTACACCCCGTCTTCTCCGCCCAGCCCACTGTGCTTATGCCCCGAGTGATAGCCCTGAATGTAGCCGACAATGCCTCGGTTAATGAAAATTGTCCCAACCTGAAGATTATCGATAGCATGCATGAAGCGGGTATAATCGCGAGTGTACAGGTAAGCGGAAAGCCCTTCACTGCGGGCATTGGTAAGTGCCAGGGCTTCTTCGTAGCCCGATACTTTCATGATAGGTAGCACCGGGCCAAAGATTTCCTGCTCAATGGCCACGTGATCGTTTTTAGCATTTAGCAGTACGGTAGGTTCGTACCAGTTGCCCTGTTCAAAGTAGGCACCCTCGGGTCGTTTTCCTCCAGCGGCTAGTTCGGCACCTTGCGCTAGGCTTTGTTGTACAATATTATTGACCCGCTCCAGTCCAGCCGCACTGACACTAGGGCCCATATTTACATTTTCCATCGGATTGCCCACTTCCAACTTCTCGACCTGCTTTAGCACTTTATCGGTAAATTCGTCGGCGATTTTTTCATCTACCATCACCATTTCGTTACAGATGCACACCTGTCCGCAGTTAGCGTAGCGGGCGGTGACTGCCGCCTCAGCAGCTTTATCAATATCGGCGTCATCCAATACGATGAACGGGGCTTTTCCGCCCAGCTCCAGCGAGAGCGCAGTGATGTTGGGTGCTGCCGATTTATAAATTTCCTGTCCGGCTCGGATACTTCCGGTGACACTCACTAACTTGGTGATGGGGCTTTCTACCAGCATTCTTCCTACATCCGCTCCCGTACCTACCACTAGGTTGAGAACCCCGGCGGGCAATCCAGCTTCATCCGCCAGACGACAAAATTCCGAAGCCGTAACCGGAGTGAGCTCGTGGGGTTTGATAATCATGGTATTTCCGGTGACTAAGGCCGGTCCCACCTTGCGTCCGATCAGTGCCAACGGATAATTATACGCGCACAACCCGATAGTAACTCCATAGGGCACTTTATGTATGGAAAGTTGCTCATGCGGATTATCCGAAGGATATATATTCCCCTCCAGCCTGCGAGCCGCCTCGGCTGAGTAGCTAAGATAGCGGGCAGTATCATCCACCTCGCTGTAGGCTTCGGCGAGGGTTTTACCCTGCTCCATTACCAGCAGGCGGGCAAAGTAGTCGCGTTCTTGGTTGAGCAGGTCAACGATCTTCATAATATACTTTCCACGCTGGATAGCAGGTAGAGCTTGCCAGGATACTTGGGCTTTTTCGGATGTCTCTAGTGCCTCTTGTACTTCATCAGGCGTGCTGATAGCTACTCGGGCAAATACTTCATCATCGGCTGGGTTTTGCACTTCAATCCATTCCCCCGATGGATCAACCCACTGACCATTGATATAACAAAGATAATCTTTAACCGCTTCTTTAACTTTTACATCTTCCATAGCTCTATTTGTTAGGTGATATATTTTAGTGATTACAAAAATATTGACTATCAGTTATTTAGACTATTTATAGTTTTCGATGCATTACTTACGATTGTCTCATTTTCCCTTAAACTGAGGCGGTCTTTTTTCGGCAAACGAGGCGTATCCCTCAGCAGCGTCTTCGGTATCGTAGAGCGGGTCAACCAGGCTTTTTTCTAGGGCTAGACCTTCGCTCAAACTCAAATTTGCCCCTTCGTTAACACTGCGCTTGATGGCTGCTATTGCCAGTGACGGCCCCTCAGCCAGCGAGCGGGCGAAAGCCAGTGTTTCTTCCCGATGTTGGGCTGCTGGGATGAGTCGGTCAACCAGTCCGAGGCGTAGGGCCTCTTTAGGATTAATGCTTCTTCCGGTTGCCATCAGGTCGAGGGCTTGGCTAGTACCAATCAAACGCAACAGTCGCTGAGTGCCGCCGTTCCCCGGAATAAGCCCGAGCTTCACCTCGGGTAAGCCCAGCAGATAATCTCCCTCGGCGGCAAAGCGAAGATCGCAGGCCATTGCCAGTTCTAGCCCCCCTCCTAGCGTGTGCCCTTCTATGGCAGCAATATAGATTTTGCTGCTCTGGCTGATTTGTTCCGCCACGCTACGGGCTTGTTGTACTAGTATTTGGTTCGTCGCCTTATCGTTTGCCCCGAAGGTTTTAATATCCGCCCCGGCACAGAAAAATTTGGATAGAGCACTCTCGATCATCACCACTTTTATTTCGCCATTTTCATTAGCTTCCAAGACAGCATTTTCTAACTGCTGCAACAGATCAATATCGTAGGCATTAGCCGGAGCGTGGTTCAACGTGATCGTGCCTATTCCACTTTCGTTATTTAGCGTAACTTTATCTGGTGCGATCATATCGTTTTGAACTATTGTTCATTTATTAAGTCAAAACCCATTGGCCGTTGGTAATTTCTCATCAGCTTCGGTAGAACCATCTTCACCCGACAAACCTTGAAAGTAGCGGAAGTAGTTGGCCCAACCGAACTTATCTTTAATTCGTCGAGCTTCTTCACCTAATTCTTTTAGTTTTTTCCGATCTACCTGGTCTTCAGCAACCAACAATTGGTATTCATTAGCTGAAATTTCTTCTCCCCGTTCGTTACTCAGAGAAAGCTTCACGTAGAATACATCACCTAAATCTCCTGGAACGTCGCACATTACTTTGGCTACGGACATTGCACTATCCGGGCTAATATCGTCAATCATAAACGCTTGCTGCTGAATTACTTGCTGTTGCTGATCGAGAAACTGAACCTGAGTGGTACAATTGGAAAAGCTGTCGGTAAAATCGTTAACAATCCACACCTTTCCCTGAAAACTTTCCCCCGGCATCCACCGTCGGCGATTGTACTGAAGACTGACTAGCAGGGGCTGGTACGCCCGCTTCACGTAGTCGTAAGAACGCTTGGTCTGCTGGTAGTAATCGACAATTCCCCACTTCATATCGGGGGCGAAGGTGATGTAATGGCAGATACAGACCGCGCTGGTGCGGGGCTTACGGGTACGATAATACTCTAAAGCGTACTGAAAAATCGTTCCCTGAGCAACCTGGGTTGCTTCCACAAATTCTTCTAGGGAGTTGACCGAAACATCGCCCAGAACCTCAAAGTTGAGCGTTTTTAGCACGTCAAAATCTGTCCAGTGGTGGCCCCAACTGGGACCAGGCGGCCAAACTTCTGACTCAGGAATAAACTTACGGATACTCTCTACATTGGGGCAAGATGAAATCGCCAGTTCGGGGATGACGGCGTAATCCAAACTGGGAAAGTACTCTTCCATCGTAAATTCACCTTCACCGTAGAAAAGGTCATTGGCGTGGTAGCTCTCGTTAGGTTTAAATCCCAGTTTCAAGCCCACCTCATCACTCAGTGGCGAAGAGGGCAAAAAGTGAAGTGAAGTGTAGGGACGAATGGCTTCACCTAATTCGTTGACAAACTGTAAGTTATACTCTGGATCAGCCGCCGTCATAAACAATTCTTCTGAACCCTCCAGCAGCACCAAACTGGGGTGGTTACGCTGCTTTTTTACCAGATGAATGGCCTCGTCAAATACAGCTTGCTTGAAATCTTCGTCTTTCGGAAGCGACAAACTGGCCAGTGGAACCAGGTCTTGCCAAACGGTGATTCCGGCTTCATCGCAGAGTTCGTAGAATAGCGGTATTTCGGGCGGATGCCAGCCAAAAATTCGTAGGTTATTGAGGTTGGCTTCCTTGGCCAGCCGAATAAGTTCGCGGTACTTGGCCGGGTGCGCCCGCCCGAAAAATATATCGGGTGGACCGCCCCAAGTTCCCGACCGCATAAAGAGCGGTTGCCCGTTGATATTTACCGTCCAGGGGTTCTCTACCTGATCTACGGTAAAACCCGGATTGTGGGTCATCTTCAGTTCCCGGATACCAAAGCTGGTTTCGGTTTGATCGTGGAAATTGCCTTCGGCATCCTGCACCCGCACCTCAGCTCGGTACAAATGCTGCTCGCCCCGATCCCAGGTCCACCATAGTTTAGCATCGGGAACCGAAACTGATAAGTTCACCAGCGACTCGCCAGTGGGTACGGACTCGGTGATCTGCGTAGTGTATTTTTCTGACTCAAAGTTTTTCCCACTAACAGTTACATCGACGACAATCTCACGCGCGGTATTCGTTGGGTTATTTAGCTCAATTTGTACGTCGAGATCAGCCGAGTCATCGTCGTTAATTGTAGACTGTACGAACGTGTCTTCAATGCTGATGTCACCCATTGCCTCCAGACGCACCGGACGCCAGATGCCGGTAGGTGGTAAGCTGACCCAATAGTCACCGTGCCAGGCGGGTTTTCGTCCCGCCACCTGACTGTAGCGACGCGGAGCAGGGTGCAGACGCACCATCACTACGTTAGTACCAAACCGAAGGCTATCGAAACGAACCAGATCGGTAATATCAAACTTGAAGGCTGAGAACATTCCTTCGTGAGATCCTAGTCGTTGCCCGTTGAACCACACGTCGCAGCCGAAGTCAACCCCCTCAAAAATTAGCCAGATTCGTTTGCTCTCCATCTCCAGAGGCACGTCGAACTGCCGTTTGTACCACCACTCCCGCTCCACTACCCATTTGGCTTTCAAACTGTTACGTCCAAAGTGGGGATCGTCAATGGCTCCAGCCCGCCACAGGTCGGTATATACATCGCCCGGTACGGTGGCAAACGACCAGTTAAAAGCATCACCAGTAATATCCGGCGGTAGTTCATGAAAACCTAGTTCCTCGCCCCGACCGGGTGAGATTCCCTCAAACTGCCATTGGTGACCGCTTAAATCGAGAACTATTTTATCATTTGATGCTGATTGGTTCATTCCTATGCTTATGGTTTATTTCACGAGTTGAGCCTCTAGTTCTTCTAGTGTTTTTCCTTTGGTTTCGGGGACCTTAGCCATGATGAAGATTAAACCGACGACGGCCAGTGAAGCGTAAATCAGAAAGGTGGTGCCACTGCCTAGACTCTCCAGCTCCCAGGGAAATAGTAGCTGCACCCCAAACGCTACTCCCAGGTTAATAAGCCCCACAAAGGAGATAGCAATACCGCGGATCCGGTTAGGAAAGAGTTCCGAGAACAGCACCCACATCACTGGGCCGATGGATGCAGCATAAGCAGCTACGAAACCCAGTATTCCTAATAAAATTATCTGGGTATTTAGGATGATTGAAGTGTTTACCAGTGTCGTACCCGACTCCGCTATTGTCGCCTCGCCTAAAACCTCAGTAAGGGCCTGACGAAATTCGATTTCACTGTCGAATGCTTGCCCTTGCAAAGCTGTCAGTGAAGACACTTCTATAGATTCGGGTAGGTCATTTAACGTCTTTTCGGTAATTGTGTAGGTTGCCGAGTAGAAACCAAACGTCAGCAAAAAGAGACAGACCGCCATGCCTGCCATGCCAATGGTGAGTAAAGGCTTTCGTCCGAGTTTATCAATAGTTGCCATTGCCACCACCGTAGCGACTAGATTGGTCAGTCCCACCAGAATAGCCTGCACAAAAGAAGCATCGGTGCCAATACCCGTTTGCTCAAAAATCATGGGAGCGTAGAACAGTACTGAGTTAATTCCAGTGGCTTGCTGAAAGATGGCAACGACCAAACCTACCGTCATAACCAGTCGCAACTCAGGCGCAAATAGTTCGCGAAACGATGCCTTGTTACGATTTTTATTTTCTTCCAGGCTGATTCGCACTTCTTCCATTTGCCGGGCGATACCCGCTTCGGCGTTAAACCGCATCATAATTCGCCGGGCTTCATCTTCCCGATTTTTCATCATGAGCCAGCGAGGACTGCGGGGCACGAAAAACAGACCCAGAAAATAAAACAGGGCAGGCAGGGTTTCCAATCCGAGCATCCAGCGCCAGTTCCATCGCTCTAGCCCAAGTGCCTGTGTCCAAGTCATGTCGGACTGACCTAGCTGAAGAATCAAGTAATTAGTGAAGAATGCAATGGAGATACCAATGACAATATTCAACTGATTGAAGGAAACCAGTAGCCCCCGGTAGCGGGGCGGAGCCACTTCAGCGATGTAGACCGGGGCAATGATAAGCGCTACTCCGACCGCCAGCCCCCCAATTAGTCGAGCCACGATGAGCCAAAAAAAAGTAGGGGCTAAGGCGGAGCCAATGGCCGAGACCGTGAATAGAATTGCCGCATACGTAAGTAGTCGCTTGCGCCCTAAGTTATCGCTGAGTGGCCCAGCAATAAGGGTGCCTAGCGCAGCGGTTAGGGTGATGGAACTAACCGCCCAACCTAGTTCAATCTTGCTCAGGTTAAACTCCGGCTCAATAAATTTGACCACCCCCGAAATCACCGAGGCATCGAAGCCCAACAGAAAACCACCGAGGGCAACGATAATGGTGATAAGAATAATATCTTGTTTCTTAGGGGAATTGGTCATTGGTCGCTAATTCTTCTTTGCTACTCCATTGTTCACTGCATATTGTTAACTGTTCATTGCTTAAACCCTGTGGCGCGAGGAACGTCAGTTTCACTATCCCATCCTTGTTCACCGTTTAGTTCGGGGAAAAATCGGTAGTAGTTTCCGTAGGTATACTTTCCAATCTTCTGACCGATCTCTTTGCCCATTTCCTTAAACTGCGCCGAGGCCTGCTGCTGATCGCCGATGAGTAGTAGGTATTCATTGGATGATAGCATCTCACCCTTTCTGTCAATCAATTCCAGCTCTATGGAAAAGCTCTCCACAACATCGGCGAGCACACCCTGTGAAATATCGGCTAGTTTCACCGAGCTATTTTCAGCGATACTTTCTACAGAGAACGTCTCTTCAGCCAGGGTTTCACCATCCGCTGTCTTCATTTGTAGTTTTACTTCGCCTCTCCCGTAGGTCTCGTAAAGATCGTTAGTAATCCAGATTTCTCCTTGAAAGAGCTCGTCATTTTTCCAGCGTCGCTTGTCAAATTTCAGGCTAACCAGTAAAGGTTGATAAGCCCGCTGCACGTAGTAGTACGAGCGTTTGGGTTGTTGGTAGTTATCGATAATCCCCCACTTCATATCCGGCCAGTAGGTAATAAAGTGACAAAGGCTGATACCACTGGTGCGGGGCTTTCTCCTTCGGAAATGCTCTACCGATAGCTGAAAGATAATGCCCTGAGCATCCTGGGTAGCGTTGACAAATTCTTCCAATGAACCCGTACGCTCATCGCCAAAGGCATCAAAATTCTGAATACGCAATCGATCTAGATCCGCCCAGTGGTGTCCCCAACTCAGACCGGGCGGCCACATTTCTTCTTCGGGAATAAATTTTTTCAGACTCTCCACCGAAGGTACCGAAGTAATCGCCAGCTCGGGAACAATGGGAAAGTCCAACCCTCCGTACCACTCTTCCATGAGAGCGTGTCCCATATTATAAAAGTACATCAGCGCGTGGACTGCCTCCTTGGGCTTATAACCGACACTGAGGGCCGTTTCGGAGGTAAGGGGCGAGTCCGGCACGTAGGGTAAATCAACGTAGCTTTGCAATGAGTCCCCCAGCCGAAGCAGAAAATCGTTGGTAAACGTAGGATCAGAAGCCCGCAGAAACATTTCTTCCCCCCCTTCGATCAGAATTAGACAGGGATGATTGCGTCGCTCCTTGATAGCGGTAACCCCTTCGGCGATCACTCCATCGAGAAACTCTTGATCGCGGGGTATATTTCCGGTACCGAGGGGAATCACATCTTGCCAGACGGTGAGCCCGGCTTCGTTGCACATCTGGTAAAACTCGGGAATCTCCGGGGGGTGCCAGCCGAATATTCGGATGTTATTCATATTGGCCTCTTTCGCCATTTGGATCAACTTCTTGTATTCTCTTATTGAGGTACGTCCGACGAAAATATCGGGTGGTCCGCCCCAGCAAGCCGATCGGATGAAATGATTTTTTCCGTTCAGCATCACTGTCCGCGGAAAGCTCACTTCGTCCTTGGTAAAACCCGGATTCCATTCCATTTCCACTTCCCGGATGCCAAAAGTGGTTTCGGTTTTATCCTGAAAAGTATCACCCTCATGAACCGTGACCTGGGCTTTGTACAGGTTGGGATCGCCCAAATCCCAGGGCCACCATAGCTTAGGCTGGTCAATCGGCACCGATTTTTTGATGGTTTGCACTCCCGGTGGAATGGTTTCGGTGATCTGCACCGCAACGGGTTCAGAGGTAAAATTATGTCCTTGCAAAGTGGCACTCACGGTCACCTCGCGAGGCGTGCTTCCGGTATTTTCCAGAGCTACTTCCAGATTCACATTCGCCGAACCACTTTCCGATAGATCGGAGTGCACGTAGAGGTCATCAATGCGTACAGCACCCGTCGCTTCTATCCGGATGGGTCGCCAGATGCCAAAGGGAACTAAGTCACGCCAGTAATCGCCAAACCAGGGAGTTTTACTACCTACTACCTGATTATTGACCTGCGGCGGTGGGTCAAGTTTGATAATCAGGATATTCTGGCTCTCTAGCCGGTTCTGGGCCGAACGTATTACCTCAGTAATATCGAAGGAAAACGAGGAGAACGCTCCTTGATGGTTTCCCAGCCGGGTACCGTTGAGCCAAACTTCGCAGCTATAATCTACGCCCTCAAAGTGAAGCTGGATAACTTTATCGGTCAGGTCATCAGTTACGTTAAACTGGGTTACGTACCACCACTCGTCGTACATCACCCACTGGGCTTTGGCACTATTACGCCCAAAATAAGGATCGTCAATCACCCCAGCTTTCCAGAGGTCGGTGTAGACATCGCCCGGAACACGGGCGGGGTTCCATACCAGTGTTTCAATATCTTCAGCGGGCAACTGCGGAATACCGGCTTCTACACCTTGCCCCGGACGCATTTTTTTCATTTTCCAGCGATCGCCACTCAAATCTCGAATAAGCTGACTGCCCTCTTGATAAGCCTCGGTGGGTTGGGGCTGCGCCTGAATAGTTTGAGATAGACAGATCAGGAGAAGGGCCAATACGATTACTAGAGGATACTTCATACATTTGAAGGCTGATAATAAATTACAAGTTGGAAAATCGCAGGTTGCTCATTGTTCATCGTACATTGCCAATTGTTTATATTAAGCTATTGCCTACCGCAATAAGTACAATTCCTACCACCATACAGCCTAGTCCCATATACAGTAGTCTGCGGGCCCGGGGCGAAGCGTTCACCCATTCTCCAGTTATGATACCGCTGATAATGGCGGTGGCTACACTGGCAGTGTTGTAGATAGCGTACCCCACGGTATTTCCCGCTTCACCCAACCGAAAGGCGGCGTAAGCAAATATGGCCGAAGCAGCGTAGTGAAACACCGCCATAATCAGGATGAGCACAAAGTTTTTACTGAAGTAAGGCGTACTGAAGTTACCCCAAGCTTTTTTAGACGAAAGCTGCCAGGCAAAATAAGCGGTCATGGCGACTCCCCCACTCAGAAAAATCGGGAACATCACTGCTACCGCCGTAATCCAGTCGGCATTCCCCGCCTGCTGACTGGCTTCGTGTAAGAAAGGTCGGCCCACCGCATTGGCGTAGCTAAACCCGGTCGCCAGCAATCCACCACCCACTGCAATCAGTATACCTAGGCTCGTTGAATTTTGGGCGGTGGGATCTCCCTCCTTGCCCTCATTGGCTTGTTGATCCTTTTCGCGAATGAGTCCTGCCCGTCCGTTGGCAACAATACCGACTAAAACAATAAGTAATCCAATCAGGATGACCGTCAGGGCGTTGGTGGGAGGTAAACCATCGACCAGGAACGGTAACAGTGAGCCAACCAAGATAACCGTACCGATAAAGAGTGAAAAGCCGAGCGATAACCCAATGAAGTTGATGGCTTTACTCCACATCATCACCCCCGTACCCCACAGAAAACTGGCGAGTGCCATCTTGAGCCAGATATCGCTCGGCAAGGAGGTAAAAACCTCACTAAAGCCGTCGATTAGGCCGATAGATGCCACGATGGGCACCACAAACATGGTGAGTAGAAAAAATAAGCTCCAGGTGTTTTCGTATTTAAATTCTTTAGTGAATTTTTCAGGTAGGGCGTAGAGGCCAAGCATCAGTCCGGCAAAAACCGCCCAAACTACTCCAGTAGTCATAGTCGGGAATTAGTTAGATGGTAGTTAATTTAAAAACAGTGGCGCTATGGTAGGGAGTACCAGGCGAAGTTAATGAGCCGGGGGAATCCACCAGATTAGGACCGTTAGGGTAGCGGGAAGTCTCGCAGCAAAAGCCCCGGAAGCGTCCGTACTGATCGCCATTTTCCCGTTGCAGTTCATCCGAAGTAAAGTATCCGGTGTAAAACAGTATTCCGGGTTCGGTAGTGGCTACTTCCAGACCGATTTTGCTTGCAGGGTCACTAAACTTCGCCACGGTCTGGATGGAATCACTCGGATTGAAACAGTAGAAATGTTCAAATCCGGTTTTCAGTTGCGACAATGCATCCCCCAGCCGTTGTTCTGAACGTAGATCAGCGGGAGTATCTGCTACTGAAGCGATCCCCCCTACCGGAACATTGGTTTCATCGGGCTGAAGAAAAGTATCAGCCTGAATCTGCACCTGATGATTTTCAATCGTATCCTGAAAACCCGTCAGATTGAAGTAGGTATGATTAGTTAGTGAAAGAGGCGTGGTTTGATTGGCTTCGGCAAAATAGTGAATCGCCAATTCGTTGCTATTGTTCAGCAGGAAGGTTACAGTCACCGCTACTTCACCCGGGTATCCTTCGTCTCCGTCAGGGCTGACCAGCGACATTTTTACGCCGATGCCCTCGTCAGAATCCACGGTTTCGGCGGACCAAACCTGCTTATCAAACCCTACAATT
>JBCCTI010000122.1:0-12230 GCA_039198955.1 Bacteroidota bacterium | reverse complement strand
GCAAAAAAGTAAATAGTACATACCGACTTTTTACTCAATTTGACTTGGGAACTTTCTTTGTACGGAAGAAATTTATATGATTGTCTTTTAATTCTCGCTTATTGGTATGAGAACATTGAAGTTTAAGACCAACATCCAGGAAATGAACTGTGTAGAGCGAATTGCCTCCTACCTGGATAATGTCAAGGACATTGTAACTTGGTCGATTGATACGAATACGGAGGATCACTTGCTCACGGTGCAAGGTTACGAGCGGCTGCATCCTCAAGATGTAGTCAGTATTATCAACTTGGCAGGCTTCTACGCCAAGCCTGTGAAGACCGGATTACTCACCCGCCTGTTAGGCACTTAATCATCACTTTTAAAAAACTCTTTTCCCAACTGACGCTTTCGTTCCGATTTTAGCAGGTCAACGTGCTTGGTCTGCTCATCGGTACGACAAAGCTCCTTAAGCAGGTCAGTATCAGTATTCCATCGTAACCCATCGAAGAACTCGGTTCCCTTGTGATCACGCACTTTGTACAGCGACTTTTCGCGGTAACAGGTGCCAATGTACACATAGGCTAAGTCCTGCGTCTGCGCCCAGTCGATGACTTTCCACATCATCCATTTGCCTAGCGAGTGGGATCGCATGTACTCGGTATCGTAAAAGGAGAACCAGTAATGCAAGGTGTTACCTTCTACGATAGCAAATACATACCCCAGCACTTGCTCAGTATTGCGAAAGGTAAAGATATGGCTGATGAGTTGGCGGCTTAATACATACTGCATGCGTTCAGCATCCATATTGCCTCCAGCAAAACGTTCCTCAGCGTAGTTAGTACAGAAAGCGATAAACGCTGGGTCGCTAGTGTCAAATTCTGATTTGGGTTGCACCAGCATCCCGGCTTGCAGCGGCTCCATCTTACGGTCTACCCGACGGTTTTCCGAGAGCGTTTTAAATTCAGCCAGATTAACCCGCAAGCTACGAGCCAGGTAAAATACGTCATCCTTCCAGTCAGTATCTCCAGTGTAGGGCAAGAAACCCTTTGCATAGATTTCCGGCAGTTCTTCCTGAGTTTCTTTCACACAGTAAACTGCGTAAGAGAAGGTATAGCTAGAGTAGTCAGTTTGGTGCTCGGAGAATAAAATTTTCATATCTTCAACTCTTGTCTCATATAAAAAATATAATCCATCGGTTCAGGGGTCAACCCTTGTTGCCGAACCACGGTACTAATTTGCCCCCGGTGATGAGTAGAGTGGTTTAGTACGTGCCACAGCACATCATCAACCCGGTTCTGAAACGAGGCCCCCTTGCTATTCTGATAGGTGATTACCTGCGATAGGTCACCAGTTGCGTCTAAGAATTGCTGCGTTGCTTCCCAAGCCTGCCGATTGATAATGAGCCACTGCGAACGATTGTGCTTCTGCCAAACGGTGTAGGGTGGTGCTTCCCCTTTGAGCCGGGATAACCAGATAAAGTGAGCGTTTAGCATATGGTTCATCCATAAGTTGATTTGTTCGTGGCTCACCAAGTTCTCATCTAAATAATGAATAAGCCTCTCATTCGTGTCCTGATTATATTGGTAGAGACGGTGAAACATGGTAAGACACTAGTTTTTTATCAAAACTACTAAGTATTTCTCAAGCTTAGCGACTAATGGGGTAAAGAGTAATCAAAATTACTGTCTTGGAGCAAGAATTTACAAAGTTGATAAAAGAAAATGAGCAAATTCTAATCAAGATTTGTAATGTCTATTGCCGAGAAGCTGAAGATCGGGAGGACTTGTATCAGGATATTCTTATTCAGTTGTGGAAATCTTATCCAAAGTTCAACCACCAATCAAAGGTATCTACCTGGATCTATAGAATTGCCTTGAATACTGCCATATCGAGGTACCGGAAAGTCAAGAAACTTCCTACCCAAGAGCCAATACCTGAGCATTTGGCAATAGATACTGATACCGATAAGATAAAAAACGAAGCGGTTAGCTTCTTATACGCTGCTATTGAGAGTCTTACCAGGGTAGAAAAGGCAATTATTACGCTTTATCTGGAAGAAGTGAAGTACCGAGAAATAGCGGAAATAATCGGTATTAGTGAATCAAACGTTGGATTCAAGATCAATAAGATAAAAAAGAAATTACGCAAAAAACTAAAAAATGAAGAGCTATGAACATTGACGAATTGAAAAACAACTGGAAAGAATTACATGACGAAGGATTGGAAGCCCATAATCCTAACGACATTAAGAGTATCATCAGCCAGGGAACTTCCCAGATCGTAGCTGAAATTAATAGAAAGCTAGTTAACGGTATGGTAATAACTGCCGTAGCAACAATTATCAGCAGCCTGACGGTAGTATTTTTTTATTTCTTCTACGATCCGGCTCAACACCCTTGGATTGACACTGCTAAACTCTTCCCTATTCAGTTATTAGCGTTTATTATTTTCTTATTGTTATTTCTTTCCGGTTTTGCGGAATATCGGTTAGTGAACAAAAAATTCACCTCAGCATCGGTTAGTAGTTTTATCTCAAGTGTACTCATTGGTTTCCAGAGGTATTTCTGGGCATTTACCGTTATTATGTTGCTACTGCTTTTTACTGTTTATTGGTTAGAGCTAAATTACTTTATTGCTCCAGAGACTCAATTAGAGTTTATCATGGTGATTGGTATTTCACTGCTGCTGACTACAGTGAGTTTCTTTGTAAGTCGGCAATATTATAGAAACACGTTTGCTACTTATTTTGCGGATTTGCAGAGCTATCTAGATGAGCTGAAGAGCTAAAGTCAGCTATCGCTTCTTTCCCCCAAAGATTGCGTGCCCGGCAAACATCCAATAAGCATCTACCGACTGAAACCCCGCTTCTTGCAGCCAATTGAGTTGGTCAGGTAAAGTAGAAGGTTGATCGATAGGGTCTTCGTCTGGATAAGCAAAGTAATTCCAGTGATCTTGGGTAAAGATTTGATAGGATTCAGCGTGTTGTTGTTGCTGTACGTAAGTATCCCACTGCCGGGCGGCGATAGCAAAGCCTGCCTCGGTAGCGGGTCGGACAATATCAGCAATTACCAACGCCCCGCCTGGTTCTAGTGCTTGATAAAGATCGCCGAACAATTGTGCTTTTCCGCTATCATCCAGATGATGAATAACCAGTGACGAAACGAAAGCGTGTACCGGAAAAGCTGGCTTCCGCCATTCTTTAGCCACTAAATCAAACAGTTGAGTGCGAAAACGATCTTGGTAGGGCAGCGATTGCTGAGTTGCTTGATCTAGCATAGTTGGTGAACCATCGTAACCGTACACTGTAGCCTGCGGATATTCCTCTAATAGGTGACGGCTCAGTAACCCCGCCCCACAGCCCAATTCAACTACGCTAGCCGAAGGCGGCAACGGAGCAATCAGTTCGCTAATAATGCGCTGCTGCTCGTTACGGAACGGCACAAAGTCATTACCGTACTGTATAAAATCCTTTGAATTTTCTTCCGTCCAGATAGAGTCAGTGCTCATGATTTATTCGTTAGATTGTATCGTGAAAATATAAGAAGCTAAAGGCGGAAGATTCATCGGGATACCGGCATCGCCTTCACTGATAATTACTTTATCAATTTTCATGCTAACGGCAGTTTCCGTCTGGAAAATATCTTGTAGCGTATAAGTTGCTTTCTCTGATAAACCCATTGCCCGAATGGCAGTCACCGGAATTTTAAGATTGAACAAGCGCGACTGATGCGCATCAAAGTTAGACACAACCAGCAACTGCTGATTTTCGGTAAACCGTAGGAAAGCGTACACCTGATCGTCGTATCCTTCCGTAAAATATTGGTTATGGCGGTGCAGATCGTAAAAATATCCCGACCGAAAGGCTTCTTCCTGAGAAAGCTTGAGCAAGTCCTGGTAAAATTTCCGTAGCTCTTGCTGTTCTTCACTCAATTGCCCTCCGTCAAACTTACCGCCGTTCACCCACTTCTGATGTTCGGGTACGCCCCAGTAATCAAAAATAGTGGTTCGCCCGTCGTCGCCACTGAAGCCTGATTCCCCATCGGCGGGTTCACCTACTTCCTGCCCAAAGTATACCATCACCGGACCAGTGTGCCATAGCGTGCTGACTACCATCGCGGGTTTCGCTCGCTGGGGATCATTGCCGAAAAAGCGGGAAGCAATTCGCTGCTCATCGTGGTTTTCCAGAAAGCGCAACATATTCCGGTTTTTATCGCGCAGAAACTGCCAAATGTCCGGTAGGTGATGTACTGACCCCCTTTCTTCAATTACCGCCCGCAGCGTATCGTAGAGTTGCACCTTATCGTAGAGGTAATCAAAGCTTCCGGTATCGATATAATTGCGGTACTGGTCAGGATTATAAATTTCGGCGATGAATACGATATTCGGGTATAGCTCCTTCACTTTAGGAATTACCCACTGCCAGAACTCTACCGGAACCATCTCGGCCATATCACAGCGGAAACCATCTACGCTCCTTGCCGACCAGTACAGCAGTACATCCAGCATTTTCTGCCAGGTATCAGGAATAGGGTCGAAGTAGGTTTGATGACCGTTGAGATAATCTACTCCGTAATTAAGCTTTACGGTCTCGAACCAATCATTTACATCGGGTTGGGCGGTAAACTGATCATTCCCCGTAGCCTTCGCCGGATTCTCTTCAAAATGACCATTCTTAGTCGGAAACAGATACTCGCCCAACGACTGATAATCGGACGGAACCTGGAAGGGTTTACCCACGATATAGTAAAAATTATTATTGGGCGAAAATGCCTGATTGGTATCATCACCTGATCCAAAGTCTTCTACATTTTCTGGCTTAGCATCGGATTGGTAAAAGCGAGCTACGTGGTTAGGAACGAAGTCAATAATCACTTTTAGTCCCTGAGCATGCGTGCGCTGTACCAATGCCTCAAACTCTGCCATTCGATTGTCTACATCCTTAGCCAGATCAGGATTTACGTCGTAGTAATCCTTAATAGCGTAGGGTGACCCTGCCCTCCCCTTTACCACATCAGCATCATCCAGTGGAATATCATGCTCCCGATAATCGTTTAGTACTGCATGCTCGATTACTCCGGTGTACCAAATATGAGTAGCCCCTAAGTCTTTCAGGCTGGCGAGAGCAGTTTCGTCAATGTCATTGAACTTACCTATTCCATTTTCTTCGGCAGTACCC
Source organism: Bacteroidota bacterium (assembly GCA_039198955.1). Taxonomy (GTDB): domain Bacteria; phylum Bacteroidota; class Bacteroidia; order Cytophagales; family Cyclobacteriaceae; genus Tunicatimonas. The sequence goes on along the minus strand of JBCCTI010000122.1, from coordinate 7,072 downwards.
CACACTACATTATTAGTTTCAGTGTTGCCAAACAAGCGGGTAAACATCTGATATACCACCACCTTCTTATCGGGCGATAAAGATTCTTCCAACAGCAGATTAGGATCTTCTTGGGCAATAGCCAGCAATTCTTCGGTAGTCACAGTGTATTCGGTTATAGTGGTTGATGGGGTACAGCGAATACACAAAAGTACAAGCCCCCAGAAAAGTATGCGTCGGTTCATAGACTTTTTTGTGTAGTGAAGAATAAAACCATTGATAATAAATTGAAGCGTTCGTTGTTAAGTAGTAAAATAGCTTCGTATCTTTCTAAATCTTACGCCAAACTTACTCGGTATGCGCGGATTATCTGCTTTAGCCCTCGTTTTTCTATTGTGCATTTTGACTTCAGCAAGTTACGCTCAAGACTGGAGTTTTGCTTTAGGTCCGGGGGTTACCCAGTACCTAGGCGATGTAAATGAACAACGCTTAGGTGGCAACCGTTGGGCAATCAATGCCGAAGGTTGGTACCGACTGACCGATAATGTGCAAATTAAATCAGGAGTGAGTTTATATCAGCTCTACGCTGAGGATGCCGATGCGGAGCGGCAGCGTAGTTTTCGTGCCAATAATTTTGAGTTTTATTCTACTGCCATGTACTCCTTTAAGCGAGGCTTTTTTACACCCTTTGTCTACGCTGGATTGGGAGCAACCACTTCTAATCCCCAGGGTGACAGCCGGTTGGGCTACTTCAATCTAAAGGATGTAGAACCCGAGGCAGAAAACGTACCCGGTCTGATTGGTATGATTCCCTTTGGCGTAGGGCTGGACTACGAGATTACCCCAGTGCTTTCTTTGGTAGTAGATTTAGCCCTACGCTATACCCTTAGTGACCGACTGGATGCCATGCGTCGTGAAATTATTGTGGTAGATGAACTTAGTCCGCTGGCTCGGGAATACTATACTGCTATCTCCGAAGAGCAAGCCCGGGCTATAAACGAAGATCCATCTTTACCAGGAGGTAGCACCGCCAACGATGACCTCTACGGAATGCTTACGGTGAAAATACGCTTTACCCCTACCTCATCCCTCTTCGGCTGCGTAGACCCTTACAAGTACTCCCGCCCCGCCCGCAAACGCAAGCGAAAAAATTACAATCCTCTCTAGGGGATATTGATATGCCTCAAGGTTATTCGGCGGCCAACTGCGCTTCTAATTTCTGTATCTTTTCCAGATACGCTTTCTCCTTACGGTGCATCTCCTCCTGGGTGGCCGATAGCTCCTCGACATTCTGCCGCATTTCCTCCTCCTGAGCTTGCATTGTTTCAGCTTGCTCTTGAGACTCTATCAATAGCTTATTGGTTTGAGCATTAACCCGGGTATTCCGCAGAGTAGAAGCAATAGACTCCGCTACTTTTTCCACAAACGAAATTTGGTACTCTTCCAATGCTGTAAATGAGGCTAATTCTAGAACACCTTCTACTGTATCTTCTATAACTAGAGGGATGACCAATATGGTGGCAGGCTGAGACCCACCCAGACCAGAACGAATATCAGCGTAATCAGTAGGTATTTCGGTAAGGTGAATAGTTTCTTTTTCTAGGTAAGCCTGCCCGATAATACCATCACCCGCTGGTATTGATTTATCTATGAACTTCTGTCGCTGATAGGCATAGCAGGCTTTCATTCGCAACACAGTCTCACTGTCTTCTTCTTCCACCATGAATAGAGCCCCCTGATTAATTTCTAAGTAATCTACCAGTTGCTTCAATATCTGATTGCTGAGCACCTCAATGTCTTGGGCGCTACGGAGGATATCGGTAAATAGTGTTAGACCTTGGGTAGACCAGTCCCTCACCTGAGCATCATTACGGTTTTGCCGTAACTGATCCCGCATTTTTATGAGTGCATTCCCTAGAGTATCTTCCTCACCTAAAGCCTGATACTTCCACTCCAGATTTTCCTCCCCAATTGCTGTAGCAAAGTCGGCAGTTTGGTGCAATCCCTCGACAACTGTGTTCAGGGCCTGAACCATATCGCCCAATTCATCTTTTCTGGCAGCAATTTTATGCTCCATTTGCAGATTTCCCCGCGACAGATTGTTTAGGTTGGCTTGAATTTGCTTGATAGGACTGATAAACCGCTGGGCAATTAAGTAAGCTGCCCCCGCAATAATTACACTAATGAAAAGGGTGATAAGAATAATGATATTCCGCAAGTGTACCACTGGCTGAAGGGCTTCAGCAACGTCCATTTCGCTCAGGATTGCGAAAGTTATATTCTCTACTCGTAAGAGGGCGTAGGAACTTAGAACCGGAACACCTCGGTAGTCATCAATAATCTGAGTGCCAGACTTGCCAGATAATGCCTCCTCCACCCCTAAGGTTGCTACCTTTAGCTTAAGTACCGTAGATTCTTCTGAGAAGCGGGAATCAGAACGCATGAGATAGTCACGTCCTACCAAATACGTCTCCCCCGACTCGCCTAACCCCGTGCGCTCCTGGGTGATAGCATCTATTTCATCCAAAGGAATTTGACCAATAAGTACTCCAATTGTACTGCCGGTAGAATTACGGATAGGTGAAGAAACAAAGGAAGCAGGATCATCGTTGCTAGGGGCATACTCAGCGAAATCTACAATAGTATTTAATTTTAACCCTCCTTGATATGCTTCAGCTATATTCTGGTCGCTGTAAGGTCCGTCTACTAAGTTGGTGGCGAAGTCCGGTTCGCGCACTACGGTGTAAATAATATCACCTGCCGGATTAACTAGGAACAGATCGTACAAACCGTACGTCTCTTTAATTTTTGCCAGATAGGGATGGTATACTTGATTTACTGAGTCATAAGCGTACGAGGTAGTACCTTGTGCATAAGCACTGTCGTAAGCCTGCAATGAATTAGTAATTACCGGCAGCGAGGCCATCACCTCAATAGTCGCTATTTGATCAGAGAAAAAGTCGGCCACCTGTATACGTTTAGTTTCGCGTATTGAGGTAAGTTGATCGAAGGTTCGATCTAAAATAGCAGACTTTGCTACAAAGTAGATGATCAAGCTCAGCCCTAAGAGGGTTAAGAGGCCAAGAGAGGTAAAACGTACAATTAGCTGGGTAGCTATACTGGTATTTTTGCCCATACGATATCGTTAGTAAAGTATCTAGGAAGTGCAGTATAAAGCTAGATTCCTTATTAGTGATTTCAAGGCAAAAAGAAGGGGAGGTATTACGTAGGTAAGGATTTAGAATAAAAAAAATGCCGAAATTGCCGTAGAGATGATCAGGAAGATGCGATAAATCCGCTCAGGAAGCAATCGAACTACCCGAAAACCTGCTACGGCTCCTACTGCAATCGCCGGAACCATTAGGGCATTCAGTTGAATTGATTCCACAGTAATAGTATGCCAGAAAAAAACGTGCAGCGGAATCTTCAGCAGGTTGATGATGAGAAAGAACCAAGCAGCCGTACCAATATAGTCGTTCTTAGGCAGCCGCATGGAGAGCAGATAGATTGCCATAATAGGAGCAGCCGCATTACCAATCATAGTAGCAAACCCACCCATTACGCCCGTGATAGCGGAGATCCACCATAGATTTGGTATCTTCATCTGAGCCTTTCGCTGGTCCTGCCACAGCAGTAGTCCCAGACAGACGAAGATAATCACCCCAATCGCGGCTTTAAACTGCTCGTCGGAGATTATATCGCCAAACCACACCCCTAACGCAATACCCGCTAGTGTCCAGGGAAATAGCTTTACCAGATATGACCACTGCGCGTGCCGATTATAATAGCGCACTGCTAGTACATCTGCCACCGATAGCATGGGTAGTAAAAATCCAGCAGAAAGTCTACCCCCAAAAATATTAGCTAATACCGGAATTACTACTAACCCGGCCCCCATCACCCCGGTTTTAGACATCCCGACCAACATTGCACACAGTGCTACAAGAAGCCACTCAAACGGGTAAAGATAGGAGAAGTCCATAGGGGTAAATTGGAAAATTGCAGATTGAAAGATTGCAAATTGTACTTATGCTACGTTAGTAGTTAATTTGCAATCTTCCAATCGCACGGCGACCGTTTTCCAATCTGTAATTTAATAATTCTGAAAACTCACCTCAGTAGATCGATCTAGGGCAGAAAAGCGAATAAGCATGGTGAACGGTTCTTCTGTTCCGTTGGGGCAATCAGGGGCCGGATCGATATAGTACACGAAGTACTTCTGACTGCGGGAGGCTAGCTCGTGGCGATCGGGCTTACCCAAAGTAGCCTGCACCTGCTTTTGGGTCATTCCTTTGAAGGCGGTGTCAATCTGCACCAACATCTCCCGCATTTGCGCCCGTTCGCCCTGGCAACCCATACGGTCGGCCTGAAAGCGGGCCTCATCAAATCCGGCAACATCCTTTGCCTTCGGTTTGCAATAACCCAGCAATAGACCAAACGATAGAAAAAGCAATAAACGATAGGGTAAAATCATAGCACTTGGCTAACTGGTAGCAATTTGTTTTTGTTCAGGCCGATAAGAAACATTTCGAGGGCTTTTTTGGGTTAGGTATCCTATGTATCTTCGTAGCCACCATGTATATTGACAAATTCGTTAAACTTGCCTGGATTCTTACTTTTCTAGGCTTTCTCACGGCACTTTCGCTAAGCTACGCATTCTTACCACCCGAAGTAGGCCTGCAAGCTGATACCAGCGGTAATCCCGAGCAATTTATCTATCGGGAAACTTTCTTTTATGTGTCACTCGCAACCTTTGTAGTAGTTAATATTATCTGCTTAGTTTTCTCTCGGGTGCTGGGTGCACTACCCGAGTCCTCGGCTGTGTTCTACCGTTCGGCACTGTTCAAAGCGAGAATCCGCGACTGTTTTGGGGCGTTTACGACGGTCATTAATATTTTCCTGATTTGTATTATTAGCTATATCTCCCTGTTCAACAATCAGGGCGACTACCAGATTGGGCAATTCAACTGGATTATGTGGATGGGACCACTGCTTTTCGTGGGAGTGCTCGTCTGGTTCATCGTGATTTTGCTTAGTCCCAAACCTATCAATACGAAAGCGTAACGTTAACGCCCGCCCGTAACCACCTTCCTGGCATCTGAACGAACCCCGCTTCGGTATACTCAGTATTAGTTAAATTAGTCGCTTCTACAAAAGCCTGCCAGGAAGCTGTTTGATAGTACAGTCGGCTGTCCAGCACCCAATAGTCCGCCTGGGTCATCCGGTCGAGGTAGCGCAACCGGGCACTGTGCCGTACATTTCCCCAGATACGGTGGGTCAGCGAAGCAATGAACTGATGGTTTAGATGATCGAGTACATAACGGGATTGCACCCCTTCGGTCTGCCCCAGATTAGCGTTTAAATACGTGTAGCTAACCGATGCGGCTTGCACAAAACTTTCCTGGTCAAACCTCCCGTTGATCTCTACTTCTAGGCCGTCGGTAGCCACATTATAGTAGTTTTGTGGTTGCCATGGTTGTTGGTCGCTCGTGCGTACCCAATCGATTAGCTGAGAACCATCGCGGTAGAAATAGCTGAGCTGTCCCCATAAGCGCTGACCAAAGTATTTTATTCCCGCCTCGTAGGTCCAGGCACGCTCGGGTTGCAATTGGTCATTGCCCACATTGCTCGGCCCGTTGTAGTATAAATCAGTGTAAGTGGGAATCCGGAATGAGCGTCCCAGATTACCATAGAGTTTCCATTCAGTAGTGATATCTAAGCTGGCATCCAGACCGGGAAAGTAGTTCCAGCCAAAGTCCGAGAACCAATTTATGTACAAACCGGGGGTTAGGTCTACTCGATCCAAAAGATAGAACCGATGCTCTAAAAATGCCCCAAAGATGCTACGTTGCCAATTACCCAATGCTGCCTGCTGCGTACCTCCACTAAAATTATCGCTGTCAATAAATTCACGACGATATTCTAACCCTACCCCCGTCAACCCTAGCTCGTTGAGCCGGGTAGCATTCACTTCGGCTCCGCCTACGTGGGTAGTGTGCACGTTGTTGAACGCCATCGGATTGCTACGGACAAACAGGTAATCGTCGTGGTTACGTCGCCAGTACAGTCGGGGCTGCGCTTTCCACTTACCAAATTCGGCGTCCAGGCTGGCACTCACCAGTGAGGTACGGGTTTCCTCGTATTCTTCCGAACCTTCTACATAAAATCCGCTGGCCCCAAAGTCTCGCATGGTATGACCACCCAGAAAGTTGAGTGTGCCTAGGCTGGTCTTGGCGTAAGACTGGTAGAAAAAGTTCGTGATCTGGTAATCTGAATTGGGGCGATACCCGTCGGAACGGTCGTGGGCTACGGACAAATACTGGCCGTATTCCTCTCCCGGCAGGGCAATTCCAATGTTTCCTCCCCAAGTATTGAAATCACCCCCGTAAGCTCCGGCATTAATCACTCGCTCATCCGGTACTTTGGTCACAATATTGATCGCCCCGGCAAAGGCATTTTGTCCGTAAACCCGGGCTCCTGGGCCTTTCAGCACCTCAATCCGTTCAATATTATTGCGGTCGAGTGGTAAGTTAAGCAAGTGATGTCCGGTTTGGGGGTCACTTACTTTCACTCCGTTGATTAGTACTAGAACCTGCTCAAATGTACCGCCCCGAATACGTAAATCAGCTTGTACCCCGGCGGGACCCCGTTGCCGAATATCTACTCCCGGCACATAGCTCAGTAACTCATTAATACTCTGGGCAGGCGTAGTTTCAATCTTTTCCCGTGTCACTAGATGGATATTTCGAGCCAACTCTGAAAAAGGCGTTTGCATCCGGTTTTCAGAAATTACCACATCGTCTAGCTCAACGGTACGAGTGGAGTCGGACTGGGCAAGTAGGTAGTAATTAAAAAATAAAGTCAGGATGGTTAGTAAAAGTTGTTTCATCATAAATCTACCTAATTAGGCTATAATATTAGGAAAAGTCTGGAAAAGGGAACCCAGTTCGGTTCACGGCTTGTTCATAAAATTAGCCAATAGCAAAACACTGGTATAAAAGATCCCGCTCATAGGCAATACTTTCTCTAAGTATGTTCAGGTTTGCTAGTTGGTTACGTTTCTGTAACTGATTAATTGCTAGGTTCAAAAAAG
>JBCCTI010000121.1:0-12395 GCA_039198955.1 Bacteroidota bacterium | reverse complement strand
CTGGAAGGAGAAATTGGTGGGGTCGGTATCACCGTCAAAGATGCCTCGGGGGGAAGCCAGGAGTTGCCCATCGCCGCTGGTTCCGCAGGTGAAGTCAGCTCGGGCAACACTCAAGGTCACACTCGGGTCTTGGGCTTGGTTAAGAATGGTAACCCGACCGAGGTTCGATTCACAACCCAGCGTATTATGTTCCGCTAAAAGATAGTAGGTTCCGGCAGTTAGGTTGATAATCGGTGAAGCGGCAGTTCCATCGCCCGTAGCGACAATTGGTACAGCGTTTTCATCCAGCAGGGATAGGGTGTAATCAGCGAAGTTAGCGGGACTACCATTTTCTGCGATGCTACTGATGTAGGCTGAGCCTAAGGCAGAAGCGTCGCAGCTTTCTGCATCGGTATCCACCGTAGTAATGACAACTTCGGTAGGCCGGGCTTCAATGATAATGGTGGTGTCAACGCCGCAGCCCAGACCTGCTCCGTCGTTATCAATCACTTCCAGTCGATAGGTTCCAGCAGTCTGACTATTTATTGACGAGGTAGTGGAGAAGGGTAGCAAACCGCCGGAAGTATACCAGTTGAACACGTAGTCAGAGCTACCGTCAGATCCTACTACACTGCTTACGACGATACTGCCGTTGCCGCTGCCGTCGCAGGTGGTGTCGTCCTGCTTGCTTAAGGTAATGGTTGGTGTGGGAATATTTTCGTCTACGGTAAATTTACCTTCAGCAACGTAGCAAAACGGACTAGTGTTAATCTGCACCGCAATCAAATATTCTCCTGCATCCAGGTCAGAAAAAGTATGTGATTCACTGACTCCACTGGCCGCAGTTGTGGGAAGCCAGGTTTGTAAAGGCGTGGCGCTTACCTGATCGCCCCCGAACAGGTTTACCCGGTAGTTAGTCAGTGGGTTAGTACCAACCCCGGGGTTGAGGGTAAATTCAACTTCGCCATTCAGCGGGGTACAACTAGTAACATTGGCCACGTTGTCAACCATTACATTGGGCGGATTATCGATTTCCAGCAAAAAGCGTTCGTAGTGGGTGCAGTTGGTTTCCAGATCAGTTATAGTGATTCCGTAGTAGCCAGGCTCTAACAAACCCCGAGTAGTAGTGAAGTCAGTATCTGTGCCAGAGGTGACCGTAGTACCATCTATCTCATATACCCAACTGTACGTAAAGCCAGAACCAGAACCGCTGGCAAAGTCTCTCCGAACAAGAATTCTGCTACCGGGGGCAGTAGTAGCAGACGCTAAATTCAGTTTATTGCCTGAAGTTGATATACCAGGGTAACTTAGGGAGCTTGCAGAGACCCCTACCTGACTACCTCCTGACACATCAGCCCAACTACCACTAAAACCACTACCCCCACTTTCCCCAATTAGGGGCGACCCGTCTGAGTAGTCAAAACCCTCGAGTGCCATTGTACAAGAATTAGCTGTTCCCGATATATCTTCGGGTAGCTGGCAACTGATACTCACTTCATCCAAATCGTAGTCACCGGTGCTTCCTTCCCCTAACTTAAGGGTAAAGTAATCAAGGCTAGAAATATTTCCCGTGGTTTTCGTTGCCAGTGGCATATTGATGTCAAAGGTGGCCGAGACCGGATCTACCCATAAGCTAGCTACAGTACTGCTGGGGGTTCGTACGTAACGAGCTAGCAAACGGTAGGTCTGACCAGCTACTAAAGATAAGCCTGTTCCTACATCATTATCAATACCAAATTCATTAAAAAATTGCTTTCCGAAAGCGATCTCACCTCGGGAATTCGGTGTGAACCATACCCCTCCATTGGTCAGGGTATTTGCTCTAAGCAGCATACTGACCCAAAGGGTGTCAATATCATTAATATCTGGAAAGTTAGCATCCGTAGCAAATTTCACCGTGGCATTTCCCAGGCTGCTTACGCCACCCCCACAGTCAGTAGGGCGGGTGTACGTCAGGCTAATCACCTCAACGGGTTCGTATTCCAGGGTAAAAGTAAGGGTGTCGGAAATACAGCCCGTAAGTAGGTCAGTAGCAGCAACCTTATAAATTCCGGCGGGTTGGTTGAGTAGTCCGAAATCAGTAGTATACGTATTAGTAAAATTGAAACCTTGGTCGCTAATCACATGAAACTCATAGGGTCGGGTAGTAGACGGATCACCGGGTACAGTTTTGAATCCTCCGTCTATGGTTAGATAAAAGCTGCCATTTGCCCCCGTTAAGCTACCCGAGCCACACTGGGTAGGGTCAGTGGTTGAGACGGTGTCTACCACGGGCTTATCTTCGCTACTATTGTATACCGTAGCAAACTCCACACTAGAACACTGGGTGGCTATATTGGTAATCCGTAGGGCGTAAGTTTCAGCATCCAGAGAGGTAATTGCAGTATTGTCCGTAGTAATGCCTGTGGTAATTGGAGTGCCCGCAGTGTTGGTCTCGAACCACTCAAAAGTATAGTCTGATGCCGAACCCGAGAACCCACTGGCAACTACCGCTCCCGAGGAGTTAGCTGGATTACAAGAGATATTATGGTAGGGGGTCAGAGTTACAGAGGGTGGGGTGCCTTCGTCGCTCAGCATAAAGTTTAAGGCTGAAGAAATACATCCAGTCGGGTTGGTAGCAGTTACCCGGTAGGTGCCGGGTGCTAAATTAGTTACCGTAGCGGTGGTGTTGGGTAGTGTGGTGTTGGTGGTCACATTGGTCCAAGTGAAACTGTAGCCATTAGCTTCGGTCAATCCACCGTCGGCATTGACGGAGATACTGCTACCCCAGGGTGCGGTACAGGCGGTAGGTTGTACTACCGTAGCACTATTATCCAATACAGGGTAATTAAAATTCTCGGTTACGGTAGCATAAGCGATTGCGATGCAGCCAGTGGTACGATCACTTACCCGCACGGTATAGTCGCCAGCAGCCAGCCCGCTAACTGTACTGCTTCTTACGAAAAACTTTGTTGCATTAATGCCTGCCTCGGATAAAGTGCCTTGATACCAGGCAAAGGTATAGCCTGAAGTCACTCCTCCTACGGATGCTTGGAGTATTCCATTGGGAGTTGACGGGTTGCAACTGGATTGAGGCTGTACTTCGGTGGCAGTTGCTGTAAAAGAAGGAGTGGGGGCATCTAGTGTTACATTAGTAGGCTGAGAAGTACAACCCAAAGGATTGGTGACAGTTACTTCATAGGTTCCGGGCAATAGGGCATTGATGGTAGCAGTAGTATCGGGTAAAGTAGTTCCGGTCGTTACATTGATCCAAGTAAACTGGTAGCCGTCCGTTTCAGTGTTCCCCCCGTCAGCAGTTACGGAGATGTTACCTCGAGATGCTTCTTCCCCGGTTTTAAAATCAAACTCCAGCCAGGTATTAGCAGTAACCGTGTAGTTGAAAGGAAAAGCCTTCCAAGCGTCACTGTCTATCAGAACAGTTTGGCCGCCATCTAAAATCGTATACGTTCCTTTGTCTTGAAGTGCGCCAGCGTAGGAAACCAAGGGCTGATTAAATAGCACTTCACAGCCACTGGGACATTCATCATTAATACCGTTACCATTGGTGTCTTCGTATACCTGAACATTGGAGAAATATGACTGTCCACCCGCTTTCGCATCATCATCGGTATTAAAAAAAAGGTACTGCATCGCTCCGGTATAGTAAGTTCCTACCGGAATAGAATAGTGCTGATATCGACCCGAGCCGTCGTAGTTTTTAAAATCATTGATAGCACCAGCATCACCTTCTATACCGTACAGTCGGAATTTGTATGGATTCGATTGGCCTAAGTCATCATCAAAGCCAATAACATGCTCATCGGCAGGATTGGCACAGCCGGGTTGTACTACTGTGGGCGAAATATCTATTGTCGGGTATTCGGGACTGGCGGTCAGGGTAGTATACCCAATTTGCACACAATCGGTCGTATTATCAGTCACGCGCACAGTGTAGCTGCCCGCAGCTAGGCTATCAGCCAGACTGGCAGTATCAATGGCTGACGCCGTAGTAGTGGCCGACTCAGAAAGCGTACCGCTAAACCAAGCAAAAGAATATCCAGTAGCTGTTCCTCCTACCAACGCCTCAAGCTGACCGGAAGGTAGGGCGGGGTTACAACTCGTGTTGGGCTGAATCTCACTAATTGTAATTGTAAAAGGGTTAGTCGGCGTATCCAACTGGAAGGTGAGTGCGGAAGAAACACATCCGGTAGGGCTGGTAGTTGTCACTCGGTAGGTGCCGGGAGCTAGGTCAGTCACAGTAGCAGTAACATCGGGCAAGGTAGTATTGCTGGTCACATTGGTCCAAGTAAAACTGTAGCCATCGGCTTCGGTACTGCCCCCGTCGGCAGTTACTGAAATACTGCTGCCCCAGGGTGAAGTACAGGCGGTAGGCTGCACCACCGTAGGGCTATTATCTAATAGTGGATACGTGATTGCATCGCTGATGATTAGATAACTGATATTACTGCAGTTAGTGGTCTGATTCGTAACCCTCACGGTATAATCGCCCGCAGCTACCTCGGTCTGGGTAGCCCCGGTTTTGTCAGGTAAAGTGGGTAAAGTCGCGCTGGAAAAAGTACCATCGTACCATTCGAACAGATAGCCTATCGTATCTGCCGAAGCACCAACTGTAGCGCGAATGATTCCATTGGGTGTAGTGGTATTGCAGGAAGTTTGGTTTGCTAGTACAGTGGTGTTTATCGCGGGAATTTCCGTGCTATCCACAATAGTTACAGTGACGGCGTTGGAGAGACATCGGCTGGTTTTGTTAGCAGCAAAGGCGGTATACGTTCCGATGCTCAAGCCACCGATGCTGTTACCAGTACCGAACATCGCACTGGTGTTAGTTGTGTCGGGGGCACTAAGGTTTCCGGCGTACCAATAAAAATCATAATCGCTAAGACTACCCCCGCCCACGGTTACGCTAGCATCGCCTGTGCCTCCGCAACTCCTAACATTAGTCTGACTCTGGAGACTAAGTACGGGTGATGTAGTTATATCACTGACGATGACATCAACAAAAGAAGAGCAGCCCGAGCTGTTTTCCGTGACTACAACCCGATAGTTTCCGGCGATTATCTGGTCGACTGTTGCCCCACTGGAGTAGCCACTGCGCGCAGTAGGAGGGGAGTTGCTATATCCTTCGTACCAGACAAAAGTGTAGCCCACCGTCGTTGTACCACTTCCGGTATCTACCGCAGCCTCCAGAACTCCATTTGGGTTGTTAGGATCGCAATTACTTTGGTCAGTTACCGAGGTAACGATTACCGGGTCAGTAGTTTGGTTGAGGACTTCTACTGTATCTGGATCGGAGCTGCACCCGGTAGTACTATTGGTGGCAACTACCGTGTAGCGTCCCGGTGCAAGACCATTCACTGAGGCAGAATTGGCAAAAGGGATGTTACTACCTTCGGCAAACCAGCGAAAATCGTAACCCACTGTAGTACCTCCCGAGGTGGCTGATATTGAACCGGAAGTCGGGCTATTACAAGAAGTAACGTGCTGGTCAATCTGTGCCATCACTGTAGGAGTAACAACGTTGGAGCTGACCGACAGGCTAACTACGGTGTCGCAGTTGGTGGAAGGGTCTTGGATATAAACGGTGTAGGAGGTCGCCGAAAGGTTAGAGGCGCTACTCTGCAAAGAGACTGTACTACTAGAACCTGAGGCAGTTTCGTACCAAGTAAAATTATATCCGCTGGTAATAGTATCACTCCCCACCACAACGCCCGCCTGCAATTGCCCGTTGGGGGCACTGCACGAAGTATAAGGCGAGGTTTCCCAAATGACCGGTTGTAAGGTGAGGTAGCCCCGGCTAATGGTTACTTGGGTCGGATTAGAAAAACAGCCACTAATATTATCCTGAGCAACTACGGTATAAAGGTCATCGGCTAGGTTATAAACGCGTTGGGTGGCCGCCACCGGACTACCAGACGCTTGGGTGCCTCTAAACCAGTAGAAAGTAAGGTCGCTAACCAAAGGTGGATCGTAGGGGGTGCCACTTTGGTAAATATCCAGTATTTCACTGGGGCTAAAAGCATCGTCATAGAGTTTTATTTCGTCCAAATTACCATTAAAGAAGCCCCCACTAGCATCAACTGCACCTTCTACTTGATCTGCTTCGGAAGCGACCCCGATCATACCGTAGCGAGTATTTCCTGACCCATATTCGGTACCCTGGGTCATCTGGGCATCCAGTTCGCCATCGACGTAAATGCTTAGTACGCCCTGGTCATACGAAGCCACTATATGATGCCATACCCCATCGTCTACTACGGTATTACTGGTCAGAATAGCCTGTCCGGCGTTAGTGTTAACCACCCAGACTAATTGACCTACCGTATTTTTTCGAAGCTCCCAGTATTCATTGTCATCGAAAGATATGATAGTCATCGCATTGGCGGCGGCTGTCTGTATCCAAGCAGCGACAGTAACTTGCTCGTAATTATTGGCGTCATATCTGGGACCAGTCATCGCAAGGTAGCTATCACTACCATTGAGGTTGATACCACCACCTAGTTCCGTAGATATGAATGTGGGCCCATTTATCACCGGATTAGGTCTGAGAATACTATTACCTCCATTGGGCTCGTCGTCTTGATAATCTCCATCGAGTTTCCAGTTACCAATCTGGTTACCGCTAGGTAAGGGGCTAGCCGAAGCTAACTCGGCCTCAGCAATTCCGTTATCTGCTCCGCCATCACATTTGATATTGGGTTTGACCTCCATCGCCTGAATATTGAAGGGTTGGCAGGCGGTAAGTTTAGCCACTTTTTTTTCTATCCAGGGGTGGATAGTGGTTGCCTGTTGTGTTGGGATTATTTTGCTGTTTGTGGCAACTGCTTGGAAAAGTAAGGTGTCTGGTACGGATGGGTTACTGTTCGATTTTACGGATGACACCGCAGTGATTCCCAGAATTATAACTATTACGATCAGTTGCCATACTTTTCCCATACCGGAATTAAGGGGGTTCTTTGCTGGTCAAACAATATGCCGAGTTAAGGTTTTATCGTTGAAAAACATATGCATTCCGGCGGTAGAAAATACAATGTGAGAAGCTGGACGACTTTAAATAATATCAAAAGTAATTTTGTGATTGGGGGAGGTTATTTAGTCGGCCAACTACACTGTAAACCTAGCTAGTGCACGACTGTAACGCGTACAGGTATTGCCTGAGTCGTTAAAAACGCACACTAGCTTGGCGTAAAGATGGCGGGAGTAAACAGATTGATGTATTTGTATCAACTACAAGTGTGTAAGTAATGTAGCTGTTTTACATCCATTTTGCGGTATTTTGCAGTTCACCGAATCAATTCCAGGTACCCAGTTTTAGGTTGGGAGCCATTCTTTTTGTCAATAACGAAGAAGTAAGTACCATCGGGCAGTTGCTGCCCACCGAGGTAGAGTCCCCGGTTGCCCGTACCCTCAAAGCGGGTATTTTGGTTATTGTAGCGTTCAGATTCATACACTAGGGCTCCGGCACGATTAAAGATCTTGACCGAGTTGTCGGGAAATTGTTCAATGGCGCCAATTTCCAGAAAGTCGTGGTCACCATCGCCATTGGGGGTAACGGTATTGTAGACACAGATATCGGTGCCAATCTCAATGGTGCCGAAGTAAGAGCAGCCATTTTCCCATCGCATCTCCACGGCCAGGGTCCCAGCGGGCAGGTTTTTGGTAACATTTCCTTCGGAGACGACGACGTTGGCCTCGGGGGTAGTCCACACGGTAGAGAGCAGGCGCAGGTTGTCACTGGGGATGATGGTGGCACTGCCATTGCTGTCGCCGCAACTGGCCGGGGTGGTCTCGGCCCGGAAAGGGGGGGTATAGCCTTCATCGAGGATGTCAAAGAAGGTAATCTCGGAGACACAGTCGGTGGCCAGGTCAGTGGCAGTGACCTGATAGGTCCCAGCGGCTAATTGGGACACGGAGACTTGCAGGTCAGACTCATTCACTTGAATCAGTGAGTCAGGCAGGGGGTTACCATCGGCATCATAGAACAAGAAGGCGTAGCCGTCAATATCGCCATTGACCGCTGCAGTAGCGGCCCCATCGGGCTGGGCGCAGTTGGTCATATGGGATTGGATGTCTACGGTGGGTGGGATGACGATTTGTTCATCCCGTACAATAGTACCTACTGCTTCGGTGGTACATCCAGTGGTGATGTCAGTGACGGCTACGCGGTAGGTTTGGGGGGTGAGGTTAAAGGCACGGGGCAGGTCGCCGACAATCTGGTTGAGGGTATCGTACCATAGATAGGTAAAATTCGCGGGGGGGCCATCGCTCACCGCGTACAGGGTGCCATTGGGCCGCAAAGGGTCACAAGTGGTGTAGGGATTTTCCATCTCTACGGTGACGATAGGTAAGGTAGACTCATCGGCGACGGTGACGGTGATGGGTGGTGACACACAGGTATTGGTGGCAATATCGGTGGCGGTGACAGTGTAGTTGCCCGGCATGACGCCCGCCCAGACCTGTCCGGTGAAGTCGGGTGCCAAGCGGATGGTATCGCCCCGGTACCAGTCGTAGCGGTAATTGCCTACCGAGAGGGGCTCGGCCCGGACGGCCCCATTGGCTAAGGCCGGGTCACAGACCGAGGCTGGGGTGGTACTGGCGGTAATGTCTGGGAGGGTGATGTCTTCGGGCACAAAGATGGGTTCCAGGGTACTACATCGGGTGCGCTGGTTTTCTACCAGCACGGTGTAGAAGCCGGAGGGAAGACTGTCAATTTCGGGGGTAGTTTCTAGTACCAATTCATTGATGGGGTTGGTGGTTTGCCCCCGGAACCAGCGGTAGGTGTAGGGGTCATAGGTTCCATCGGCCTCAATGGCCTGGATGGCGATGGCCCCGGTGGCTAATCGGGCCGTATCGCAGCTCACTTGTAGCTGCAAGTCCAGTATTTCTATCAGGGGCGGGGTAGACTCATCGGTAATATCCAGTTGGAGGACATTGGAGCTTAGGTAGAGGGTTTGGTGGAAGGCCTGCAGGTAGTAGGTGCCGGCCAGCAGGCTATCAAAGGGGGTAGTGCCGGAGAAATTCATCACCGAGTCGGTGGCGGCCTGGGTAGTATCGTAGACATTGGCGTACAGGCGGATAAGGTAGTCCTCGGTAGGGTCGGCTTGGCCCAAGAAGGTGATACTGTCCAAGGTGAGGCTGCCGTTGGCAAAACAGACGGTCTGGGGGTTGGCCTGCATCAGCAGTTGGGGCTCTACTTCTACGAAGGGCAAGTAGAAGGTAGCGGTGTTGACACAATTGGTGACTAGGTTGGTGACTTCCAGCAAATACTCGCCCGAGTCAAGCTGGGCAATGGCATCGTTAGTCCCCAGTTCGTTACCTAGCGTGTAATTGGCGGCATCGTACCATCGGTACTGGTAGGTGAAAGCATCGTTGATGGAGTCCAGGGGCTGGTCAGGGTGTACCTGGACTTGGGCTTGCAGGGCACCAGTCCAGCTGGTGGGGTCAGGATTTTGGCTGTACTGGGCAGCCAGTAGGGCAATGCTGACTAGGGGGTCTTCACTGATATTATCTACTGCTACGGGGGTGGGGGCGGAGTAGCAGTTATCGGTGCTGTCGGTGGTAATAAAATAGGTTCCTTCTGCCAGTTCCTGAAACTTGTCGGTCGGGGTATTTAAGCCCGTGCCGATGACACTAGGTGGGGCAGTCAGGTCATCATCGTATAAAACGTAAGTGTAATCTATTGGGTCGGTATCAATTACCTGGATACCGTTGAAGAAGTACTCTTCGCGGGTATCAGTCACGAAAGCAGTACCATCGGCAGGGGAGCAAAGTTGCTGAGGGTCAGAATCCAGGGTGAGGATGACTTCCCGCTCTACGGAAGTTACCTCATGAGTGCTAAAGAATATACACTGATTGCTATGCCCTGAGGTGTCTTGCACCAGTACGGTGTATAATCCAGCAGTGAGGCCAATCGTCCGGGAAGGGTCAGACGAATCAATATTGGCTGGCAGTAGCTGATTAGCCGATAGGGTATCGCTACCTGCAAACCAGGTGTAGGTAAAGTGATCTTGATTGGTATCATTATCAAAGGTACCCAATGCGGTAGCGTTCAGTTCACCCGTACCATCGGTTGAGCTACCCATCGCACAACTAAAATCAGGTGCTTCTTCAATTATGGTGATAGCCGGAGACTCAGCAGTATTATCGATTGGTATCAGGTTAGAGACTGTTTCACAATCAGTAAGCTGATTGGTGGCCCTTACGTAGTAGCTGCCTTCGGGCAGAGCGACAAAGGGATCGCTGGCGGTGCCACTTCCGGCATTCGCCTGAAGGGTAAAACTATCGTTTAGCAGTTCAAAGGTATAATCAGCCAGGGAGACCGCCGCACCATCTTCGGTGACGGTTTCAATCCAGATGGTTCCGGTAGGGGTGGGGCCGCAGACTGAGTCAGGTAGGGCATTGGTGCTGCTGATGGCAATGGTTCGGTACTGCTTGGGCAAAAAGTAGGTTTGGGTGTAGGAACAGCCGTTACCCGGTCCATCGTTGTCGGTGACCCGAACGGTGTAGAAGCCTTCTAGTAGGTTAATTGCAATAGAAGGGTCGCTAGGGTCTACCTGAGTAGCCACATTTAGAGGAGTGCTGGTATTAGTTCCGCTAAACCACTCAAAAGTAAAGTTGCCTTGTACATTATCGTTATCGCCCCCTCCTTCAACGTAGGCATCCAGTAAGCCAGTACCATCAGCGTTACAAGTGTAATCAGCGGCAGCAGTAAAAGAAATGCTGGGGTCGGGGTTGTTCAAATCGATGCGTACCGTCTCACTATTAATTGGGCAGCCTGAGATAGTATCTATGATACCAATAGTATATTGTTGAGGAGCATAATCGGGAAAGGAAAGGCTGACGATTGCCATTCCGGAAGGGTTTAGAGTATCAATTTCATTACCTAAGTCAAGTGAGTTACCTATGTACAGATAAACGTGGTAGCGATCTAATGAAAACCCATTAGGATCTAATGTAAGATCTATATCTCCGGTGCCCGGGCTACATTGATCAGAAGGCGTTGTTGACGCATTGATGATCGGCGGGTTAGCTTGAGGCAAGAATAGTGTGTCGTATACCGTACAACTAGTAAAATTATCCGATACTTCCACCACATAGTAGCCAGTAGTAAGTCCTTGCCGTCGGGAGCTAAAGTTATCAAGAGTGGGCAAGTCAGCACCCGGATTAATAGTAGCTGGACCATTTTTGGAGTTACCCAAAGAGTACCAAGTAAAACTGTAACCTGCTCCGCTAGGTGCGGTATTGCTAGGTGAAGTAACTTCTACCCCAATTTCTCCATCGGCAACAGCGCATGAGATCGGTGAAACTTGATGATCTCGAGTAATGGTAATATCGGGATCTTGCTCAATACTGATGGTCATGGGGGGCGAAACGCAACGGGTGAAGTCATCTTCCACGGTAGCGGTGTAGTCATTGAAATTTAAGCCTGAGAATACTCCGGTAGCATTTGTGGCAAGGGGAGCACCTGTTGCAGCAGTTCCTGTGTATAGGCGGAACGTATATGTTCGATTTGTAGAAGCATTATAAGGTAGCGGTTGAGCGCCGCCCACTACCTCGAAAATGACCTCTCCATCGGCTGAGATGGCCCGGCAGTCAGTAGTTGCCGTGACGCTTAGGGTATCGAGGGCTGGGGGAGTAGCTGGGTTATCGCTTAGGTTGATAAAACGAACTGAACTACATCTTGTTAGCGTATCAGTAATCTGCAAAGCGTAGGTGTTGGCCGAAAGGTTAAAGATGGTATCCCCATTGGCCGAGTAATTGGCTGCTGCCACGGGGGCTCCTGAGGGGCTGGTTTCAAACCACTCCCAGATATACGCATCTACGGGCTTGGTGAACCCAGTAGCAGCAACCACCCCATTAGGCTGCCCGGGGTCGCAACTACTGTTGTTAAAGCGTTGCAGGGTAACTACTGGTTTGGGGGCCTGGTCCAGAATCTCGTACTGGGCGGTGTTCTGGGCGGTACAGCCCAGCGGACTGGTGACCAGCACCGTATACACACCAGGGGGGATGTTGCTGAGGGTTTCAGTGGTTTCGCCAGCGATCACGGTACCACCCGCATCGCGCCACTCAAAGGTGTAGCTGTCCGCCGAGGTTTGCCCACCATCGGCACTGACAGTGATGCTACTTCCCCAGGGATCGGTGCAGTTGTCGGCATGCACCAGCGTGGCGTTCAGGTCAATAACGGGGCGAATGATCTGCCGGGGCAGGGCACGATAGACGATACTTTGGCAGCCCGTGGCCGTCCGGGTGACAACCACCGAATAATTGCCGTCGGGGGCCCCGGTCATCGTACTTCCACTGGCGTAGGGCGTAGCGGGCAGCGTAGTGAGGGTGATATTGCCCTGGTACCAATCAAAGGTGTAGCCCGTGGTTTCAGTGGCACTACCGCCCGAGGCAGTTTCGTCTACGGTGGCTTGCAG
>JBCCTI010000120.1:0-12519 GCA_039198955.1 Bacteroidota bacterium | reverse complement strand
GAGGTAGCCAATACATTAGCCTTGTCTACCAGCGTTACTTTTTTCTTGCGCTTCATGGCTGCTTCAAACGCCAGCTTGGTAATGCGCCGAATCTCATCTTTGCTGTAAAGGCAAGTATCAAAGGCTACATCACCGCTTTCGTTACGCCCCCGGGGTTCACCGAAATAAATACCTCCGGTGAGTTCACGGAATACCACAAAATCTACCCCCTCGATAATATCTGCCTTGAGAGGCGAGATACTGCTGATGGCAGGATAACTTTTGATGGGACGCACATTGCTGAACAAACCCAGCTTTTTACGCATAGCCAATAAGCCCTGCTCCGGACGAACCTTGGCGTTAGGATCATTATCGTATTTAGGATGACCAATAGCGCCAAAGAGTATTGCATCTGCCTGGGTACAGAGTTTCTCCGTAGCTTCAGGAAAGGGATTGTCGGTTTCATCAATAGCGGCAGCCCCTACTAGTCCTTCCTCATAGGTAAACTCGTGGCCGAAGGCTCGCTCTATTGCCCGTAAGACTTTCAAGGCCTGTTTGGTTACTTCTGGCCCAATACCATCGCCGGCCAATACAGCAATTTTCTTTTTCATGGTTCAATCGTTTAGTTTGAGGGCGTAAATATAAAGGTTACACTGAATAAAGCGTTTCCTCTTCGAATTTTTCTATTTTTTCTTTCTGACTCAACAGATAGTCAATATCATCGTAGCCCTGTTCCAGACAGTACTTTTTATACGGATTAATGTCAAACGATTCTGCATCATCTGTATTAACCAAAGTAATCGTTTGCTCAGTCAGATTGATACGTAGCTGCATATCTGGCTGCTCAGCGTAATGACGAAATATCTTCTGAAGAAAAGTTTCACTCACCTGCACCGGAAGCAAGCCATTGTTCAGCGCATTGTTTTTGAAAATATCAGCAAAAAAGCTAGAAACTACGGCCTTAAAGCCGTAATCATAAATTGCCCAGGCGGCGTGTTCCCGACTTGAGCCACTGCCGAAGTTCTTACCAGCTACCAGAATTTCACCCTTTACCGCTGGATCATTTAGTATAAAACCGTCTTTAGGATTCCCTTCCTCATCGTATCGCCAGTCACGAAATAGGTTATCGCCAAATCCATCCCGTGTAGTGGCTTTCAGAAACCGGGCCGGGATGATTTGGTCAGTATCCACATTCTGCATCGGCAGTGGAACGATGGTTGAGATTAACGTTTTGAATTTATCCATTACAGAGGTATTCAGGTGTTATTGTGTCAAAGTGGTTTCCGCGCGATGTCAGGGATATGATAACTCAAATTTTTGTAGCAATAATAATTCCTGTCGCCCAATTCATTTTGGTTAAATGTAAATCTTTCCTTCTTTCTAAGTAGTCAATTAGTGCTTCTGCTTTTTCCTGATGCCCGTCCGGCCAACCGGGTTGAGGCAACATATCATCGATAATGTAAAATCCACCTTTTCTTAATAGTTCAAGCGTTTCTTCAACCACGTAGTACTTTCCTGGCCACGCATCGGCAAATATGAGGTCAAATTTTTCACCTTTGTAGTGTTTAATCCATGACTCACCATCGGTACAAATTAACTCAACCCGTCTATCTCCAGCGAAGGCTTCAGAAGCAATTTTTATCAAATTGGGGTCATTATCAATCGTAATAATTTCTGACTCAACATCCATTCCGTCTAAAATCCACGATAGCGATAAACCCGTTCCGGTACCAATTTCTAAAAACCGTCCGCTTGGTTTAGAAGCTATCAAGGTTTTTAACAGAGAGCCAACACATTTATCAGATGACATGCTAAACCCTGCTGCCTTCGTTCTTTCTTCTATTTGTGGATAAATAGAAGGGGTATCCATAATAGTTAACTCGTTCATTATTAAACCAATTCAGGTTCAGTCAGCATCTCCCTCACATCAGTGATATAGCCATTAATGGCTGTTGCCGCGGCAGTCAATGGACTCGCCAAGAACGTTCTTGCCCCGGGACCCTGGCGACCTTCGAAGTTTCGGTTGGAGGTAGAAACGCAGTATTCACCCTTGGGCACTTTATCTTCATTCATACCCAAGCAGGCGGAACAGCCAGGCTGGCGTAGTTCAAACCCCGCTTCCTCAAAGATTTTATCCAACCCTTCTTGGCGAGCTTGTTGTTCTACTTGTTTTGAGCCAGGAATAATCATGGCGTTAACATGGGAAGCTTTCTGCTGCCCTTTCACCAGATCGGCTACTCTTCGTAGGTCTTCGATACGGGAGTTAGTACAGCTACCAATAAACACGTAATTTACTTTCTTTCCTAAAAGCGATTCTCCCGGTTCCAAGCCCATGTACTGCAACGATTTAGTAAATGAGCCGTGCTCTTCTTCTGGCACGTCTGCCAGGGTAGGCACACGGTCAGCAATTTTGATGCCCATACCTGGATTGGTACCGTAAGTAATAAAGGGAGTAATATCGGCTGCATCGAAGATAAGCACCTGATCATACTCGGCATCTGAGTCGCTGGGCAAGGTTTTCCAGTAGTCCACCAATTGCTCAAACTCTTCGCCTTGGGGCGCAAACTCCCGTCCTCGGACGTACTCAAACGTGGTTTCGTCTGGGGCGATCATTCCCCCTCTCGCCCCCATCTCAATGCTCATATTGCAGATCGTCATCCGGGCTTCCATAGAAAGACTGCGAATGGCCGATCCGGCAAACTCTACAAAGTAGCCCGTACCTCCGCTGGCAGTAATTTGAGCGATAATGTACAAGACAATATCTTTAGAAGATACTCCCTCGCCTAATTCCCCATTCACCTCAATCCTCATCTTTTTGGGCTTGGTTTGCAAGATGCACTGAGTAGCCATCACCTGTTCTACCTCACTAGTTCCGATACCAAACGCCACTGAGCCGAATGCCCCGTGAGTAGAGGTATGACTATCCCCACATACAATAGTCATACCGGGCTGAGTGATACCCAATTCCGGACCAATTACGTGAACAATACCCTGAAACGGGTGCCCCAAACCATACAGTTCAACCCCAAACTTTTCGCAATTCTCAGTAAGTTTATTCACCTGGGTTCGGGAGAGTGCTTCCTGAATGGGAAGGTGCTGATTGGCAGTTGGTACGTTATGGTCAGCGGTAGCGATGGTTTGTTTTGGTCGAGCCACTCCAATTCCCCGCTTAGCCAATCCGTTAAATGCCTGAGGACTAGTCACTTCATGGATAAAATGACGGTCGATGTACAAAACATCAGGACCATTCTCAATGCTACTCACTACGTGCGCGTCCCAAATTTTATCAAATAGTGTTTTTCCTGGCATATAATAGTTACAGATTTAGAAGGTTATAGGTTTAAGATTGTGAAGATTAAACTTGTAACCGCACGGCAGCCGCCTGCAACCTTAAACTTTTCAACCATCTAATTGATGGGTAGTTATTTCCTCCATCATCTCTTTTAACGCAACATCGCTTACTTCTTTTTCACGATCAGCGAGCTCGAGAAACTGCTGATAGACATCATTGACTTCTCGCTTATCAACTTCATAGCCTAACGCCCGCAGTTTGTACAGTAAAGCGTGACGGCCGCTTCGGGCGGTGAGTATGATAGCTGAACCTTCTGCCCCTACGGTAGCCGGGTCAATAATCTCAAAGTTCTCCCGCATCTTGATAATACCATCTTGGTGAATACCCGAAGAGTGGGCAAACGCATTGGCACCTACAATCGCTTTATTTGCTTGTACCGGAAGGTGCATGGTAGATGATACCATTCGGCTGGTGGGTACTAATTCTCTGGTGTTAATTCCCGTCTCAAAACGGTTTTTGTAGCGGCTCTCAATAATCATAACCACTTCTTCTAATGAGCAGTTGCCCGCTCGTTCGCCGACACCATTGAGGGTACACTCAATCTGACGGGCTCCGTTGGCAATTCCGGCAATGGCGTTGGCGGTGGCCAGCCCCAGATCATCGTGGGTGTGCATGCTCATCACCACCTCATCTTTGAACGCCGGAATTTCCTCTACCATTCGCTTGCACATGGCTCCCCACTCTTCGGGGATGGCGTAGCCTACCGTATCGGGCAGGTTAATGGTAGTGGCTCCCGCATCAATCGCTACTTTGGTGAATTTAATCAGATAGTCAATATCCGCTCGGGAAGCGTCCATAGGTGAAAACTCTACGTTATCGCAGTATTTTTTCGCCCGGCTCACCGCATGATCAACCATCTTCAGCACTTCATCACGGGTTTTTCGCATCTGATGCTCAATGTGAATATCCGATACTGAGATAAACGTATGAATGCGGGGATTTGCCGCATTTTCTACCGACCGGGCGGCAGTATCAATATCAGCATCTAGTCCCCGTGCCAAAGCACAGACGGTTGCCTTCTTCAGACTTTCGGCGATCGTTTTTACGGCATTAAAATCTTGGGGGGAAGAAATGGGGAACCCAGCTTCAATAATATCAACTCCTAAATTTTCCAACTGTTGGGCTAAAATGAGCTTTTCTTCGGGGTTGAGTTTGGCGCCCGGTACTTGCTCGCCATCGCGTAAGGTTGTATCAAATATGTATACTCGTTGCTTCATAACAAGAAACCTAGATTTTTTAGTACTGTACATGCGAAAATGTACAGTTGGAATTTATTTTTCAAAACAAAAAAAATAGATATTACGATGGCTATACTATTATAATATCTTCTCATATTGCTTATGCATTACTTAGATAACCTATTACAGAATAATAAATACGATGGCTAAACCAAAGTCTACTGACCTTCAGGCACTGCTCGTATCATTGAGTAAGAGCGAAAAACGCTATATTACTTTAGAGTTGCAGAAGTTGGGTAACGACCTCAAGATACAATCACTGTTTGAAGCCTACACCATGCATCAACTTCAGGATGAGGACGAAATACTGGAATGTTACCCTCGGATTAAAACCGAGCAGTTCTCTAATCTGAAAGCCCATCTTTACCATAAAACCCTGCATTTTCTCCGGGATTTTCATCTTTCGCACAGCCGGGATATTCAACTACGGGAGTGTATTGATCATGCCCAGCTACTGCTCGACCGGGGGATGTACCAGCAGTGTGCCAAAGTGTTGAATAAGGCCAAGCGCCTAGCTTCCCAAAACGATAATCTCGAGCTAAACCTGGAAATTCTGAAATTGCAAAAGCAAGTATTTGCCCAGGGAATTGGAGCGGAAAGCCAGCAGAAGGTGAACATTATTATTCAGGAGGTGCAGGATATTACCCAAAAAATTAACAATATCAACGTACTGTCTAACATTCAGGTACGATTGAATAACTGGTACGTCCGCAAGGGATTTGTCCGCCAAGAAACCTACTCGGAAGAAATCGACCAGTATATTCAGAAGCATTTACCCGCTCTCGATGAGTCTATGCTTTCATTTCACGAGCGGTTG
The DNA here is from genome assembly GCA_039198955.1 of Bacteroidota bacterium. Taxonomy (GTDB): domain Bacteria; phylum Bacteroidota; class Bacteroidia; order Cytophagales; family Cyclobacteriaceae; genus Tunicatimonas. The sequence goes on along the minus strand of JBCCTI010000120.1, from coordinate 7,133 downwards.
CATCTGTACGAGGTGTACGTCACCTACTTTATGTTTACCCAGAACTTTGCTGAGGCGCACGATTACGCCCGCCGCTGGGCGTCTTTGTTTAAAGAACATCCAAAATTTATTCCCCTACAACCCATGGCTTACATTCGGGGCTTACACAAGTTGCTAAGTACCCAGGAACGACTGTACCGTTACGAAGACTTTCTTGAGACCATGCAGCAGTTAAAAGCGGTAGACCGGATTCCTAATTTAAAGCTCAATGAAAACCTGCGGGCAATGTTATTCAAGTACATCACTATTCACGAGTTGAACGCCTACTTTCTCACTGGAAGTTTCCGGGAGGGGACGGAATTGGTAGCCCAGAAAGCGCAGGAACTCAACCAGTTTGTTGACCAACTCGGCAAGCACGCTACGATCACCTTTTACTACAAAATTGCCTGTATGTACTTTGGGGCTAGCGACTATCGGCAGGCAGGCTTATGGCTACAAAAAATTATTAACGAGCAGCAGGTTGATCTAAGGGAAGACATTCACTGCTTTGCCCGAATTCTTAATCTCATCAGCCACTACGAGCAGGAAAATACCGACATTATTGAGTATCTAATCAAATCCACCTACCGTTTCCTCCTACTACGGGACGATTTGCAGCAATATCAGGCGTACATTTTGGGCTTCCTGAGGAATCTGGCCTACGGAACTACTGAGACTGAACTTATCCGGCGGTTTGACCAGCTTCGCCAGCAACTACTCACTTTAACTGATAATCCTTACGAGAGCCGGGCGTTTATCTACTTTGACATTATCTCTTGGCTAGAGAGCAAAATCAGTAAGCGAAGTGTGGAAGAAGTTATTCAGGAGAAAGCATTAAGGCGAATGCAGCAAAAAAGTGCCCTAGTAGACTAATCACTAGAGTGTAAATTATTTACGAACATCTGAACATTACCCAGTAACCGAACAAACCTTGATACCCTATTATGAACCTGATAAGGAAGAGGGCATTTGGAATGGTTTGGCTTTGGTCTGTTTCATCTGCTGCCGCAACTGCTGTCGGACGGTATAGTACTGCTGTGCCCGGTTACCGAGCAACTGTCGCAACTGCTTAAACCCTAGGAGCGGGGTAGCCAACCAAGTGTCGGGCAGAGAGGTGGTTGGTAGATCCAACATATCGGCTACTTCATCTCCCAACAAAAAACGCATGTAACGACCCGCAATTCCTTTCGCATCAATGGGGGCTTGATCCGCAACGACGGCAAGTAAGGCCTGGGTTAGTTCTTTCCCCTCTCGACTAGGGGCATGTTGCCGCTCCGCAATCTTCTTCACTAGCCAAAAGGCTTCTTTGGTTGTATCCGGTAACAGTGGTTTATCTACTCCCATGATATGATTGGCCACATTCCATAAGTGGATATATGCTTGGGCTTCTTCCTGCGACACTTCCACTCCTATCTTCCGTAACCCCCGGATTGGTAGCACCGAAAACGACAGATTCGTTCCAGCCATGTCTTCCTGGTTAATTGGTTGCCCCCAAGCTGGGTTCCAGTCATCCCCTCGCCAAATATGATAACGGATTGTCGCGTGGGTAAGTCGGACTTTCTGAGCACTGCATATAGCTTTTCCTTGGGGGCCAAAACCATTTTTCTCACCTACATCCAGCAGATATTGCCCCGTTTCAGCTAGGCGTTTAGCCGGGTTCTTTCGTAGCCGCTCTGATCGATACAATACCTGCGCTCCCTTAGCCGCTGCATAATCGAAGGGGAGGGAGAGCAACCCTAGCATCAGTAGCAAATCTGGAATATGCTTCTCCAAAAACTGCTGTCCCTGCTGCATCAGTTTTGGACTGACCCAGGTGGGAAGCTGGCGGGTAGTCTCAAGAAAATTATTAACTGCCTCGGGTAATCCCGAAGGAAGTTGGTAGGAGTTACTCGACAGTGCTTGAATAACTTGTCGGTACTGCGATGAGCGTTTATTCTGCATTAGGGCAGCCACCGCTTCATCGGCCATCGGATCAGTCTGCTGACGCATCTCATCTAGAAACGTATCGTTGTATAAAGAAATCTTGCTCATTGCTTTGGTTTCTTTACATAACACTCATTGCCCGACTTGGTTCTGCCCGCTTTGAAAGTGTTCAAATGTTCAAGTTAAGAATATGTAAACTGTAGTCACTGTAAGTCTACTAACCAAGTTTATAAACTCTGCAAGTATTCGCTGCTTTTGGCAATGTCAGTTAGCGGATCTTGGGAAAAATCCTGTTCGACGAATACGTGTTGTACATTAGCTTTTTGAGCGGCCTGAAGGATTTCAGCAAAATTGAGTACTCCGCTGCCTACGGGCTGAAAACTATCGGGTGGCATGGTGATGGCGCGGTACGTTTGGGGTGCCCCTTCTTTTTTGTCTTTTAAGTGCAATAGTTGAATGCGGTTGGCGTGGCTACGGATGAATTCAGCCGGGTTATGTCCTGCCACTGAAACCCAAAATACGTCCAATTCAAGGCAAACTAGTGCTGGATCGGTTTCGGCTAGGAGGGTTTCCATCGGTGAGCTTCCGTCCATCGGCTGAAGCTCAAACGAGTGATTGTGATAGCCCAGTTGAAGACCAACCTTTTGACACAGCTCACCTGTTTGATTCAATTGTTCAGCCAGTGCTTTATAAGAATCCAACCCCCTTCGTTCTTCTGGGAAAAGAAAGGGAAATATAAAATAAGAAACTTCGTATTCAGCCGCTTGGTCAATGGCTTTTTGTAGAGTATAACTTGCCGGAGGGCGGCGTAGCCCCAATGCCTCTATGGGCTCCCAGTTTCCAATAAGCAATGGAGAAAGAAAATGAGTACTATTCACTGCTATGCCTAACCCTTTAAGTACGGGCTGTAACCGGGGAAGCAACTGACTATCAAATAATTCTATTTGCTTATAGCCAGCGTTTCGGATTGCTTCCAATGTCTCCTGAGGCTTCTCGACCAAGGGGTCTCGTACCGTGAAAAGCTGTAAACCTAGCTGGTTAAGCAAATCATTAGACGGTCTACTCAGTAAATTAAGTGGCAGAAGAGATGCTGCCGAGGCGAATAGTCCAGTCTTTTCTAGAAAACCCCGTCGGGTAAGATTATATTGACTCATAGCCCTTAATATACGAGGCCTTCTTTGTAAAAGTATGTAAGGAAACGAAAAATACTCGAGAAGTAATACTATTTGCGATGTTTTACCTTTTGAGAGGATTTGCCCCTTCGTAACCCAAACACATCCACCGGGAATGCGTAAACAGCCGAAACTTGTAGGGCATTGTATTTAAACCCTAAGTATTCATCGATCCCCTCAGTGCTAATCTCAACCGACTCGTTGCCCCCGAGATTTGTTGTGCCCGATACGTAACGGAAGTTAATTACAACCTCCTGCCCCTTACGATTTACTGGTACGCGGAATCCAGTTCCAATAGCTAGCCCAAACTGAAGCCGATTGGCTCCCTCTACTGCCAAGATACCCTCCGCTGGAGCCGATTCGGAAAAGCTAACCCGGTAGTCAATATCGATTAGGTTAGTACTTCCAAAAAATTCGTAGGCAGTAACGGTCCCCCGTCCGCCCAACCAGTAACTAATTTGCGGCCCAAGGTTAATAAACCACCGGGCTTTGGACCTTCCCATTGGAATCGAGACGCGTAGCATAACTGGGGCATCTAGAAAATTATTATGAGCACGGTGGTTCACAATACGGGTTGAGGGAGAACTGTACCGTTGTACCTTTCCTTTCCGACTGTATACTAATTCGCTGTAAAATGACACATAATCGCTTACTGAGTAGGCGTAACTCCAGCCCCCCAAGTAGTTGAAAGAAAAATCTTGCCGAAAATCCACCCCATCGTATTGTGAGCTGTAACCCGCCATGGTAGCCTGCCCTCCCAGCATCGGTCCAGTAAGAATTTGTGCATTTGCCCCCGAGAGGGTTATTACTGCACAAAATATTAGTATACCTTTTTTCAACTCCATCACTATACTTTTTAAATCAAATTACAAAAGTGTCCTTGGCTAAGTGCCTCAGATTAGCCTGATAACCTACAAAGTAAGTTTTCGACAAACATTAGCGTTTGAAATAAGAAAGGCATCAGCCAGTAGCCAATGCCTTTACTATTAGTTGGTAAAATCTAATTTTCTGAGGTCCAGTCGCTGATGGTTAATTATCTGCTTGAGTAGTTGTAGAAGGTAGGTAAATACTCACTTCGGTACCCAGGAAAGGGCGACTCTTCAAGCTAATTTTCCCACCCATTTTTTCAATAGCATCCTTCGCAATGTACAACCCTAAGCCACTACCTTTCACATGTCCATGCCCCCGGTAAAACATATCAAATGCCCGTTGCTGCATTACCCGGTCCATACCTAAACCATTGTCCTTCACCTTTATTTTTACCCCATCTTTGTAGGCACGCACGGAAACTTTAATAACTGTATCGTTGGTGTTCGTTTTTCTGAATTTGATACTATTTTCTACGATACGTTTCAAGACATTAGCAAGTATTCGCTCATCGGTCGTAGTAGTGTGTTTAGGATTTGCCGTAAGGTGAATAAGCACCTCTTCCCGGCCAGGGGTACTATCAAGCTCATCAATTACCGACTCAGTAAGATAACGTAAGGATATTTTGGTATTAATAGATTCCCGATTTTCCCCGTATTGTAACTGCATCAAGCCCCGCAGTGTATGTTCCAGCTTATCAGTGCTAGACTGAATATGCTTGAGGTAGGTAGCGAGTTCGGTCGGATCGGATAGATCCATGTTGGTCAACTCCAATAGTCCTTGAATAGAAGCCAGTGGTCCCTGTAGGTCGTGCGACATACGATAGAATAATCGGGCTAACTGCTCATTCTTCTGCCTTAGGGCATCAGTAGCTTGCATCAGGTGACGGTTATCCTTGGCCACCAACATATATCCTTCTAATTCATCGTCTAACAACAGCGTGGAAAACGAGATGGATACTGGTATTTTCTCTCTTCCTTCAAACTGAAAAAGGGTACTTCGGTTGTAGACGTGATCCTTTTCCATAGTTTCCTGAAGCAAAGCTTGCAAGAACTCGAACTGTTTTTTAGGAAAGAACTCATAAATATCTGAGCCAACTAGTTCCTCAGGGGCTGTCTGAAAAAAGTGCCCCGCCTTCTGATTAGCGTAAACCACCTGGCAGTTCTGGTCAAAAACCAGTACCATATCAGCAATTCCTTGTAGTAGGCTGGCTACATACTTACCCGGGGTAAGTGTGTTTGCTTTATCTGTGATTGTATTGGGTAAAACTTGATACATATACACGCTTTGTTAAAATTTAATCAGGTGAGGTAGTGCGTGTAGTTAAGGCTAAAGTCTACTAAAAGTAGGTGTGACACCTACGACCATGTGGGATACGATAGCTTAGCATAAGCTCATGTGAGCCGTTAGAGTATGCCCCGATATCTGATAGCGTATGGTCGTAGCTGTATCCGGTACTGATATTGTCACTGATCTCTAACTTCATGATGCCAACTAGTGCGTCTTCAGTACGATAAGAGGCACCCACGGTTAGTACGTCACTTATAATAAGGTTAGCTCCCATCTCAGCAGTAGTAGCATTACCTTCTTGCATTCGGAGTAAAGCTGAGGGTAGTACTTTCACCTGTGGACTAAGTGAGAATACCCGTCCTACGGTAAGAAAGTAGTACCTTCTCTCTTCGGCTACCGACTCAAGCTCTGCCCCATTGGGCGATAAGTTGCTATTGAGTAAGAAAGGAGCAGAAAGTCCGGCAAAGAAATTGGAGTTAGAGTAGTACAGCCCTGTCCCGAAATTGGGGCTGAAGGCAGAGCGTGCCCCACTAGCCACCCGGTCATCAGTCCTAAGGTTAAGTTGCGAAAAGTCAGACTGTAGACGGCTAAAACCCGCTTGTAATCCCATCGCCAGTGTACCATGAGCCATCTTGATCTTGTAAGCATACGATAGGTAAAGACGTTGGTCGGCGTGTACCCCGATCTTATCGTGCGACACAATTAGACCAACCCCAACCTTTTTATTCTTGATGGACTGGTGGGCAATCAGGGTATTAGTAACGGGGGCACCTTCAAAGTTATCCCACTGCCGACGATGTAAGGTAGTAAGCTGAAATTGATCCTGACTACCTGCGTAGGCCGGATTAATTGCCAATCGATTAAAAACATACTGGGAATACAGCGTAGTTTGCTGACCGAACCCTGCGGTGGCCAACAAAAGTAGCAACGCGAAAGAGAGCGTAAGTCTCTTTGGCAAGTGCTGCGGTATGTTTATTATAAATCGTTTCATTTTACCAACTTGTTTTCTGCTACTTGTGTAACTTTACCTTACAAATATGCAATCATTTTCTTGAAAAAGAAAAATTAATTATAAAAAAAATTATATTTTATATTTTTCTTTGTACACTTCTCTTCCCAAAATGAGCCTATTTATTAACAATATTGCTTTTTAGAAAGAAGTGAATTTCAATTACAAATAATTGATTATCAGTTTTTTATATAGAATTAAGCCTGAGACTTAGTACAATTACTGTGATTGAAATAGGGGCAAAACCTTACGTAAGGCTATTTTTTTATTTAAGCCGTGTCTGAAGAAAAAAATAGAAAATACGGCGTAATATTTAGTTTCTACTCCGCAACTTATTTACTGCTTTTGTACACGAAGCCCTATTTCTGTACAGTTGTAATACTCTATCAGTAGAGTTATATGGCTATTAATGACCCTGCTAAATACTATTGTTCAGGGTAACAGAAAGCTGCTGCTATCTTCCCTATGTAAGGTCAGAGTAAAAGTTGTCCTGATAATACCGCAAAGCAGCCTCATTTTTATAGCTCAATCAGTTCACGACTTTTACTCGTTATGAACCCACAAAGTATTGGACTCAGCTTGTTGCTGATGCTCTGTCTTTCTTTTTCAGTCTTCGCCCAAGAAACCAACTGCAATAACGGTATTGATGACGATGGCGACGGACTGGTCGATTGTTTTGATAACGATTGTATCGGGATAGGTACCTGCCTCAACGTGGAAAGTAATTGTACCGATGGCCTCGACAACGATGGTGATGGCCTACCCGACTGCCTCGATAGTGATTGTAAGGGAACGTCATTTTGTCCGGTTGAAACCAACTGTAACAATGGCATAGACGATGATGGCGATGGTTT
>JBCCTI010000119.1:0-13037 GCA_039198955.1 Bacteroidota bacterium | reverse complement strand
TATACCATTCCGGTCAAACAACTTAAAGAGCGGAAAGAATATCTATACAGCTTATTTCGTATCGGCCTCGATCAACTTAAAGTACTGATGCTACATCACCTTGAGTTTAAACACCTGATACCCCTTTTGTCCTGTACATAGGAAAAAAACTATACCACACGGTGGCCACACCAACGCTTGTTTAAACCATAGAAATCACCAGATCTTCCGCATGAGATGTCAGCCATCGTGTGGTTCCGAAAGCGAAATAAATTCAGTAAGAATATTTCGTGCCTGTCCTTAAGCTGGCTTGTCAGTACACTTAACCTCCAGAACCCAGTGACTAAAATCAGCTAACGCAACTTCTCATTCTGCTGGTGGCGGTTGCTATCGCGATTAGTTTTCTTCGTCATATTTTTCTGGAAGGCTTCAGTGAGATTGACCCCGGTTTGGTTGGCAATGCAAGTCAGCACCCACAGAACATCAGCTAGTTCATCCGCCAGTTCCTTGCCTTCGTCAGATTTTTTAAATGATTGCTCACCGTATTTTCGGGACATAAGCCGGGCTACTTCACCAACTTCTTCGGTCAGAATGGCCATATTAGTGAGTTCATTAAAGTAACGTACTCCCGTAGTGGTAATCCACTCGTCTACCTGCTGCTGTACTTCGGCCAGGGTTATGTCTTTCATAGAAACAAATATAGTGGCATTACTGTAAACTAAATGTCTTCTGAGTTATACCTTATCCAATCTTCTTCCACTACCCAACGAATCTTTTCAGCAGTGCTACGACCTACCCCAGCCACCTGACGTAATTCTTTTTCACTAGCGGTGAGTACATTTTGTACATTACCAAACTTCTTAAGTAGCAACTGTGCGCGAGTGAGGCCGATGCCGGGTAGCCCCTGCAGAACGTACAATTGTCTTTTTTCCTTTTGACTAATCCGCGACATCTGATAACGCCGGGGAGATTTTGATCGGCGAGGACCCAGAGCATCTAGCTGTCGCGCCGCCATCAGCAGCAGGGAAGCACTTTCGGCAGCATCCACTGCGCGCAGTACTGGAATTTGCATAAATAACGTGATCTGCATCAATGCTCCTTGAATTGCCTCCCGGCGCATTCCACTACGGCTTCGGCGGAGGTTCCTTCCAATAAAAGGGCGCAGGGTGACTCTGATTGTACCAAGCGATAGATTTGCGCAAACAAACGACCACTTTTTAGTGAAGTAACAAGGTCCATCAGGGTTTTTCGCTCTACCAATAGCTGGTTATTCACCTCGTAATCGCCGACAGGCAAACGTGCTATCTCTATCTCCATTCCTTTGGTCCTTTGTAAAAATGGCAACAAATCACCCCGTTGCTCCCGGTCGTCAACTTTGATGCGTACGGCGGAAGATTTGGACAAAGCGCTTAAGATTACTCAGTGAAGAAAGTGGCAATTTACAATTTATCGAGGGTTATTTCTTGTCTTTAGTATCAATAATGATGGTAACCGGGCCATCGTTAAGTAAGCGCACCTTCATATCGGCACCGAACTCGCCGGTTTGTACAGGTTTATCCAGAAGATTACTAGTTGTTTGCACAAATTTTTCGTACAGCGGAATGGCAATATCAGGCTTGGCGGCCTTAATATATGAGGGGCGATTGCCCTTTTTGGTACTAGCGTGTAGGGTAAACTGACTGACCACTAACATGTCGCCGCCAATATCTATCAAACTGCGGTTCATCACTCCATTTTCGTCGCTAAAGATTCGCAGGTTGGCAATTTTCCGACTCAACCAATCGGTATCTTCTTGATTATCGGCGTCTTCTATACCAAGTAAAACCAGTACACCCGATTCAATTTTACCGCTTATATGTCCATCAATGGTAACTGAGGCTTCGGAAACTCGTTGAATGACGGCGATCATAGTAGTTCTCGTTCCCCTTCTGAATTGTAGGCTATCATTTTAAACTTCTGTTTAGGTCACTAGAAAAACCTAGAATTATATTCTCTATAATATCAAACCATTTAATATCTTCAGGAACTTGTTCTTTGACCTTTAACAATTCATTTTCTGACAATTCACGACCGAGTGTTTCCTGAGCAACAGTCTGAATATCAGCAGTATTCAGCGAATAAAATATGTCTTTATTCATAATTTTCTATGTGTAGTTTAGGTATAATATTGCTTACTCCTGCGCTTCATAATCAGCTAAAACTTGAATTTTATCTGACTCAAAGATGTAGCGTCCGGTTAATTCCTTTTTAGCTATTCGGTACATCGCATGGGCAACATCACGCCCCTCAATTGGACGGTATTTTTGTAAGCCCCCGACCATTAGAGGAGAAATACCTCCCATCACTAGCTGCGCTATTTTTTCCCCAATCCGTTGCTCATCGCGATTGCCCATCAGAACGGAAGGGCGAAATACGTGAAAAGTAGGATATTCCAGTTCGATAATAGCCTGCTCTATTTCTCCCTTCACCTGATTGTAGAAAATCGGCGATTTAGCGTTCGCTCCCATAGCCGATACCAGCAAATACTGCTGCGCTCCTTTCTGGCGGGAGATCTCAGCTATTTTCAGGGGATAGTCGTAATCTACTTCTCGAAAAGCTTCTTTAGACCCTGCTTTTTTCATAGTTGTACCTAGGCAGCAATATACGTCAGTTACTCCGTCGGGAATGGTCTGCTCGGAAAGTTCGGGATAGGTAGTGATAATTGTTTTTACTCGTTTGCTGGAGGTTCCAATCTCGCGGCGGCTGAGTACTGAAATCTTTTGGTAGTGCCGTCCGCGAACCAGCATGTGGAGTAATTCATTACCAATCAGTCCAGTGGCCCCGGCGATAAGTGCGTGTGGTTGACTCATAGTGTGTTTCCTAAGGTTCGTTGAAAAAATCGCTGCAAGTCTGACGAGTTAGGTTGTACTACCCGGTCTTGTCGCTGTATTAGAATGTGATCTTTGTCCTTTGTTATTCGATACGAAAAAATATAGTCTCGCGTTAAATCAAACCATCCGGTAATGATTCCAAAGCGTAAATCGTTGAATTGTACTCCGTCTCCAGACGGTTGTAAGGCATAAAACCCTTCGGTAAAATCGATAAGGCCCGTTATCATTTGTTTGGTTTCTGAATCCTGAGCATAAGCTTGCAATAGCTTCGCTTGTTGTGGAATAGTTTTAAACTGCAGAGCACGATCAGCATCGAGTAGCGAATAATAACTAACTTGATACTGATCTTCCTGCTTCACAATTACCGACCACAGCGCATTATTAAAGAAAGTAGGGCTAGTCATGAACTTCTCGTGAGATATTGACTGTGCTGTCAAGCTGTCTTGAACCACTTGCTGTACATGCAGCTTGATAAAAACCGTAGTTACTAGATAAGCCGTACTTAATATCAGTGTCCAGCGATTTACTTGCTTTCTCCGTGACGATTTTCGGGCGAGAAATAGCACGATAAGCGTACCGATAAGCAGCGGCAAGGTGTACAGCGGATCAATAATAAAGATAGTGCGCCAGGCTATCCGTACATCACTAAACGGAAAAAAGAGCATGGTGCCGTAATTAGTGAATGCATCTAGCAGTGGATGCGTGACCAAAGCAAAGAAAAATAGCCAGGACCAATCTTTCCAGTCAGCTTCGATTTTACTCCGATGTACTCGCCAAACTACGTAACCCAGCAGTGGCGCCAGTAATGCAAGAGTAAGCAGCGAGTGCGAGAATGTACGATGCATTAGTACTCCTTGTACATCTGATAGAAAAGGGTTGAGCAGCACATCCAAATCAGGGATGGTTCCCCCGATAGCTCCCCAAACTACCGCCCGATTTCCTACTTTACGCCCCAGTACCGCCTCGCCTACCGAAGCTCCTAGTACTAGTTGGGTAAGTGAGTCCAATCGTTAAGAGCTGGTTACGGTTCGCCAATGAGCAATTTTCTGAGCAAGTTCTTGCTGAGTTGTTTTAGTGCGATCGCGGGCGTACCAAAGCTGCAACTGTTCCGACCATTCGGCGTAGTGATCTCGAAACTTGTCGCCGTAGCGCTCCTTGAATCCATCGAATAACTGCTGAGACGGTTCGGGACGGGGGCCCCAGCTTCCCAATGCTTCCAGGTTCTCATTCAGACAGATAAGCTTAGGGATAGAACGGCCACCGTTGGTCAAGTACGCATCCATCACCTTCGGATGCTCATCCCGTAGTAGTAGGCAAAGCTGAATGTTAGGGGAAATTTCGGCGGCTTGAGCCATCACCGGAACCGTTTGAGCTGCGTCGCCACACCAGCCTTCGGTCAGCACTACCCAAATCCAGGGTTGGTCTAATTTTTCTAGTTGCGCCAATAGTTCGGGTTCGAGCTTTAGCGTTTTGTCTACCCGGTGCATTCGGCGAACGTTGAGCTTAGTGTACTCAATGTAGGATGCACTTTGATTCGGTCCAGTGGTTTTATTCTTAGAAAGCAGATTGTCAATCAATTCTCGATACGCGGCGTAAGACAGACCTGCTTTCAGGTGGCTTTGGTTAATTACATTTAGCATGTTTTGCTTAACGGACGGGCTGGGCGTAGGTTTCTTCCCATTCCTTAAACTTTTCAACATCGCCCCGTACCGAATTCACAATCCAGAGCAAAACAGAAATATCATCCATAAAACCCATTACCGGGATAAAATCAGGAATTAAGTCGAGCGGGGACACAAAATAGATAATGCCAGCAGTAATTAGGAGCAAACTTTTCCACGGAGTACGCCGATAGTCGCCCCCTTGGTACGAACGTAGCATCCGTACGAAAGTATTCGCTTGATCTTTCAGTGTTTGCATTCCTTCAGTATCGTTGCGTAGTTCGCGTAACTTATTCATAGCAGCATTTACTAAGTTGCGTAACCGCTTAGGGTCTTCTAGTACGCCTTTGGCACGACCTTTAGCTTTTTTAAAGTACTCATTATTAGATGTGTAAGACTGATCAAAAAAACTCATAGTGTTATAAAGTGTTAATGTGTTATAGTGCGATGGTGTTACAGTTTCCAGTTTAGCAGACATAGACACGAAAATAGTTCGTTCGCTCTAAGTCTATAGTACTATAACACCTAAACACTTAGAACTAATCAATATACTGAAAGTTGGAGAAAGAACGAATCTCTGTCCGAATCGTCTAAAATAACTCCCGAACCTCCTTTTTTATTTCAACTAATGCGTGGGCAATAGGGTTTATCTCCTTTTGAGCTTGGGTCTCCAGAATTTTTTTAGCTAAATCTAGCGAACGTGCTTCTGGGTGAAGGGCGTCGGTAGCTTGATTTACCGTAGCAATTATGTCTTCTACCGCCTGCGTGGTGAGCTGCCATACCTGATCACCCACGTAAATTTGCTGCGAAAGATTGTGATTATACTCCTCCCGAATACTGGTCGTCAGTACGTGCTGAAATTCTTTAGCCGAGTAATTACTATCATTTAACCGCAAAATGAGATTATTAGGTGAAATGCGCTCCAGTAACATACTCAGTCGCTCGTAGGCTTGCAACCGAATGGGCAATGTGGTTTCTACGCCTTTTGTTTTCAGGTTAGCCATTCGCTCGGCGATTTCCTTATTTAGGAAAGATTTAACGGTGAGGTACATCGCATACAGCACCGCTGCTGCTGGAAGCAGAATTTTTATAAACTCAATAATTACCGATTCGTTCATAATTGGGTGATGTGGAATGAGTTTGGTAAAAGTAGGGGTTCTCTGGCATACGGAGCAAGCACTGCCTCGCCTATGTACAGGTTATTTCGTTTTTTGCATTAATTTTGTCAAATATGATTCCGGTTTCTTTATCAGAAAAGGCGTTAGCCGAGGTAAAAAATACCCTGGCTCATAAAAATATCCCATCGGGCTACGGGCTTCGGGTCGGCGTGAAAGGGGCAGGTTGCGCGGGCGTATCCTACATACTGGGCTTTGACCAAAAGTCCGAGAAGGATATGGAGTATGATCTGGATGGTGTTCCAGTGTACGTAGCTAAAAAAGACGTAATGTATTTGTTGGGGGTACAAGTAGATTTTTACGAAGGAAACGATGCCCGCGGGTTTACTTTTGTGAAGTCATAGTCTTTATCCGAAGCGAGTATCTACAATATGAACAGGATTTTAAGATATACTCTAAAAAGCTAGCGCATGCTAAAATCTTTACGGCAATGAACTACCCCCAAAACATAAAAGTCACAGTAGATGCAGTAGTTTTCACCAGCGATCATAAAGAAGTGCTGTTGATCCAGCGTAAGAATGATCCTTTTCGGGAGCAGTGGGCATTGCCAGGTGGCTTCGTAGAGGATAGTGAGGGTTTAGACACTGCCGTTGCCCGCGAACTAGAGGAGGAAACTGGAGTGGTTATCAGTCACTTTCGTCAGGTTCATACGTTTGGCAAACCTTACCGTGACCCACGCGGACGGACTATCTCAGTGGCTTACCTCACGGTAGTAAACAAAGAAGAAGTCCACCTTCGCGCTGCCACTGATGCAAAAGCTGTTCGTTGGTTTCCCTTATCAGAACTTCCTCGATTAGCTTTTGACCATGCTGACATTCTAGCTTGTGCTCAGAAGGCTTTAGTTTAGGAGTACTATCGAATAAAAAAGGGGGTAAAATTTTACCCCCCTCAAACAGAATTGTGACAAACTTATACTTCCTGAGCTGTCTCAAATAAAAACCAAGTCCGCTCTTCAGTCTGATCTATGTATTCTTCTAAAATACTAGTGGTAGCTACGTCGTTTGCTTCACTAGTAATGGCATGCGCTGCTCTCATCCGAGCGGCCATTTCCTTGTTTTCGTTCATCAGGTTCAGTAGCATATCCCGAGGCTCGACAAAATCCTGATCATCATCTTTTACTTTCTGCAACTGGGCAATGTGTCCAATTGAACGAATAGTATTACCACCAACCTTACGTACCCGTTCAGCAAGCGGATCAACAGTAGCCAATATTTCGGCAGCTTGTTCATCAAACATCAGATGGTAATCACGGAAATGACGTCCTGCCAAATGCCAATGATAATTTTTTGTTTTCACATATAGTGCCATTGCATCCGCGATAATAGGATTAAGAGCTTTGGCAATTTGCTCACCAACCCCTTCCTCTAAGTCAGTAGGAGTGGCGAGCCGCTTATATGGTGTAATTAAATCCATGATTCTCTAATTAAGTTAGTAAAAAAATATTTTTAAGTTCTGTTATAAATACGAATTTGCCAAGCGTAGTGTTTACACTTTCAGGTAATTTATAACTGATACAAATTATTGACCATCAGAAACTTAATGGGGCCTTTCCCTCTCGGTAGGTACCATGATAATACAGTCGGCTATACTCTGTTTTTCGTTCTATAAGCTATCCAACATGGCTTGTCTTATACAGGAAATCTTTTCATATCCAGGTTGGATACGTGTTTCTTTAGCTTACTTATCGCAAGAAGTTTTTATTGAGGGCCTGGTAAGCTGGTTTGTTCACTATCCCGACGTAAGAAAGCAGGGTGATACTAAATACCCAGTTTATCATGTTCGCTCTTCCCGCAAAGTGACACACGCCCGACGGCACACTCCACCTAGAGGAGGATTAAATTTAGATACTTGTACCTCTACTGCTTTCACCTGGGGAAACTGCTGAAGCACCCGCTGATTAATCCGGTGGGCAATATGCTCTAGTAACTTGGCGGGCTGTTCCATCTCTTTGCGCACCGTTTGGTAGAGTTGAGCATAATCAATAGTCTGCTTCAGTTTGTCATGAATAGCTGCGTTCATCACATCAGCCTCTACAATCACATCTACGTTGTAGCGGTTTCCAGTTTTTCGCTCCTCTTTATGATAACCGTGGTACGCAAAAAATTCTAACCCCTCTATCAGTATTTTCGCCATAAGTTTAGCAATCAGTCAATTTCGTCAAAAAATGATTTCCGGGTTGCCTTTTTTTCCGCTGGTGGAGGAGTTACAGGTTCCGTCTCACTTTGGGGATCAGGTGCAGGCTTAGGGGCTGACGGCTCAGAGGGGGGAGCAGCGTTAGGCGTTTCTGAAGTATTTGGGGTGGGGGTAGGAGTATCCACTAGTTTTTGCTCAAACTCACTGGTCTGCTGCGATACAAACCGATTGTACTCCTCTCGGATGGCAGAGGCTTCTGGGCTGCTTTTTTGCATGACAGAACGACGCTCACGAGCCCGCTCTGCCGCTTGTAATGCTTTTTGGGCCGCATTTTCCAGTTGAAATAACAGATCATCGTACTGCCCATCGGCCTGATGATAATTCTGCTTAAGTTCCTGAATCCGAACTTCCATCTCATCGATAATACTTCGGGCTTTGGTCTTAGCCTGATCCAAAATTTGCTGTCCTTTGGCTTTAGACTCACTGATAATTTCTTCGCCCTTTAGCTCCGCTTCGCGTACTTTCAGTTCGGCCGACTTGTTGGCCTGTTCTACCAAATTGGCCCCCGTATCTTCGGCAGTTTTTAGCGTTTTGTAGAGCGAGCTTTCTACTTCACGCAGTTTCTCTACTTCCTTTTGAGAAGCATCCAGACGATAGCGCATTTCCCGGTTCTCCTCCAAAATGCGCTCCCACTCCTGCGACATGGTTTGCAAAAATGCGTTTACTTCGTCTTTATCATAGCCGCGAAAGTTTCGCTCGAACTCTTTCTGTCGTATTTCAGCGGGGGTAATTTTCATAATATCTAAATATTGGGAGTAGATTTATCAATTATTCGGCCACTCCAGATTCCATACTGATATTGTACGATCATCGCTAGCCGAGAGTAGTGGCTGATTCAAATCATCTCCAGTGTAATTCAACCACAACAGGCGATTAACTGAAGTACCATGCCCAGCGTGCCGTCCTTTATCAATAACTTTTAATAATTCAAAACGTTCAGTGTCCCATATTTTCACCGATTTATCCATGCTGCAACTAGCAAAATAACGCCCATCAGGTCGGAAAATAGTATGATTGATGGCGTACATATGAGCCACAATGCTCTCGTGAAGTTCATAATTTTTTTGGGTATCCCAAATTTTCAGGTGGGCATCGCGGCTGCTCGATATCAGAAAGCGGTAATCAGGGGTAAATTGGAGGCTAAAAACCGAGTTTCGGTGGGCTCGGATGGTTTTTTTAAGTTGGTATGATACCAGATTAAACACCCGGATACAATCATCGCTGTAGCCTACCAGCAGTTCATTTTTTTGAGGAATAATTGCTAGACTGCGTGCCCGTTCATTAGACTCTTTAATACGATGCAAAATTGATAGGTTCTGATAATTCAGTACCACTACCTCGCCGTCACTAGTTGCCACGAATATAAAATCCTGATACGTAGTAATATCAAAAATAGAGGCCGTTGTCATTCTCAACGACCCCAGCGATTTATACTGCTCCAGATCAATAACATGGATACCCTCGTAGTTTTGCCCAACAATCAGGTGATTGAAGTAGGCATTAAAGTGCAGAGCGTATACCGAAGCCTCCACTTTGGCTATTACCTTTCCTTGCTCAGGTTCCTGTAAATCCCAGCGGACTACCATACCATCGCCCCCGCCTGAAATGAATACACCAGCTTCTTTGGTAGGCACTAATGTGTAAACACAGTCCTTATGCCCCCTCAGGGTATGAATCTTTTGTACCTTTGGTCGGTTCATCATACATTCGTTAACGTATGCCCCTAGTAAAGTTAGAAAAGATCAATCAGAATTCTTCCTGGGCACTCTGGAAGATTGAAGAAACCCCAGAACAGCTAGCGGCTTATGTGCATTTGCACGCTGATGATCTCTCCGAGTTACACGGGATTCATCATCCGCGTAAGAAACTGGAGTGGCTATCGGGGCGAGCTGCTTTACGGGCACTAATGGATGACGAGAACCACACTGAATTTAGGATCAGCAAAGATGAAAAAGGCAAACCCTACTTGCCCGAATGGACTTTTCATATTTCACTAGCACACTCTTTTCCTTATGGCACAGCTATTATTCACCGAAATCGCCCGATAGGCATTGATATAGAAAAGCCCTCGCCTAAATTGCTACGGGTGAAACATAAATTTCTAAACCTGTCCGAATCGGAAACAGTACTAGACGATCTGGACAAACTATGCATCTACTGGGCTGCCAAAGAATCCCTGTATAAGCTCTACGGTCGCAAGCAACTCAGCTTGAAGCAGAACATTGCCGTGCAGCCTCCAACCAATCAGCAAGTTTTCGCATCTATACTTTTAGAAGGTCAGGTTACTCGCTTTCAGCTAGATACATTTCGTTGGGGCGAATTCCATATTGTACTTAGTCATATTGATTAGCTATATTCTTACTTGCTGATGAACCTTACCTACACCTTACATTGTTCTATTAGAAAAGCAATATTTTATCTATTTTTGTTATAAAGGTAGGGTTATGCTGAAGGTCATTTGTAATACGGGTTTGGGATTTGTTTTAATCATTCTGAGTACATCGGTTTCACCCCAGTCCGATCAAATTCAGGATTTCACCTTACCCAATGTTGTGAGTGGCACTGATTTTTCCCTTTCGCAGTACCGCGATGCCGAGGCAGTTGTCATTATATTTACCAGCTTATACTGTCCCTACGCCAAATTCTACAATACCCGAATCTTTCGTTTAACCGATCAGTATCGCAATGATCCTAAAGTTCGTTTTGTACTGATAAGCTCCAATAATCCTAAGAAAAGCCGGGCAGATGCTACCGAAAATGTAACTGCTACCGCTAAAAGACAGCGGTTGGGAGTTCCGGTACTTCTCGACCACACTCAACAGGTAGCCGATCTGTTGGGAGCCGAGAAAACCCCAGAGGCTTTTGTACTAATTCCGTATCAAGATTTCTTTCGGGTAGTATATCGCGGAGCAATTGATGATAATCCCCAAGTAGCCAAAGATGTGCGGCACACTTATCTTGAATCAGCTATCCAGTCAATTGTCGCGTATCAACCTATTGTCACTGATCGTACTTCAACTACTGGCTGCATGATTAAGCGTTAATCTTAGGAGTGTTCAGCCAAAACTTCTTTAAGATATGTCAGAAAGTCTGCCGAGAATTCTTTACGGCGCAAAGCGAATTCTACGGTTGTCTTTAAAAAATCGAGTTTATTGCCGATATCATAGCGTTTTCCTTCAATAGTGTTAGATACTAACATTTCCCGTTTCATTAGTAGATGAAGGGCATCGGTAAGTTGTATCTCGTTACCCTTTCCCCGGGGAGTGTTTTCTATAGCCCGAAAGATTTCAGGGGTGAGTATATACCTTCCAGCAATTGCTAGATTGGATGGGGCTTGCGCTGGCGCGGGTTTTTCTACTAGACTTTGCACCTCCATTAGTTTCTCACTAATGTTTTTCCCACCCGCTATACCGTATCGATCCACTTTATCCTGAGGCACTTGTTCTACGGCAATAATGGAGCATCGGTATTGCTCATAGGTATCAATAAGCTGCTGGGTAACCGGAATAACCGAACTTACCACTGTATCGCCCAGTAGAACGGCGAACGGCTCGTTGCCTACGTGCTGCCGGGCGTGATAAATTGCATCACCCAAACCGTTTACCTCTTTCTGCCGGATGTAGTGGATGTTGGCCATATCGGCAATCCGCATCACTTCATTGTAGAAACTTTCATCTTCCTTTTTTGCCAGACGGGATTCTAACTCAAAGTTACGATCAAAGTGATCTTCAATAGTACGCTTTCCCTTACCTGAAATAATCAGAATATCATCAATACCAGAATCTACTGCTTCCTGTACTACATACTGAATAGTGGGAGTATCGATAATAGGAAGCATCTCTTTGGGTTGAGCTTTGGTAGCAGGCAAGAACCGGGTTCCTAGTCCCGCAGCCGGAATAATTGCTTTTTTAACCATAGTTTATGAGATATAAGGTTTAATCACCCTGGCGTTAATCTTCTTTAGCTCCACAACAAGCTTATTTAGTACTTCATCGTCTTTATATATGCCAATTATTGAGCCTCCCGAACCAGTGAATTTAGCTGAAGCGCCACAGCGACGAGCTGTATTTACCAGTTCTTTATTACTTTCACTCACATTCATAATCTTACAACGAAGATCGAAGTTCTTATCTATAAGATGATGAAGTTCTTTCTCGTCTTGCTTATGTATGGCCGCTTTTCCTGCCTCAGCTAGTGCTGCCATCTCACTGATAATCTTAATTACTTCTTTATCACCCTTATCAAACCGGGCTCGTACATCGTTAAAAACCGTGCCCGATACTTTTCCCAAATCAGTTTTATAAGCAAGATAAAGCTTGGGGAGCCGATCAGGGTTAAGTCGCTCGTAATTTCCTCTTCTCTGCTCTCGCATAATTTCCTGATTAAAATCCATGTACACGCAGCCTTCGTACACTTGGGCTACCCGGTCTTGCAATCCGGCGTTAATTCCCAGTTCGTCCACTTCGGCAGAAAGTACTAGCGTGGGAATTTCTTCTAGCGGAATTTCTACCTGATAATATTCCATCAATGCTCGCATGGTTGCAGTAATGATCGCACTAGAACCTGCCAAACCCACCTGTCGAGGAATCGATGAGTGATAACGAATGGTAAAGTTTTTACTCGCTAATCTAATATTTTGAGCCTCAGCATATTCGTAAAATCGCTTGATAGTGGCCTTAATTAGGCGTGACCCACCGTAGTAACCCGTTAATTTTACTGAATCTACTAGGTGGTAAATATTTCGATAGACGTTGATATCCTGCTCCTGCGGTTCTATTTGCAGTTCAGGGGAAGGATAAAGCGAAATTCTTGCCCCAAAGTTACGAACGATAATAGAGATGGTTTTTCCAAAGTAGCCATCAGTGGGATTTCCTAGTAGACCTGCCCGAGCGTAGGCAGTAGTCTCAATAATTCCGTAGCTCATATCTGGCGTTAATGTCATGCCAAATATAAGGATAAATTTCTATGTAGGTGCCGAGATCTATGTCGCCTTCGGAAAACTGTGGTGATAGGAAGATATAAAAAAAGCCCTTCACTCTATTCTAGAATGAGGGGCTTAAATGGTAAAAAAAAGGCGGCGACCTACTCTCCCTCGTGCGGAAGTACCATTGGCGCTGCTGGGCTTAACTGCTCTGTTCGGGATGGGAAGAGGTGATCCC
>JBCCTI010000118.1:0-14172 GCA_039198955.1 Bacteroidota bacterium | reverse complement strand
TGAAGCTTTCCGGGCAGCGATGGACGCGCCATGGGGCACAGAGTGTTCTCAATCTCAGAGCGCTGCGTATGAGCAATCGGTGGCATGAACTTCAACAAATGATCAAAAAAGCTGCCTAGCGACATTTTGTTATGCACCCCAATCAAACGAAGATGATTGTCCGGACCTGAAATTGATAAATTGAAATAATACTACTTGCAAGTATACCAAAATTCCCGAGAGCTAAACTAGCTGGTATTGATAAAACCGATGTTTGCTGCTAGCGTTAAATAGAACTAATGAATGATGAATGGTAATCTTGTCAGTGGCTATTTTGAGGCATTTTTACAAGACTAGGCACAATGTGTGGCGGATTTTACATGTAAAGTTGCCACACCTCGACTGGCACGGTGCTGACCATCAAGAATGCCAATTGATTTTGCGAAAGTTGGCGGATGAGCCAGATGTTCAACAATGGCGAGAAATGGCGGATAACAATACCTTTGAGAAATTTCAGACGGATCATTACGGCTATACCGTATTGCGCCAAGGCTGGGACGATCTAACCAGCAAGTACCAATCCATTATCCTAGTATTGGAAGGAAAAATGATGATGGAAAGCTACGGAAAGCAGTTCTCGTATTTTGAGCACTTGATTAGCAGGGCGTATCCTGAGTTCCAATTGGCTAGCTTGATAAAAGTAGAAATAGCTTGATTATAACCGTAGTAAGTGAATTTTTCAATCAATTGTAGCTAGTAAAGCCTTTGGGAAAGCCAATTGCTTTAAGTTGGAATGCGATGCGCTTTTACCCTTTGTTACAGACTCTGATGTAAACTACCTATGTTGCCTAATGAGTTCCCATCCTAGGCTCATTCATTTTCCAAAGGTTGGTGTGTATAGAAAACGGGACTTTTATAGTATAGAATTATAGGATAGGAGAGGTGCAACCGATGTGAAAATTATCACTACACCATATAAAACAACCACTAAAGCTGGAATATATTACTGTTAGCAAAAAATGTCCATGAAGCTTTATGCTGTATGGAAATGCTACCAACTTTCTTACAATAGAGTAAATCAATGACTATAAATGTCAAGATTTAGTATTAGTATTATTCATTGAAAAGGCTCTTTTTTTATAAGAAAACAAATTTGAAATAAAGTGAACTAATCGGTGAACCACCTTTTCATGGTAGAGGTAAAATTATGAAAATCAGATATTTACAATATTTGGTTCGAGTCCCGTCCGGACCGCTTCTCATCTAGCAAAACATTCAAAGCTCCTTAATATTAGTATTTGAGGGGCTTTTTGTTTCTTCTATACTAATACTCAACCACTTCATTCACTCGCTGGCGGGGTACTAAGAATAACTCTTTTTGGCGACCATCTAGGTAACGAACGGTTTTGCCATCGAAGAAGGCATCTTCTTCCACCATCATCCGTACTTCTTTATCCCACTCGGGAATGAACACCGCTGCGTTTAGCTCAATAGAATAAGCGGTATTAGCGTACAGGGGGTAGTCGCCCTTCACCGGTACACCACCTTGCTGATCCCACAAGCCGATGGTAGGGCCCGAACCATGACCGTAGTAGCCAATGGGGTGGGTATAAATGGTGGGTTTGATGCCTTCGGCTTTGGCTTCGTCAATAGCGGTGAGTAGAATCTCGTTGCCAGTACGGCCTACTTTAAAGTTATCAGTCAGAATGTCCATCAGGCGCAGGGCAGTTTGGTGAGCCTGACGCAAATAATTGGGGGCTTCAGTCTCGCCGGGTTTAAGGATGTAGGCATTTTCCTGGGTATCAGTGTTCATGTCCAAGTACGTAATCCCGAAATCCATGTGCACCAAATCGCCGGGCATAATTACCTGTTTATCCGGTCGTTTAGAAAAAGACCTTTGGCTTTCAACGTTCTCATTGTCAGCTCGCTGCACGTCTACAGTGGGGTGAAACCAAGCGTCTAACCCTAGTTCATTCACCCGGTTGCGGTACCACCATACTACGTCTTCGGTAGTGGTGATTCCAGGGTGGATGACCTTTTCCGAAAGACCTTCCGCGATGATGTGATGGGCAATACGGGCGATGTGCTCGTACAACACCACTTCGCGCTCGGTGCGGGTTTCCAGCCAACTAATCGCCAGCTTCTCGGCCGAAACTACTTTTTTGACCTGAGCGGTAGAAAGAGCATCTCTCAGTTGGAGATAGTCGGTATGCGCCAGCCCATCGGCTTGGGCAAAGTGTTCGGAGGTATTGATACCAATCTGTTCGGGATCACGCTCAGCGATAATTTCAGCTAACCGCTTCCACTGATCGGGTTCTTCTTCGGGGTTCCAAGCCCTCTTAAATACACTACCCACATCGTAGCGGGCTACCGCCAAACATTCCACGGAGTCAGTGCCTACGGGGTGATATATCACTAGCATGGTGGTTCGTCGGGCCGAGAGCCAGGTAGGGGGTAACAAGGTTCTGAGAACGGGGTCTTCGTTATATTCGCGGGAGATCAGTAGCCAGAGATCTATACCGCTGCGCTCCATCAAATCGGGTAACAGGGTTTGTATACGTTCCTCCAGGATTTCCTCTTCTACCTGCGCCCGGGCTGGTAAATCCAGGATTTTAGGTAGTGCCGATTGAGCAAAAACAGCAGAATTAACGAGCAATAACGTAACGATCACATTAAGGAATTTCATAATAGGTGAGTGTAGGTTTTACATAAGTTGAAACCGCGTCGGCGGCCGATGGAATATTGAAAATGGATAGTTGATATAGAGTAGGTATGCTATACGTTTGAGTACTTATTCTATTTCTTTCGTTGGTAAAGGTATACTGGTTCAGAGAAGTTCAGATGTTTGACTAGGCCTTGGCTTTCAAACCCGTTTTTCTCGGCTACTCGTTTAGAGCCTTCGTTATCAGGGGTGATAAAGGCTTTGAGGGTAGCAAAAGGTAAGTTTTCAAAGGCATAATCAGCCATTTGGGCGACGATTTCGGTAGCAAAACCTTGTCCCCAATAATCAGGTGAAATGGCGTAGAACAGTTCAGCTTCGTCTTCATTCAGCGAATTGTAGCCCGCAGCCCCCACCAGCTCACCTGACTGTTTCTCTTCTACCGCAAACATCAGAATGGGATTGTCTGAATCGTAGAAGGAGGTGATGAGTTCTAGTAGATGTTTCGCCCCCCGCTCAGTAGTAGTTTCTTCGTCAAAGGCTAAGGTAGACGTTACCCGATGATCACCCAGTAGGGCTACGAAATCAGCTTCATCGGCCGTAGTGAGACGACGAATGTGGGTGCGTGTTGTTTCTAAGGAATGGAAAGTGCCCATAGGCGGGTTTTATTTTTACATGCTACGCAATGTACTTCACTAATACCGCAAAGTCCAACTCAACTCGGAACGGTCGCCCTGCCGAAGTTTATCAAACAAAGCGGGAGTATCGGTGAAATCTACTGTAGCGGTCAAAAAATTATCCCACACATCATCTTTTAGCAATTCCATTACGGTCTGCTTACGGCGGCGATAATCCCAGCGACTTTGCTGATGAGGCGGCAGTTGGGAAACCTGCGAACTGATGATTTGCTTACGTTGCTGGTGAAAGCTTCCGCCCAGTTTTACTTCTACTGGGCGGGTTCCGTACCAGCTCAGCTCTACTATTTTTCCTTCGTAACCCACCGCATCTACACAGGTTTGCAGCCCGGCACTGCTACCGCTGGTATGAAAAGCTATATCAAACGGAGGGTCGGAAGAATTGTACAACGAGAAACCCTGCTGTCGGGCAACCTCTCGCCGAACATCATCAGCCTCAGCTACGCTAACTTGAATAGCCGGAAACTGACTGGCCAACTGGGCTATTAACGAACCAACCAACCCCATGCCGACCACTAGTATCCGATCTCCAGCAGAAACGCGAGCATCCCAAACAGCGTTCAGGGCGGTTTCTAAGTTACTAGCCAGCACCGCTCGTTGGGACGGAACCTCCTCCGGAATAGCGGCGATGTCTCGAGTGTTCACTATACACTGCGTCTGGTGAGGGTGAAGCAAGTGAACGTACTTTCCGAGCAAATCATCGGAGCCCTCTATCACCTTACCCACCAATGAGTAACCGTATTGGATAGGAAAGGAAAAATCACCCCTCTGGTAGGGAACCTGCATTGACTTATGAAGCTCAATCGGTACTAGTCCGGTAGCCACCAATGTTTCAGTGCCACTACTAACCAGCGAAAAGGCGGTTTCTATTCGACACTCACCAGCTTGCAGCGGGGAAAGAGATTGGGTTTGAATTTTGCTCTCCTTGGAAGAAAGATGCCAGAATGCTAAGGCCTTAGTCATGGTGCATCTCGCCTACGAACATAAATGTATCGCCGACTGGCTTAAAGTAAAAGCGATCAAATTCTACTGCCTCACTTACCGAAGAGATTTCGGGCAAGGTAAAACTATCTAGTCCTGAACCAAAGATGAGCGGGGCGATATGCAATTGCAGAACATCAATAGACTTTTGTCCCAAAAAGCTAGATGTAGTGGCTGAGCCGCCCTCAACATAGACCGTGTACAATCCCTTCTCAAAAAGCAGTTCAAGTATGTCGGTGCAGGCGATTCTTCCCTCTTCATCTGCGGATAATTGAACGTACTCGGTATTTTCCAGGCACGGATCATCGCCACTGCCGATCACGAGCACCGGGTTGGTAGAACTACTCTGCAAGCTACTAAAGTCGCTCTCAGTAGAGCACAGTACCACCCGACGGGGGTTGCTGCCCTCTACCAGCCGGACAGTCAGTGACGGATGGTCGTAATTGAGCGTATGCGAACCAATCAGAATACTGGAGCACAGGGCACGCATTCGGTGAGCGTGTACCAGGTTATCATCGTTACCAATCCACTTAGAGTCGCCCTCAGCCGTTGCAATTTTTCCGTCCAGCGACTGGGCAAAATGGGTGATTGATACCGCCCGCTGTCTTTTTCGGGCTTGCAGAGGCAAAAAACAGTAGGGCATGTAGGTCGCTAGAAAATCAATAACCTCCTCCTCTAAGTTGTATTCGTAGTCCAGCACCAGCACGGTACCATCCAGAAAAAAAACAGTGGCCTGATGCTGCTGAATATCGGCCTCATGGTCGACCAGCACCAGTACTAGTGATTTTTTGGGATCGGGGACGGGTAAGCGGTTGAGGTATACCTCGCAAGTTTCGCCGAAATTGATACAGCAAAAACGCACTACTTCCGAAGTATCAGCAATGGCTTGTTTGAGTAAAAGTAATCCCTGCCAATAATTCTCCAGCGTCATAAATGTTAGTGATTGTTGTTTTTCGAGAGGTCAATCATGTGCCCCATCAGCTTTTGCTTGGTTTGCAGATAACCATAGTTTTCTTGGTGGGGTTTAATTTCCAGCGGTACCCGATCTATCAACTTGATTCCTGAGTCTATAAAACTATCGATCTTTTCAGGATTGTTAGTCATCAGTTTAATGGACTGTACCCCCAAGTCTTTGAGCATTTGAATGGCAATGTCGTAATCGCGGGTGTCAATTTCAAATCCTAAGTGCAAATTAGCTTCGGCCGTGTTCAACCCTTTGTCCTGAAGGTTATAGGCTTTCATTTTGTTAATTAGGCCAATGCCTCGGCCTTCTTGCCGTAAATAAATGACAATTCCGCCCTCTTCCCCGGTTTTCCGAAGAGCCTCCTCCAGTTGCTCACCGCAGTCGCAGCGTAATGAGCCAAATACATCACCGGTCATACACTCCGAATGAATACGAACCAGCACCGGTTGGGAGGTATCAGTTTTTTCGCTCACCATGGCGATGTGGGGCATCGGGTTATTTTCTTCGTCGGCATACGCAATAATTCGGAACGTACCGTAGGGCGTAGGAAGGGGTGTTTCAGCCTGTCGTTGGATGGGCATAGTCGTCGTCTCTTCTGCTATCTGCTCGGGCAGCGGGCATTTCTTTAAGTTCTAATGGGTAAACATACAGAGTATAAGAATGATTTCCCAACTGGACTAGCCTGAGAAATGTTCTCTCACAAGGGAAAAGGGAAAAGGGAAAAGGGAAAAGGGAAAAGGGAAAAGGGATCAAAAATTTCCACTTTCATTTTGACCTTGCGTTTCCCGTCTTGAAATTCCGTTCTCCGTTCTCCGTTCTCCGTTCTCCGTTCTCCGTTCTCCGTTCTCCAACTTTCCTTTATCCATCGGGCGCCGAACGCTGTCAATTGTCAACTAAAAAACCTACTTTTCTACCTCATTAAACCATCAACCTAGCCATGAACCAGTCGATTGTCGTTATCGGAAGCTCCAACATTGATTTGATAGCCCAAGTACCTCATTTTCCTCAACCTGGTGAAACCGTAGGCAACGCCCGCTATAGCCAGGCCTACGGCGGCAAGGGAGCCAATCAGGCGGTAGCCGCTACCCGGGCGGGCGGTAAAGTTACGTTTATATCTAGTTTGGGGAACGATACCTTTGGGCAGAATATGCTCGCTAATTTTTCTAAAGAAGGAATCAATACCGATTATATCGTACAATCGGAGCAAGAGGCGAGTGGTACCGCCGTAATTCTGGTAAACGATTCGGGGGAAAACTGCATTGCGGTAGCTCCTGGTGCCAATGGGTTGCTTTCTTCCCAGATCATTGATGAGTCCCGCATTGCTATTTCCAGTGCTGAGATCATTCTCCTTCAACTAGAAATACCGTTGGAGACCGTTTCTTACGTGGTAGAACTAGCGAGTGGCTTGGGAAAAAAGGTGATGCTTAACCCCGCACCCGCCCAAACGTTAAGCAACGATCTACTGAAGCATCTACATTATCTGGTACTCAACGAAACTGAAGCTGAGCTGCTGGTGGGACATGCGGTAGAAACTGAGGAGCAGGTTGAACAGGCGGCTGACGAACTCCTAAAAAAGCGGGTACAAACCGCGATTATTACGCTGGGTGCACGAGGGGCTTACGTGGCTACCCGCCAAGAACGACAATTGGTTTCGGCTTATCGGGTACCGCCGTACCGGGTACAGCCAATAGACACAACGGCAGCGGGCGATGCTTTTTGCGGAGCATTGGCCACGGCCTTGTCGAAAGGGCAGAGGCTAAAAGATGCGGTTGCTTTTGCCAATGCCGCGGGGGCACTAGCTACTACTAAGTTGGGTGCCCAGCCGTCGGCCCCCACTGCTGCGGAGATCACATCGCTCATGAAAGAACAGTCATTTTCGGCAAACGAAGACTTTTAAAACTATTCTCTATTAAATATTAATATTTTGAGTAAAAATTCCCGTTATTGAGGAATAATTCCTCAGATATTTTTATTTTTAGCATCACTAAGTTTGCAAAAAAGCCTCTTTTCTGGCGAACTGTTGGGTTTTAAGCCCTTTGTGCCCCGTGGCACATAATTTTCATAAGCAATTATAAAAATTGTATCATTTAAATTTTTGAGACTTATGAAAAGATACGCCATCCTCGTTGCCGCCGGAGTTACCATGTTTGGCTGTAACCAAAAAGAACTAGAGAACCAGGTAGCCGCTTTAGAAGCTGAACGCCAGCAGATGGTCAGTGCCGTAGAGCAGAAAGACCAGGCCCTGACCGAGTTTATGGAGTCACTGGCAACGGTTGAAGATAACCTCCAGAAAATTCGCGAACGGGAGCTGAATATTGAAATTACCAAACAAGAAAAGGGGCTGAGTACTAAAGAATCTCAGGAGCAAATCGTAAGCGATATTCAGGCTATTGATGCGTTGCTGGTAGAGAACCGCAAGAAAATTCAGAAATTAAATGAAAAACTAGCCGGAGCTTATGGTAAAAGTAACAAGCTACGTAAGTCGCTCACCAAGCTGAAAGATGAGCTTACCGGGCAGATCAAAGAGCGGGAAACCCAAATCGGAACACTGAAAGATCAGCTAGTAGCGATGGAAATGAAGATTGATACGCTGAATGTCAATCTAGCTAGTTTAGAAGAGACTAACCTGGAGAAAGATGCGGTCATTGAGGAAAAAACTACCGAGCTACACGAGGCCTACTACGTAACTGGCACATCTAAAGATTTACAAGAGAAGTCAGTCATTGACCGAAAAGGCGGGGTGCTAGGTTTAGGTCGCACCGCTACTTTGGCCGACCAGTACGATGCTCATCAGTTTACCAAAATTGATATTCGTGAGCAGGTGAGTTTTTCTCTGCCTAGTGAAGATGTAAGATTAGCGACTACGCACCCGAGCGGCTCGTACCAAATCAAAGTCAGTGAAGATACCGAAACCGCTCAACTGGTAATTGACAATCCTGAAAAATTCTGGGAATCATCTAAGTATCTGGTGATGGTCGTGAAATAATCACTTATTTTTTTCTTGAATACCTCCGCACTACGGGAGCCTCCGGTTTCCGTAGTTTTTTATTTGCTTTTAGTAGTAAAACAATCGCTCCAACGCTTCGTTGAGAAGTATAAATCAAAAATTCTCTCTACCAATCTAACCAACTATGAACCGACGTGATTTCACCCGCACCTTGGCTGCCGGAGCCTCTACTTTACCATTTGCCTCTTCGTTTGCCACTTCTTTCTCTCAGGATAAAAAACTGGGCGTTGCACTAGTAGGCTTAGGTAGTTACAGTCGAGGGCAACTGGGGCCAGCCTTGCAGGAAACCGAAAATTGCTACCTGGCAGGTGTTGTAACTGGTACGCCCGAAAAGGAGAAAATCTGGGCGGATAAATACGGTATCCCTGAAAAAAACATCTACAATTACGATACCTACGATCAGATTGCCGATAACGAAGACATTGATATTATTTACGTAGTGCTGCCCAACTCCATGCACGCTGAGTACACCATTCGGGCGGCGGAAGCGGGAAAACACGTGATCTGTGAAAAACCGATGGCGATGAACCTAGAAGAATGTCGTCAGATGATGAGTGCTTGCGAGCAAGCGGGGGTAAAACTATCTATTGGCTACCGCCTCCATTTTGAGCCTTACAACAAAAAGATCATGGAAGTAGCGAAGGAGAAAACCATGGGCAATATTAATTTTGTGCGTTGCGGGGCGGGTTACCGCATGGGTGATAATTGGGATCAGTGGCGATTACAAAAGGATTTAGCCGGAACCGGAGCACTGGGTAATATGGGTGTTTATGCCATTCAAGGCGCGATTTATGCTGTGGGCGAAAACCCTATTTACGTCCGGGCGCAGGAGTTTAAAACCATCCCTGAGAAGTTTGACGAAACCGATGAGACGGTTACTTTTCAGTTCGAGTTTCCGGGTGGGACGGTAGCCAATTGTGAAACTAGTCACAATGCTAGCATGAACTATCTCTACGTTTCGGCTGATGATGGCTGGATAGAGCTCGATCCGTATTCACAGTACGGTGGGTTGAAAGGTAAAACCAGTCAGGGAGTATTAGATTTTCCGCAGGTAAACCAGCAAGCCCGACAGATGGATGATTTTGCTGCCTGTATTCTGAACGATACGCAAACCTCGGTACCCGGTGAAATGGGATTACGCGACATGCAGATCATCGATGGGATTCTAGCCTCCATTGAATCGGGTGGTGATAAAGTGAAGCTGGATAATTTGGCTTTTTAAACCAAATTGGCAATACCAAGCATTGGTCAAATACGTTTTTTTGAAAAGATCAAAGAGTTTTTTATGAGGATAATCATTGCATATTCAGATTGACAAGTGTAGCTTTACACTTTGCAAATATGTTATGATAAAGTCAATAAAGCATAAAGGATTACGACTGCTTTGGGAAAAGAATGATGCCTCAAAACTTCCTGCTTCGCAGATAACTAAGATTGAAAATATTTTAGAACTTTTGGATGCAGCAACTTCTAAAGAAGATATGAACTATCCGGGTTCCAATTTTCATGAACTCAAAGGTAGTTTGCAAGGTCATTATGCAGTAAAGGTAACTGGTAATTATAGAATAATATTTCGGTTGGAGAACGAAGATGTTTTTGAAGTTAATTACATAGATTATCACTGATAAGAAATATATAAAACTATGCTAAAACGAGAAATGCCTCCAGTACATCCAGGACGAATTTTAAAGAATATGTATCTTGAACCACTTGGTCTTTCAGTAACTGATGCAGCTAAAGGTTTGGGTGTATCACGTAATGCATTATCAGCTATTATAAATCAACGGGCGGGAATATCGCCAGAAATGGCTATTAAGCTCTCTGAGGCATTCGGCACAAGTGCTGAGCTTTGGAATAATATGCAGAAGACTTATGATCTTTGGAACGCAAAGCAGACCGTTACCCGCGAAGGAATAACCCGTTTTCATCCAGTTTCATAAGGCTAATCAGATTTTTAAAGGAAAAATAAATATCGCAAATTACAGTTCTTCCCATTGAAAGTTGTGAGCATTCATGCGGAAGACCCGAGGTTCTTGCTTATCGTTGTAAGAGACAAAACGGAAGAAATTAAGTGATTTATCGTCAATCTCGTTTTGGTGAAGACCACAAGTATATTTGCTATTATCTGGATCATCAAAAAAAGAGAGCTGACTTTCACCCAACTGCTCATCTAAATAGTAAATACTTATGCCATACCCAGAAACCACGATATATTTCTGGTCTTTTGATATAATCGCTCCTTTAGGGTCGCCATAAATCCAAGCAATGAATTTATGAGACTTGTTTTGGTTGTATTTATCAATCAGATAGACACTTTCGTATACCGAGTAAACTTTGTATTTGTTGTCCTCAGCTAATATTCGTCTCTCTTCTAGTAATTCATTCATCATCGCCAAGATTAAACTATACCAACCTCTTCTCAAAATACTCTCGCCACGCTTGCGGTAGATATGGATCAGTCGTGGCAGCTTCTATTCCTGCTCTATCATCTTTATCGATAGCGTACAGCCGAATAATATCGGTAATCGTTAACTGAGAATCCGACTTTTTTAGCAGGGTCAGTGAATCCCCTTTCTTTAATAAACCTTCCTTGAGAACAGAAAAATAGACGCCCGGTTGGTTGCGCTGCAAAAAGTGCTTCACCATTTTTGGGTCACCCGGGGCGCGTAGCCAAAGCGGATACCTAGCTTGAAGCAAGGAAAGCGGGGTTGGGTTACTTGCAATTCACAATCGCCGGACTGAAAGCGGTCGCCAATATGTACGGTGGTTTCGTCTAGGCCGTTTACGGTTAGGTTTTCGCCAAATACCCCAATCGGGAATTCGTGCTGGGGAAAATCTTGCTGCCAACCTGCGTAGTGCTGATGTGGGTAAGCATAAACCGCTTTTTCTACTCCACCGTGTACCCGCAGGTCAGCTTGTTCATCGCCATCTACATTGAGCTTTCGTACCATCACCGCCTCCTCAACCGGGGACTTGAAAATTCCAGTACTGATCTCCTTTCCCTGAAAGAGTACATTTTGAGGCTTCCCTACATTGACTGATACAATTTGCATAATGCGGATCGCTATTTTGAGGAAAAATTCTGGCTGAATTTCTGAATTGGCGGGTAGATTATCAACAGTGGTGATAAACATTATCGCGGAATTGGTGCTTCATAGAGTGAAAAACCATAGTATCTGCTCATTCATTAATTCAACTTTATTCTTATGCTAGTTACCACCACATCCACTTTACAAGGCAAAACCGTTACCGAACACCTCGGTTTGGTTTCGGGCGAGGCGATCATTGGGGCCAATGTTTTTCGCGATTTCTTTGCAGGTATCCGTGATATTGTAGGCGGACGATCCGGCTCTTACGAACGGGCTTTACGGGATGCCAAAGAGATTGCCTTGCGCGAAATGCAGGAGGAAGCCCATAAACTAGGGGCTAACGCGATCATCGGGGTAGACCTCGACTATGAGACTGTCGGCAAAGAATCTAGCATGCTAATGGTGACTGCCAGTGGAACAGCAGTTGTCTATCGATAATTTTATTGGCGAAGTGCTGCGAAAACTAGATTCTCTACGTAGGTGTACACTTGCTGGTGTAAATCCTCCCGGTCTTTCTTCACTTCAGTAAGCGAGGGTAAATGCAAAGCAAAAAATGCTTGCTGATGCGAGGTTTCTAACACCGTACTAATCAGTGCGTGAGGGTAGGGGTAGTCGGGATTGATTTCCCGAGCGATAGAAGCAATTCGCTTACATAGGTCTTTGTAGCCCCGAAATAAGCCCTCTTTGTTATCTTCATCTACCTGCTTGGTTAGATAGGTTTTATTAGACTCAGAAACTACAATGCGATACAAGGCAGTTTCATCAATATTGGCGAAGGCTGGGTCAAACTCCGCTTCGTCGCATATAGCCTTTAGGGCTACTTTAAGCTTCTCTTCCGGATCAGCCAAATGGTTAGTACGGTAGTCAATCAAGTATTCCATCCACTTCCAATACCAGGCAATTAGGTAAATGAGTAACTTATGCTTATTCTCAAAGTAGCGATAAATAGAGGCTTCGGTGGATTGAATCTGGGTGGCTAGCTTTTTAAAGGTGAACTGCTCAAACCCTAGCTCGTCAATCATCTGAATACCCTGACTAATAATTTTTGAACCTAGTTCGGTATGTTGGGGATCGCGGGTGAAGTACCGCTCATTTAAACGTAGTGTAACCATATATAGATAATGTGTCGCTAATGTAGTAAATAAGTAATACTTCCAAAACATGTAGAACGGATACCGGGGGCTGGAGGCTGGAATCAGGAAAATGGAAATGAAATATCCTAATATTGAAAGAAAGCTAACTGTCACATTCCGAATTTTCGATTCAGATGATGGCCACTCCGGTTTCCAGACTCCCGTGTCCGGTCTCCGTCTAAACTTTCAATTCCCGACCGCTTTCGTGGCTTTGGTAGGCAAGCTCAATTAGATGAATTACTTGACTAGCTTCCTGAGGCGGGACTAGTAGAGAGGATTTACCGGCAATAGCTTGCGCCAGATTATCGTAAAAAGCTAAGTAGTTTCCTGCTTCTGAAGTGATTTTTCCCCGGAAGTGTAAACCATTAATCTCAGTATTCAGTGTGCCCCAGATAGATTCGGATTCAGTACCCCAGCGTTCTCCGTCAGGAATCTTTCCAATCTTTAGGTCATCTTCCTGGGGGTCGAGTCCATACTTAGTGAAAGTGCCCAAATCACCCAGAATCTTGTAGCGGGGACCTTCGTCGCGCACTAAGTAGCTCGATTTTAGAGTGACTTGCTTGTCGGGATAACTCAAGATGATATGATAAGCATCGGGGGCTTTTCCACCCGCACGCTGAATGCTGAGTTTGGCAAAAATAGTTTGAGGCATTCCGAACAGCACCAGAGCTTGGTCAATCATATGGGAGCCCAGGTTATACAAAATACCTGAGCCAGGGCCGCTTTCTTCTTTACAGGTATCGGGCTGAATATAGTTGCGGTAGCGGTCGTAGTGGGCTTCAAATTCTACTATCCGTCCGCACAACTTCTGGCTAATCACTTTTTGAACAGTCAAGAAATCACTATCTAGTCGTCGGTTCTGAAATACAGTAAGCAATCGGTTTTGCTGATTGGCTATGCTAATGAGTTCTTCAGCTTCGGCAACGGTGTTGGTAAAAGGTTTTTCTACTACTACGTTCTTACCAGCTTCTAAGGCGGCTTTTGTCATATCGAAATGATAAGCGTTGGGCGTATTCACTACGATCAAGTCAATCGTTTCATCATTCAGTAAGTCTTCAAATTGCCGAACCGTGATAATCCCTGGATAATCAGCCTGGGCATCGTTTCGGTGACGCTCCAGCACTTTGGATAAATGAAAATCTGGGTGGGTAGTAATGAGAGGAGCATGAAAAACCTTCCCGGACATACCGTAGGAGACTAGGGCAACCTGAATCATAGCATAGTGGTTTTTTGATCGGTAAGCTACGCAAATTTAACAGTTTGCCCAATACAGCTACCTAGGTTATTAGAGTGAATTGCGCTGTATGAATACCTATCGAAAAGTTAGGTTTCGCTAAAATCTGGGATATAAGAGAGGTAAGCAAAATAAAAAAGCACGTGCTCAGTAAGCACGTGCTTGGTTTACTTCAAATAAGCGACTATGCTCCTGGTACTTTGATTTTGTTCTTAGGAATAGTCATTGATTCATCAGGATTGATGACATCTTCGCTACAGCTAAATAGAGTTGCCCCTAGAATAGCGAAAGCGAAAGAAAGTTTAACAGTTTTTGCAATGATGGTTCTCATAGCGAAAAGAATTTAGGTTAAATAATAAAACAAAATTACATCTAAGTGATGTAAGAAAAAGTTGATCAACTGTCTTACAAATATAACTATTTCATTTATA
>JBCCTI010000117.1:0-15293 GCA_039198955.1 Bacteroidota bacterium | reverse complement strand
TGTGGCTATTAAAAACTGAAAATTAAGATACAATGAAGTTACATAAAATATTAAACGCGAGCCTCTCCTTACTGGTAGTTTTGTCAGCTTGCGATAACGAAAACTTCGTAGAAGAGAATATTGATCGGGGGGCAATGGTGTTTATCTCCCCGGAAAATAACGATACCGGGCTGGTGAATTTCCTCGATCTCGATGCGTCCCGACTCAACTTCACCGTGAGCATGACTGATGAACAGGGACGTGACCTGGAATTTGCCCCAGTACGAGCCCTGGAGGTAACGGTGACTTATACCGATGCTTCGGAAGGTACCACCTCTAAGCAAATGCTGGAATCGCTCGAAAGCTGGCCAAAAACCTATGATTTGGGCGTAGGAGATCTAATCAACTTGTTTCCTGACGAGGTGCTTACCCGTGAATCACTAGGGTTGGGAGATAGCTTCTTTATCACTACTGATTTTCAAATGCAGGATGGGCGATTTCTTAGTGGCTGGAGTCCGGCATTGCTAGACAATTCGGCCGAGTCTATCTACCGGGTATTTGTTAATTATCCGGTAGCTTGCCCATCTGATTTAGCCGGAACGTATCTGGCCGAGTGTACTAGCTGCCCTAATGGTGAATTAACTAGCCAAACAGTGACACTCACAACACTTTCTCCCGGAGTGTATACGATGAGCGATATCACTATGGATATTTTTGGATCATTCCCCGTAGCTTATAATATTTCTGATATCTGTAATGAAATATCGGTGGCTTCCGGGTCTCGCGATTTTGGAACTCAGATAGCGCTAGAAGCCCAGCAGGGTAGTGTAGTTGATCCCGATACTGGAGTAATTACCATGGATTTGGAGTACGCTTCGGTATCTTGCTGTGGTTTAGCAGGGCTGAAAGTAGCCTATACGCTTACTCCTCAGAACTAGAGCTATATAAGTCATACATTGCAAAACCGCCTTTTGGGGCGGTTTTTTATTTCAGGAATTTTGTATTTCTGGACTTTCGGGGAAGTTAAAATTTATATCGGCCAGATAGAGTATTTTTTCAAATAAAGCTGTAGAAATAAGGAGGGGTAAGGAAATACCCCATGTTTTCAAGCTTTTTGCAAAAAAATCCCCAATCCAGGGTGATGTTTTCTTTGCCAAATATTGCTGATCTTAGGGTCATTAAAAGTTCATTTTTACCTCTAAATACCTAAATATTAACCTATGATCCGAATTCAGTTTAAAGAAGAAGATATTGAGGCCCTACGTTACGAACGTTTCCATAACCCAAGTGCCCGAGTGCAGCAAAAAATGGAAGCGCTCTACCTGAAAGGAAAAGGGTTACCCCATAATGAAATTTGTCGTATTTGCGAAATATCCAAGACAACACTCATCACCTATTTAAAGGAATATAAACAGGGGGGAATCAATAAGTTGAAGGAAGGCACTAAGTACAAAGGAAGAACTAAAAAAGTAAAAAGCACTATGCTGGGTTTTTCTCGGCAAGAGCATCGTCAACCTGCTTCTGCAATAGAGGCACAACTGGTTTAGTTTTGTAAGAGTCTTCGGTCAACAATAAGCCACTTGCCTGATAAGGTGAGTGGTTTTTTTATGGGGCAGTGGGATATTACTAGAAATTGCTGAAATTTGTAGCACCACTAACCTAGGTCTCAAAAGTTTTGAAAATTTCTGCCTCCCTTTATTCTAATCAAGATAAATCACTGAAAGAACTGGTACAAGAGCTAGACGCCCTGCGGATTGATTCTTTTCATATTGACTGCAACGATGACCCCGCGGTTTTTGACGATATTCGGGAAATTCGTCAACTCAGTCAGACTCCGATCGATCTGCACATTATCGCCGCTGAACCAGAGAAATACTACCCCTTAATTGAGGAACACAGTGTAGAGTACGTACAGTTTCAGTACGAACCTATGGAAGGGCGACAGCTACCTACCCCTCCACGGGGCACTGAATATGGTCTGGCAGTGGTATCAGATACTCCGCTAGAAGTGTTTACCCCCTACCGCGATGTCTGCTCTTTTATTTTATTGATGACTACCACGCCAGGCAAGAGTGGAGGAGTGTTCCGCAAAGATAACTTTAATCGCATCCGTCGGTTTGGTAAGCAATTTCCCGATAAGAAGATTCACGTAGACGGTGGGGTGAATGACGAGGTGTCTTTCATTTTACGCAGTCTAGCGGTTGATTCCGCCGTCTCTGGTTCGTTCTTGGTCAACCACACTTCGATGGGAGCGGCCTTGCTGGGGCTGAAGATGCATGAAGTACGATCGCATTACCGGGTAAAAGACTTTATGATGGATCTTCGGGATGTGCCCCAACTCGCAGAGAGAGAAGTTACGCTTCGCTCGGTTTTGCAAACTATTGAAGATTACGGGCTGGGCTTCACCACTGTGGTAGATAAAGGAAGGAAATTACTGGGAATATCTAGTAATGCTGATGTGCGACGGGCTTTGCTCAATCATTTGGATAATCCATCGTATATTCCTGCCACTGCTCTAGTTAACTCCAATCCGGTCTCTATTTCAGAAGAGGCTACGGTAGAAGATATGTTGAAATTAGTTACCAGTGTATCGTTCCCAGTGCTGTTTCTTCCGGTAGTCAATCAACAGCAGCAACTCACTGGGACGCTGATGTTTAATAATTTGATTAGAAGTGAGGGCTGATAAAACTTAAATTGGTAAGATTCTCACTCGCATTGTAATTTCATCAACTACCACTAAAGCGCCAGCTTTCAGCTCTTGCTCATGTTTCTTTAGTGCACGTACTACAAGATAACATATGCTCAGGAAGTACGTTTTGTCCTCGGATCTGAATTATACTTGGTCCTTGAGCATGCGTTAAAGCCAGCATAGTTCCAAAGTCAAGATTGTGGGTAAATACGATATGCTCGTTTGACTATGCTATCTTAACCAATATTTGTGATACAGGGGTTGCTTACAAACCAACTATCTCTCGTACAGTAGCACCAACCGGTCTTTATGCTGAACCCCCAACTCAAACAGGGGTTTATCGTAATTATTGAGAAAGTAGTCCCGCTCCACGGCTACTACCCGAAAGCCTAACCGCTGATAAAAAGTAAGCTGATAGCCAAATGATCCAGTACCGAGGTATATCTGGATGATTCCTTCGGTTAAAATCTGATTAATGACATATCTGAGTAATTGGGTGCCAATGCCTTCACCCTGATTTTCGGGGCGTATCGCGATATTCATGATTTCGGCAGTAGGCACTGAGAGCTTTTTTACTACGCAAACGCCAACTACTTGCCGCTGCTGTTCTGCTACGTAGCAGTCAGCTTGGGGTAAGTAGGAGTTAATCATCTTCTCCGAAGGGTCAGCTAATAATAACAAATCTAAAGGCGTTTCTTTCGCAGGTACTGGTCGGATAGAAAGTCCTTTTTTAATAGAAGTGGAGAGCGGTTTCATAGTACTACGGTTTCATAAGGTCGGGGGGGATGGCAATCAGATCGTTCAGATAAGCAGCGAATGAAATATCGGTGTTTGGCTTTTGGGTGATAAGCGTATGAAGTTTGTCAGTGGATTCGCTATGCCATCGGCATCCTTTCTCGGCATCAAATTCCAACCAACCGGGTAGTTCTTCTTGCAAATAATTTCCTGTGCCTTCAATAGCGTAGTATACGGCAGTCAAATCCCAACTTGGTCGTTGCTCGTCAATAGTTTTCTGAAACACATTCCATAACCAGTCGCGGTAAGCTGTGCGGACGATATTTCCAGGCTTGGTGGCAGATAGTGATTTACCCGTTAGGACTTCAGCCCCAGCATCCACCAATACAACGGAAACAGGAAAGTCCTGGATAAGGTATTGGGTGTACGGGGCGGTACCATTGAAGAAGAAGTTCCAATCCTTTTTATAATCATGGTCAGTATTTTTAGCTTTCAAAGCACCCAGGGCTACCCATTTCTTTACTTTCCTTCTGACCAGCTCTTGTCCGCTAAGAGGCGATGTTTCATCGGGAGCGGAGGTCAGTAAGTCATATAGCCCTTTGGTGTGGCCAACTGTGATGTAGACTACACTTGAGTTATCTTGCTGGGCGAGTAGCTTTCGGCTCAGTTGGGTTAAATCTTTAGCATCCTGATTGTGAACAATGCTATTACCATAAGCTACGGTGTCTTTTGCTAACTTTTCCGCTTGCATTTTATCTACCGGATCACCAATATCATCGTACTGGTACGCCCCTACCGGAATGTTGGGGCGACCGTAGTAAATATTAATCGCCTGGATGACGGCTGCTCCGTAGGGCACTTTACCCGAACTGTAGACGCACCCTAGAATCTCTACTTTGCCTTGATCAGCATATTTATGTAACAGTGCTAGGGCACCGACATCATCACAGTCGGAGCCCATATCAGTATCAAAAATAACTTTAACCGGAGAGGGCTGAGCATAAGTGAACAAGGGCGTGAGTAAGATGATTATCGTCAACTCGGTGCAGATAAAGGAAGATATTTTTGATTCTAGCTTATACATAATTGAGACAGTAGGGGAGGGTGAAGCTTAATCCTTGAAGCAAAATAACCGTAATTGCTTCAATCTGAAAGTACACTAAAATATTGTTTGCAGGTAACTGTTTAGGTAGTCTGGAGATCGCGTAAGAAAGACTCACTGTTGATTACACCGCACAATTCGGTAAAACCTTCTTTTGCTGTCTGCGGGCAGTTGAGATGAAACTACGATATGTGCATAGCGGCCGACGCGCGGACAAAAATAAACGAAGGGGAAAATATCAAACGCGGAGCAACTATCGTAGAGCTATGTAAGCTTAACTAAACGGCATTGACCGACCGCCACTGCCAAAGCACTCAAGAAAAACGATTGGCCTTCCATTTTCAGGCCGTCATGATGACTTTGAATCTATGCTTGGTAAAGAATCACCTACGGGGCAGAACCAGCCTCTCACTGCAAGACATTAAAACGGATCATTTTAACGCCCATTGGCTGTAAATCACTATTTCAAACTTACCTGGACGCTGAGTCAATAAAAATGTATCCTAACTATCCCAAGCTATTGCAGTGGGGTAAAATGGCGGCATGAGACTGTCCAAAGTATTGTACTTGTAGCACTTTAATTTAAGTGCTGTGGTAGTTTGATGAGCGAAAAATACTATGAAGAAGTTGCTTCAGTAAGGGGGTAACCCCTTTCACATTTGCCACAAAGATATGTAACATAAATTCAAAGTACTTACGCCATTTAATCCTTTAGTATTTCTTGATACACATTCAGGATACGTTGTTTTACGTATTGGCTAGAGAATTTACTCATAGCTTTTGAGTGATTAGCTTTTGCGATTCTCTTGTAGAGTGTAGGAGACGAGATGATTTCATGTAGGAAGGAGGCAAATACTGAGGGGTCTTTACTATCGGATAGAAATCCATTAATTTCATGTTCTACGGCGTCAGGTATTCCTGC
This sequence comes from Bacteroidota bacterium, assembly GCA_039198955.1. GTDB lineage: Bacteria > Bacteroidota > Bacteroidia > Cytophagales > Cyclobacteriaceae > Tunicatimonas. The sequence continues at coordinate 9,866 of JBCCTI010000117.1, read as the reverse complement.
GTTACTACGTGATACAATTGGTAATCCGTATATCATACCTTCCATAATAGATGTGGGTAGCCCCTCCGGATAAAAGGTCGGAAATAACATAATATCTGAAGACATTAGCAGTCGATCTTTCTCTTCACCTAGTACGTATCCATGGAAGTGGATATTGCTATGTGCTTGGTCTTTCACATACTTCTTCACGTTAGCAAGTTCATCACCTTCTCCAGCAATATGTAAATACATGTTGCTCTCAGGAATCATCTTCTTTACTTTTTCAAAGGCATTTATAGCAATATACATACCTTTACCCTTAACAATGCGAGCGATGAACAGCATATGGATTTCGCTAGGTTGATAGGCTTCCAGTTTTTCGGAAAGGTTGAGAGTTTGCGGGGGGAGGGCTGCCGTAGTGTTAATCCAAAATCGGGAATAAGGAGCCACTCCTAAGCCTGCCAATTTATCTTTAAAAACAGAACTTAATACTACATAATTAGCAGCTTTCATGAATGTATTTCGGAACAAAAGGTTGTATAGCTTGTTACTTTGTACCTTTTTCTCAAAACTGTCATCCCACCCATGAAATAGAACGAGTACTCTCTTTCTGAGTAAAAGGCTAATTCCACAGAAGATAGTATCTCTGATAAATGATTTTCTATTAAATGAAGGATTGATATGTATAAGCTCGTATGAGTTAGTTAAAACCTTAATTGTGAAGTAAATGTAATTACTAATTATCCGGAGAAGCTTTGATATTTTACCTTCTTTGTGAGCTTTGTTTATTTCGAAGTACTCTACCCTAAAAGGACCATGATGTAAGCTTAAAGTATTGAAGTAGCCAGCAACTCCGCAGATGTTAGTCAGGTCAGGAGTTAGTATTAAAATTACACGTTCTTTCTCAACTTCTAGTGCTTGGAGAGTAGAAGTGATAGTGGTTGGAGAGGAAATGGAGTCCATAGGTTAGGCGCAAATTTTAAAGAGTATGATTTCTGCAGCTAGGGGTCTAGTTATTCATATAGATAGAAGGCATAAGTTTGATTAGGGGTAAATTTGCCAGCTAAAATATGAGTTTCTTATTTTATTGTCATATCAATATTCAGAATTAAAGTGAATTCTTTAAATGCTATTAGATCTCTTTGTTAGGAGTATATACCATAAGGCTGTTAGTTTGGAAATTTATATGTTGTTTCCATGCGTCTCCCAGACCAAAATCAGAAAGCCAGTGGAAATACATAAAATGATCATCTGCAATCTGCTGTAATTTATTGACACGTGCAGTCCACTGTGGTAGGGGTAAGGTACAGTAAATATGGCTTACTTTTTGTCTTCGTAGCCCTCGGTAGAGTTCTAGTGCATCGTTTACTTTTACACTATCCTCATCAATATACCCTACAAACTCGGCTTCACTTTGCGATAAATGACCATACAGAAGCTGGCTAACCTTGTCTTCTTTACTACCAATTATAACAAATCGCAAAGTATTGTTAGTAACATGGCGAACGTAAGAGTAGATACTATCCAATAACATATAGGTTACAATTCGGAATATGCAGAAGAGTGAGGTGATTTGTGCCAAGAACCAAATGTAAGCCCCTTCCTTGTTAACCACACATATTGCTGCCAACAGAGAGGTATGTACCAGTATGCCATGAAAAGTATTGACAACGATACTATGCGATTTTAGGTAATTGGGGTGATAGCGACGATTAAGCATCAGCAAGACCCACCAGCTTAAGGTCGTAATAATCAATAGATGCTTAGGAAAGGAGATAAAGCCAAGATATATGCTAACGAAATGTGAACCAACAAATAATAAAGCATCAACACCCATTATAGCTAATAGGAAGGTACGTGAATAGTGATGATTAAAAGATAGCAAACGGTGCATACAATTGTAACTATATCCTAAATAAGTTCAAGAGTGATAAGTATGCTTTTCTAGCGAAAATGTATCAGCTCCTGCGAAATGTAGCCTTCAGAATAACCTATGGCAACGTTCACAATCATTAAATTTACTTGTAAGTAGCACCAGGGTATATAACCATAAAAATATGGAATGCTACCTACGAGAACTCAACCTTACTCAGAATAGTAAAAAGCGATAACAATGATGAGGTAAAACAGAAGATAACCAATGGTTTCTATGTCTTTATTTCAAATATAACAAACAAATTATACCATCATAAAAAAATTTGTAATAAATAAATAATATATTCTTATTCGTTGCAATTGATAATGGTGAAATAGCATTAATTTCAGTGCATTTTGAAGTAAAAAATTGTTGATACCTAATTTATTCCTACTTGCTTAGTTACTTATTCCCCCTAATATTAATGCGTTAGCCTGCTTTATTTCGCATCGTACTACACAGCCTACTGAGCGTAGCGTCCAACCTTTTTCAGCTTTATGTTAAAATAATAAGTTATTACTTATGTAAGGTAATAAGAAAGTGAGTACACTTTTGTTAAAAAAAACCTCACTAAATTCGTAGAATTATATTCGTTAACCACAAGGTCATGTTAAGCCTGAATGAATTTGATGATCTGTCATTTTACGATAAAGCCCAGTATTTGTGGGATTACGGGACGTACATAGCCGATCGTACCTACAGTCAGTTTCGGATTACCCTCTACCACGTTGACGATTTCTTTGTGGAGGTTATGTATAATCGTATCGGGAATAAGATTATCAGTATTGCCAGTTATCAGCACCGAAGTATTCTCAATAAATATGTAGAAGAAGTATCTCTTCCTGATTTATTTTAGTTCGTATCTTTTCTACAAAAATCATCCACTTGCACACTAGCTAAAGAAGCCTAGATTACATTAATTCTCTCTATCTAAAAAAAGGCTCATAGCGATTGAGACAGTAAATTTTGCACTGATTTAGATGTTAAATAATGTGGAAACTTACACTATCTGTTATTTAGCATTTTTCTTACCCTTAATCTCAATTGAGGTCAATATCTAAATGAGGTAGTTTTATTTTTATACAAGATATGACTGTACTGTTATTTTTCTGAAATACTACTAATACCTTACTGTCTCTGAAATAAAAAAGTTGGCCTAAATAAGAAGAAGTATTACGTATAGCTCCCCAACTAGAACTAACCCAACACTTTTAAAATGAGATTATATCAATTAATATTGATACTTGATAAATAGGTGAAACTTATATTAACTGTCTATATATGGTGAAAATATTGCTGATTGACGATGATGAGATTAATAACTTTACAGTAGAGGCTGTACTTGATAAAGTGGATTTTATTAGAAGTTATGAAATTAAAGAGAGTGGATGGGATGCCCTTGATTATCTGAAACATTGCGAAGAAAACGGTAACTTTCCTGACTTAATTTTTGTAGATATTAATATGCCCGAAATGGATGGGCATGAATTCATCGAGCGTTATGAGGCAATCTTTTGGGGTAACCATCCTACTACAAAAATAAGCATGCTAAGCAGCTCCGTTAGCGAATCTGATCGAAAAAAGTCAATGGCCTATTCTTCAGTTTCTGATTATGCATTTAAACCTCTTACCAAAGAAAAACTCACAGTGATTGCCAAATAAAAAGCCCTGGTGGTAATACCAAGGCAGTTTATTTATGATGTTGCAGATCCAGCAACACTCCTACCTACCGCAGGCTGGTTATGTGTTTTCTAATATTTATTTATCTAAAGCAATGCTATTTGTGCTATTGATGAAGAAATACTTTAGCAATATGCCATTTTGTCGTATTAAGCTTCAAATGTAGTTTTACCCGGTGGCCACGCTCGTTCCTCTAAGATTTGTTGGCATTCTTGCTTTACTTGTCTGATTTTTTCTACTGTCCAGCTACGGTGTAGATTCTCTATTGTAAGCCAATGTTTAATAAAATGATGGTAATAACGCTGGGTAAAACTACCAATCTGTGTTGGGGTAATTTCAATATCAGACTGAATATGAGCCAGATTAGGGTTAATGTTATCGAGCGGTGAATAGAACTCCTGATGGTACTTAAGAAAGCAACTTGCTATTGGTAGGGTTGGAAGACCGTATTTTTGCAATACCTGCTGAACCAGTGGGTTAGATTCGTACCTTTCTGAAAAAGTGCAGAGTACTAGTTTGATCTCCTGATGAAGGTTTTCTTGAGCTAACCTGACGAGTAAGGCGGTTTTTGCACAGCGGCTTCCACCTTCTTTTGCCACCTGTAGCAGATCGTGCACTGAACAGTCGGGTGTAGTAGGGTTCTGTTTTATGAAACGGATAGCCTGGTGAAAGTCACCCACCTTTTGGCTGCTAAAGAAGTGGGATATATCAGATTGAGCGGTAATTGTAAAGTTAGGAAGCTGCTTCATCACACAAAAAGCCTGATGTTGATTATTGATTAGATGCATACTAAGACGCAATGGTTGCATTACTATACGCACAGTACCTACTAATGTTAGGTACAATGTAATGCAAAGTAGCTGGTTATAATAAAAAATCAAAAAAAAATCTATAGGAATGAAGTGTTCGTAACAATTTTTAGCAAGAAATCACGACTACTTAGTACAGAAAGAAAGGCTTTTATCCCTAGTCAGACGAATTTTGGTAAATATTTTAACAACGAGGGGGAGATGTAAGATCTGGTACGATTTTTTCTTATTCATTATCTTAAACAACTCTAGAAGTAATATAAACTTTAGGCATTGATCCTCACTAAATACTACTGACTACTAACCGCTTAACCTACTACCTAGGTAACAAAATGTACCTACAACTCTACGAATATTGAACACTATGAAAGCTATTAAACTATTAGACTACAGCACTCAGATTAGGTTAGCTACAAATGTTAGCTATCACCAAGGGTGGGTAAAGTCATTAGAGAACTTTGAGAAGCACTTGCAGGATTCTTCTTTCAAAGGAAGAAGGCCCCGCTTATCTAGTTAGCTACTAGAATTTTACTCCTAACTGCTTAAGTTCGTAGTAGAGCCGATTGACGGGCAGTCCTACTACGTTAAAGTACGATCCTTCAATTCGGCTGATGCCAATCATGCCAATCCATTCCTGAATGGCGTAGCTTCCCGCTTTATCGTAAGGTTGATATTTTTCTATATAGAATGAAATCTCTTCTTCAGCGAGTGGATCAAAATAGACCGTGGTACACTCGGAAAAACTTCGCTGCCACTGCGAAGTAGTAAAGCATACTCCCGATATTACCCGGTGCGACCGTCCAGAAAGTTGTCTCAGCATAGTTCTCGCTTCGGCTGCACCATAAGGCTTATTTAAGACTTGCTGGTCAATAACGACTGTCGTATCAGCCGTGATAACTAACCTATCATCTGTCAGTGAATCAAGGTGAGCCTTTCCCTTTTCTCGAGCCAAGTATTCGGCAATACGGTCTACTGCCAAATCATCGGGAAAGTGCTCGTCAATACTGATAACCTCGGTAGTGAAGGGAATGCCCAACTCTTGCATAAGCTGCTGCCGTCGGGGCGATTGTGAACCTAGAATAAGTTTATAATTCATCATCGCGAATAGAGCTGAATACAAAGCCACCAATGGCTTTGGGATAAAAATAAGTAGACTTTTGGGGCATAATATTGCCACTGTAACAGACTTTTTTCACTTCTTCTATGCCAACCCCGTTAGTGATGAGCCCCATTTGCACTTCCTGCTGCTGCACTTTGGCGAAACAACTAGCAAAACTTCGGTCGTACTGAATATGTGGTGAACGTGGCTGTTCTTGGTGGGGTATTTCTAAGATTTTCTCGATAAAGAAATAATGTAGTACTACTGGTTCTAGGGATTTTACGTCAGGATGTAGATCCCAGTCTATTGTTTTCGCTACTTCGGGCTTCAGACTAATGATATAACTTACTTTACCCATGAGTAAGCCGAATGTCCAACGCTTACCTACAATGATCTCAGGAATGTCGGGCGCATTTTCAATAATTTTAATTGTGAAGTAAGTGGCGGCTTTCTTCAGAATAGCCTCAACAGAAATATTGGGTAGCTGATTAATGAGTCTGTGGGTAGGCAGAATGACCAAATCTTCTGATTCGGTGTTGGTCAGATACATCATGTGGTAATTGTAACCTTCCTCACCCGTGTGGTTAGCGTTATTTTGTATACGCTTCCGGCGATATATCAGTGAGCCTTCGTAGCGGTGATGACCATCGGCCAGAATAATTGGTTTGTTCCGCAGGGTATCGACAAACTGTTGAATTACTTCTGGATCAGTAATCCTACTAAACATGTCGCGTACTCCCTGGTAGTCTTCGGCCTCATAGAGGGGGTTGGTCATGCTCTGATCCATCAAATCGTCTAATTGATGCTCAGGGTCAGTATACAGGCCGTGGGTAGGGCTACTGTAAAGCTGGGTAGCTTCTAGTAATTCTACCCGGTCATTTACCGAAGCAGGTATTGTATCTTCATGCCGGAGAACGACATTTTCTTCCCAGAACGTGGCTTCTATCATAGCGATAAACCCTCGGCGACAGAAAGATTTGGGTAAGCCGGGTAGCTGAAAGCATTGGTAGTAAACGTAAATAGCAGCGGCTGGGTCTTGTTGGATAATTCCCTCAGTTTTCCAGTGCGAAAGCAAGTCGGCAGTATCTTGGAGTGAATGTTCGGGCTTAGGAACTGATAAATGAATACTATTGTAGGTTTCCTGGTATAAAGCCATTCGTTGCCGGAGGGACACTACGTCAAATGGTGGCGAAATAAACTTACTAATTTGATCCGCTAAGTGAGGTGCATATCGCCATCCCCGAAAAGGTCTGATTACTGCCATAGTTATCCATTCAAAGGCGCGACGCTATTCAAACCTACGGTTTTTCCATTGGTGACTCCCCGGGGAACCAGCCGCTGGTTCCCCAGCGGCTGAGGAACCAGTTATTATCGCTGGTCTGTGGCTCTCTGCCTGTTGTTCAAAAATATACGCAGCTAAAGCCGCCGCCAGTGTCTGTGCATCTTGATCTACCTCCTCCGCTAAGTCATCGGCACCAAAGTGTTCCTCTACAAACTTGGTGGTAAACCTACCGGAAACAAATTCTTCATGTTGAAGTACGAAACGGCAGAAGGGCAGGGTCGTAGCCACCCCGCTGATTTGGTATTCATCTATCGCCCGTATCATTCGGGCAATAGCCTCGTTTCGGTCTTGTCCGTAAGTAACTAGCTTGGCAATCATAGGGTCATAGTACACCGAAATATCCATGCCTTGCTCAATGCCATCGTCTACCCGAACGCCCGGCCCCTGTGGTCTTCGGTAGATTTGTAAAGTACCAGTGTCGGGCAGAAAATTATTAGTGGGGTCTTCAGCGTATACCCGGACTTCCAAAGCATGCCCTTGAATGGCAAGATCTTGCTGGGTAAATGAGAGTGGATGGCCTTCGGCAATACGGATCTGTTCTTTTACTAAATCTAGCCCCGTAATTTGCTCAGTAACGGGGTGCTCTACCTGCAAACGGGTGTTCATCTCCAGAAAATAAAACTGTAAATCGCTGCCTACTACAAACTCTACCGTGCCCGCCCCTTCGTACTGGCAAGAGCGGGCTACTTCAATGGCAGCTTGTCCCATCGCTTCCCGCATTTCGGAAGTGACTATCGGCGAGGGGGCTTCTTCTATCACCTTTTGGTAGCGACGCTGAATCGAGCATTCCCGTTCAAAGAGATAAACATAATTACCGTGCTGGTCACCCAATATTTGGATTTCAATGTGTTTAGGCGCCGTGATGAACTTCTCAATAAAAACCGAGCCATCGCCGAAAGCTGAGACGGCTTCGCTTACCGCCCGTTCCATTTGCTCTTCTAATTCGTCTTCCTGATGTACAATTCGCATACCTTTACCTCCCCCCCCCGCACTGGCTTTGATCAGTACCGGGTAGCGTATTTCCTGAGCGACTTGTTTAGCTTGGAATACATCCTCAATTGGTTCGGAAGTACCCGGCACCAGTGGGACATCGAAGGCTGAAACGGCTTCTTTCGCCGCCAGCTTACTTCCCATAGTGCTGATGGCGGAAGGGCCAGGACCGATAAAGGTAATGTCTGCTTCTTTTACTTTTTGGGCAAACTCCGCATTTTCGGACAAAAAACCGTAACCAGGGTGGATAGCATCGGCTTTGGTCTGCCGACAAGCATTCAGAATATTGTCAATATTCAGGTACGATTGGGCCGATGAAGCCGGGCCAATGTTGACTGCGAAGTCAGCTAATTGAACATGAGGTGCAGTACGATCAGCGTCGCTGTATACCGCTACAGTTTCAATGCCTAATTCTTTAGCAGAACGAATGATACGCACGGCAATTTCACCCCGATTGGCTATTAAGATGCGACGGATAGGTTTGATAGCCATAAGTAGATTTATCAGTAGGTAATAAAACTATATAAATATCAATTATTAATTTTACAACCTTTAAGATGAAATATGTGATTCTCTGTATTGGACTAGAGGCAATAAATAGTAAATTCGCCTCATCATATGTTTTTTGTAAAAATACGATTAGTAAGCTAAAACCAAATACGAGTGGATTTATTTGAAAAATTTACGGTAGACATGGGGCCGCTCGGTAAGCACGCCGGGATCGAGGAAGAGTACTTTATGTTTCCTAAACTGGAAGGCGACATTGCGCCTCGCATGAAGTTCAGAGGGAAAGAGGTACTTACCTGGAGTTTAAATAATTACTTGGGGCTAGCCAATCATCCGGAAGTGCGGGAAGCAGACCGCTGGGCGGCTGAAAAGTGGGGACTGGCTTACCCAATGGGTGCCCGGATGATGTCGGGTAACTCTGATTTACACGATGAACTAGAACGTCAACTGGCTGAGTTTGTGCATAAAGAAGATGCCATGTTGCTTAACTACGGCTATCAGGGGATTCTCTCGGTGATTGATGCCATGGTAGACCGTAAGGATATTATTGTATACGATGCTGAGTCGCACGCCTGCATTGTAGACGGAGTGCGTTTACACCTAGGAAAAAGGTTTGTCTACCCACATAACGATGTGGAAAATCTGGAAAAACAGCTAGTAAGGGCTACCCGGCTGGCGAATGAAACGGGCGGAGGTATTTTGGTAATCACCGAAGGGGTATTCGGTATGTCAGGGAATATGGGAGCTTTGCAGGAAATTGTTGCTCTCAAAGAGAAATACGAATTCCGGTTGTTGGTAGACGATGCCCACGGGTTTGGCACGATGGGGCCTACTGGCGCGGGAGCTGGTGAAGAGCAAGGCGTACAAGACGGCATTGACCTTTACTTTTCTACTTTTGCCAAATCGATGGCCAGCATCGGAGCTTTCGTGGCCGGAAACGAGCAGGTCACCCGCTATTTACGTTACAATACCCGATCTCAGATTTTTGCTAAATCATTACCCATGCCGTTTGTTGAAGGAGGGCTGAAACGATTAGAGTTACTGAGAAGTATGCCTGAACTGCGGGAAAAACTCTGGACAATTGTGCGGGCTTTGCAATCGGGTTTTAAAGATCGAGGATTTAATATTGGCACCACCCAGTCGCCAGTCACTCCGGTAATTTTGAAGGGTGAAATCATTGATGCGGCTGGCTTGGCCTACGACCTTCGGGAGAATTATAATATCTTCTGCTCTGTCGTGATTTATCCAGTGGTTCCTAAAGATATTATTATGCTGAGAATTATTCCTACCGCAGTACACACCCTAGCTGATGTGGCAGAAACTATCAATGCCTTTGAAAAGGTTAAACATAAACTAGAGACAGGCGTTTACCATACAAGTGAGCTTGCCGCAGCATTTGAATAGCAACAAATTCTGTTGTTTTTATTGTTTTTAAGCCATATTGGCTATATTGGCGTATAATTGTAAAATTTTTTGTCCACAACTGAACTAACTATGAAACGATTCGATGAATTAAGAGATTTAGTAATGTCTTTAGAAGGTGAC
>JBCCTI010000116.1:0-15680 GCA_039198955.1 Bacteroidota bacterium | reverse complement strand
TGTATGTAACCATTGCCATTTTCTCGATAGCTGATGAACATATTTCTTCCTTCCAGGTTGTAGCCTTCTTCTTCAACTATGGAAAGCACACGGTCGTAATCTACATCGGTTCTGTATTCAGCCCTTTGCTTTGCTTCCTGCCAATGATTTATTTCATCGAGGAACAAGGCAAAGGCACCGGCAAGGAAGATCACGAACAGTCCTACACTAATAACAATACCACTAACCGTATGGGTATTAAAGAATACGTTATAATCTCTCTTATTTTTCATTGCTTATCCAATTGCCATTTTACCAAAATAAGTACCTATGCTTGAAACCAAAAATATTCCCATGAGAATAGCCCACGAGATCCAGGGTTTCTCTATCCAGTATACCATCAACATGAAGAGCGGCCACATGATAAACACCGAGTACAGTGCTGTCATGAAAACTACTTCTACACCAAACACATAGGAAAGGGCTACGTGCATAGAAGCAGTGGCAAGAAATCCGCCAAGAATGGCTGCAACTACTTTACTAGTGCGGGTCCAAGGCGATTCTAGAAGATACTTTTTATTTGCTGGCATTTTGATTAAAATTTACTCAAGCTATACGTATTACAAACTCAAATAGCACTATAACAGTTTCGCCGAAAACTCAAGTAAAATTAGCACCATAAAAGCTATTCCGACATATTGGGCTTTTATTTTTTGAAATGGCGCAAATAAGAGCATCAGCGATGCCAATAAGCACCAGGCGAGAAATCCGGCAAAAATACTGTTGGTAACACCAAGTTGACCAGTTAGTACAAATAAACCTGCCAGTCCAAGCGCCACTCCAATAATCTTAGTGGTAGCACTATGTTCTGATAAGAATAGCATAAGACTACCTTTACTGAATTCTACTTTTTTTGCGATTGAGAAAAAGCAGAATACCGATAAAAAAAATAGGAGTAAGCTAAAACTGATCATCTTTCTTAGCCGGAAGGAGTTCACTAATGATATTTTGTCTAATTATAAAATTACTGAATTCCATCTATTGTTTCAATAAATCCATTTTTTTTTGGCGCAACGCCTGCGAGGGGTGATAGCTGAAAATCAACAGTTTGTAATTGAATCAATTAATGTTATGTAATTTATATTATGTTAAGTATTAATCAAAATACTAAGTATATTGTCACGTAAAATACTAAAACGCAGTATGCTTGTGTTTCTAATGAAAAAAAGGGAAAGCTGGTTTAGCCTTCCCTTTTCAATTATAAATAAGTGAATTTGGTTACATGCTTTCCAACTTACTGTTGATCTCTTCGGCTTTATCACTCATTTCCAGTCGCTGGTAAACAGTAGCTAAGGTTTCTAGCACTTTTTGATTATCTGGCTCAATGGATTGAGAAGTCTCTAAGTACGGTAAGGCTTTTTCAAAAAAGCTTTTGGCTTCGGCTTCAATTGCTTCGCCTTTTTCCTGGTACTCTTTCAGATCCATATCGTTGGCCTCGGCTAAAATATCGGCCGCTTTGTTGTAGTAGAATGCTGCCAGGTTGAAATTGGCATCAAAGTACTGTGGATCTTTCTCAATAGCATTCTTATAGCTTTCTATCGCCATCTCGCCTTTATCCATCTGCTCAAATAGATAACCCTGGTTGTAATACAGCATCGGGTTATCGGGCTCGGCATCAATGGCACGGGTAAGCTTTTGCTCAGCTTCGTCGTACATCTCTTTATTGATTAGCATGGTGATTTCGCGTTTCAAAAACTCGGGATCTTCGGGGAATACATCTTGGGCTTTGCGTAAATATCCCAATGCTTTTTCTTCATCTTTCTCTTCTACCAGATAGATGTAGATCAGACTGTTGTAAAAATCTTTGCTGATATAATCTAATGAATCTACTAAATAAGCGTAGTTTTCGGCTGCTTCGGGCATATTTCCGGCACTTTGGGCGGAAATACCTCCGTAAATATAGGCTGTGGTATCTTCTGGTACCGCCATTTTAGCTACGTCAAATAGCTTAATAGCTTCTTCGTAATTTTTACTGGAATATAAGCTAGCCCCGGAGTTAATAGCATTGGCCCACACCTGCTGTACTTGCTGGTCGGCCTGAACGGCGTATAGCGAGTTTTCTTTTTCCATGTCCTTTACCTTGCGGTACGCCATCAGTGCTTTTTCGTAAGGCTTATCTGCTTGAACCGACTTAGTAGAATCGGTAGCAATGGCTAAGTAAATATCCCCATAGGTATACCAGGTCTTACCTTCTTCTTTAGTTTTTTCATCCTCAATGGCCGGATCAATGTATTGCTTGGCTTCGGCTAGTTCTCCCTTCTGGAGGGATGACTGGGCTTTTCGTACATTTTTTGCTTGCCCAAAAGTCAACATGGGAAAAGCAATCAATGCCACGAGTAGTAATTGCAATTGTTTCATGATATGTAGTAAAATTTAATAAGAAAAATTTATATGAATAGATAGATTTATTCTGCAAATGTGTACTCCCTGGATGTCTGTCTATTCTTCAGATGTAGATTCTCGATTATCAGCAACTTCTTCTTCAATATCATCTTCAATGGCCACCTTAGTTACCGAAGTAATAGTGTCATCATCGTTCAAGCGGATAAGCCGAACCCCCTGCGTAGCCCGTCCCATCACCCGTAAGTCAGATACGGGGGTACGAATCATAATTCCTGACTTATTAATAATCATCAGATCGTCTTGGTCGGCTACTTTTTCAATAGTAACCAGCTTACCTGTTTTGGAGGTCACGTTAAGTGTTTTTACGCCTTTCCCGCCCCGGCGGGTAATGCGGTACTCATCAATATCGGAACGTTTCCCGTAGCCATTTTCAGAAACTACCAGCAGGGTCTCATCAGTTCCATTCAGGCATACCATACCTACTACCCGGTCTTCCTCATTATCCAAGCTAATACCCCGTACCCCGGCCGCATTACGACCCATGGGACGAACCTCGCCTTCGGGGAAGCGAATGGCCCGCCCGGAACGAACGGCTAAGACAATTTCCGAATTGCCATCGGTCAGGTTCACGTCAAGCAGACGGTCGTTTTCATTGATACTGATCGCATTAATCCCGGTAACCCGCGGACGGGAAAAAGCCTCCAGCACTGTTTTTTTGATAGTTCCGTTCACCGTACACATCACAATGTAGGCATTATTAATGTAGTCGGGGTCATCTAGGTCTTTAACATTAATGACCGCCCGCACTCCATCGGTGGCCGGAATGTTTATTAAATTCTGAATAGCCCGGCCCTTGGCTGCTTTACTGGCCTCGGGTATCTCGTATACCTTCAGCCAATAAATCCTCCCTGATTCGGTAAAAATCAGCAGATAATTATGGGTATTGGCGATAAATAAATGTTCCGTAAAATCCCCATTTTTCGCCGAAGCCCCCCGAGAACCTACTCCGCCCCGTGCCTGGGAACGGTACTCATCCAAATGGTTACGCTTGATGTAGCCATTGTGAGAGATAGTAATCACCATTGGCTCATTGGGAATGATATCCTCGATACCAATATCCTCGGCACTGTGCACAATCTGAGTACGTCGTTCGTCGCCAAACCGCTGGTTTAGTTCATCTAGTTCATCTTTGATAATGCCCATTCGCAGGTCGCGGTCAGCCAACACCTGGTTGTAGTAAGCTACCTGCTTTAGTACTTCATCGTACTCACTTTCAATCTTCTCGCGTTCCAACCCGGTCAATCGCTGTAAGCGCATATCTAAAATGGCCCGGGCTTGTATTTCAGTGAGCTCAAACTCAGCTATCAAACTGTTACGCGCAGTTTCAGGGTCGCGGGAACCCCGGATAATCTCAATCACCCGATCGATATTGTCCAGGGCAATCAGATAGCCTTGCAGCAAATGTGCTCGGCGTTCAGCTTCCCGCAGCTCAAACTGGGTACGACGTACCACCACATCATGCCGATGATCTACGTAGTGACCGATAATCTGCTTCAGGTTCAGCGTATACGGTCGTCCTTTGACTAAGGCAACATTATTTACCCCAAACGAAGATTGTAGCTGAGTGTATTTAAATAGGTTGTTAAGAACCACGTTCGGAACCGCGTCCTTCTTCAGATCATATACAATTCGCAAGCCTTTGCGGTCCGATTCGTCGCGAATATCTGAGATACCATCGATCCGCTTGTCGTTAACCATGGCAGCGGTCTTCTCAATCATCGAGGCCTTATTCACCTGGTAGGGAATTTCGGATACCACGATTTGGGGCTTCCCGGTTTTGCTCTCGGTAATTTCAGCCTTTGCTCGCATTACTACCCGACCCCGCCCGGTTTCAAAGGCCGATTTCACCCCCTGGTATCCGTAGATAATTCCTCCGGTAGGAAAGTCGGGTGCCTTAACGTATTGCATTAGCTCCGATATGCTAATATCATCGTTATCAATATATTGCTTAATTCCCTCAATCACCTCTGACAAGTTATGGGGAGGCATATTGGTAGCCATTCCCACGGCAATACCCGAGGTGCCATTCACTAGAATGTTGGGAAGCTTACTCGGCAGACAAACGGGTTCCTTGAGCGAATCGTCAAAGTTAGGCTGAAAGTCGATGGTGTCTTTATTGATGTCACCCAGCATTTCTTCAGCAATGCGTTGTAGACGGGCTTCGGTATAACGCATTGCGGCCGGCGAATCACCGTCAATCGATCCAAAATTCCCCTGACCATCCACGAGCATATAGCGCATTGACCAATGCTGAGCCATTCGTACCATGGTATCGTACACCGAAGCATCGCCGTGCGGGTGATACTTACCCAGTACTTCTCCCACAATTCGGGCTGATTTTTTATAAGACTTGGTATGGGTTAGCCCTAAGTCTAACATTCCGTAGAGCACCCGGCGATGGACGGGTTTTAAACCATCGCGCACATCGGGTAGGGCCCGGGAAATGATGACGGACATCGAGTAATCGATGTAGGCTCCCCGCATTTCATCTTCAATATTGATGGGGATAATATTCTCACTGTTGCTTTCGGCCATGAACTGTAAAAGAGTAGGTATGGACGTTTAAACTAGCAGGCAATTTACATAAATTTCGGGAATGCCTCACAAAAAGGTACATGAACCCACCTAAAATTGAGACTATTTTTTCTTCTTTTTAAAAAATTGGCGACGCTTAGCTTGGCGCTTCCGTTTGTTTTTGGTGAGTTCAGGGTAAAGCTCACCAATCTTAGGATCTTGTTTACGCCAGAAGGGCTGCCCTCGCACCTCTCGTTTTTTTCCGGTCCTAGGATCAGTCACATAGTGCTTCATTTGGGTTTTATCCGCCTTAATCGGCGAGCGGGGTAAATCCGGATAATTGATACTTACTCCCAGGGTTAGAAAAACCGAAGAGTTCTGGTGATCCAAAGCAGTGGTAGGTCCGTCGGGTAGTAGTAGATTATAATTCTTGAACTCATACGAAGGGCGCAGGTACACCCGAAAATATTCGGAAAACACTTTCTCCAGGGTAACCCCCACATTAAAAAACGGACTAGTCTCGATCTGAGTTTTATCAAACCCGCTGCCCATTCTTATGATACCCGCCCGGAGGTCAACCCCGAAGGCATAGTCGTAGTATTCGTACACACTGTAACCCAGCATGCCAAAATAGCGGATTTGGGTGGTTCTGAACGAAGCAGGCTCCGGGAAGAATGACCGAAAATCCTGGGGCTGAGGTGAGTTTACCGTATGAAAATCCGCCGAAATTCCACCCCCGATCCGGATTCGGAACAAATTATAGTAAATCAGTAAGTTGATGGGAATGTTATAGCCACCTCCCTGCATATTGATCGCGGATGAGTCGCTAGTGACTAGCGTTAGGCTATCGGGGTTAGACGGTAACGTTAAGGATGTGGGAACTGCCCGATTGAACCAGTTTGCGTAAGCAGGGTTAGTACCTTGCTCACCATTGGGATAAATAAACGATCCATCAGCCGTGCGAACGTAATTATTGTTTGTTAAAGTATGCCGATAGAAGGTGCGACCGTATCCCGAACTTACGTTTACTGAGAATTTATTGAGAAATGCCCGCAAGGGATAACTGGGACGGTCCTCTTCATAGCCCATAGGCTGAAAACCGGGCTGGGCAATACTAACAAAGTACGAACAAAATAATAATATGGTGATAACACACCTGAGTATCATAGCAACTGTTTTTCTTAAAAGGCGATCTCTTTTGGCTATATACTATTTCTTTTCCAAATTGTAACGAAAATACTAGTAATAGCATATATAAAGTACTTTTTTTTGCGAGATTAAACTTAATCAGCTACTTGAAAATAGCGTTTATAACCGTTTGATAGTCAATTAAATATATATGATTAGCAAAATTAACAATGTAACAGTGGTGGGGGCGGGTGCTATGGGAAATGGTATCGCTCACGTCTTTGCCCTGCGGGGTTTTTATACAATTTTGACGGATATTAGTGAAGAACAACTTACTAAGGCCGAGAGTACTATTGAGAAAAATCTGGGACGGCAACTGGCCAAAGAACTTATTTCGAAGACTGATAAGGAAGCCGCTCTTTCCAATTTATCGACGACCTCCTCAACAGAAGAAGCAGTCTCAAGAGCCGATTTGGTGATAGAAGCCGCCACCGAAAATTTTGAGATTAAAAGTCGCATATTCAATTCACTTGATAGAGCTGCGCCAGCAGAAGCAATCTTAGCTACGAACACTTCTTCTATCTCAATAACTAAGTTAGCTGCAGTGACTCAACGCCCTAACCAGGTCATCGGAATGCACTTTATGAACCCGGTTCCCGTGATGAAACTGGTAGAAATTATTAATGGCTACGCCACAGATGAGGCGGTTACCAATCTTATTAAGCAAACTGCTATTCAATTACAAAAAGTACCGTTGGTAGCTAACGATTATCCAGGGTTTGTTTCCAATCGAATTCTAATGCCCATGATTAACGAAGCTATTATAGCACTATACGAAGGGGTAGCCGGGGTGACCGAGATTGATCAGATTATGCAATTGGGTATGGCACATCCAATGGGACCGTTACGGTTGGCTGACTTTATTGGTCTAGATATATGCCTATCAATCATGCGGGTGCTACACGGTGGCTTTGGTAACCCAAAGTATGCTCCCTGTCCGTTGCTGATTAATATGGTAGCTGCCGGAAGGTTAGGGGTGAAATCAGGTGAGGGTTTTTACGATTATGCCGAAGGAGTGAAGTCCCAGAAAATAGCCCAGCAATTTTTAGGCTAATTAGTTACAGTACTCTTGTAACGCATCAGCCGCCTCGGGTACTCTTAACGATTGGGCGGTGCGAATATCGTTGCAACCAGCACTTTTCTTTCCCTGATACACTTTTAGTGCCCCCCGGTATAAATAAGCTTCACCGTAGTCACGATCTTTACTGATGGCTAGGTCGTAAGCTTCCATAGCATCTCCGGTTTCTCCCAGTTTATGGTGTGACCGAGCTTTTAGAAAAAATACCTGAGGATCGCTCTGCTTTATTTCAGCCGCTTTGGCAAAGTAGAAAGAAGCGTCGGCGTAGTTGTTTTCCCGAAAGTAGTGCTTACCGATGCTCATCAGTGAGCTAGCGTGCAGAGGGTCAATTTCAACGGCCTTCTCGTAATTCGCCAGCGATTTATCTAGTTGCCCAAGCTCTTCGTACGCCCGTCCCTGGTTGTAAATTGCTTTAAGATCTTCGGGATTGTACTCTAGATACTCGGAGTACTGCTGAATAGCCGCCTCGTACTGACCTTGCTGAAATAATTTATCACCTTGGTTAGACTGGTTATCGCCACAAGCTGTGAGTAAAAAAATAGTTGCCAGGCAACTGATAATTGATTTCATATAGATGCTAATTTGAAAATGTTCTGAATCCTTCCTGAGAAATCCTTTCGGGGACATCCTGTCCAGGTTTGAAGGGACAAAAGTAAGCATTAGTGCTGTTGAAAAAAAGTTTGTCAGACGGCAACCTGATGATCGCGGAGTGCCTGATTCAATGACGTTTTGCGGTCGGTACTTTCTTTCCGCTGCCCAATGATAAGGGCACAGGGAACCTGATAGCTGCCTGCCGGAAATTCTTTAGTGTACGAGCCGGGAATAACTACCGATCGAGGCGGTACTTCGCCCTGATAGATGACGGGATCACTTTGGGTAACATCGATAATCTTTGAACTTCCGGTCAAGGTAACATTAGCCCCCAACACGGCTTCTTTTCCAATGCGAACACCCTCTACAATGATACAGCGGGAACCAATAAATGCCCCATCTTCGATAATAACCGGGGCGGCTTGCACTGGTTCGAGAACCCCCCCTACCCCTACTCCACCGCTCAGATGAACGCTCTTGCCAATCTGAGCACAGCTTCCTACCGTAGCCCAAGTGTCCACCATCGTTCCTTCGTCTACGTAAGCCCCGATATTTACGTAAGATGGCATCATCACTACTCCTTTGGCTAGATGGGCACCGTAGCGAGCAATAGCGTGAGGGACAACCCGTACTCCCATTTTTTCATAGCCTGTTTTGAGTTTCATTTTATCGTGAAACTCAAATGGGCCTACTTCTAAGGTCTTCATTTTCTGGAGGGGAAAGTATAGGATAACGGCTTTTTTTACCCAATCGTGAACAATCCACTGCCCATCCTGGGGTTCGGCTACCCGTTTACTGCCCCGGTCTAGGTCATCAATAGTGGATTTAATGGCGATTTTTACATCTTTGTCTTGCAGCATGGAACGGTCATTCCAGGCGGCCTCGATCATCTGTTGAAGTTCCATAGGGCAAATTTGCGTCAGTCTAACGAGTAGAAATTGTGAAAAAAGAAGTTGGGGTTATTATGTCGGTGCTTAAACCAGTAGACGATACCCGAATGTACGAAAAGATGGCGCAGTCGTTAGTCGGTACTGGCAAATTTTCGGTGAATATAATAGGATTTTACTCAAATACCCATACTGCTTCCTCGGATATATCATTTTACCCAATTTTCAACTTCAAAGCCCAGCAGCTAATCCGGTTACTGGCCAATTTTCAGGTTTTTCGGCTAATGCTAAGAATTAAGCCTAACTTTATTATTGTCACAACCCCCGAACTGGCTCCAGCAGTTTTACTATACAAATCTGTTTATTCTAGAGTACGATTATTCTACGATACACGGGAGAATCATTCCCGGAATATTGTATATCATCATCAGAAGCAAAAAAGGGCAAGGAAATGGTTAGCTCGCTTAATCGATAAACTAGAACAGCAACTAGCCCGAAGATCAGGTTGCTTGCTAGTAGCTGAACAAGGGTACTATCAAGAGAAACCCTGGCTAGTAGATTTTTCTGCGGTACTGTTAGAAAATAAAGTAATTCCACTGACTCAACCTTTAGCTAGGAAAGTAAAGCAAGAGAACCTTTGCCTATTATACTCGGGTACAATCAGTGATGTTTACGGAATATGGGAAGCTCTCAGCTTGGCAAAGCAGCTTTATCAAGCGCTACGAAATAGAATGGTATTTAGATTAATAGGTCACGTAACTCAATTAGCAACGTATCATAAACTTCAAGCGATTGCATCTGATAATCCTTGGATTCAATCAACTATTAGTTTGTCGCCGGTGCCCCATGGGCAGTTGTTGGAAGCAATGCAGGAATCCGACTTTGGAATGGTTTGTCACCGGATATTACCTAGTATCGAGAATTGCTTTCCAACTCGTATCTGGGAATATATGAACTACGAGCTACCGTTCTTTCTGCAAGATCACTCGCCCTGGGTTGAGTACTGTCAGCCTTGGCAATGTGCTGTCCCCATTAATTTTTCCCAATCTGACTGGCCTATAGAAAAAGTTGTTGAAAAAGTAGAGCGAACTAGGTTTTACCCCCGAGGAAAGCCCCTAGACATATATTGGGAAGGACATAAATTTATCTCGGTGATAGATAAGTCCAGCTAGTCTAACTCCCAATTCTTGATAGCAGCAATAGCAGAGTAGGCGGTCATATCGTACTGGCAAGGAACAACGGAAACGTAATTATTATCAACC
This sequence comes from Bacteroidota bacterium, assembly GCA_039198955.1. Taxonomy (GTDB): domain Bacteria; phylum Bacteroidota; class Bacteroidia; order Cytophagales; family Cyclobacteriaceae; genus Tunicatimonas. The sequence goes on along the minus strand of JBCCTI010000116.1, from coordinate 5,718 downwards.
GCCCATTGATCGTTATTTTCTTCGCCTCGGGCTGGCTCTCCGCCGTCAAAATTGACAAAGTTACCTGCCATCCAGAAGTAGCGCCTACCGTAGGGATCGTATCGTTGGTCAAATTCTTCTTGCCACTTAGCGTGAGCCTGACGGCAGATTTTAACTCCCCGGATAGTTTCGTTTTGCTTGTGAGGAAAATTAACATTGAGTGCGACCCCCGAAGGAAAGTCATGTTCCAGTGCCGACTTGGCAATATTATATACATACTCACCAGTGTGGGAAAAATCAGCATCTGCACTAAAATCGCAGAGCGAGAAACCGATGGAGGGAAAGCCTTCAATCGCTCCTTCTACCGCAGCCGACATAGTTCCTGAGTACAGTACACTGATGGAAGTGTTACTACCGTGATTGACCCCACTAACGACTAGGCTCGGCGGTTGGTCTTTGAGGACAAAGTGCTTACCTAGCTTCACGCAGTCAGCCGGGGTCCCTGAACACTTATAGGCTTCTACCCCTTCAAATAGATTAGATTCAGTCAGGCGCAGTGGCTCACCGATAGTAATAGCGTGTCCCATACCCGATTGAGGGCTATCGGGGGCGACTACTACCACTTCGCCCAGTTCTCTCATGATACTTACTAAAAATTGAATACCCCGGGATGAAATACCGTCATCGTTAGAAACCAGAATTTTCGGTTGCCCCATTATTAATTTTTCAGGAATTGAGTAAAGAATTGTAGTAAGCGGTGACCCGAACCAGATCGCGCTGACGGTCGTGCTTCAGCTTATTTTTCTTAATGTACTGTTCTACCTTGGCTTTGTTACGGGGAAACATGTTATACAGATCATCTTTCTTCTGAGAGTAGTACTGAATGTCCCCATTCCGGTTTAAAAAGTAGTAATCATAGTCCAATCGGAAGCGGGTCATCATCTGATTCCCGTAGAAAAAAGGATCGTTTATTGGCGAAGTCTGTTGTACGACTTCTTCCCGGCACAGTAAGGTGAGCGTATTCTCGTAGAGCACTTCAAATAGACGGGGGGTTTTATAATCGGCACTCACCTGATAAGGTAAAGCGTAGAATTCGCGGTAGCGACCGTATTCCGCATCAAAGATTTCGAAAAAGATCAATTTTTGGGCACTGAAGGTCTTGATAGTATTATTGGCACTAAACTGAATTAGATCCGCTTCTAAATTGTACTTTATTTTTCCCCGGTAGCTTTCACCGTCTACGGTAGTCACGGAGCCTTCGTGCCATACTTCTGACGGAAAATACTGCTGGGCTTGGGTTGTGGTTATCGCAAAGATTAGAAGATAACCCACAGTAATTAGCTTCTTCATACGACATGTGTTGTTATTGTTTATTAACAGTAAATACCACGAAATAGTGTATTTCTAGTTTCGTAATGGAATATGATCAACAATTTCCAGGCCATATCCTTGAAGGCCCGCCCGCTTTACCGGACGGTTAGTAATCAGTTTGATTTTATTGACCCGAAGATCACGAAGTATTTGGGCACCGACGCCATAGTCTCTTTTATCCATCTTTACCCCCAGGGCTGAAATAGGCTTCCTTTCGTCTTCATTCCGCTTCTTTTGATATTCTTTTAATCGCTCTAGAATATTACTACCTAGCCCTTCCTGGTTCATGTAGATGATAACCCCTTTCTCCTGTTGATCTAAGATTTCTAATGAACGTTGTAGCACGTTGAACTGATTATTCATGAGCGTGCCAAAAATATCCTCAAACAGATTAGACGAGTGAACCCGAACGGTTACAACCTCATCGTTTTGCCACTGTCCTTTGACAAAAGCCAGATGTACCTCGTTGGTAGAGAGCTGAGTGTAAGCGTACAATTGTAAGTTTCCGTACACTGAATCTAAGGGTACCGACACTTCCCGGCGAATCAGGCTATCGTGCTGAAGTCGGTACTCAATCAAATCTTGAATTGAGATTAGCTTCATATTAAAACGATTAGCTACTTTTCTGAGGTCAGGCAAGCGGGCCATACTACCGTCCTCATTCATAATCTCTACCAGTACCCCTGCTGGGAATAGTCCCGCTAATCGGGGAAGGTCAATAGCCGCCTCGGTATGCCCCGCTCGTCGTAGTACGCCCCCATTTTTAGCCTTCAGCGGAAAAATATGTCCTGGACGAGCCAAATCATCCGGATGCGTATCGGGGTTAACCAATGCCTGAATAGTTTTGTAGCGGTCAGATGCTGATATTCCGGTCGTGCAGCCGTGTCCAATCAGATCAACTGAGATGGTAAATGGTGTGTCGTAGTGGGATGTATTGCGCCCTACCATTAACCCCAGTTCTAGCTCTTCACAGCGGTCTTCGGTAAGAGGTACGCAAATGAGTCCCCGTCCATGAGTAGACATAAAATTGACGATCTCGGGAGTAATTTTTTCAGCAGCACAGATAAAGTCCCCTTCATTTTCCCGGTTCTCGTCATCAACAACAATGATGATTTCTCCTTTTTGTATCGCTTTTATCGCGTCTGGTATAGAATTAAGCATAATTATATACTAAGCGGTAAATACATTTAATAGTTGCCTACTTTTGTTTAATAACTCTATAAGCTCGCATCTTACTTAACATAATTTTAGTTACATAACAAAAAAATACACGCCAATATACCTCTACCTATTCTCATCATACTATGAATTACTAATCATTCCGGGTATGTAAAATAGCATTAGTTATTTCATCAAAAAGATCCTGGGGTAACGCGCCCTGAGCCCAGTCACTAACAGTAGACTGGATCTGACTGATCTTTCTGGCTCCCATCACAACCCGATCCGCCTCCCGAATAGAAAACAAATAACGCTGGGCCAATGTAGACAATGGTATTTGATTTTTCTGGGCAATAATGTTAACCGCCGCGGCAGCTTTCAAATCCTGAGTAGTAATCCACTCGGTGTTAGGCGGATCAGTCTGATAGCGCTCAAAACGAGTGCCCAGCAGTGCCATGTGCAAAGCGGAAGCTGCGTAATAGGCCACCTGTTCTTTTTGAAAATGAGGAATGTCGGCATCAAAAGCCGATAAATTGCAGGCATCCATCTTTAGAAATCCGGAAACAACCTGAAAGTTATCACTCGTAATATACAGGCGAAAATCATCGGTAGGATTTCCCCCTACACCCAATAGGCGGGTCAACCTCTCCGCTCGGAAGGTTTTTAGCGTCTCTAAAATCTCTTCAATTTTATCTAGTGGCACTAAATGAGGTTCGTGCAAGAACAGTAGATCTACTTGCTCTACCTGCAATCTATCTAAGCTACGCATCAGGCTACTCCGCATGCTTTCGGCTGAGTAATCTACGTAACACTCATCCGCTTTTTCGGCGGGTAAACGACCTACTTTAGTGCTAATGAACGGTCGCTCGCCTTTCCAGCGCTGTAAGGCCTTTCCTACAAATTCTTCACTACGATTGTAGGATGGAGATGTATCTAGCGAAGATATTTTGTGCTCAAAGGCATAGAGAAGACAATCAATGCTTTCGGATTCATCTACTTTGCCCCACACTCCCCCTAAACCAGAAGTACCATATACCAAACGACTTCCTTTGCCAAATAGTGAAGATGTTGCGTTTATGTCTGGCTGGTAACTGGGCTGTATTAACACAGAAAATCGACTATTAAAATTTAAACTTTATCAATTAGTAGTTGTGAGGATATTATTAGTCCCAATGTGCGTCAATGACTTTCTGGACATGAGGGAAGTCTTCGTCGGTTTCGTTTAGGGCTTGTCGCTTATCTTTCAGTTCCTGCTTTAGCTGCGCGATAATGTCCTGATAAGCGGGGTCATCGTAACGGTTATCAACTTCCTCGGGGTCTTTACCTAAGTCGTAAAACTCCCAGGCAGCCGGGGTTTGCTCTATAGCGTAAGATGCTTCTAACCAAGGCATCGTAGGCTTACCTATACTGCTTGTATCACTGGGTAAACCGTAGTAGAAAATTAATTTATAGTCTTTGGTTCGCAGCCCAAAATGAGCCGGAACGTCGTGGTGCATTAGGTGCATCCAGTAGCGGTAATAGGTGGAAGTCTGACCTGCTTCGGTACTCTCGCCCCTTAGCACATTCGCAAAACTATTGCCTTGCATATAGTCAGGTACTTGTCCTCCCGCTAATTCTAACATGGTAGGCCCGTAATCAGTGTTGTTGATAATAACGTCAGATCGGCTTCCCGCCTCCACTGCTCCCGGATAATGAACGATGAAGGGCATCCGCATAGATTCATCATACATCCAACGTTTATCCATATAATCGTGCTCACCCAGCATAAACCCTTGATCCCCAGTGTAGATAACCACCGTATTTTCCCATAAATCATTCTCTTTTAGATAACTAAACAGTCGCCCCAGGTTATCATCTACGCCCTTCACACAGCGCAAGTAGCGCTTTAAGTACTCCTGGTACGCCAAATGGGTATTCTCTTTCTCATCCTCCGACTCGAACCCATACTGTTGAGCATAACTCCGGTACGTATGCCGATCGGAAACTGATGTACCAATCCGGTGAATTAGACTATCGCCCTTGCCAAAAGTAGCCTCTGAGCCAAAATTAGGCTGCTCATATAGACTAGCGGGTTCAGGAATCTCAGTGTCCTCCAGATAGTCAGTGTAGCGGGGAGCAAACTCAAAGTCATCGTGGGGAGCCTTGTAGTGATGCATCAGAAAAAACGGTTGGTCCTTTGCCCGCTTATTCTCCAACCAATCCAGTGTTCGGTCAGTGATGATATCCGACGAGTGCCCTTCGTAGGCTACCAGATTGTCCGGCCAAGCCCCCTCTCCCATTTTACGAAATTCAGGGTCAAAATATTTCCCTTGCCCCGGTAGTACTTCGTAGTGGTCAAAATTGGCGGGCTCTTCTTTCAAATGCCATTTACCAATAATAGCCGTCTGATAACCCAGCTTCTTCATCTCTATTGGTAGATACTGCTTCTCGATAGGTAGCACGCCATCTAAATCAAGCACCCCGTTGGTCTGACTGTACTGTCCGGTGATGATATTGGCCCGGCTGGGGGTACAGATAGAATTATGGCAAAAAGCTTGATCAAACACCATCCCCCCTGCCGCTAGTTCATCTAAGACTGGAGTTGGATTGAGTGAAGCCAAGCGACTACCGTAGGTACCAAATGCTTGAGTGGTGTGGTCATCCGACATAATGAATATGATATTGGGTTGACCCAATGTTGAATCATCCTCCGACTTCTCTGAAGTTTGGCAGGCAGCAAGTATGGTTACTAGGCTTAAGAGCCAGATACAGACGATACTTTTACTTTTCGGCTTGTTTATCATGGTCGTGTTTTGTAGTTAGTTGTTTAGTAATCGAGTGAAGGTCACCCTGACCTGGATCTAATTATTATTGGGGGGAAGGGAAGCGCGTCTAGTGTTACTCCAGCGCGCTGCCTCTTTCCCTATATTTTCCGGATGCGGGTCTACCCACTGGGGATCCATCATAGCCCTGTTCCACTCCTGATACTTATTATCAAGTGATTTTACTACCTCAGGGTATTTGGCAGCTATGTCCTTATGTTCATAAGGATCTTGTTCTATATCGAACAGTAATTTACGGTCTTTATAGCTAAGTACCTAGACACAATTAGTATAAATTTTGTTTCTTTGTGTTGATATGGTTAAATCAAAGGGTGATGAATATACGAAGAATAACATTAGGTGAACAAGATCGGTCAGCGTTGAAAAAGGGGTACCAACAAGGCAGTAG
>JBCCTI010000115.1:0-15955 GCA_039198955.1 Bacteroidota bacterium | reverse complement strand
GGTGTGCCCGATTGGTGCGCAAAACGCTATCTTTTTCCAAAACTTGGGAAAACCACTACCTGGCTATCAAGTACTTCTTAGTTCATTACAATCTTGAAAGAATGGCAAAAATGCCATCCTTATTTTAAATACACTACCCTATTTCAATTACCTCATGCGCTATTTACTTAATTCGCTTTTGCTATTGGGACTGACGTTATCTTCAGCTTTCGCCCAAGACGAGAAAGATAAGAAAGAGGAAGTAGAAACCGTTGAAAAAACCTTCGCTCCTGATACTTCAGATATTTTCCTGGTTGACCCCGCCACCCAAGTCCCACTTACCGTAAATCTGGAAGCGGAAGAGGAGGAAGAAAAAGAGGAGAAAAAGGCCAAGAAGAAGAAAAAGCGGAAGAAGAATGTCTTTTACGACATTAAAACCAAGAAAGGATTTGCCCGCTCAGCCCGAGGTGGAACCGATGTTATTGAAATCTTTCATTACCTAAAGGAATTCGAGATGCCCGACCCTTACGTGCGGGATGTCTACTGGTACGATACCAAACGTAAACAAATCCGTACTACGCATAACATCACTAAAAATAAAGCATTGATTCTGCACGGTCCCTATCAGAAAATGACTATCGATAACGAGATTCTGGAAGAAGGCATCTTCTACAAAGGTACCAAGCACGGTCGGTGGACGAAGTACAGCAAGAAAGATATTTTGCTCGATAAAGAAAAATACACCCGAGGCTGGCCCCGCGAATCAGAAATCACCTACTACGATGAAGGTACCCGCAAGAAACCCCAGGAAGTTATCCCGGTGGAGTACGGTGAAAAGGAAGGCTACTATTTTTACTTCCACCCCAGCGGACGTATTGCCGTAGAAGGCGAGTACCAAGAAGACCAAAAAGTAGGCATCTGGACGGAATTCTACGATTATGACCGTCGTCCGAAAAAGCAAATCAAGTACACCGATGATCCTTACGACGACGAAACCCGCCCGTACACCATGAAAGAGTGGAGTCCCGAAGGAAAGGTAGTTTACGAGCACAAGAAAAATACTAGATAAAAATCTGCTTCCGAGAGCTCATAAGAGAAGCGTACTACTACTGCTTACTAAGCGACAACTCAATCCAGGTATCCTGGCTGTTCTCTTCCGGCTCACGACGTAGGGTAATATTGGTGGCATTTTTTTCTGAATTGCGCGTCTGATCACCAAACTCACAAATAAAGGTATCATGATTCTCAATTATCAGGGTAAAAACATTAACTCTAGAAAAGACCTGGTTCTCTCGAGTACGTTGCAGTTGCCATCGTTCTACTCCCTGGTACAAAGTATCATTGCGGGTATACTCAAACCGTAGCGTATCACTACCAAAAATAAACTGACCCAGATTGCCAGCTTCATCCACTCGATTGTTTCCTGAGTTATCGTAGATAGATATAGCCTCGTTCACCTGCCACACTCCCTGTAGTGAGTCAACCCCTTGTGATGTATCATCTTCTTTGCAGGCTGATACTATCAGAAAAAGGAGTAAAATAACCCGAAACAAGGTAGCACTCATTCGTTTGCTACTATTCATATAGTGATTTTCGCTGATGATTAAAATCAATTGTACTTCGCTGAAAGCAAGTTAGTATAAAGTTTATCAGCCTAGCTGGATTAATGTATATTGCTAATGGCTTTTTCACTTATTCCATACCGATAACAATTTAATCTATGAATCGCCTCGTTCTCGGCACCCTCCTCGCCGTTCTACTTACCATTAACTCTTACGCTCAGAATTTAGCCGACGAAGAGGCCATTTATTTACTCATTGACCAGTACGCTCAGGCACGCGAGCAGCAAGATACGGTGTTACTCAAACGTATTCTGACTACTGAGATTGATCAGCTAGTTTCATCCGGAGAGTGGCGAAGAGGAATCGGCAAGGCCAAAGAGGGAATGATGCGTAGCTCGCAGCGCAACCCAGGCGACCGAACGCTGGCGGTAGAGCAAGTTCGGTTTATCACGGGCGAAACCGCTATTGCCGATGCCCGCTACGAAATCAGCAATGCCGACGGAGAGATTGTTAGAAAAATGTGGAGTACTTTTGTGGTCGTTTACGAGGAAAATGCTTGGCGAATTGCTGCCATCCGCAATATGCTTCCGGCTAACCAGAATACTAACCACCAAAACCAAAATAACTTGCTAACCGAAGCCCAACAATGGATTGACCGCCTGCAAATGCAGCCCCATCCCGAAGGGGGATTCTACCAAGAAACCTACAAAGCATCCGGCAGTATCCCTGAGCTAGACCGCAGCTACTCTACGGGTATTTACTACTTGTTGCTAGAAGATGCTTTCTCAGCTTTTCACCGGATTAAATCGGATGAAATGTGGCACTTTTACGCAGGTGAAACGCTCGAGGTAGCCGTTTTATACCCAAATGGCTCCCTGAAAATTCATCGTTTAGGACCCCATTGGGAACAGGGCGACCGCTTCCAGTTGGTAGTTCCGGCCAATCATTGGTTCGCTTCGCGAATGGCTGACCCGACTACCTATGCTCTGGTTGGTTGTACTGTTGCTCCCGGCTTCGATTTTCGCGATTTTGAGATGGCAAAACGCAAAGATTTACTGGCTGAATTTCCGCAGCATCAGACTATTATCCGGCAGCTTACTCGCTAATGAAACTGGTAACCACCCATTTTCGGATAATTTTTATACGAATTTACCTGAAAATGCGTAATTTTTACGGGCAACCTACAATGATTAATCCCATGAAGCTCGCTATTCTGTTTCTTCTAAGTGTGCTGTGTACTGCCACTACCTTTATTCCCGATGATTATCAATTGCTATTAAGCGAAGATTTTGAAGGAAAGCAACCGCTTAAATCTTTCGAGATGACCGACCGGGCCGCCTGGAAGTTGAGTAAACGGGACGATAATCGGGCGTTACATTTGTTTGCCGCCAGCGAATATCAACCCCGGGTGCGGTCGCCCCGCAATATTGCTATGCTCTCAGATCAGATGTACGGTAGCTTTGTACTAGAAGCTGATCTGATGCAAACTGGCCGGGAATATGGTCACCGCGATATGTGCTTGTTTTTTGGCATGAAAGATCCCAGTAATTTTTACTACGTGCACTTAGCCACTGAACCTGATCCGCATGCCCATAATATTTTTCTAGTAAACGATGAACCTCGAGTCGCCATTGGAGAAAAAGTTTCGGATGGCATAGACTGGGGGGAAACCAACCAGTGGCATAAAATAAAGATAGAACGCAACATAGAAGAGGGATTTATAAAAGTCTACTTTGATGATATGAAGAACCCTATTATGGAAGCTACCGATACCCATTTTGCGGAAGGCTACATCGGTTTTGGCTCATTTGACGATACGGGTATGGTGGATAACATTAAAATTTGGGGGCCGAAGGCTAGTGCTCCACCCAGTTCATTTTTTGTTTCGGCTAAAAAGTAGAAAATTGCTGTTATGGAGGAGTTAAATGAGAAGTGGTTATTGGCAATCAGTATTTTGATTGTTTCGTACTTCAGTATACTCTATCTCATCTATGTCTATGAGATTGATTATGTTTTGGTCGGATTCTTTCAAGAACTACTCACCATCCCATTTTTTATCGCTCAACTAGCATTTCTAATTATAGGAATTATTAAGCTAGTAAAATGGGATAATCCGAAACCTTATCATACAGTACTGAGTGTTCTTTTGCTCAGTCTTTGTTCTTACTTTACTGTAGGCAGTTTCTTCTGATTCGACAGCTACTCTTGCCTACTGCATTTTTTCGTACAAACTATTGATCATTTGTTCATTAATTTCATTCTGATAAACGACCAGGCGATACCGCAGCACCGTAGATTTTTCATCAGAAATCAGAATAGGTTCCCGACCAGGGTAAACCGGGTTTTGCATACTGTTCTTGGTACGTAAAATCCAATGATTATTAGGGGACGGATTATTCGGATGAGCGATAACCACAATTCCAGCCGTTCCACCATCAGCCGCTAGCGAACCAAACATATCCATCCAATGCCCTGCTTCTACTGCTTCAGTTTGAGCCGTCACCTTTCCATCAGTGGAAGTAAACTGAATATCTTCCGGTAATTTCATTCTTACCGAAAACCCACCGTAACCTTTCGCATCTTCCGAACCGCCTATTTTTAAGTCAGGCACTAAGGCTAGTAGCGAAATCTCAAAATCAAGCACGCGATAATTTTCATTAGCAGGATGAATTTTGATATTAGTTTCCTCTGATAGAAACGGTTGTTGTGTTCCCTGCTCATCTGTCCAGTTGGGCGATTTCCAGTGGGTTTTGGTATAAAGTGTACTATCTTCTTGCTTTCCCCCTACTTCATAAACGTCCCAGCTAAAATCTTCACATAGCCAGGCATCCCCAATCCGTTTGTCCCCGATAAACACTTGATGCCACGTCCAGAAGACACCCCGGTGGTGCAGATGGTCGTCGGGAAAATCTTCGGTGAGCACTGTCCCGTCTAATCCGTACAGCGGATGAATATAATTCGCCCGGGCGTATTTGCCATTCTGTGATTTAGTCTTCTGATGATAAAAGAAGATACGCTCGTTATTTTCTTTTACCCAAACCCCATCTTTCAGATATTCAAACGAAAGACCCTGGGCAGACAAAGACCCTGGCAATAACAGTAAAATCAGGTAGGTGTAGTATTTCATTTAGTCTGTCGGCCACTATTATGCAGAAGCTTGATGCGGATGATTCCTTTACAGGATACAGTTTATTCCGCTGAAAGTAAAGCAACTTATCTGGAAAACTTCTCTTCTGAAGGAAGGGTATAGGTAGCAAATTTACCTAACCAAAAGTAGTGCAGACTTTAGCTGTATTTTAGAGCAGGAAAGTATAGGGCCCGTTGCCGAAGATCCAACGATTATATGTTAAGCATTACTCCATTTAATAGTGCAGCCGATGGCTTTAGTTTTGGTTAGTGGAACTTCCTGACCATTCAGTAAGGCATCTACCACTTCCTGAACATAATGCTTATCGGCTTTCTCCGCATCTTTGTAGTTATTGTCGATGGCTCCAATATAAGCTACTCTAAATTTGTCTTTCCCTTCCTTATCCAGTATGTATACGTGGGGGGTATTAGTGGCTCCGTAAGCACGGGTTATTTCCTGAGTTTCATCCACGAGGTAAGGAAAAGTATAATCTTTTTCTTCGGCTCTAGCCTGCATATTTTCGTATCTATCCGCCGGTGAACGTTCCGGATCATTGGGGTTAATGGCTATTACTGGAAAACCCTTGCTTTCGTACTTTTCATTTAATTCACTAACACGATCTTGATAAAGTTTTGCGTAAGGGCACTCATTGCAGGTAAAAACCACGATGAACCCTTCGGCATCTTCATAATCACTCAATGAAACCATATTTCCGTCTACATTTTTAAGATCGAAATTGGTAGCGTAGTCGCCAACTTCGTATCCATCTGAAGAAGGAGTAAAGCTTCCCAGGCTAAGCGATAATGCGAATAGGATAGTTAGAACCAAGGTTTTCATAACTCATTATTTAAGGTTTAGTATTTGGTTGACTTGAGAAAAAAGAGCTTCGTCTGATAGTTCGCCTTCATGAAATTGCTCTTGTCCGGAGTTGTCTACGAACAATGTAGCCGGAATAGCCCCACTCCAATCAGAAGATATCCGGTCAATCCACGCATTATGATCTACTTCATCAAGGTATACAACTTCGGACTGTATATTTTTTCGTTCACGGTACTTTTTGGCGGCTTCAGCCTCTATATCGAGGCTGACTAAAACTACCTTCACTTTCTTGGTCGGGTAGTGAGCTTGCAGAGAATCAAAGTAGGGCAACTCCTTAACACAAGGCTTACACCAGGTTGCCCAGAAATTTACTACTAACACCTCAGTTTCATTGTCGGAACGAATTCGTTTATTTAATTCTTCAAAAGACAGTTCTTCAATTTCCTGAGCGAATAGGCTCTGCCCACCGATTAGTGCCAATATAAGGATTATAAGAAGCTTCATAGATGATAGGAAATAGTGTACTCTACGAAAACAGACCTACAATGTTGTATGATCTATTTGTGCTTCTGTGGCGATTTAATTATGCACGTCGATCTTTATCAGAATCAACTTATGGGTATGATAAATAATGGAGTGTTCAAATTACTGAGAAGGTCGACGGCGGACAATAACCTCTTCATTAATCCAACAACCTACTTGCATAGTCTCACCCTTCTTTAGATCTTCCTGAAAAATTTGCTCCATCGTCGGAAACTGCTGCTCAACTTGCTGCATCAAGTCGCTTCGTCCCGCTCGTTGGTACATTTCGTAAGCCGCCCAGTACACCGCCCGGTCTTGAACGATTGACTTCCCACCTTTACAATCGTCAAAACTAGAAAAATAGAGATCACCGATCAGTTTATACGCAGTCTTCCTAGAAGCACCCAGTTGAATTGATTTCTGAGCTGCCTCTCGGGCTTGGAGCTTACGATTGTTTCGCTGGTAGTGCTGCGCTAACGAATACCATAAATCGGCTTTTTCTTCGTTTTCTTCCGCCAGATCAATGGCTTGCTGCCAGTATTTCTCGGCATTTTGAGGATTATCCCTTGCTTCGTAAAGTTTGGCAATAGTTTTAGCTGTACCTACCGACGGATCGTACTGAAAAACCACTCGTAAAGCGGTCATGAAGAATGGCGCATCGCTACACTGATAAGCCAAAGCCAACGCAATCACCTTTTTAGCCTGATCTACTCGCGTAGTATCTTGGAAAAAAGGACCACCAAACTTTTCCTGAATAGTCGTACAATCCAACGTGATTGTTGAGATAAGTAATTTGTCCAGCAACTCCTGTTTTTCTTTTGCATCAGGTCCATTCTTTTGCTGAAGTAGCTGCGAAAATTGATCGTAGAGCCGCAATACTTCTTCATCAGATGGCTCGGTATCATTGGCTTGCCGATAACGCCTCACTACATCCAAATAAGCAACCAGGTTGACACTGGAAAACTGATCTTGGCAGACTTGAAACGCCTGCTCAAATATTTCTAGCAGATCCGCATATTTTTCGGGTTGATCCCGGTAGTACTGATAAGCCGCGTGGGCCTTTCGGTTCATCACTTTAGCAGCATCGGAGAAATATCGGATGCGCTGATCGTACAGATCGAGTTGCCGTTGCTGATACTCCACCCGTTGCACCGGGTTGTCCGTCTCGGCTACTAACCCTTTAAATAATTTCTCTCCCTGAATGTACAAGGTAGGAGTGAGATCAGGAGCCTGTTCTACCAACCATTGAAACGGAACCAATGCTTCGGAATGGTTCTGAGCCCGGACATTATCGGTAAATAATGCCCAATTACGCTGCGCCTGAGCGGTATCCTCCGGCCACTTCACCGACTGAGCAATAACTGCCGGAGTCAGGCAAAGAATGATTATCGTCAACCACCACTTCATACTAGCGAGGAGTGTTTAGTAGGGTAGCTGTCTTCAGTAGATCCTCAAAATCCTGCCAGTCGGTATTGACCATGGGTTTTGAACCGTGTAGCCAAGTTTCCAACTGGGTAAACGTCAGTGTGCCGCTGTACTGTGACTGCCGGAGTAGCATACCAAAACCCGCCACGGTAACCGATAGGCGAAAGTTTTGAGAAGACTGGGCGAACGTATTCTCTGAAGCAGTGACGGGTTGCTCAATTAACAAGCTTTGCTCACTACCGATGGGCTTGTAGCGCAGCTTGAAAGTCAGAAGTTCGTTGGCATTAGCCTGCTCAGTTACGACGCTTTGCTGATAGCGCAGCGAGGGTGCCGTACTGGCTTCGTGGTCAAGTGGAGTGGGAACAATTTCATACAACGCGGTTACGGTATGACCAGCTCCTAGCTCGCCAGCATCTTTTTGGTCGTCGTCAAAATCTTCACGAGCCAATAGGCGGTTTTCGTAGCCAATCAGTCGGTAGCTTTGCACCTGCTGAGGATTGAACTCCAGTTGAATTTTTACATCCTTAGCAATGGTGAAAAGGTTAGCGCGTAGCTCACGTACAAACACCTTCTCCGCTTCCTGAATGTGATCAATGTAAAAGTAATTACCATTGCCCGCATTGCTGATCTGCTCCATGCGTCCGTCCTTATAATTTCCCATCCCGAAGCCGCAGATCGTCAGATAAATATCCTGCTTTCGTTTTTCTTCAATCATCCGCACCAAGTCGCCCGTAGACGATGTACCAATATTGAAATCGCCGTCGGTTGCTAGAATCACACGATTGTTGCCATCGGAAATAAAGTTTTCTTGAGCAATCTGATAGGCGAGTTGAACACCTGCCCCGCCCGCCGTTGAACCTCCCGCCCGAAGATTATTCAGAGCTTTGAAGATGGTTTCTTTATCCGAAGCCGGAGTAGACGGTAGCACCATTCCGGCTGCTCCCGCGTATACCACCATCGCCACCCGGTCGCTAGGTTGCAATGCATTAATTAACAACCGAAGCGATTTTTGCACCAACGGTAGTTTGTTAGGTTCGTCCATCGAGCCAGAGACATCCACTAGAAAAACCAGATTGCTGGGCGAAAGCTGCTCGTAATCCAACGACTTACCCTGAATGCCCAGATGCAGTAATTGATGCTCAGTATTCCAGGGACATTGAGCTACTTCGGTCACCAGTGCAAAAGGTTGGTCGCCCGAAGGTTGGGGATAATCGTAAGAAAAATAGTTGATAAGCTCTTCAATTCGCACGGCATCCGGAGGAGGTAGCTGATGCTGCTGGGTCAGGAAGCGACGCACATTACTGTACGATGCGTTATCGACATCAATAGAAAACGTAGAAAGCGGATGGTCCCAGGTAGCAACAAACTCATTTTCGTAAATTCGGTCATATTCCTCCGTTCTGAAATTGGGGACTTTTACTTCCGGTGCTTCTTCAAAGACTATTTCTTCATTTTCGCTGATTTCTATGTCTAACAGGATCTCAACTTCTTCTGCATTGGGAGCAGCTTCAATTTCTGGTGGCGGCACTCTGTAGGTGGAAGAATTATCATTAACTCCTTTAGAGCTACTTTTATAACCCTTTTCATAGCACCTTGTAAAGAATGTGATAAACAGAATGAAAAGCAGAATAATTGTCTTAAACCCTCTTTCGCCCCTATTTCGTTGCGATCTCAATAATCCTTTACTAAAGTACTTCTTCCTCGCTTGATTTGGGCGGTTTACGTCTCGTTTTGACATAGCACATGATTTTGGTGATGTCAAAACCTAGCGAACTGGAATGATTAGCAAAAAATTTACTGTGGTAAAGCCTTTGTAAATCATTTTACCGGGATTATAAACGTTTTACAAGTAGTTGTTTCATCTAAGAATGCTATCTTACTGTAATGCCTGGTCGCGATCGCATATATTTCCAGCAGTTAAAGCAGGATATTGTCCAGCAGGTGCGACAATCGCATCCGCAGCTTGGCACAGATATTAGCGCATGGAAAGGTCAGGAAATTCGCCTATTTCAGCAGGATTTAGAAGAGAAAGCCAACGGGCGCATCAGCGAAAAGTGGTTTTACACCCACATCAAATCTGATCAGCCGCAACTGCCCCGTATTGATATTCTCAATCTGCTGAGTCAATACGTTGGCTGTACCAACTGGGAAGATTATCGTCATCAGAAGACAGTAAGTCAGGGTATATTTACTCAACTGAGTATTAAGCGAAAACACTTACTATTACTAAGCATTTTACTTATTCTAATTGCCTTGATGAGCTGGTACTCTCGGTTCAGTCCATCAACGGCTTATCAGTTTTGTTTTGTGAATGCGGATACTCAGCAAGCGGTAAACGGATCAGCACTAACAGTTGTCATTCTTTCGGAGAACGAATCTCCCTACCGAATTCCGATCGATTCGATAGGGTGCGCGGAAGTTTACTGGCGCACGTCCCACATCCGGTTACTAGTGCAGGGAGCTTACTATCGTACTGATACGATCACCCGAATTCTGGATAAGAATCAAGCCTCCGAACAGATTAGTTTAAAGCCAAACGATTACGCTTGGCTGCTACGGATTTTCTCTCAGGCCGACGTAGATGATTGGCAGAAGCGGCGACTGCAATTGGATGCGATGCTTACTAACGATGCCCAGATTTACCAGCTCACCGAAAGACAGACACTAGGCATGGCTTTGTACAACAAGCAGGAGTTTATCAACAAAATGACCATGCCCCTGCGAAGCCTCCAGAATATTGAAGTTCTGAGTACAAAATTTCGGGGCGACCAGATTCAGGAATTACGATTTAAACAGGTGAACGATGAAACCAATCATTAAACTCATTTCTAGATTCCCCCTTTGGAAAAGGGGCCGCTTTAGAACAGGGTTAGGAGGATTTAGTTTGTTAGTACCAAAGAACTTACCCAAAGCAGTTGCTATTAAATTCAGGCTATTTCCCTACTTACTTCTGCTATTAATAGGACTAACCCGGTGTGCTACCTCACATCGCGAACGAGCTATCGAGAATGAATCAGCCGAAGCCGCTATTATGTCGGGTGAACTGGAAGCTCAGTTCACCGCTGACTATTTGTCGCCCGACCGTCTGGCAGTCCTGGAAGTACGCGCCCAACAAAAGCTCCTCGACTTTACTGACTATCTGAATATAATTGCTGACCCAGCTATTGACAATACCTTTCGACAGCAGGCCGAAGAACAGCTTACCCAACTATTCATTCACCCTCAAACGCTAGTTACTTGGAAAGAAGAAACGCTTACGTTGGAAAACTGCTTAAACAGTATTGAGCAAAGAAGCGATAATGAGCAGTACATTATCCAAAATATTGAACTCATTCAGCCATTACGGCAAAACGCTGCTCGACAGGATACTGCTCGGCAAGAATCCACACGGCAATACTCAGGCGTACTTGCTTTTTCTCAGCTATCGGCAACCGAGTATCAGGAAGCTACTTACCAACGGAAAGTAGAAATCTGGGCAAAGAAAGTAGATAAGCAGTTCGGTAGCGAACAGAAACAGGTCTGGGAAATTTTTCTAGGTACTATTGAATAGCGACTCTAAGGTTTGGTAACTTTACCTATACTTTCTTTACCGAACACCCGATGAATGCCGATCAACTCCTTGCCCAACTACACGACTTAGCCGATCCAACTTATCTACCCAAAATGCAGCGATTTGGTATCCCTACTGAACGAGCGTTGGGCATCCGAATGCCCGTGTTAAGACAGGTAGCCAAACCTTACCGTAAGCAGCACGAATTAGCGCTGGATCTGTGGGATAATGAAATTCACGAGGCTCAGATACTCGCCACGCTGGTAGACGACTACCAACAGGTGACCGAGGAGCAGATGGAGAACTGGGTAGCTGATATTCATTCCTGGGACTTATGCGATCAGGTCTGTGGTAATCTGTTTTGGCGTACTCCATTTGCTTATCAAAAATCCGCCGAGTGGTGCCAGCGTTCCGAAGAATTTGTAAAACGAGCCGGGTTTGTGCTGATGACCGCACTGGTCATCCACGATAAAAAAGCCCCCAATGAACGTTTCACTGAGTTTTTCCCCTACCTGGAAATGGAAGCCTACGACAATCGGAACTTTGTGAAAAAAGCGATTAACTGGATGCTACGCCAAACTGGTAAACATAGTTTGTCACTCAACCAAAAAGCCATTGACTTAGCCAACCAAATTGCCCAACAAGAATACCCATCCGCCCGCTGGATCGCCCAGGATGCTTTAAGGGAACTCCAGAGTGAGAAGATACAGGAGAGGTTAAAGAAGAGATGAAGTTTCAGGTTACAAGTTGTCTATATCCGACAAAACTTGTAACCTTTGAACCCGTAACTTTTCAACTTGCAAACACTGTTTACTCAATATTCTAATTACTCGCCAACAAATTACACGACTCTACCAGTCGGATAAATTCCTGACGGTACCCTTCTTTATCTTCACCCTTCGCGTCGCGAGCCATTTGGGCTACAGCATCGTAGGTGAGATTTCCTTTGAAATTAGAATCACGTAGCAGCATACCGAAACCAGCTACCGAAGCGGCAAACTGTAGGTTTTCCGAAGATTCATCAAACGACTTTACTTCACCCGTAAGTGGCTGCTTAATTAACTTACTAGTATTACCGTTCGGAGCTTTGTAGCGTAATTTGAGAGTGAGCCATTCATCGGTACGAGAGGCAGATCGTTCGGTTTTTTGCTTCTGATACTTCAAGTCATCCACTGATTTCAGTAATTCACCCGCATCTACTCCGGTTGGGATAATTTCATACAGGGCCGTGACAGTATGACCGGAGCCGAGTTCACCGGCATCTTTCTTATCATCGTTAAAATCCTCGTTGCGGAGGGCACGGTTCTCGTAGCCAATCAGACGGTAGCCTTGCACTTTGGTGGGGTTAAATTCAATCTGAAACTTCACATCTTTGGCAATGGTGAATAGCGTTCCGCCAAACTCACTGACCAGCACTTTCTTAGCTTCCTGAATATTGTCAATGTAGGCGTAGTTGCCGTTGCCCTTATCAGCCAGCAATTCCATTTTAGAATCTTTGTAGTTACCCATTCCAAAACCTAACACAGTCAGGAATATTCCTTCTTGACGTTTCTTCTCAATCATCCGCTCCATGGCGGCGTTACTGGACTCGCCGATGTTAAAATCACCGTCGGTGGCAAGAATTATTCGGTTATTACCGCCTTCCTGAAAGTTTTTCTTAGCAATATCGTAAGCCAACTGGATACCCGCGCCCCCGGCAGTTGAGCCTCCGGCTTGCAGTCGGTCTAAGGCTTCTTTGATCTTGGCTTTTTCGTTACCCAGCGTAGACTCTAATACGACTCCCGCCGCCCCGGCGTACACCACCATCGCTACCCGGTCTTGGGGACGTAGCTGGTCAGTCAGCATTCGGAAGGCTTTTTTCAGTAACGGCAGTTTGTTAGAGTAGTCCATTGAACCAGACACATCAATTAGGAAAACTAGATTAGAAGGCGGCAGGTTTTCGGTAGGAATTTCTTTACCCTGCAAACCGATTTTCAGTAAATGGTGCTGCGAATTCCAAGGGCATTCTACCAGCTCAGGATTCACCGAAAAGGGCTTATCACGTTCAGGTTGCGGATAATTGTACTTAAAATAATTTACCATTTCTTCAATCCGCACCGCATCAATAGGCGGCATTTCCCCCTGATTGATAAACCGTCGGATATTGCCATAGGAGGCCGCATCTACATCAATAGAAAAGGTAGAAAGTGGATTCTGAGCCGAAGATAAAAACGGATTTTCCCGAATGGTGGCGTATTCCTCGGTATTGAATTCCTGCGGTATTTCACCATCATAGGGAGGATAATATACGTCAGCTTCTTCCATCATTTCGTACATAGCCGGGGCAGATACTACCTGATTCATCGTCCGTACATTTGCTCCCGTGACAGCTCGCTTCCGCTGGGGAGCATATCCCGTAACTACTATTTCTTCTAATGAATGAACATCAGCAACCAACTTTACATGAATCATAGATTGCTGTTTCACCTCGACTTCTTGGGCTACGTAACCAATCCAGCTAAACACCAGTATATCTGATTCGGATACATTTTTCAATTGGTATTGACCGTTCATATCAGTGACTGTTCCGTTTTGCGTCCCTTTAATGAGCACATTGACCCCAGGTAAAGCCGAGCCATCTGCCGCATCGGTCACTGTTCCGGTAATGGTTTTCGTTGGGTTGGGCTGCCAAGTGAATGCAGTAAGCAAGCCTAGCAAGATTATCATCGTCGTTTTCATAGAAATATGATTTCGTTTCTTATGAGATACCGCCATTGGTCAAATTCCACACCGAACCATAAAAAAAATTTTTTTTGTTGTATTTATGGAATCCGAAAAGTATTTGCATCCTGTTAATGTAGTTGCTACAGCATGCTCTTCAAACGTCGTAAAAATAAAGCTCTGGACGATATTCAGTTGTTACGCAAGTACCAGCTAACGGGCGAGCTCCCGGTGTTGGGTGCGCTGTACGAGCGGTATATGTCGCTAGTCTACGGAGTGTGCCTGAAATACTTTAAAAACAAAGAAGACAGTCAGGATGCAGTGATGCAAATCTTTGAAAAGTTAGTAAAGCAGCTACTCACCGAAGATGTCCAGAACTTCAAGTCTTGGCTGTACGTGGTCACCCGCAACCACTGCCTGATGCAACTACGAAAAATCAAAGTGCAGCAGGTGCCGATTAACGGGCATGCGGATTATCTGGCAGAAGAAAATGACGAAAATTTATCGGAAGAGCAGTGGAAGCTACTGTCGCAGGGCATGGGCCAACTACCGACTGAACAGCAGCAATGTTTGCAGCTATTTTATTTACAACAACAGTCGTATCAAGCTATTGCCGAGCAGATGGGCTACGAGCTAAAGCAGGTAAAGAGCCACATCCAGAACGGAAGGCGTAATTTGAAAATTTTTGTGGAAAAACACCATGAGTAAACCACAGTACGATATTGACGAAGCCTGGGTGCAACGCTACCGAGAGGGAAAACTCTCAGAAGAAGAGCAACACTGGCTGGAGGAAAATCCATTTGAGGCCGAGGCATTAGCAGGCTTATCCGAAAATCCTCAGTGGCGGCAGGATGTGGCTAACTTACAACAGCAACTGCAGGAGCGTAGCGAACGACGAACTACCCTTTGGGCGGTCTACGGACGATACGCAGCCGCCATTGCGATATTAATAACCGTGGGCTGGCTGGTCTACCAGATCGTTCCCAACGGTAATTTGACTGAACCCGAAACTAAGTCAGCTCTATCTTACGAAGCTCAGGATGACTCGGTGACAGATGAGGTTTTTGATTCTTCAGCATTATTAATCCCGGAGAAGATAACCATTGGTAAGCCTAAGCCCATGGCGGGCAATATTGATATTCAAATACCCAATCGGGAAGTAAGAAGGGTACCTCTACCAGAACAGCAATCCCTGGCACTACTCGAGCCCGCCGCTGCCCCGGCTTTACCCGAAGCAATAGCGGATGAAGTAGTAGAAGAAGAAATAGCCGAAACCCTTCAGGGTAAAGCCGAGGGCATTAGTGCCGAACCACCCGTAGCACAGTACACTCGCTCCCGAACCCAATCAGCCCGATTCACTGTCCCGACTGAACAATTTAGCCATAAGCTAGTAGGGAGAGTTTACGATGCGAACGACCGCTCCCCAGTTAGCGGGGCAAATGTTCAGGTAAAAGGAACCATCGTTGGTACGATCACCGATATAAATGGCCAGTTTAAGGTAACGGTACCTGAAAGTAATGATAAGTTGATAGTCAGTTCCGTTGGCTATCAGCCCGAAGAAATAACGGTCAACCAGCAAGATTCGCTTACCATTCGGCTCGAGGCCGACCTGCAAGCCCTGAGCGAGGTAGTTGTCGTGGGGTACGGCAAGAAAAAGAAGACAGACAACTCTCAGCCAGCTTATCCACTGCCCTCTCACAAGGAGTTTAGGGAGTACCTAAAAACCAATCTTCGCTATCCGACTGATGCCCAAATACAAGGCGTAGGCGGTACAGTAAAGGTACGGTTTACGGTGACCGCTAACGGGCAACTCACCAACTTTGAAGTTAAGCAAAGCCTGGGATACGGTTGCGATACCGAAGCCATTCGCCTGATTAAAGAGGGGCCGACTTGGCAACCAACCCTTCAAAATGGACAATGGCAAGACGAGGAAGTAATGGTGAAAGTGCGGTTTAAATTACCGACTAAATAAGATCCTCAGTGAGTAGTTGTACGCCCCTAAACCTGTAGTTCTATTCTTCCGAACCACTACAAAAACATTCGCTTCACCGAATTTATTTATCACTTTCAGGAATAGGTTTTTACGCGTTGCTACCTAATTAATCCAAGTTGCTACTTACAAATCTATGTGCTTGATTAGACCAAAGGCCATCACAGTGAGAAACACTTTGTATTGAAAGCCCTCGATCGTGACGGCATGGATTTTCTTCGGGAGCCGAGCGGTGATCTGGCTGATCTTCGTCTCCACGCACTTGCGGTTCTGCTTTTTCG
>JBCCTI010000114.1:0-15958 GCA_039198955.1 Bacteroidota bacterium | reverse complement strand
TTTCATAGGTTTACTCGATTGGTCAATAGTTCGATTTTTGGTTGTCCACGATCCATTGGGGTGCCAAGCATGATCATTTATTAACTGCTGCAACTAATTTAGGCAATTCGCTCAGTAATCATAATTTAAGGTATATTTTATACTCCATTCCTTTGAAATATAGCCTAGCTTTTTTATTCTGATACGATTTCACAACCTAAAAATACTACGATGAAAGACCGGATTAAAACACAGCATCCCCAGGGCAAACAGGGCGTAAACATTGAAAAAAGTAAGTACGAGCAAGTGAAAGACGCTATCCTAGATTCCCTTCAGGGCAAAGTATTGACTCATAAAGAATTAGCCGATGAAGTAGCTGAGTTACTAAGTGGTTCTTTTGATGGTTCTATTGCTTGGTACACCGAAACGGTAAAGCTCGACCTAGAAGCCCGCCGCCTTATTGAACGAGATACGACCATAAGTCCGGCTCGTTATCGGGTTAGCTCGGTGGCTTAGACACTTTTGATTGAGGAGAGAGTTCTTTAGGCCTGAGCAATTACTGCTGATGCACTATTCACTTTTTTCTTCCCTGCAAAATACCGACGACGTAAAACCGAAACCAGCGGTACCCCAATGATAGTGGGAAGTAACCAAGCGATAAATGCCGGATCAGTTTGGACATTATTTACTAAGAAAGCGGTAACCGTAGCAATATACGCTCCCGAGATACGGCTGATATGGTAGCGAATCCAGCTTTTATTAGTCATCTTCTTTCTCCCACTGAACAGGTGAATGTCTGATACTAAGTCAACCGTTAGCAGGCTTCCGAATACACTCACTAAGATTAGTATTCCCGTATTCTCGATACCAAACTGAGCAATAGTTTGCCAAACACTAAAGATTAAGCCTAACCCGACGGTAAACAGTAAAACCCAATCCCGAATTTGCCCCCGCTTAGCTCGTTGGCGTTTAAGCTGAAGCCCCCGGTAGCCTGTAATGGTAGCATACAGCGTAAGCAACCCAACCATTAGCAGAAAAGGGCTAAACCGATATATAGCTAGACCAAAAGCAGAAGTAGCCACAAAGACCATCGCGTAATAGAAAACTTTTCCAGTAGCATTATGCAGCTTTCCGCCTTTCTTAGCGACGAAGGGAATAACCCCAACAGTAAGAGCAGTGAAGCCAGCGATGATGTGTAAAATTAAAACGATAGTTTGAGCGGTTTCCATGAGCTTTATTTTTTGATGAAAGTAGCCGGGAAACCACCTGAGTGCGAATGAAAGTTACCGAATGGTAAGTTTTGTAAGATGAATCGTTAGAATCGGCTACCTAATCGTTTAGTTGCTATGACTGGATTATTGATTTCTAACCAAAGTATATTATCACGCTTGGTATTCTGTAAGAAGTATAAGGGAGCAAAATCTTGTATTATTAGCGATAGCTATCCTCGTCTTCTAACATACTTAGGTAGTTATAGTAGCGGCTTTCGGCAATTTCGTTGGCTTCTACTGCCTTGCGCACCGCACAATCAGGTTCATGTACATGGGTACAATCGTAGAATTTGCATTCGCCTAGTAAAGCCCGCATTTCAGGGAAGTAGTCACGTAGCTCACCCTCGTTAATATCCATTAGCCCTAGTTCTTTAATTCCGGGAGTATCAATTACAAAAGTTTGGTGGTCGATTTGGAACATTTCAGCATAGGTGGTAGTGTGTACCCCTTTGTTGGCGAAGGTAGAAACCTCAGAGGTCTTCTGCTGAATATCAGGGTGAACCTGGTTCAGGATAGTTGATTTGCCTACTCCTGAATGACCGGAAAATAAGCTTACTTTATCAACTAGCTGTTCTTGAAGTTGACGTATGTCTTCCGTATCCAATGCCGAAATACTGAGGCAAGGATATCCTACCCGCTCGTACAAATCCATAATAGCCGCTTGCAATTCCTGCTGATCTTCATCCAATAAATCTGACTTATTAAATACCAGCAGGGCCGGAATGCGGAACGACTCGGCTGATACCAGAAATCGATCAATAAACCCTAGTGAGGTACGGGGAAAAACCAGGGTGGCAATTAACACGGCCTGGTCAATATTAGCGGCCAGAATATGACCGTGGTGAGCTTTACGGGTAGATTTGCGGATGATATAGTTTTCGCGGGGCAGAATTTCGGTAATTACAGCAGTATTTTCCTCATCATTTTCCTCCTTTATCTCCACCTGATCACCTACTGCTACCGGATTCGTTACTTTTAATCCTTTGATTTTAAACTTACCCCGTAATCGGGCTGGATACACCTGTCCATCATCAACTAATACGCTGTACCAAGAACCTGTCGATTTGATTACCATTCCTTTCATGACAGATAGCGTTCTAGGTAACCCACTACTTTTTTAGTTGCCCCAGTGTGGGTCTGCACGTAATTCTGGCAAATCTCAACCACTTGCTGCTGCTTTTCTTCATCGTTCCACACCGTTAAAAATTTGTACCGCAGATCCTTGGTATCATTTACCGTAACGGCCCCCTTCAGTTTAAGTAAGTCATTGGCTTCCCGTACATGCTGGTAACTGCGGTTGCCAAAGAATAGTGGCATCCCGAAAGTGGCAGGTTCCAGTATATTGTGTAGGCTTTTTCCGAATGCACCGCCCACGTAAGCATAGCTACCGTAGCGGTACAGTGAAGTAAGCATGCCAACATTGTCAATCAGCAGTGCCCGGTAATTAGAGATCGTATTTTCCTTAGCCTGTGAGTAACGAACTGTCTTGTACGGTAGTCCTTCTTCTATATATTGTAGATGTTCTTCTTCAATATTGTGAGGAGCAATAATAAACTTCATTTCCTCTTCGAATTCCTGGATAAACGGAAGAAGTAGTTCGGTATCAGGCCGCCAGTTACTACCAATTACCATCACCTTCTCATCCCCTTTAAACTCTTCTACTAGTTCAATTGTCTCCGCCTGATGACAAAGAGCCGCTACCCGATCAAAACGGGTGTCGCCCGCTAAAGTGGTAGACCTGATACCGATGTTTTCCAGCAGTTTCCCAGTAAGTTCATCTTGCACAAAATAGTGGGTAATTAGCCGTAACATACGCCGATAAAAGCCACCGTACCACCGAAAGGCTACAGTATCAGTACGAAGTAAAGTGGAAACTGATATGCTGGGAATGTTCTGCCGCTGTAAAGCATTGAGGTAGCCGTACCAAAACTCGTACCGAATGAAAATAGCCACCGTAGGTCTGACTAGCTTAACAAAACGACGAGCATTGAAGTAACCATCGAGGGGTAAATAACACACCAGATCAGCCAGTTCATAATTCTTCCGAACTTCGTAGCCCGAAGGAGAAAAGAACGTCAGAATAATACAGGCATCCGGAT
Organism: Bacteroidota bacterium; assembly: GCA_039198955.1. Classification (GTDB taxonomy): domain Bacteria; phylum Bacteroidota; class Bacteroidia; order Cytophagales; family Cyclobacteriaceae; genus Tunicatimonas. Next base: position 12,609 of record JBCCTI010000114.1, on the reverse strand, counting down.
ATCTTTCTTTTAAAGCTTCTATCACGGGTCGCCCTTGCTCAAACTCTCCTAACGAAGCACAGTGAAACCAAAAGCAGGGTTTCTCTTTGCGTATACTGGCAAAAGCCTCTAATTTCTTGAATACTCCTTTACGTCCCTGTAAAAACTTCCGGTTCTTTCTTGAAAAAGGTATCGATAAATAAAGACCAAGTTTTAATAACGTAATTCCTATCTGATACAGCCCCATAGATTAGGTTAAAAAGTATGTATGCTTTTAACGAAGCTTTTGGTGATATGTCTCAAAAGAAGTAAAGAAACGGCAAAATAACCTTCTCTTTTTTCCGAAAAGTTCAAAAAATGCCCTCTTTTCTTCTGAGTCATATTGGGTAATCATTCTCAGCCGTTTATTGTTTAGTGAAACAACCCTTCGCTTTGATATTGCATCCTATACAGAGAAACCTCATATTCATGCGTTATTTTTTTCACTACCTTCTCTTTTTTTTAGTTTCTGTTTCGTCCTTTGCCCAAGGTGTCCGGGGTACTATCCACAATGAGCAGGGTGATCCCTTATCATACGCCACCATTTACATTCAGCAACTAGAAACCGGAACAACGACCAATGATGAAGGTTACTACGAAATTCAGCTCAAGCCGGGGAAATATGACTTAGTTTTTCAGTACTTGGGCTATGCTACTCAAACCCAATCAGTAGATATCGGTCTGGGTTTTCAGGAAGTAAATATCACTCTGCCTACCCAAGCTATTCAGTTAAAAGAGGTGATTGTGAAAGCGGGAGCCGAAGACCCGGCCTACACCATTATGCGGAAAGCGATTGCTAAAAGCAAGTACCACCAAATGCAGGTACAGCACTACACCGCTCAGGTATACGTGAAGGGAGGTGGACGAGTAAAGAAAACACCATTCTACCTACGGAAATTAATGGAAAAGGAAGGTATCGATAGCTCTACTGTATTTGTATCGGAATCCATTAGCGAAATTACGTTCGAGCAACCCAATACGCTAAAAGAGCGGGTGATCTCGGTACGTAGTTCGGGCGAAGATAATGACACTAGCCCCAATGGTTTTATCTACGGCAGTTTCTACGAACCTGAAATTGCTGGCGCAATTTCTCCGCTATCGCCCCGGGCATTTGCCTACTATCGTTTTCGCTACGAAGGCAGTTTTTACGACCGAGGGCGAGAAGTTAATAAGATCAGAATAATTCCTCGCTCCCGGGGCGATGATGTGTTCACTGGGTTAATCTACATTGTAGACGATCTTTGGAGTATTCATAGCATCAATATGTTCACCTACAAACAAGGTTTCAAGATTTTAGTGAAGCAAATTTACGCACCCGTTCAGGAAGCCGTATGGTTGCCGGTTACTTACAATGTTGATGTAACCGGAAAAATTCTAGGCTTTGATTTGGAATACAAGTACTTAGCTACGGTGAGCGATTATAACATTATACTTAATCCAGACCTAGATGTAGCGGTAGAAGTGGTAGATGAAAATATTGACGAAGAGTTAGCAGCGGCATTGATCCAAGAGGAAAAACTTGCAGCTAAAGCTGATACAATCACTGACCCTAAAATGGAAAAGTTATTTCAGCAGGAGCAAAAACTTACTCGTAAGCAACTCCGCAAAATGCTCCGCGAGTACGAAGATGAGCTCGAGGAAGAGTCTGAAACTGAAGATATTGTTTCTATCACCAGCATGACTATTGACTCTACCGCAGCTAAGTCCGATTCGGCTTATTGGGCTATGGTTCGCCCAATTCCCCTGAACGAAATGGAGCGTAACAGCTATCGTAAACTGGATAGCCTAGCCGTAGTGGATCGGGAGAAAGAGGAAAAGGAGCGAGAAGAGGAAGAACAAAAGAGAGAAGGTAAATCAAGAGGTGGCTTTGATTTAGGTAACCACTTTTCGTTAGGTAACCGAGTTTCTTTTTGGTTTAACTTCCCAATACCTTACTACAATACAGTAGAAGGTTTCAATATTACACTGCCGATTAACTTTAAGATAAAGCTGAGCGATTCTTCTTCTATTCAGCCCCAACTACTTCCCCGCTATTCCTTCGCCCGGGAGAAATTTACCGGAAAAGCGGTGCTACCTTATTCATTTAATAAAAAGTGGAAAGTTACTGCTGAGGGCGGACGATTTGTAAGTCAGTTTAATGAAGACGAGCCAATCAGTCCCCTGCTCAATACTTTCTTTACCTTGCTGGGTAAGCAGAACTTCATGAAGATTTATGAGAAATCCTACGGAAAACTAGGGGCTCGCTACCGTCCGAATAATAAACTAGAGATACGCTCTTCCCTGGAATGGGCGGAACGCTACCAACTTTTCAATAATACTGATTATGCACTATTTGACCGTAGCCGAGAGTACATCCCCAATGCTCCGCTCAACGTAGAAGCTGCGGTTGATTTTCCACTGCATCAGGCACTTATTTTTAACCTATCAGGAGAATATGAGCCGTTTTTGAAATACCGCATCCGCAACGGTAAAAAACGAGCGATCGAGAATTCATCACCTCAGTTCCGGTTGATATATCGTAAGGGCATTTCGTCGCTATTATCTAGCGATGTAGACTACGATTTTTTAGAAATTGGGGCTAAACATCAGTTTGATATTGGGGCTCGCGGACGCTTGTTTGCCAATGTTTACGCTGGTAGCTTTCTAAACAATGAGCAGACCTACTTTATGGATTTTAGGCATTTTGCCGGTAACCGCATTTTTCTGCAAGAATCTGATCCGGTGGGTAGCTATCGACTGTTGGATTACTATCTCTACAGCACTGAACAGAATTATTTTGCCAGCCATTTATACTATCAACTGCGTAAATTTCTGCTTACTCAAATCTTTGAAGTCCGCCTGCTCGGCTTAAAAGAGAATATCTTTGTCAACTACCTTAAAACTAGTGCCTCACCCCATTACACCGAAGTCGGCTACAGTCTGGATAATATCTTTCGCTTTTTTCGCGTAGAGGCTGTTGCTAGTTTTAACGATACTGAGTACGTTGATTTTGGCGTCCGCATCGGAATATCTACTAGCTTAGAGAGTATATTTGATTAGCAGATTGACCGGGATAATCAGGGAACTGCTGGGATAGCTGAAAACAAAATAACCGATCATCTAAAAGACAATCGGTTATCTACAATTTAACTATTACAAATACAAATAGCGTAATTATCTTGATAGCGCAGCAGCTTTCTGATAGGTGATACTTCCGTCAGCGCGTTGAATAGCTAATCGGTAAAAGCTTATCCCGGTTTGAGGCTGCTCATCGACAAATTGATTTACTGGGTCATTACTAAGCTCGCCGACGGTCTCAAATTGCATATCCATACCGGCTCGTTGTATCTGTACTTTCCCGTCAAAGCCTTCAGGCATTTGCCACGTAATTTCCACGGTGGTAGTTTCTGATTGGATTTTAAAAGAAATCACCTCCTCAGCAGTAGGACTTTCAGTAGCGAAAGCTTGGCTAATGGTAAGCATAAGAGCGAAGATAAGTGAAGTGTTCCTTAGAAAATTAGTGATCGTATTCATAATAGTATTTTTTAAAGTTTGTTGCTATTACTATTGCATAATCAATGCAAAACATAATTTTTTTGTTATGTTATTTCACAAAGCATTGATATTCAGTGATATAAATATTTTAAGAATTATCAGTCAATCTGGGAACAGTTCCCTTTTTGGGACTGTAGAGGGTCTTATTCCCAATTAGGGACTATAAAGGCTAAAAAGGTCAGGTAAATAAATAGCTAATTCATGCTAAAATGGATAAGATTGATTAGTCATATTGCATCTTCATAAGAAATAACTGTTAGAGAACTAGCCTCTTTCGGATAAGAACCCAGCTAGTAAGGAATACGTTAGAAAAAGCAGTTAGAGCAACAATGAATGCTGTCCCAAAATAAGACGTATGGAACGAGACTATATTATGAGGCACGTCGAGCAACTAGGTAAGGTGATGGCTCGCATTGTGGAAGCTTTTTTGGGATTGAAATCTAATATCCAGGTGTTTCAGGGTATTGAGGTAGCTAATCAGCAGATGAAAAATGAGTTGGACATTGATATTGACCACTTACTTATGTTAGACCGAGCTTCACTAAAAGCCTATTTGCTAAAACGAAACGTTACAGCTGCAAATTTTGAGACTCTATCCGATTATCTTAAAGCAGTAGGCGAGCACAAATTATCGGTTAATTATCCAGAAGCTAAAACATACCTGACCCAAGCAATTGTTTTGCTGGACCTTGCCGAAGAAGTATCTGCTACCTTCTCTTTTGAAAGAATGGATAAGAAAGTAGCTATTGAGAGACTTCTTCAGCAATAATCAGCTAACAGCACAATTCTACTCATCCCACAGATTCTCCATGGTGTAAGAGTTTCCTTCGTGTATCCATAGAGCACCATCGATGTAACGACTATGCTTGTCTAGTTGGGCAATCTGCTGCATATCGTCTTCACTAAGTGAAACGTTAGCCGATTCCAAGTTTTGTTTGATCCGCTCCGGATTGACCGATTTGGGAATGACCGAAGTTCCGCGCTCTATACCCCAACTGAGTAGTACTTGAGCTGCCGAGCAACCGTGCTTTTCAGCAATTTGGTTGATGGTAGGCTCTTCCAAGAGGTTAATATCATCTTCCTTCTTCAATCGCTCCGGTCGGTCGTTAGAACCCAGTGGCGAATAAGCGGTGATATGAATATTTTCAGCTTGGCAGTAATCTAGCAGTTCAGGCTGTTGTAGAAGCGGGTGCATCTCTACTTGGTTTATTTCGGGCTGATGCTTTGCCTGCTCTTTTAAGTCTTTCAGCTTTTTTATACTAAAGTTAGAGACTCCAATATGCTTCGCTAAGCCTTGCTCCTCTAGCACTTCCATTGCCCGCCAAGTATCAATGATGGGAGCTTCTTCTAAACTCAGAAAATCTCCACCTGATTGAGGGTAGATCGTACCGGGTTTCAATACTACTGGCCAGTGCATTAGGTATAAATCTAGATATTCTAGCTGTAAGTCCTTCAGCGTTTTTTCCAGGGCGGGTTGTACATCTTTGGGCATGTGTGCACTATTCCACAGCTTAGAGGTAACCCAGAACTCTTCCCGTTTCACAATTCCGTCGGAAAATACTTGGCTGAAGGCTTCCCCAATCTCAGCTTCATTTCCGTAAATGGCGGCGCAATCAATGTGCCGATAACCTACTTTAATGGCTTCAATCACCGCATCGTGTACATCGCCCGGATATGATTTCCAGGTTCCTAGTCCGATAGCAGCCATTGTATCTCCATTGCTAAATGTTAGTTGTTTCATAGTTGAATGGTGTTACTGTGTTTGAGTTTTGTGGTGTTTAAGTGTTCATGTTTTGGTAGAAGTTAACTTTAACACTGCATGGCGACCGCCTGAACACACTTTTGATTAATGACTGATCAGATGCTAGAATGTTTGACAGTCTCAAGCATTCTTACATAAGAAACTAGTCTTTTTGTAAGATGACAATAGTTGGTAAGCAATGGTATAGATGAGTAAAAAAATTAAGCATGTTTTAGTGATGTTAAAAGCTGAGGTTACAGGTCATGATTTCTGCTATTAAATCTATAAATTCAGATGCTTCTCAATAGTTTCCAATCTCTTGCGATGATTAGTCAGTTCATTGGTGGTGTAGTCCATGTACTCAGTCAGATCCTGATCCAATTCCTTAAAAGCTTCGCCCAAGCCTTCTACTCCTTCTTTTAGAAAGCTAATCTTAGCATTCACTAAATTTAAGCTTCTTCTAACGTTTGCTCTAAATTCCTCATCCATAGTTCTTGTGATTAGTAAAATTTGGATTCATTACAGTAGTGTAACTGCAAAGCTATAAAATTAAATAATTACTTGCTACAACGTGCTTTACGCTGATTTTGTGTCATTTTCACATCTATTACGAAATATTTCGTAATTCTCTTGACATCCTAAATTCTTTTCGTTACGATTGTATTACGAAATAATTCGTAATAATATGAATAAGCTAAAATTCCCTAAGCCATCCGAGAACGAGCTGGCAATTTTGCAGGTACTGTGGGAGCGGGAACCTACCACCGTTAAGGAAGTCAACGAGATACTAAATCAGAAAAAGCCCACGGGTTATACCACTACACTAAAACTGATGCAGATTATGCACGACAAGGGGTTAGTGACTCGTACTACCAAAGGAGCCAAAGGTAAATCCCACTTGTACTCATCTTCCGTATCCGAAAAGCAAGTTAACGGACAGTTGCTCGACCAATTTATTCAGCGCGTCTTCCGTGGTTCAGCTAGTTCTATGGTCATGCGGGCTATTGGCCGTTCTGACATCACCCCTGAAGAGATAGAAGAAATCCGTAATTTTTTAGATGGTCTAGATAATAATCCCCCGTCATGAATTTTTTCACCGAATATCCACTATTCTCAACGGCTGCCGAGGCGTTAGGAATTACTATTCTTCACTCGCTATGGCAAGGGTTTTTGCTGCTTTTTCTGCTAGCTTTGTTTCTCCGTCTGGGAAAATCTGCCTCGCCCAACATTCGTTTTGCGGTAGCCTATGCTTCCCTGCTTATCTTCTTAGCTGCCTTCGTGATTACGCTTTACCAGCAATGGTCTACCCTAACACCCCCTTCAGTTGCTACGCTTCCGACGGAGATTCCTGCCGAAGTAGCTACAGTAGATAGAAGTGAGTTTATTGACCCAACTCCCGAACCAATCACGGTCAATGACAACCAGAATGAACAGGTTGTTTGGATGGATCGGCTTACCCAACTTGCTCCCTGGCTGGCCTGGTTCTGGGTAGTTGGTAGCGCTATTTTTGCATTACGTCTGATTAACGGGTTTACGCAGACCCACCGGCTTCGGCGTTACACTCAGCCTATTTCGATAGACTGGCAACAACGGGCTAAAAAGCTGGCTAAACAATTGGGTATTAGTCAGGCAGTATCATTTGCGGTTACCGATAGAAGTAGCGTACCCCTCACCCTGGGTTGGATTAAACCGATTATACTTATTCCGATTAGTTTACTCGCTACTATGCCTGCCGACCAGTTGGAAGCTATTTTTATCCATGAACTAGCCCATATCAAGCGGCGCGATTATTTGTGGAACCTCATACAATCAGTTGCCGAAGTGGTGCTGTTTTATCATCCGGCGTATTGGTATATCTCGTCGGTACTGGAGCGCGAACGGGAATTGGCCTGCGATCATCTGACCGTAGCGGTCACCCGTCGGCCCCGTATTTACGCTCAGGCATTACTGCAAATAGCCGCTCATGCCAACCTAGTACCGTTGCAAAGTGTGGCAGCTACCGGAAAGCGAGGGCTTTCTAACCGTATTCAGCAAATTATCTATCCCGGACGGGTGCAGCGAAGTATCTCAATATTACCGTTTGTGCTGTTGCTCAGCCTGATTAGCCTATCGCTGGCTGCTTTTTCTTGGTATCAACCGGATTCAGAGTTGTCCATAAAAGAAATTACTGATCCACTTTACGATCCAGTATTTTCTACTCAAGATGGATATGGTACAATAGATCCTGAATTTCTGAAGCCATTAAACCAGCCCGATGCAGACTCTATCGACTACGGCCCTACGTTTCAGGAAGTGATGAATAGTCTGTCCGATGAATTTCTGGATACCACTAGCTTGAGAGTCGATGAAATGTATGATCAGGTAATTACTATTGATCAGTCGCTCAATCAGCTTTCGCGAAGTGCTGCGCGGCTTCAAGGCGATAGTTTAGCTGAGAGCCCGGTCAACTATTCAGCTTCTTCAGTGGTCTACTTGCTGGATGATAAAGTGGTTGATCCTAAGCAGGTAAAAAGTTTTTCAGTAAAGAGTTTGAGTGTGTTTCGCCAGCCTTTTCACCCCGATTTACAAAATTTGGTAGATCGTGAATATTCAATAGTTGTACAGGCAATATCCCGAAAAAATCCATCTTGGAATACAGAGGGAAGTTTACGTCCACCAGATTACATTGACTACGGACATTTTGCTTCGCTAACTATCCCAATATCACGCCATCTATCTTTTATGTCAGATGATGGCTACCTGATTGGACAAAATGATTTCGGTCAGACAACTATAAATCCCCGTCAATTCTTCCAGAAAAGCACCTTGTATTTGCTAGACGGGAACATAGTAGATGAACCGAATAGTATCAAACTTAATACTGTCCGCCGATTTGAGGTCTATTATGACCCTTTACCCATATCATTACGAAACTTAGCTGATAAGAATTACTCCGCAGTAGTACGGGCTTTTTCTTGGGAATATAAGCCTGCTGACAATCAGAAACCATTCAGCGTCAGCGGTCAGATTACTACTCGGGAAGAGGGAAAAATTCGACCCGTATCCGGGGTTAAAGTAGAGGTAAAGGAAAATGGCGAGCAAGCAATAACCGATGCAGTAGGTAAATTCCGAATGCCTGCTACCGCCGAAGGTACATTAATTGTTCACTGGCCTGACAAAACCCTTAGCGAACTGGAAATTGACGGTCGGGAGTTTTTTCATCTGATTGCTCACACTCCTAAGCGCCGCCTGGAGAAGTACCGGGATGAACTTCAGAAACGTTTAGCCGAACGAATGAGTGTAGCTGCTTTAGAAAGGGATAAAAAAGCAATACAACGGGAGGTTAATGCATTGGATAAAGCGATTAACTCATTGCAAGAATATGAGCAAGATACTCTAACCAGAGTCATTCGGGGGCGAGTGATGGATGCTTACGCTAATCAGGGCATTGAGGGCACTATTATAAAAGCTTCAGATGGTTCTACAGCAATAACCGATGCTAAAGGCTACTACAAAATTCACCTACCAATTCATACTACAAACACGGTTTTTGAATTTATCCATTCTGATTATGACACTCAGAGGGTCGAGGTAAATGCTGACGAGCAAAAAGTCTTGTATTTGAGCTTATTTAAGCATGAAGAGCAATCAGTTATTCAAAGTAACTCAACGGGTTCGTCAGACCCCGATTCTTCAGTCTATGAAATGATGCGGGACAAATTCTTGTACGACCCGAGCAATAGTTCTCTGACAATTATCCCCGAAGAGTATCTTCAAAAAAATAAAGCTGATAAAACTGATCTCTACGCAATTGGCGATCACCCGGAAGTACTCTTTACATTGGATGGTGTCGTTACCGACCCGCATGCTATTCATAAAGATTCTATTGCTTATATCCGATACGAACAGGGAAAGCCCAACGATAAACATAAAGTTTTAATTCGTGCGTTTTCTAAAGGAGCAAAGCAGTCTAGAAAATACGACAATGAGAGTGCCTTGTATATCATTGACGGTATTCCCCAGAAAAACCGAACTGACTTATCCGATATTCAGCCAGAAGATATTGTTTCCATTACGACAATGAAAGTAAAAGGCAATCGGGCCGATCAGTTTGAAGGATTGCCAATAGAAGGGAAAGATCTGGTGATTTACGTGACTACTAAAGATGCGCTTTTATTAGAAGAGATTATCGAGGAAACCGACTCTGTTGACCTTTCCAACTTTCGGTTGCTTGACCCGGCTGAGCAACCACCAATACTCGTTATTGATGGGATAATCTATTCTGAAAAGGACTTCCCCAGTAATTTAGCTCCCAAAGACATTAAATCTATCGAGACTATAAAAAGTCTTGAAGCCCAAAAACGCTACGGAAAAGAAGCTCTTGGCGGAGCCATCTTAATTACTACTAAGCATCCACCTACCTTCAAAACTATAGAAGGGAGAATTGTAGAAATTGAGACTAAGAAAGGTATAGGCGAAGTAAAGATTAAGGCTGACAATGGTTCTGTTGCGAAAACTAATGAAAATGGTTACTATCAAATTCGGTTGCCAACTGCTACGCAAAAAACCTTCTTTGAGTTTGACCACCCCAAATATCCCAAAGGGAGAATTGAGGTAAAGATTGTTGGGGAAGAACTTGAAGATATTGGCTTCATAAAACCTGAAAATTACCGAAAGGATACTTCTCATCTGTATGAAAAAACTAATCTAGAAAACGCCCTATTCATTATTGACGGTCAGATTCGGGAAGACATCCAGTCTTTTGACGATGTTGAAGCACTAAATTTAGATATTAAATACACCGAAACCTTCAAAGAAAGTAAAAGGAGGAGGCTCCCCTTAGAATACCATAGTAAAGGATATAATAAAGTAGTTAGAGTAGTTACTGAAAATTATCAGCTACCATCTGTGGATAGAACTGCTCAGGGTAAACTGATAGATATTAGAACAGGCGAGCCACTATCAGGTGCCGAGATTAACTGGGTGCAAGACGGGGAAAGAACCCTGTTGACTAAAACTGATGGGCAAGGTGAGTACAAAATAACCCTACCGAAAGGTGCTAAAGTCATTGAATATTCTTATCCGGGCTATACTCCGAAGGTAATAACTGACCGCCATATGATAGAGTTATTTCCTATGCATTGGACGCTCCATCTGAGAAAGAAAGAACTACCTGATAAGGTTCCTACCTTTAATAAACAACTTATCATTTCGCCCAATCCCGGAGACGATGAAATTAGCGTGGAATTTAATTTGGAAGAGGCTATCCCCGTAGAATTTGAATTATTGGATAAGGAAGGCAATGTACTGCACTCTGTAAGTCATCATTATTCTGAGGCAGGGAAAAAGGAAGTTACTATTCCCACCACCCGCTTTCCCGCCAATGCGTACCTACTCCGGGTGAGCATTGATGATTTCTCCATCACCCGCCGGATTATTTTAAAGTAACGTATGGAAAGACAACATCTGAAGTTTTGAAAACTTCGAATATCTCCAGCATGAAAAATCAGAAAAATATCCACTACCGAATAATTACATCTTGCTCTGAAAACAAAAGCGAAATGCCTCACCGATATCTAAAAACCGTACTCTCTAGTCTGGAAGAAATAGAGTCAGCTACTTATGATTCTCATGGAGAGGCTTGGGTATGAAACGTAGGGCATTTTTTAGCTGCTTAATTGTTCACCGAGACCAACCATGCTAAGTATCCAAAACTTGTGGAAAGCATTGTCCGCACTATGTTTTATACCCATTGTTAGCAGCCTATTGCTAATCCCAATTATCAATCAGCTCGACTATATAAGGATCAACTTCAGTTGCTAGTTTCCTTTTAAAGTCTTCCTCGGTTAACTTGTCCTCCCATGATTCATCATATTTAATTATAAAATCATTAAGTGGCCTTAGAATCGAGTTTCCCAAAGAATCAATTAAATTTTGACCTACTTTTGTAAATTTCATTTGGTAATAGCCATAATTCGCTGGATTTATGTCATAGTAATTTGAATTAAAATCGTTAAGGCTTGTGTACTTTAATCCTTGAGGTGGGTACTCGAGGCTAAAATCTACAATTCCGATTATATGTTTTAATTCGTTTGGTCTCTTGGTCTTATAGAAAGAGTATAATCCCATATTAGCATGAACTTCCTCCAACCACCTGCTAATAGAGAATCCTTCCATATTTTTCGGGTCTTGGAAATTATGTGTAAGCTCATGGATAGAAAGTTTGTTAAAATAAAGGCTCATGTCTAGTTCGCCTGAATCATTTGTGTAGACCTGAATCAGGTTATTTGTCATACCTTCAGGAAAACTTCTAATCATGTCTTCATAATCCAAAGCTATATCAGGCTTGCCTACCCCTACAATAATATTTCCTTTATAATATTCGGGCAATCCTACGACAGGTGAATAAGCATTTTTTTTCCAATCTTCTTTCGCAACTACAAGTAAACAAAACTCTTCTTTCGTCCCCATTATTTCAGAAAGAAATCCATATGCCTCATTAACTAAATAGCTCTGTTTTTCTGCTTGGTCTATTTTTCCAAGGCTGTATAATGTCTTGAAAGGGTAATTTGTTTGTAGCACAACCAGTCCTTCATGCTTAGATAGGTCAATTTCAATTTTCTTTTCATGAGAATTGCACGAAAGCAAAAATAGGCTAATAAGTAATGTATATAATCTCTGTTTCATATCGTATGATTTTTCATTGCTCCTAACTATCGTATAAACGCTATAATATCCATTATAATCCTACTGTATGACATATTAACACTATACTCCCTAAATTAAGCATTAACCTTGAAAATTTATCAATTACATGAGGTTACCTGATGAGTGGGTCGTTGAACAGCATTAAGGCTCCGTCAATCGTTCTAACAAGCCCGCTGATCCGTCAGTAAGCCGATTTAATGAGTATCAATTCCACGCACTGAATGGATGCCGTAACATTCCGGCTATGAACAGTAGCGGGTTTCAAGTAGCTATATGACCTACGGTATTTCCCCGCATTTATTTCGATGTGTCCTGCTGGAGATGCCGGGTGCCGGCCATCGGAATAAATGCAGTAATACTCTCATTTTGAGCGTTTCTTGCGTAACATTAGTTCTTCATTTATCCCAAAATTTTAATCGGCTATGTTGACAATATTTTTGGGCCAGGGGTCGGGGAATTCACTGCCAGCTTGCCAATGTTCTATTTCGTCTTCGGTAAGAAAACAAGATGTGAGTGCTTCAGTAAACCGATCAACCTGCGTTTTATCTCCAATGACCGTCAGGTTACAATGACGATCACCAAACCGCCCCGATTCCTGGGCTAATCTTTCTTTAAGTAGTTCTATCTCG
>JBCCTI010000113.1:0-16086 GCA_039198955.1 Bacteroidota bacterium | reverse complement strand
ACTTTTTTGAACCTAGCAATTAATCAGTTACAGAAACGTAACCAACTAGCAAACCTGAACATACTTAGAGAAAGTATTGCCTATGAGCGGGATCTTTTATACCAGTGTTTTGCTATTGGCTAATTTTATGAACAAGCCGTGCTATGGGGTAAAAGTCCATATTTAGCAATCTAATAAATGTGACCTTTGTAAGGTACTAATTCCAGCTAATTTCATCTCTATGCTCAACAAGCATTTTGATTAGTTCCCTTTTCTGAGCTTTGTCGAGTTCACTACTATATACAGTGGCATTTATTTGCTTGTTAATTCGTAGTCTGAGTTCTAAATATAGGTCTCTAAAGGATAGACTTCTAGCAAAAAATAGTTGTAGTGATTCTGATAAAGAGGTAACGATTAGTTCTTTGTACTTTTCTAAAGTTTGTTCTTCTAAGTCTATTTTGAAGAAGGGATCAGATTCTCTGATTCCTATTATATCACTCCAATCTGTAGGCATATTTCCAAATCCCATGTAGTTGCTAGTTACGATATTAGTGCGATTGACCTCTTTTAAAAACTCATTAGAGTCACACGCAAACAACACTGCTTGCTTCTGAGAAAACAGTGCAGCAGCCTGCTCAATGTTGATAAGCTTTGCCTTTCCACTTTCGCTCACACCACCATACAAATACCTAGAATATCCGTGACCTAAGAAAAGAATCGTATCACAGTTACGCAGGCTACTAAAATCATTAATAGCTTCGCCCACATTGGGTCTAATAATTTCTAAATCAATGCTTTTTATGATTTCTAGACTCCGAGAAATAGACAGTAAGAAGTCCGTCGACGGATCAACTGGATGTATTATCTTCACCGATATTTTCATTGATACTTATGTAGTGAGCTAATGTGAGTTCAATGATTTCAGTGATAAGCTGTTCATTGGTTTGGCTTATATCAACCTTATCTGCAATCTGATTCAAAGTGTACGTACTAAATGTTTCTATTGATGTTATTCTCTTACTACCATACTCCCTTAGCTTTCTCGTGAGAATACTAGCAATGTTTACCTTCTTAAGATTTCGAATAATCTCATTTGGATAATTGGGTCTATCCGCGAATGTCGTAATCCTGCATTTAATAAGTTTCGTCAGTCTCTGCTTCTTATCATCGTTACTTTCTGGGCTATCGAAAATATTAGCTATAACTTTGCCTTCCTTTCCTGAATAGAGAATGATTGGGCACTTTTTAAAACGCTCTCCGCGTAGTTTTTCTATCACTGTAAAACCATTCACGTTTTTATCACCTAGCTCATAATCACAGGCAATCAGATCAATGTGGTATCCTTTTGCTAGCTGTTTGATACCATTTACCAATTTGTCAAGATCAATATCTGAATTGTCATTGAAGAACTCTTGTGTATTAGGGTTAATGACGATTGATTTAACCTCGAGGCCTTGTTTTTTTAAATGCTGAACAATTCGCTCCTCTACATTTTTAGTCTGATCATTATCGTCAATTACTACTATTACTCGGTCTTCCATTTACTTAAAAACTAAGCGAAAGGATGCACCCTTCAATTTTTTACCGTTACCTAAAAATTGGACTTCTCCGCGGAGGCTCTTCATTTTATTCTTAATGGTATACAAGCCGATACCAGATCCATCAGTGGTGGTAGTACCTAGCGAAAATAGGGATTCATTATTTGAAGCTAGTTCTTCTGGCACCCCCTTACCATCATCGTGAAAATCAAGTAAAAAACATTTACCTGAATTAAGCATATCTATGATTATATTAATGGCACCCGCTTTTTGCGAATTTGAAATAAGATTATCAAGGATAAGCGAGACGTCTAATAAACTGAGTTTAGTCCTGAATTCGGCATCGTTGTTTACTTGAATTTTTATTTTATCCTTATAAGCATAACTATAGGTAGAAAAATACTCTTCTACGTAATCCGGTAAGTTGACCTTTTGTACTTCTTGATCAGATTTGAAATTTGCCTTAGTCACTAGGCTACTAACTTTAAGCACTTTATCAACTTGAAATCTGATTAAGCCTATCTCTTCTAAAAGTATTTCATCATCTTTTAAACCTTCTTTAATCTTGCGATTTAAAGCATCTAGGCAAGCATCTATTTCAGTGGCAGATAATTTAATACTATGAATTAATTCTTCAGCATCATCGCTTAGCGTTTTTCTCGTAGCATTTAGGTACTTGTTCTTTTCTTTCTCGCTTTTTAAACTTGCTTCAACTGCATGTTTTGCCTTTTCTGCGTTTTTTGCCTTTTGCTCAGCTTCTTTCCGCTTGAGTTCTGCCTCCCTACGTTGTAATTCTTTTTCCTTTGCTTCAAGTTCAGCTTTTCTTCTAGCTTCCTCCGCTTTTTTCCGCCGCTCTTCTTCAATCCTTTTCGCTTCCCCCGCTTTTTTAGCTTCATCTTCAGCTCTTTGTCTTTTCTCTAATTCTTCCTGGGCTTTTTTCTCGGCTGTAGTTTTTTCATCTAGTAACTTTTGATATTTCTTATCTGCATCTAAAATCTCCTTTTTAAAGGAATAATCACCAGTTTTTTCAGCAATCGCTAATAGATCTTTAAAAGTATTTGGCCTTAACTTTTCTATCTTTTCATGGGTAATATCAATAAGATCCCTGTTATAATCTATTACTTCTACATTTTCACGATCAACTAATTTCTTGACGGTATTGATTAACACACCTCTGCTTTCTACAGTTTTTTCTATAAAAGAGATATCTTCTTTTTCGGTATCTTCTTTAAAACCTAGTTTATCTCTTACTTCTTTTGGAAGTCCCTGTCCCCATTGCACATCAACAACATAACGTTCCAAACGCTTCAAACAAGTATCATAGAATGACTCTACTAACTGCCCATATCCCTTTGTCTCAACAAGGCCTCCATCGCGACTGGATACTTCTCTAAATTCTTCTGAGTCGTCAGAAAATAGCTCAATTCTTCCAAGTAGGTCGCGTGTACCTAAAAATCTAGCAAAGCCCTGCTGCTTGCGTGAATCCATTCCCAGACTATCGTCTTCGGGATTACCAAAAGGATAAACTCTGAATCCATTCTTAAACAGAAACACCGACCCAAACTGGATTGGCTGGATTCCCATTTGCCTTGTAAAGTTATTTTTGGCTGCTTTATTTAAAAAAAACAAATGGAACCTTGCGTCTTTTAATAGATTATATTTTGCATTTGGCTCTCTTATCTTGTATATCAACGATCCCCGATCTATTAGTTCTGTCTCGATTGCCTCTTCGCTGACCTGGGTTTTGATTTGCGTAGTTTTTATATTGAGAGTCTCAAAAATAAAATTATTAACAGATCCGTTTACTTTATCTCTCTCAAAGTCCTCTTCTCTATCGCTTTCCTTCTCTCGATCACATACAATAGTAATGTTAAACTCGGAGTCATTTGCTTCTAATGCATCAAATGGGTTTATCAGTTTTTCAAGTGAATATTTGAGCTTTTGTAACTTTTTCCGTGACCAATCTGAGTAAAGTCCACTGATCTTCAATCTCGTACCATGCATCATAGTCAAACCACTTATTGAACTGGTTTTATGTGATACTGGAATTTTTACGAACTCTTTCTTCACATCTTCCTCAAAATCTTTCCACTTTACGTCAATAATCTCAACCTTTGAATTCGTGGCTCTCGATTTAGTGATAAGAGTTAACTTTTTTCCTAGGCGATCGCAAGAGAACCTTCCTATTCCTTTTGCGCCAGCATAATAGTTTTTAGGCCTAATTTTATTTATGTAATCTTCGCTATAACTTCCGCTTTCATCTAAGCTATCCTCTTCATTTTCTTTCTTTGCCGAGTAGGCAACAAATAACCACTTATCTTTTATATCAGATAAAGACATACCTTTACCATTATCCTTAATGATAATTTTGTCTGTTCCAAATGTGATTTCTACACACGTAGCATGAGCATCATAAGCGTTTTTTACAAGTTCAAAAACGGCAATAAAATCATCAGTAATAAGATCTCGGCCTATTATACTTTTTAATCCAGAACTAATCTTAAACTCAAGATGATCTACCATTCAACAATTGCTTTAAAACTAAACCACTTTGCTCCCCAAAAAGCGGAGGGATAGCGTTACCCACTTGCGAATACCGAGGAACCTCAGTAGTTCTTCTATCACCTCCCGTAGTATATTTAGATTTTAACTCAAACCAGTCTGGAAAAGATTGAATTCTTGCGTACTCTCTAACAGTCAATACTCGTGGCTCTTGATAATGAATATGATCATCTGGTAAAGTAGTAAGCGTAATACTTGGTTGCGCCTCATCTAGCGGAACAACTCTATGTTTATTGATCTTCAATCTACTCATTAACTCTTGAGTCAAATGCTTGTTCCTATTGCCGTACTGGAGTATAAATTTAAACTTATTTTCAGTTTCTTTCCTATGGTTAACGAAACTGTGACTGTCAGGATTTGCACTAGCCACATTTTTCCTCATATATTGTTGGTACCAAGTATTGGCACGAGAGTATATTCCTGCTTTAAAGCCTCTTCGATCAGGGCAATCTACCGTCCCGTTTTCATATAGCAAATCGGAGATTGCTTGCTTTAAATTAGTCTTTAAGCTTAACCTTTTTGAGACTAGAAAATCTTCTTTGTTTTGAGATATTTTCTCGAAAAAGCTTTTAGCCTGAATTTTTCTTTGCTTGGCGAAATCTTTTCGTATTCCCACCAAAATAAACCTCGTTCTTTTTTGGGGTATTCCGAATTCAGAAAAGTCAATCATTTCTCCCTTTACGAGATATTCCTTCCTTAAAGATTTAAGAACAAACTCAGAGTAGGCCTTTCCTTTAGATTTATTCTTTACAAATTTTGTAGTAAATCCTTTCACATTCTCAAAAAAGATAAAACGAGGCTTAACTACCTTTACGAAGGTAAGATATGATTTTATCAGCTTATTTCTCTCATCACCTTCTATTCTCTTACCCGCATATGAAAATCCTTGACAAGGCGGCCCTCCTGCAACTAAGTCAACATGACCGTTAATTTTCTTAAGATAGTCTCTATAGATTTTATTTATTTCGTTGATATCATGAGGCTGACAAGGGAGCCAATCTGGCCACTCGAAGTGGTTTAGTTTCCTTATCAAATTGTACTCTAAAGTCTCGAATGCTTGCGGGCTTTTTTCAATAGCGAATAACCCTCTCCAACCAGATTGATGCAAGCCTAATGAAAGGCCTCCGCATCCGGCAAATAGATCAATATAAGTAGGTTTATTTTTATTTGAATTTTTTTCTATCTTCTTCAATACTTTTTTGAAGTATAAAAAAAGACTAAAAAAACCGGAATTGAAAGAATTGTGATGAATATATTGCTGCTTAAAATCACAAGAAGTTAAGCTATTGAGAGTCGATTATCTCTGTTTTAGATGGAATGTTGGCTTCTGACTATCTCACTTTATCCATCAAATACGTTTTTAATGCTTCGTAATCAGGAGAGATAAATGTGGCTTGCTTCGGCTGATTGAGTACAGCTTGTAGCGTTTCCGGTAGAGGAATAGATTCGCCGATGGCTTCTTCCACCGTACTCTTAAACTTAGCTGGATGAGCCGTTGCCAGTACCACCCCATTTATTCTTCCCGGTTGATGATTTAGATAATCTTTCAGCCCTAGATAACCCACTGCCGTGTGAGGGCACATGGTGTAGCCGTGATAATTTTCGTACACTTCCCGGATAGCTTGTTTGGTGGTATTGTCAGAGAAGCGGTTACCCGAAATATCTTCCTGAATGGAATCTAGTAACTCTTCGTCTGACCCAATGTAGTCATAAAAAGCCTGCAAGCGAGCGAAGTTGCTGGGGTTGCCCACATCCATTGCATTGGAAATAGTTTGCACCGACGGACGCGGAGTAAATTTTCCAGTTTCTAGGTATTCGGGGACTACGTCATTTACATTAGTAGCCGCAATAATATGATCAATCGGTAAGCCCATTTGCTTAGCAATAAGTCCGCCACAGAGGTTACCAAAATTGCCACTGGGTACGCAAAATACTAGTCGCCAATCAGGATTATACGCTAAACCCCGCTTAAGCTGGGCATAAGCATTAAAGTAGTAAAACGATTGCGGAATCAGCCGACTGATATTAATGGAATTGGCCGATGAGAGAGCTACCTGTTTCCGTAAATCTTGGTCTAAAAAAGCCTCCTTTACCATCCGCTGACAGTCATCGAAGGTGCCAAATATTTCTAACGCCGCTACGTTATTACCAACGGTCGTCAACTGCTTTTCCTGAATCTCACTCACTTTTCCGCTAGGATACAGCAGCACTACATTAATGCCTGGTACATTCAGAAATCCTTGAGCTACGGCACTGCCCGTATCGCCCGAGGTAGCTACCAAAATGGTTCGCTCTTGTTCGCCGGGCGATTGTTGCAAAAACCAGGACATGGTTCTCGCCATAAATCGGGCCCCAAAATCTTTAAATGCCAGCGTAGGTCCGTGAAACAGTTCCAGTACGTGAATTTCTTCATTGAGGGCTACTACCGGAGCCGGGAAGTCAATTGCATCTTCAATAAGATCGCGAAGTTTCAGGGCGGGAATTTCATCGTCAAGTAAGGTGGTGGCTACCTGAAAGGCAATTTCAGGAAAAGTAAACTTTTCTATCTCATCGAAGAAGGAATCATCTAACAAAGGCAAGCCCGTCGGCATATACAACCCATTGTCAGCTGGTAGGCTCTGAAAAACTGCCTCCCGAAAAGAAACTGTCTGTGACCGGGATGTATCGTTAGTACTGTATAGTTGCATGATTTACGGAATCGGGAGACCGGAGACTGGAGTCCGGAATATTTTATGGCGGTATTACGTAATTAGTTAGTTTTTATCTCAAGCTGTGATACTTCACTTTTACTTTTCTGAAAATTAAATCCGGCTTCCGGTTTCCGGTCTCCGGTCTCCGTCTATAATTCTCGGTCCTTGTTGGTTGATACCAGACACGTAAAGGTCGCTGTCGATATTGAGAGCACCAAAGGTATTTTGCATTTTTCGCCCTACCTCTTCGGCTACCTCCTGGCTTTTACTTAACGTAAAGATAGATGGACCGGAGCCGGAGATACCGCAACCCAATGCCCCGGCCTTCATAGCACTGGCCTTCACACTATCGAAACCAGGAATGAGTAGTGAGCGGATGGGTTCAATGATTACATCTTGCATAGATCGACCAATTAACTCAAAGTCACCCTGCCATAGTCCGGCAATCAAACCAGCAGTATTACCCCACTGAATGGTGGCATCTTCTAAGGAGATACGCTTACGCAAAATACTACGTGCGTCACGGGTTTGTACCTCTACGTGCGGATGAATGACGGTAGCAAACAAGCCTTTCGGGGTTGGTACTCGGATAACATCTAGCGGGTCGTAGCTCCGCACCAATACGAATCCGCCCAGTAGAGCCGGAGCTACGTTATCAGCATGAGCAGAACCGCAAGCCAAACGTTCACCCTCCATCGCAAACGGAAGTAAATCTTCCCGTCGGCGAATGGCTTTTTCCGGATCGTGGCGCAGTAGTAGCTCATTAGCAGCCTGCAGTCCGGCTACAGCACTGGCTGCGCTAGAACCCAATCCGCTACCAAGGGGCATATTTTTGTAGAGCGTAATTTCCACCCCGTAGCTCGATTGTACCCGCTCCAGCAATTGTTTCACCACAATGCTGACGGTATTCTTATCCGGATCAAGCGGTAGCTTACCCTCGTCCCCAATAATTTGTTTGATCACTACGCCAGGTTGCTCACATAGCTGCATCACCACCTCGTCACCGGGATTGTTAATGGCAAATCCCATAATGTCGAAGCCACAAGCAACGTTGGCCACCGTGGCCGGAGCAAATACCCGAATTGTCTTATTCAAGAGATTGGTTCTTTCTGCTAGAGCGCAAAAATACGAGAATCTGGTAGAAAAGGGAGTGAGGAGTGCTTCTTTACAATTAAGTATGCCACCACTATTGCTTATACATATTTTGATACCTTGGCACAGGTCAAGAGGTTCTCCCCTAGTGAAAAGTAATGGTGTATTTTCAAACGTATATGATCCTAATCCTAACCCAGAATAAATTTATCTTTCTTACGCTGGATTTCTACTGTAAGTTTTTAACTAAATAGATCGCTACACTATCATCAATCACGATTTCCTCTCCTCGCTTCAATGGTTTAGAATCCACCACTATTCCGTTCCCATCGGGTATGTATCCTCTTTTCACATAAAGAACTTTAGCCACCCCGTAATCTTTAGCCACTCCAAAGCCAATTCCAGCGTACTGAGACACTTTCTTTTTCTATTTTTCTTTTACACCTCCGTCGCTTTACTTCTATAGTGCACATCTGGCAGGCTTCTTAACTTTTTGGCAGCCATTTCGGCAGTGATATCGCGCTGGGGGTCACCCATCATTTCGTAGCCCACCATAAATTTTTTCACAGTGGCTGAGCGAAGTAACGGAGGGTAAAAATGGTGGTGAAAGTGCCATTCCATATGATCTAACCCATCAGTAGGGGCTTGGTGAATACCCGCTGAGTACGGGAAAGAGGTCTCGAACAAATTATCGTAGCGAGTAGTCAATTGTTGCAAAATTTCGGCGTAGGCGGTTTTTTCTTCGTCGGTAAACTGCAAAATATGCTGAATGTGCCGTTTACTAATTATCATCATCTCGTACGGCCAAACCGCCCAAAACGGCACCAGTGCCACGAAGTGGTCATTCTCTACTACAATCCGCGCCCGCTCCTTCAACTCGATCTCCAGATAATCAGCCAGCAGGCTGCGACGGTTGCGCTGATAGTAGTCGCCCTGAAACCTTCCTTCGGTAGCCGGTTTATTGGGTACCGTGCTCTGAGCCCAAATTTGCCCGTGCGGATGCGGATTGCTGCATCCCATCATTTTACCCTTATTTTCAAAGATCTGCACGTAGTTAATTCCCGGATTAGCGCCGAGAATGCGGTACTCATCTTGCCAGAGTTCAATTACCTTCTCAAGGTCGCTCACCGACAGTTCGGGTATCGTAAGGTCGTGGCGGGGTGAGAAGCAAACTACCCGACAAATTCCAGTTTCGCTATGGGCACGCAATAAACCACCTACTTCGTAAGTCCCGCTTGGGCTTTCCTGATTAAGTGCCGCAAAATCATTCGTAAAAACAAAGGTATTTTGATAATTGGGGTTGATTTCACCACCAGCGCGTTCATTGCCAGGACACAAATAGCAATCAGGATCGTACTCCGGGCGTTTTTCCTCTTCCGATTTCTCTACCTGCCCCTGCCAAGGCCGTTTAGTTCGGTGAGGCGAAACAAGCACGTATTCCCCAGTAAGTGGATTATAGCGACGGTGCGGATGATCGGATAAATTAAATTTCATACTTTAATGATTAATGGGTGATGATTGATGCCTCCGTGGCGCGGATGAATAAATAGTGCCGTAGATACTACTGATGTAGTATCACCACATATTAGTCATTAATCATTATGCATCAATCATTATCTCAGTTCCGTTGACAATATCAGCGATGTAGACTTCTAAATCTAGATCAAATTTTTCTTTATACGTTTGGGCGAGCTGGTTAGCAATACGGTTAATTTCATCCTCTTCAATCAGATTAATGGTACAGCCCCCAAAGCCACCGCCCATCTGCCGTCCACCTAACACAGCGGGTTCATCGCGGGTTTGATCAACTAAGAATTCTGTCTCAGGAACGGTAATTTCGTACTCGTGCTGCATGCCGTGCTGCGACTCGTATAGCTTCTGACCAAAGGTAGCTAAGTCCTGATTAGCTAATGCCTGGCAAGCATCTAACACCCGTTGGTTTTCCTTTACAATATAGGTGCAACGGCGATAAACTACTTTATCAAAACGATCCTGATATTTTTCTAACATGGGTAATGTAACATCGCGTAAGCTTTCAATATTTTCACCTAATTTCTGTAGTAGCGCAACTCCTTCCTCACACTGGCTGCGACGGACGTTGTACTCTGAATCTACCAACGAATGCTTTACATTACTATTGAACAGCACCAGTTTATATCCGCTAATATCCGCCGGATAGTATTCGTATTCCAGCGATCGACAGTCTAGTTGCAAAGCATGATGCTCCTTACCAAATACGCTAGCAAACTGATCCATAATTCCGCAATTCATCCCTACGAACTCGTTCTCTGCTTTTTGCGAAAGCTTGACCAGATCAACCTTGTCAATTCCTAGACTGAATAGTTCGTTAAGCCCAATGGCTAAACCACATTCTAAAGCAGCCGAAGATGACATACCTGCTCCTTGCGGAATATTCCCCCCGAATACACAACTAAAGGCAGGAATCTGATGACCGAGCTGCTGTAATTGATCAATCACTCCTAAGCTGTAATTCGCCCACGTTTTTGCTGATTTTTGAAAATCCTGGGTATCAAAATCAAGGGTTTCATTTAGATCGAGCGCGTGTAAGTGCGATTGTTCGTCAGGACTAGGAGATAGGGCAAAAATGATTTCTTTATCTACCGCGGCCGGAAGTACAAACCCCAAATTATAATCTGTATGCTCACCAATTAGGTTAACCCGTCCCGGCGAACGTACTGATAAGGTGGGTTTGCCGTAACGTGCCTTAAACTCAGCTTGTATAGTATTTTGGTTCATTTTAGCCGTATTTTGGACTTCAGAAGTTTACCCCACCTATGCTAAGTCGCCATCATAATGCTAAAAACTTCTGATGTCTAGCGTCAAAATTTCTATTTTACCAATAAATTGTGTACAAAGCAGTCAATACTCCAATGATTAGTAATGCCCCAACATTGAACTTGGCACTAGTCTGAAATAAGCCGGACTGAATATCTACCGAATTAGGCTGATCCTTTCCTTTACCTTCCAGCATGCTCATGACGATAATAATCACCGCTAAAATTAGGAATACAATACCCATGCGGTTGATGAACGGTATATCAGGCGTTACGAATTTAAATAGTGTAGAAAGCGGAATGGTAAGGATCGCAGCGGTGAGTGCGGCGTTGGGAGTGGTTTTTTTCCAGAATACTCCAAACACGAAAATGGCAAACACGCCTGGTGAAACGAACCCAGTGTATTCTTGAATAAATTGAAAAGCTTGATCCAATACTCCCAAAGCCGGGGCAACAAAACAAGCAATGACGAACGAGACTAGTACCACAATCCTTCCCGTACGTACCAAACTGGCCTCCGAAGCATTTTTATTGAAGTAGTGCCGATAGATATCCATCGTAAAAATGGTTGATGTACTATTGGCCATGGAAGCCAGCGATGAAACAATAGCCGCCGTGAGCGCCGCAAAAGCTACTCCTTGTAGTCCACTGGGTAGCAATCCCAGCAGCGTCGGGTACGCCCGGTCGGGTTTGATAAACCCAGTATCCGGGTCAGTCATGGTCTGGGTGAAGGTTCCGGCCAGTTCTTCATTCTGCACGATCACAAAAGCAGCAATTCCCGGAATTACTACAATAAGGGGAATCAAGAGTTTTAAGAATCCAGCGAAAACTACTCCGCGCTGAGCGTTATCTAAATCTTTAGCCGCTAACGCTCGCTGCGTAATATACTGGTTAAAACCCCAGTAGCTCAGGTTTACAATCCACATACCGCCAATGAGAACACTTAATCCGGGCAAGTCCATATAGGCATCGCGGGTGCCACCCTGCCCATCGGGAATCATCATCTCCCCTTCGTTAATAATCATGTTGAAATGTTTGGGAGCCTCATCACGCAAGCGAGCTAGCCCACCCAACACATCGCCATCACCCACAATTTCTAGCGCCAGATACGTTGTTACCAACCCACCCAGCACCAAGAAAACAACTTGCACTACGTCGGTCCAGGCCACCGCCGTCAGTCCTCCGTAAATGGAGTAGATCATAGCAAAAGTAGCTAGTCCAATGACGGCGTAGGTAAACGGAATGCCCATTACAGTCTCGATGCTGAGTGCGCCTAGATAGATGACTGAGGTAAGGTTCACGAATACGTAGACCAGCAACCAAAATACGGCCATTACCGTTCGTACCGTATCGTTATAGCGATCGGCCAGAAACTGGGGCATGGTGTAGATTTGCTTTTTGATGTAGACGGGTAGAAAAAATTTACCAACTACCAGCAGCGTAGCTGCCGCCATCCATTCGTAAGTAGAAATTGCCAGCCCCAACGCATAACCCGAACCAGACATACCGATAAATTGCTCCGCCGAAATATTTGAAGCAATCAATGAGGCCCCAATCGCCCACCAGGGCAGCGAGCGACTCGCTAAAAAATAGTCCTGTGAATTTTTTTCGTGTCCCTTCTTGTCTCGTGATACCCACAGTCCTAGACCCACAATGAACAGACAGTAGACTAAAAAGACAATGATGTCTAAAGTAGAAAATCCCATAGTTTGGTAGTTAGGTTATTGTTCGAGAGTACAAGTATACTAATTCTCTATCAGTTTTATGCGTTATGGCATTACAGTGTTAATGTGTTAGAGTATCTTCGTGAATATGAGTAACTTCAGATAAATCAAAATACTCTAACACCTCAATACTTGAATACACTCAACTTCTTATTTTTTCTTTTCCTAACCTATCAGGCTTCCGGTCAATCTCTTTCGCAGAAATTTTACGAGGATGGCACCCTTAAAGCGGAAGGAATGGAAAGCGAACTGGGCAAAGAAGGTTCCTGGAAGTTCTATTATCCGGATGGAAGTCTGAATTCTATTGAAGAGTACCGACATGATGTGCTCCACGGTAAGGTAGAGTACTATGATTTTAGTGGCGCATTGATTGGCCAAGAAAACTGGCAGCAGAATTTACTTCAAGACTCAGCTTACTATTATTACTCTAACGGCTCAGTTGAAAAGCGGGGCATTTACCGAGATGGCTTGTACGAAGGCGAATGGCAGTTTTTCTACGAAGATGGCCAACTAAAACGAGTTGGGAATTATCAACAGGGCTTACCTAATGGCGAATGGATATTCTACCACGAAAACGGCGTAGTCTGGCAAATTGGGTCTTTCGCTAACGGACAAGAAAACGGTGAATGGAAATTCTACAATTCTGAAGGGCAACTAGAGTATACCGGGCACCTTAAAGCAGGCGAACGAGTGGGCGACTGGTACCGCTACACCAAACGGGGTAAGAAGAAAAAGATGAAATGAGAAAGTTGAAAGTTGTGGGGAAGATGATGAATGGGAAAAAGGAGATAACTACCGAAACTGATGCCCTGATAATTGCTTCATAATATGTATAAACTACTTTCCACGATAACCTATGAATAGTTTCTTCTGCTACGCTTTTATTATTTCGGGGGCTATTTTCTTTCCCTCTCGCGGAGTTGCTCAATCATATGAGCTAATTCATGATACTGCTTTTAGCCAGGCTGCTACCAATGGAGTATTATTTAATGAAGGTCTGGAAAGATGTCAACGGTTTGTAGCGGGCTGGCTTCAACAGGCTGACCCGGAAACCGGACTGATTCCCCGAAATCTGCAAGAGAGTAACGACATATGGAATGCCAAAGATGCGGCGGCAGATAATTACCCGTTCATGGTGCTGACTGCTGCTCTCACGGATCAGTCTCTGCTCGAGGGAAAGATGATGGATATGTTACGTACCGAAACCAAACTAACTTCCCGCTGGGATGCGCTACCTGACACCTACTCCTTCGTAAAAAATGATTTTGCCGAAGAACAGTTTGATACTGCTAAAATTATGTTCGGGGCTTCAGAGTACATCAAAGATGGCTTACTACCGCTGACTGAGTGGCTCGGTGCTAGTCCGTGGTCGGAGCGGATGATAAGTATATTAGATGATATGTGGAAACATGCTCCCATTGAGACCCCCCACGGAAATGTAGTTTCTACCAATGTGGAGGTAAACGGGGAAATGCTTCAGACGTTGGCTCGCATCTACTGGATGACGGGTGACCAAAAGTACTTAAATTGGGCTATTCGGTTGGGAGATTATTACTTACTCGATAAGCATCATCCTACCCAAAATTTTGAGTCACTCCGGCTACGCGACCACGGCTGTGAGATTGTATCGGGTCTGTGCGAACTCTACGCTACCGTACATTTTGCTTTTCCGGAAAAGAAGGAGGCTTATCAGAGACCATTGCATACTATGCTAGATCGCATTCTAAAAGTGGGTCGAAACGAGCATGGTTTGTTCTACAACGTAGTGAACCCGCAAACGGGCGAGGTTCTGGATAAAGGCATTGCTGATAATTTCGGCTACACTCTCAACGGATTTTACACGGTTTACCAAATTGATTCTACCGAGGCTCATCGACAAGCTATACTCAAAGCGCTCAATTCCCTGAACGGACATTATCGCAATTTTGACTGGGAACACGGTTCATCTGACGGTTACGCCGATGCGATTGAAGGAGCCCTCAATTTGTATAACCGTGAACCAGTTGTTTCCGTAGCTCAGTGGTTGGATAGTGAGACTAAGGTGATGTGGGCTATGCAGCAGAAAAGTGGCATTATTGAAGGCTGGCATGGCGACGGAAATTTTGCTCGCACTACCATTATGTACTGCCTTTGGAAATCGCAGGGGGTAACCGCCGCTCCCTGGCGAAGCGACATCAAACTGGGCGCAGTAAGGGAGGGTAACAATTTGCTAGTCAGCCTTACCGTGGATCAGGACTGGAAAGGAAAACTAGTATTTTGCTCGCCTCGCCACCAGACTGTAATGCACTTACCCACCGACTGGCCCCGCATTAACCAATTCCCCGAATGGTTTACCGCCGAAAAAGATCAGCGGTACGAAGTGGTCATCGTTAACCAAGCTACAAAAGAGGTTTATACTAGCATACAGTTACAAAATGGAATTCCATTTAACGCTGAACCAGGTAAGCATCGGTTTTTGGTAAGAAAAATGGAATAATTTTGTAAACTAGAGCAGAGCTAGAAGTTGGCGATTAGAAAATTAATGTTCATCAGGTTGGGAACTGTGGACCGTTATCTTTATGGTTTAACCAAGTAATTAACACAAATTATTATGGTGTATAGGTTCGTATAACCTATCCTCTCTGATGAGAGCAAAGATACAATGTACCAAATTAGCCCGGACTGCATTAATGACACTCATTTTATTTTTTCCGCGCCCTTTGGTGATAGTGCCCAGCTCCCGGTAATCGGCCATTCCACCCTTCCCTGATACGACGGATAAAGCTGCCATATGTAGCGGCAGCGCGCGGTAGTTTCTTCACTTGTTTATTGACCAAGTGGCTTACTCTAGTGATATTCCGAATACTAGAACCCGATTGGTGATTAAAAGGGGCTGCTCCGGAGTAGCAAGCATACTTCCTGGGACAGCCCCTGTGTATATGTGTGCCTCTGTGTCGGATGGCCGGAGCGACCCCGCCGATGCCACGCGGTAACTCGAGAGAGTTATGCGTGTTTATACAGCTAAAAACGCCAGCCTAGCGGCCGCCGCCTTTAGGTTTGTAGCATAGTAAAAATCTAAGAGAGCAATAGTTGTTATTAGGCAGTGAATATGTGGGTAACTCGGTAGAGTTATCCACATATTCACCGCTTGACCGCTAATAAGCAGGGCTCCATGTGGCGTTTTGAACGTGTCTTGACGGTCGGCGCGCGACTGTTCATTAACAACTAAACACTAAGGTATGAATTTTTCTTTTTTCATTGGCACGCTCGGCGTCCAATTGACATTAGCAAAAACTCGTTAGACTTTGCTGTGCGAGACCAAAACACCCATCTTTTTCATGTCACTTTGGATAATTCAACTGGTGGTTTAAAACAGTTCAAGCAGGAATGTTTAGCCCGAAACATTGATCTTGAGCTAAGTCTAATTTGTTGGGGCAACCCCGTTGTGAACACACCGGGAATTATAAGATCAAACCAAGTTTTTATGATATAATATTTCAAAGATTTTACGAGTCATACCACTCTGATGTTTATCAAGCTGGATGGCTGCTATTCCATAGCGGCTACCGCCCTTCGGTTGCTGGGGCAGCCCCGCTGTTTCATTTTCAATAACAAAAGCTCGCTTTTGCCATTGAATACGAAAGATAGTCAGGCAGCCTGCGGATAATGCCTTATCTTAACAAACTCAGTACCCCGACTGATCGTAGCAAACGCTCGGTTAATAAGT
>JBCCTI010000112.1:0-16201 GCA_039198955.1 Bacteroidota bacterium | reverse complement strand
GCTTGAATTTCTTGCCGCTCGGCGGTCCGATTCAGCATTTCTTTACTATCTTTCATTTTAGAGCAATTAGAATGGGGAAACTTTGTTTTTTCGCAATCACAAAGTTAGTACTTATCACTAATTGCTCTGTTTTGTCCTTTACTTAGTACTTTAATTCAAGAAAATAGAAAACTATGGACTACCGAACAATCATCCTTTTACTAAGCTATGTATTGCTCTTTGCCTCTTGTTCGGAAAAAGAAGGCAGCACACCTCATCAGTACCTAAAAGAAGTTCTGTCTAATTTGGAAGAAATAGAGTCGGCTACTTATGATTCTTACGGAGAGTCTTGGGCACCAGGTGATACCGTACCATCCGTAGTTAGCCGTAGATATTACAAAGCATTTAATAACCCTACCGATACCACCCTCGGTGCTAGCTGGGTTGTCTGGAATGGCAATGATACTACCCAGTTAGCATTTGCTTACGATGGCAAAATGCGGGCCATAGTTTATGAAGAAAAAAAAGGAATAGTGATAGATAGTTTTAATGTTAGGAAACTCCCTTTCCGACCCGTGAGTACACCATTTTATCAGTATACTCGAGATATTCTTGAATACGCGTTAACAACTCAGGATAGTATCTCTTTAAATTTCGATGATTTGGGAGATACAGTCCACGTAGAGATGATCATTCACGAGGATAGACAAGTAGAGTTCTTTGGTAAGGCGCATTATATTCCGGAACCGCCGTATGGTTACCAAGACCCAACTTCGCAGTATGAACTTTGGATTGATCGGGTAACCAATCTACCTTATAAGTATAGGCGAGAAATGGAACATAATATCTCAGCAGAAACTGTTACTAATGCTAGATTTAACACAATGAATATTACAGATTTTGTGGCAGCATCCTACTTCCCAGCTGATTACGAAATCAGACAATACGGAGACAAAAGAAAGGTAGCTAGCCCCCACAAGCTATTAGGAAAACGAGCACCTGAGTGGATACTAACGAATGAATACGGAGAGAAAGTAGGCTTGAACGAACTTAAAAGTAAAGTAGTATTAGTTCAGTTTACCAGTGTCAATTGTGGTCCCTGCCGTGCGTCCATTCCTTTTCTGAACAAATTATCTTCAGTATACAATAGTGAAGACTTTAGCTTGGTTGCCATAGAAAGTTATACTGGCAATACCAACGTGCTATCTACCTACCGAAAACGAACGGGTTTAAACTACCAATTTCTGATGTCTGAGAAGAAAGTTAATAGTGACTACAATATTCGGGCTACGCCCATATTTTTCGTTTTAGATGAAAACCGCATAATCAAAGAAATATTTAGCGGGTACGGAGGCGCTTCTACCGATAAAGAAATCACCGAAACCATTAATCAATTAATCTGATCAATTCTCTATCCCGTGATACGCCACATTCATTACCATTGGACCTGCCCACGCTTGGGGAACTGGGATATCCAGTACCCAATGAACAGCGTTGATGACCAAACGTTGAAAAGGCTCCCGATCAAAATCGTAAGGGTGCCCTAGCGTAGTTGTAAATATTTTACTGCCGAATGAGTTCGTACCTGTCCAGGCTACGGGGTGGTCAATAGCCTCCTTATTCGGATTAATTGCGCTACCCATTAATAGCCATTCCGAGTTTTCGGTAGGGTAATCCGGTAAGGTGGTGTAGAGCCAGGAGGCAGCATCAAATTTCTCGTCCACTCCGGTTAAAATCGGGTGATCAGAAACTTCATCAATCACATTTACTTCCGTAGTAGATTCATGACCGTAGTGCGTATGATTGTGGTCACCGCCCCAGCCAGGAGGGGCGTTTAGGGCAAATTCGCCGAAAGCATTCCAGTTTTCCAGTTCGTGCCCCTCGGGATAATTAAAGGCATGAGTAGAGGTGCGGAAGCCAATTACAGGCTTACCTGTTTTCAAATAATCTTCAATATATTTCACTTGGTCGGCCGGTAGCCGTCGCCAACGCAAGAAGAAGACCGCCATATCGGCATCCTGCAAAGCTTCTAACCCGGGAATGTTCTCTTCGGCATTATAATCTGGTGCTGACTTGAGCACCACCGTCTTCAGCCCGTAATTTTTCTCCAATTCAGCCGCCAGTTTAGGCATGGTGCCTTCACTGCTGTACTCATGATCTCCGGTAACGAAGACTACGGTTGGCTGCTTTTCCTCTACTTCGTCAGCTACCTCGGTCTGGCCAGTAGCTTCTTCGTTTTCGCTACTGCTGGAAGATGATCCACAACTGTAAAGAAAGATAGAGGCTATGAAATAGAGTAGAACTGAGTTTTTAATGAATGATAGGTAAGGCATGTTTTTAATTGTTGTGAGTTGATATTTTATTATTGAAATTTATGAGAATCAATCCCATCCTTCGCCAAAGGTGAGAGTTATGAATGGCAGTAGTCTTTCACATTTCTATCCAAACGCTCTTAAAGTGTCTCCCTTTTGTAAAGGGGGATTTATGTAGTTGATTTTAGTTCTCAAGAGGATGTTCTTCTAATAACTCTTTGGGAGAATAGAAGCCGGTTTTACCTTCAATAGCGGCCCGTACTTCTTTGACTTTCTCCGGTGAAATAGCTGATGCCTCATTACCAAAGGAGTTTCGTACGTAGGTCAGCACCGCAGCTAGTCCTTCGTCATTCAGTAGCCCACCAAATTGAGTCATCGGCACTTGCCCCGGATACTCTTTGCCCAGTACTTCAATAGGTCCCATTAGCCCCTTAAGTGTCAATTTAATTAGGCGCTCTTCGCTACCTAGCACCCACTGCGTTCCAGCCAAGGGAGGAAACTGTGACGCACTCAATCCACCACCATCGGGTTGGTGACAAGTACTACAGTAGCCTTCTTGGTTGTAAATCTCTTTCCCTTTAATAAATAACTCTCGTTCGGTACCCGCTAGTCGGGTAGAAATCGATTCGTCCTTTTCCTCCTGTACCGAGCGTTCGTTTAAATGGGCTAGTGCCGTTTCGTAGGCCGATTGCATCCAATCGTCTACTGGCTTTTCGCCTGCCACTTCTACGATCGACAAGCCCTGCTCCTTATCTAGCCAGGAAGCCGCCACAATAGCTTCTAACCGAACTCTCCCGTGTTCGTCCTGAGCCATCTGCATTAGTAAATCCGCTTGCTCTTCCATTTGGTGTCCCACATAGCGCAGTACTCGGGTAGCCGCTGCCCGCACCCGAGGGTCTTCTGCTTTGAGTAAACGACGTAGTAAGTCCTGATCTATTCGGTTAAGCCCCCAGCTTACCCACAGTGCTTCCAGTAAATGATGTTCGTAGCGGGAGGCACTCTCGTCCAGGCCTTCTACCCAAGCGGCCAATCGGGAAGGCAGTTCAGGCGAGTTACGCCCCCGCAACTCACGACGAGTGCGATAGCGGGTGCGATACTCCGGAAGCTTTAAATTTTCTAACAATTGATTAATACTAGCTTCCGTAATCTCGGTAGGTTGTACCAGCGGACGACTGGGATAGGTAACGCGATAGATACGCCCGTGCACATGATCGCGGTAGGGGTCGCGGGCATTGTGCTGCATATGACCAACCAGCATATTGTGCCAATCTACAATGTAAAGAGAGCCATCAGCGGCAAATTCCATATCGACCGGACGAAAATTAGGATCAGAGCTTTGCACCAAGTCATGACGATGACGGCTCTTGTACCCAGTTCCGTCGTCTACCATCGTATGTTGTTTAGTACCCAAAAACCCAATGGTATTATTAATCAGTAAGTCACCCTGTACCTCATCGGGAAAATGACGACTGGAAACAAATTCTAACCCCGAGGTGGGGCGTACGCGATGGGCATCTTCAATCAGGTTACGCGACTCGGCGGTGGACACTCCGTAGCGGGGGTTCACTTCCCCTGGCATCATCCATTGTACATCTGGCCCCGATGTATCCGCGTAGAAATCTTGTCCCCATTCGTCAAAGGCAATCCCCCAAGGATTAGGAATGGGAAGTTGAGCCACCCGTTCTAATCGGCGCCGCTGGGGGCTGTAGCGATAAAATCCGCCGTTAGTCGCTCGTACCGGACCGTAGGGGGTTTCTACGTTCGTATGCAAAAAGACTCCTTCACCCATGTAGATAGCACCCGAAGGATCGCCGGTGTAGGCACTGTGCATATGGTGGGTATCGTGATCGTCGAAACCACTGAGCAGAATTTCACGTTTATCCGCTTGATCATCACCATCGGTATCTTTGAATAGCAGCAAGTCCTGGGGTTGGGATACGTACACCCCTTCGGGAGCAATCTCGAAGCCTACCGGCAAATGCAGACCATCGACAAAGGTAGTTTGCTTGTCAGCCTTACCGTCGTTGTCGGTATCTTCCAGAATGATAATCTTATCGTTGGGTTTACCATCACCGGGTTTGTAGTGCGGGTAGCTAGGCATGGTTGCTACCCATAACCGCCCCTGATTATCAAAGGATAGTTGGACCGGGTTAGCCAGATCCTCAAACTCTTGCTCCGAGGCAAATAGCTCGATTTTATAACCGGGAGCCATCGTGAATTTATCCAAGGCATCTTGCCCGTAGAGGTACTCAGCGCTGCCACTGGCTTCTTCCGACCTATAGTTAGACTCTACCGGGGGTAGCAGACTGGTTTGGGCATCAGCGGTAGCTAAGTCCATTGTTGAACCC
This sequence comes from Bacteroidota bacterium, assembly GCA_039198955.1. Lineage (GTDB taxonomy): Bacteria > Bacteroidota > Bacteroidia > Cytophagales > Cyclobacteriaceae > Tunicatimonas. The sequence continues at coordinate 11,562 of JBCCTI010000112.1, read as the reverse complement.
CGGGTAGCTTGCCAGATAGCCTCATCCCGAATAGCAGTCATCTCCCGAAGTTTCTTAATCTCGGCTGGATAATTATCCGGACCGAATGGCTCATAGCGCCGACCATACACGTGTACCCCGTTGGGAATTTTGTAGTCGTTGTGCCACATCCAGTTCTTTTCCATTACCATGTTATGTACTAGATCTCGGTGCTCTTCTACTTCTGCCTCTTGTTCGCCAAAGGCTTGGTCGGCTAGTAAGGGGGCTAATTGCTGATACCCCTCATCGTTAAGTTGAAAACCATCTATCGTCAAGGCAGACTCACTCCCACTAAACCACGCTTGGGTAGGGTGAAATACATCTACAAAGTGGACACCATTCTCGGCAGCGACCTCCTGCATAGCTTTAGTGTACAGGGCCAGATTTTTGTTCTCCTGTTTACCGTCCGGCAAATCGTACTGCTGAGACAGATCTTCAAACGCGATGGGTGAGACGAGTCCAAGCTGAACCACCCGAGATGAGTCCCCGTTGTAATTCTGAGCTAGGGTATGAGCGATAAAGGCATTTAGTTCGGCCCGAAAATTTTCCAGCCCCGCCTCGCCCTCAAACGACTCATTGTACCCAAAAAAAGCGAGTATAATATCCGCTTCTAGGCTAGTGAGCCACTCGTCGGGTGTGGGAAACTGCCCCCGACTGTCGGACTCATTCGCTAACTCATCCTGAAACTCCTCCGCCCCCGGAAAAGCCCAGGGGTCTTGGCGACTAGCGTGTGGGCGAAACCCCGGGGTGTTACCTGGGTCAGCCATATTACGAATAAACAGTTGATGGTCGGGATAGCGAAGGTGCATCTCCGTCTCAAAGTGGCCGAAGTGCATCATCCGCGAGGCCAAGTTGTTTCCGATTAACACAATATGCGCTCCCTCGCTTACTTCTAAAGCTGAAGAATCAGAAGAAGAGCAACTGTTCGTTCCTACAGTGAGGACAATCGTAGTAAGTAGTGTAATGAAAGGATAGGCAAAATTCTTTTGATAAGTTGTCATATAGTACTGCTTAGGTCTAATAGAAACTGCTATTAGCTACAGAGACTAACAGCAATCTACAATATACAATAGTTCTGGCAACGATAAAAAGTTAGAATAATTCTAAAAAACGCTAATTAGGGGTATAGTTATGAGTCTTTAATCTTCAGTACACTTTGTCGTTCGCGGTTAACAGTGAGTTGAGTAACATCGGGACGGGAATAATGACCGGAAGGATCAAAATTCTGTCGCTCTTCCCGAACTTTCTGATAATCTAACATAGCGGTATACAGTCCTTCTTCTCCTACCTGCGGTTCCAATAACCACTTTCCGTCCGGCGCAGCTACGCAAGAACCACCGTCAGTCAGAAAATCTTCGCTGTTTTCCCGGATTCGCTCCGCTTGCGGTACACCATCAGGAATATCCAAATTTCGCATGAGCCCCGAAACGGAGATGACGTAAGAGCGGGCTTCTTGAGCGATAAAGCGGGTAATATCTTGGGTGTTTCGCTGAGAACCTGGCCAAACGGCCACGTGTACATCTTCGCCCTGAGCGTATAGGGCCGCCCGGGGTAGTGGCATCCAGTTTTCCCAACAGTTTAACCCGCCCACGGTAAACGCCCCTATCGGATGCACCCGTAGCCCGTGACCATCACCCGGCGACCACGCCAATCGTTCTTCATAAGTCGGCATCAGCTTACGGTGTACCGACCCGATCTCTCCCCGAGCATTAATATACACTAACGAGCAGTAAACACTATGCCCACCCCGATCAGGGGCGCGCTCAATACCCCCCAAGTAAACAGCGATCTGCTTTTGCTGCGCTAATTTTTGCAGATCACCCAGATGTTCTTCTACCACTACGGCCTCCTTAAGGTACAGGGCATGTAACTCCTTCTGAACAGGTGAGTTGAATTCCGCTCCATTAGTTCGTTCTAACCAAAATGGATAACCGGGAGCCAGAGCTTCTCCAAAAGCTACTAATTGACAACCTTTGTCAGCCGCCTGACTTACGTAATCCACTACTTTTGTAAGTGTAGCTTCCCGGTTTAGCCATACTGGAGTGATTTGAGCTAAACCAACAGTGATTTGTTCTTGCATATTACGTCAGACAATAAATTGAAAAAGAGTGTAACATCATTAACTAGTTATTAACGCGAATCGTTAGGTAAGAATTGATAATACTGGTACTAGATGGCAATCAATACGAGTGTACTAAACGCAAAAGCCAAAATATCATTGGTAAAACCAATCAGTTCCTCCCTAGTTTTGGGGATTTCTGACGAGATCAGCAATAGCGTGATTGAGAGGGTAAATATCCCATCGCTCAGTTGTTCTATCCGAGAAGATCCTTCCCCTCGGGAGAAATGCCTAAACTATCCGTTTTATGTTGTTTCAGATTATGACGTAGGTTCATCATGGATCTCACTAAATTTAACCACTAGCTAGCTTCTACCTTAATTTACAATTACTTCCCGAAGATTACATACGATTTTCTACTTTGACCAGGTGAACTCAGGTAGGCGAACAAGCTCCCCGCCCTTCTTAGCTGACTCATGAGCAAGAATCCCTACACAGGTCATGTTAGCTGATTGTTGAGCATTGGGGTAGGGCGAACGTTTATCCACTAAAGCATCTAGAAACTCGTGTACCAAATGAGGATGAGAGCCACCGTGCCCAGCCCCCTGCGTAAACGAAAGGTGCTGATTATCATCCGAATCGTATACTCCTCCAGTAGTAAATTTTTGAATGGATTCAGGAAGTAGATGAGCATAATCGGGACTTTCTACTTTTTCAGGAATTTCTGGTTCGGGCTTCTTAGCGGTATGAACTACTAGCGGTTCTCCTTCAATTAATGGCCACTCCACGGCTTTCTTCACTCCGTAAACCTCAAAGCTCTCGCGGTACTGCCGGGCCACGTCAAACAGCGATCGGTAAATATGAGCACTCAGATCAGAATCCTTAAACTTGATATGGGTAGTTTCAACCGCGTAGGGCGAATTATAATGTTGATGTAACTCTTCTCGAATAGTACCAGAGCCAAAACAAGATACGTATTCGGCTTCCCCGCGCGTTAGCCCTAGAACCGGACCGACGCAGTGGGTAGCGTAGTACATGGGTGGTAAACCCGGCCAGTAGTTAGGCCAGCCGTCCATGTCTTGTTGATGGCTGGCTTTTAGAAACTGCACTTTGCCTAGTTCACCTTTTTCGTACAGCTCTTTCATAAACAAAAACTCCCGAGCGTAGATGACGGTCTCCATCATCATGTAGGTGAGACCCGTTTCCTCCGTCAGTTTTACAATTTCTTCACACTCCTCCACCGTAGTAGCCATCGGTACGGTGCAGGCAACGTGCTTGCCCGCTTTCAGTGCTTTGATAGACTGTGTAGCATGATCAGGAATGGGAGTGTTGATATGCACCGCATCAACGTTGGGGTCTTTTAGCAGTTCATCGTAGGAAGTATACCGCTTTTCAATATTGAAGGCATCGCCTATTTCATCCAGCTTAGATTGGGTACGCTGGCAAATGGCGTACATGTTAGTATTAGGATGTCGCTGATAAATCGGAATAAACTCTGCTCCAAAGCCTAATCCAATGATAGCGATATTAATTTTCTGGTCATTCATGGTTATTGTGTTAGAAAGTGTATTTTCAGTTAAAACTAAGAAAGTAGTAAGCAATGAACAATGTACAGGCTGCAATTAAAAGTTGATAGTTGATAATTGAAAATGGATGCTGAAGAGTTGACATGCGCCTGATGAGTAACTAACAACTATTTTATCCCTCTTTTCAAAAAATGACGAAACACTTTATCCGGCTATTCGCGTTATTTCATAGAACCTAATTGAAGAAGAAACTATGACACTACCCAACACTAGTATTTTTGCGCTTAGCTTATGCGTGCTAATCTTTTTGTCCAGTTCTCACTCTAAAGAAATAACATTGGATTCTAATTATTTGACTGACACCACCAACGTACTCTTACAAGAATGGACGGGTCCCTACGGTGGAGTACCCGCTTTTGACGAAATGACCGTTGAAGCGGTAAAACCTGCCCTGGAACAAGGCATGGCGATGAGCCTGGAGGATATTGATGCTATTGCCAATAACCCCGAAGAGCCAACTTTTGAGAATACCATTGTAGCCATGGAAAGAGCGGGCGAAGAATTGGGGCGAGTATTTACCTACTATGGCATCTACAGCAGCAATAAATCGTCACCTGAGTTTCGGGAGGTGCAGCAGGAGATGGCTCCCAAGCTATCGGAGTATTCCTCAAAAATTTCCCAAAACGAAGCACTGTTCAAACGCATCAAAGCCGTATACGAAAAATCTCAGCAAACTCCTTTGGAAGACGATCAGCAACGACTGGTAGAATTGATTTACAAGCAGTTTCAGATGAATGGGGCTGAACTGAACGAGGAAAAGAAGCAACGCTACGCCGAGATTAATAAAGAGCTTTCCAAACTCTACACTCAGTTCTCTAACAATGTGTTAGCTGACGAAGAAGGTTATGTGACCTACCTTTCTGAAGATCAGCTCAGTGGCTTATCTGAACCATTAATCAACGCCTACGCCAAAGCTGCAAAGGATCGAGAAAAGGAGGGTAAGTACGCTGTAACCAATACTCGCTCATCCATGGATCCGTTTCTAACCTATTCGGATGAACGGGACTTGCGGGAGAAAGTATGGCGCACCTACTATTCTAGGGGAGATAATGGCGATGAGTACGACAACAATAAGATTATCGAAGAAATTTTGAAGCTTCGCAAGGAGCGGGTTGGCTTGCTGGGGTACGATAACTACGCTGAGTGGCGATTGCAGGATCGAATGGCTAAAACCCCCGAAAACGCCATGAAACTGATGAACGCCGTATGGCCAGCGGCCATTGCCCGAGTAGCTGAAGAAGTAGAAGATATGCAGGCTGTAGCTGATGCTGAAGGCGATACTATTACCATCAAACCTTGGGATTATCGCTACTACGCCGAAAAAGTGCGTCAGCAGAAGTACGATCTGGATTCGGACGAAGTAAAAGAGTATCTACAGTTGGATAAATTACGGGAAGCCATGTTTTTCGTAGCGGGTGAACTATTTAACTATAATTTCATCCCAGTGCCCGACGGAAAAGTACCGGTCTTTCACGAGGATGTGAAAGTGTGGGAAGTAACTGACAAAACTTCTGGCGAGCATATCGGATTATGGTACCTCGATCCTTTTGCCCGTACCGGAAAGCGTTCAGGAGCCTGGGCGACTACTTACCGCCGCCACACCACGTTCAATGGAAAAGAAACTGTATTAGGCTCTAATAACTCTAATTTTGTGAAGCCAGCACCCGGCGAGCCAGTCCTAATTTCCTGGGATGATGCTACCACTCTTTTCCATGAATTTGGTCACACTATACACTTCTTTTCATCAAACGTGCGCTACCCTTCTCTGAATGGTGCCGTCCGCGATTATATCGAGTTTCAATCGCAGTTGCTGGAGCGCTGGCTTTCTACCGACCCAGTTATTGAAAATTACCTAGTTCATTACGAAACGGGTGAACCAATGCCTCAGGAGCTGGTCAACAAGATTAAGAAAGCGGCTACCTTCAACCAGGGTTTTGCCACTACCGAATACTTGGCTTCAGCTCTGATGGATATGAAGCTTCATCTGGCTGATTCGGAAAACCTGGATGTAGATAAGTTTGAGAAAGAGACATTAGCTGCCATGAACATGCCCGAAGCGTTAGTAATGCGCCACCGCACCCCGCATTTCAGCCACGTATTCTCAGGGGAAGGCTACGCAACGGCTTACTACGGATATATGTGGGCCGACGTGCTCACGTCTGATGCCACCGAAGCATTTGCCGAAGCACCCGACGGATTTTACGATAAGGAGTTAGCAAATAAGATGGTCAAATACCTTTTTGCCCCCCAAAACTCCATTGAAGCTTCAGAAGCCTACCGACAGTTCCGAGGTCGCGATGCCCAAATCGACGCCCTCATGCGCGACCGGGGCTTTCCCGAGAATACGGAAGCAGAAGCGGAATCTGAAGACCAAAACTCAGAGTCTGGAAGCAATCAATAAAAATTGAGAAAAGGAGAAGGGAGTACGGACAATGAACAAGTCCCCGTATTCCGTTCTCCTTTTTTCGTCCTTCCTTCTTCGTTTCTAACCTTTACAATTTTTTTCTCGTTAGTACGTCTTACCAATCATCATGAAAGCACTGAGTTTAACCGGTGGTCTGATGCAACGTAAGGAAAACGAGATTAGCCTAGCCGTACAACGTGAACGTCCGCGTTTGCTAAGCTTTATCCAGCAGCGCATACCCGACCGAGAAGAAGCCGAAGATATATTACAGGACGTATTTTACCAGTTTACTGAAGCCTATCGTACGGTGAAGTCTATCGACCGGGTCACCTCCTGGTTGTTCACCGTAGCCCGCAATAAAATTACCGATCGTTATCGGAAGAAAAAGCCCCGCAGCTTTAGTGAGCAGTCGATAATTTCCGATGAAGGGGGTGCCGCACTTCGTTTAGAGGATATGTTATCTGACTTGAGCAACCATCCTGAAAGTGAGTTGATGCGCTCAGTGATTTGGCACGCCGTAGAAGAGGCTCTCGAGGAAATGCCTCAGGATCAGCGAGAAGTATTTGTGATGCATGAGTTTGAGGATTTGAGTTTCAAAGAAATCAGCGCAATTACGAAGGCTCCGGTTAATACGCTATTGTCCCGAAAACGATACGCGGTTCTATTTTTACGCAAGCGATTGCAGAATTTATACGACGACCTGCGCGATTAGCTCAAACTTCCTAACCCTCAGAAAAATGAAACGCTACTGGATTTTGAAGGTAATTGTCCTGAGTGCCTTAGCCATTTTGGCACTTAGTACGGTTGTAATGTTACTCTGGAATTGGTTAGTACCATCATTGTTTAATGGTCCATCTATTTCGTTTGGTCAAGCACTGGGGCTACTGATACTATCCAAAATACTCTTCAGTAGCTTGGGGCGCGGCCGTTGGAGAGGAGGATATCTAACTCGAAAACGTGCCTGGAAACGCCAATTCGAGGAAAAATGGCATACCATGACCCCCGAAGAACGGGAAAAATTCAAGGATTCTATGAAGCAGCATTGCAGTAAGTGGGGCTGGATGCCCCAGGCGTCCTCATCGGATAAATCTTAAGAGGTTAGTTTAGTTTTTTTCCTTGTACATGCTTTTATCCTAAAAACTACTTTCCTCACAATACTTTATTAGCTTATATTGCACTAACTAACTGTTATGTAATTGATAAGCGCGTAGTTTATACTTTATAACTAGAAGGTTCGTTGTAATTAGATATGAGTAGTCACCTATTAATTGTTCTTATCTACTTATTTTTTTGCTTCAGCGGGGTAGCCACCATGGGTCAATCGGTTAATACTGATAGCCTAGCCTATGCTTATCTTCAGGCGGATGGGACTGAACAAAAAGAAATATTAAAGGAGTTGAGAAAAACTCCAAAACAGATGTTAATTGTAGGGCTAAAGATTAAACAACAAGCCCAAAAGCTGGGTATTCCCGATACTTTAATACAGCTCGATTACCGTATAGGCGTTGCCCACTATGACAATGGTAGTTATGATAGTGCTATTCAGATACTAGATAAATTAGTCACCCGTCTGCGAACAAATGCAGGTAAGCGTTCTCGACTAGCTGATGCATTAAATTTTGCGGGCATTGTGTACGATATTCAGGGACGGTACCCCGAAGCATTACAAAGTTACTACGAAGCCCTGGCTATTTGGGAGGAGTTGGATAGTCAAAAAAATGAAGGAGGTGTGTATCTTAATATCGGTAATGTTTATGCCTACCAAAAGGAATATTACAAGGCCATTGATTATTACGAAAAGAGCCTAGAGCTTAGCTTGGCTATTGAGGATACTGTAAACATAATTTTCCTGTACTCTAACATTGGTTTAATCTGGCGTAAACATCTCGACAGCGTGGATCTGGCAATGGATTATTATCAAAAATCCTTGGAGTGGGCTAAACTACACGACGACGAGCAAGTTAGGGCTACTCCTCTGTACGGAATTACCCACGTTCAAATAAAACGCAACCAGCTTGATGAAGCTTTGTCAAATGCCAAGTACATTTTAGACTTGGCTCAACGTCGGCAAAATACGAATGAGAAACTATACGCCTGGCAGCTACTAGCTCACGTGCGCTGGGCCCGACAGGAGTCCAAAGCAGCCATACGCGCAGCGATTGAAGCCCATAAGTTGGCCATGAGCAGTCAGGCTCCTATGGAAATAAGTACATCGAGTAAGCAACTGGCCGACTATTACGCTGAGCTGGGTAATTTTGGGAAAGCCTACGAGTACCAAGCCATCAAAATGGCCTACCAAGATAGTGTATACTCGTTAGAAAAAAGCAAGATTATCTCTAACCTAGAGCGTACCCAAGCTGAAACAGAGATTGAAATGCTGGAGAAAGATAATGAGCTAAAAAAAGTGGTAATTGCTGAGCGTGAAGCAGCTTTAGAGCGACGGATGGTCTATATAGTAATTACTTCTCTACTAGCTATCTTTCTATTCTTCGGCTTGATTCTTCTCTACCGTTCTAATGAGCAGCGGAAACAAGCCGGAATTCAGTTGATCGAACAAAAAGAACAGATTACCAAGACCAACGATCAACTTACTCAGATGAACGATAAGCTGCGGCAACAACAGCAGCAACTACAAGATCAAAATCAAGATCTAATCCGGCTGAATGAGTTGAAAAACAAGCTGCTATCCATTATCTCCCACGACTTCCGTAGCCCGCTGAGTTCTTTACAGGGTATTATTTCCATGCTTAACACCAATGCACTTTCTCCCAAGGAAATCGAGCAAGTGTTTGAGTCGCTCTCTTCTAAGGTAGAAAATACCACTAATATGCTAGATAACCTGCTAAAATGGACCCGAAACCAAATGCAGGGTATCCGGGTATCGCCCGAGTGTTTTACATTATCCCCTTTAGTAGAGGAAGTAATCAGCTCACAGTTAATTCTAGCTGAAAAGAAAGAAGTATCCCTCTACTGTACTGTTAGGCCTAACTTATCGGTTTACGCTGACCCCGAGATGGTGCGTCTCATTGTTCGGAATTTGGTCTCTAATGCCATCAAGTTTACCACTAAAGGAGATTCTATCACGATAGAGGCTTTTTCAGAAAACGATAAGGTAATTATCTCGGTCATTGATACGGGCATTGGTATGAATTCAGCAGATATCGACAAACTATTTCAGCTTAAAGAGCACACTACCTACGGCACTCACAATGAAAAAGGAACGGGACTAGGACTTATTTTATGTCATGAGTTTGTGAGTATTAATGGCGGTAACATTTGGGTAGAAAGCGAAAAAGAAAAAGGCAGTACTTTTTACTTCACTCTAGTCACCCAACCTAAACAGTTTCCTACCTACGTACAAAGTGAGCAATCTATCACTACAGCAATGTAGGCTCTACACCCTGTAGAAAAGCAAAGATCGCCTCAAAAGTACAATTCAACTATTTTTTATACAATGTGCCTTTCTTCCTCAAAGGAACTTTCCTAGATGCTTTCCATTGTATTTCTTGCGTAACGTAATGTACTTAGCTAATATCTTACACTTTTATAGATCCATGGTTATTGCAAGGATGGGCAAGCTCTTACCATTCATTCTAGTTTACTCAGCTTGCTTTCTTAGCGGAGCATTAAGTGTGGCCCAATCCGTAAACTCTGATAGCTTAGCTCATGCCTACCTTCAGGCTGACGAGACTGAACAGACCCGTATTCTAAAAAATCTTGAAGAGTCTCCTGACCAGATGCTGATTGTAGGGCGACAGATCAAACGACAAGCACAAAGACTAGGAATTCCTGATACCTCATCAAACTTAGACTATAAAATAGCTTATGCCTACCATAACAAGGGCTATTACGATAGTGTACTTCAAATTACAAACCCAAGGATTGATCGTATCCGTCAAGACGCTGATGAGAATACTAAGTTAGCCAACATGCTGAATGTGGCAGGTATTGCTTACTACTTTAAGGGGCAATACGGTAAGTCTCTGAAATGCTTTTTCGAGTCACTGGCCATCTGGGAGAAAGAGGGGTTTACAAAAGGACAGATTAAAGCCAATCTTAATATTGGCAATACTTACTACTTCCGGAAAGAGTTTTACCGTGCCATTGAGTATTACGAGAAAAGTCTAGAATTGTGCCTGGCTATCCGGGACACAACCATGGCTATCCATATGTACACAAATATTGGAGAGACATTAAATAACCATTTTGATAGTTTAGACTTGGCTATGGAGTACTATCAAAATGCTCTAGAGTGGGCCGAGCTACAAGACGATGAATTTACGGCTGCTATCCCCCTCAGAGGAGTTGCTGAGGTTCAAATAAAACGCGGTCAACTTGATGAAGCTCTTTCCAATGCCCGGCATGTTCTAAAGACCTCTCAACGCCAACAAAACATGCATGCCACCTTGTACGCTTGGCGGTTGATGGCACTAGTACGGGGTGCTCGTCAAGAGTACGAGTTAGCAATACAAGCAGCAATTAAGGCTTATGATTTAGCCGTGACGAGCCAATCTGCTGTAGAGATTGGTGAATTAGGGAAATTATTAGCTAACTATTATTCTGAGTTGGGCAATTTCGAGAAAGCCCACCAATACAGGTCGATACAAGTAGCCTATCAGGACAGTGTGTACTCGGTTGAAAAGAGTAAAATCGTTGCTACTTTAGAGCAAACCCAAGCCGAAACGAAGATTAAAGTATTGGAGAAAGATAATGCTCTGAAAAAAGCCCGTTTGGAACAGCAGATGATCTATACTGTCGGTCTTTCCCTAGTAGCAATCTTACTGCTTGGGGCGCTCATTTTGGTATACATCTCACATACTCAGCGAAAGAAGTTAATACTCCAACTGGCTGAGCAGAAAGAGGAGATTGAGACCAATAATGAGCAACTCATGAAAATGAATGATAAGCTTCAACAGCAACGACAGCAACTAGAAGATCAGAACCAAGATCTTTCCAGCCTAAACCAACTGAAAGATAAGCTACTCTCTATCATCTCCCATGACTTCCGAAGTCCACTTAACTCTCTCAAGGGAATTATTGACATCCTGGATAGTGGAGGGCTTTCACCCGAGGAGATACCCCAACTCTTTGGCAGCCTCTCTACCACTGTCGAGAATACCACTAATATGCTCGATAATCTGTTAAAGTGGACCCGCAGTCAGATGTCCGGCGTTAAAGTAGCCCCTGAGCCATTTGCCTTATCCACCATTGTAAAAGAAGTATTGAGCACACAGACGAATATTGCCGAAAAGAAAGGCGTCACCTTGCAGCAAGAAGTAAGTGATGCCCTCTCTGCTTACGCTGACCCTGAAATGATCCGCTTGGTTATCCGCAATCTGATTTCTAATGCTATTAAGTTTACCGAGCAGGATGATATCATCACACTGCAAGCCCAGCCGCAAGACCAACAGATAGTTGTCTCCGTTAGCGATACCGGGATTGGCATTCAGCCTGAAGATATGGAAAAACTTTTCCGTTTGAATAACTACACTACT
>JBCCTI010000111.1:0-16503 GCA_039198955.1 Bacteroidota bacterium | reverse complement strand
TGGGGTGATTGATTCCGAACATCCCGAAAAAAACTTTTATACCAACTACCATCTGGAAGCCCTTAAAACCATCACTGCATTATGCGGTAGTAAGATCGCCCAAGCCCTAGCCGATGAAGAAGCTCAGAAAGTAGAAGTCGTCCGAAGGGAGGCCGAACAATTAAAGGAGATGGATATGATGAAAACGCAGTTTTTTGCTAACATCTCCCACGAGTTCCGTACCCCTTTACATCTCATACTAGGACCACTGCGCGACCATGACGGCCGTCAAATTCCTGAGCCCGAATTAGGTATGATGCAGCGCAATGCCCAGCGGCTACTACGCCTGGTGAACCAATTAATGGACTTATCTAAACTAGAGGTAGGTGGACTGCAATTAGACTACCAATCAGCCGATGTGTACGTATTTTTACGGGAAATAGCCGAAGGGTTTCTTCCCCTAGCCCAGGAAAAACAGCTTACTTACCAGATTAGTATCCCTCCCCAACCCTATCCTGCCCGATTTGATTTTGATAAGCTAGAAAAGATTGTCTATAATCTACTCTCGAATGCTATTAAATTTACCCCCACCCAAGGTACCGTTATTATTCATGCTGTCATTCAGTCAACTTATCAATTGCATCTTTCTGTGTCAGATACTGGCTTAGGAATTCCTCAAGAACTACAAGACAAGATATTTGATCGATTCTATCAGGTAGATGATACCAACACTCGGGCTTTTGAAGGTACTGGCATTGGGTTGGCTTTAGTGAAAGAGTTGGTCGATTTGTACGGAGGAACCATCACCCTGGACAGCCAAGAAAACCAGGGAACGACCTTTGCAGTTGTACTGCCACTACAGCCCGTCTCCGAAGGCAGTCTGGAGAAGCCAGCCGTAACCATATCACACGAATTGCCTGAGGCCGATGCTGAACACGAGGTAGAAGTTCCTGATGAGACTATCACGTCAGCTTCCGAAACGAAGCCATTACTGTTAATGGTAGAAGATAACCCTGACCTGCGAGCTTATATCTATAGTAATTTAAAGCATGATTTTAATTGCCAGCAGGCAGTCAATGGTAAGGAAGGCTTAGCCCTGGCTACTGAACAGATACCTGACATTATTATCACTGATGTGATGATGCCCGAAATGGATGGGGTAGAACTCACTGAGCGGTTGAAGAACGACGAGCGCACCAGCCACATTCCAGTGTTGATGCTCACCGCTCGCGATGATACCCAGACCAAACGGGCGGGCTTTCAGCGAGGAGCCGACCAGTACCTGACCAAGCCTTTTGAGGTAGAAGAATTGCATGACCGCTTAAAGAACTTACTGGAGCAGCGATCCCGCCTGAAGGAAAAATATAGCCGGGAGATTAAGCTGAACCCGCATGAAGTAACGGTCAACGACCGGGATGGCCTATTCCTAGAACGTAGTCTTCGATTGGTAGAAGAAAACATCAGCGACCCAGAATTTGGCGTGGAGCAGTTACAGCGGGAAGTAGGCATGAGCAGCACCCAGTTGCACCGCAAACTAAAAGCACTGGTAGACCAGTCACCCGGAAAATTTATTCGGGATATTCGCTTACAGCGGGCCGCCCAGCTACTGGAGCAAAACGATAGTCAGGTAGCCGAAGTGGCCTACAATGTGGGCTTTAACCACCTTTCTTACTTTGCCAAATGCTTCAAAGAAAAATTTGGGGTGTCTCCTTCTGAATACGTCAAATCTAGCTCAGAAACCACCTAATGGGAATATAGTGTCAGGGTTTGGAAAGATTGTGTTAACCTGATATAGCTATCATTCTGAGAGCATTATCAGTTCATTGGCCTTTGGTATTATTCTGTTTCCTCTTGGGAACTCTGTGTTAACCGATTTACACTATCCCCTTTACCTTTGTAGCATACTATTTCTAGAAACACCAGCACAAACTCTCTATTAATAATTCTCTAAATGATTACATCATGAAAAGCCCCTATGAACAACGTCGCGAACTCAGTATTCACGCCCAGCATTTTGGAGAAGCCAGCCCGAAAGCCCGTTTCCTATACGGAGTTGTCTTAATTATATTCTCCTTAATTATCATCGTAAGTAGTCAGATGAATGATCGGTTTGATTACACGAATGTATCCGAAACACCCAAGCAGGTAGAAGTCGCTAAGCAAGCTTTTGCTAGTCAATACAGTGACATCCATGAAAATTAACCATTAATTAACCCAGCTAAACCATGAAAAGAGTAAAGAATGTATTGTTGTTAACCGTAATGTCTTTTTCCTTGGCCTTTACGGCTTGCCAAGAAGATGCGGAAGTATTAGATATCAGAAATAAAATAACCCGACCACCCCAGGGCGCTCCGGGAGGACTCACTGGGCAGCCCGGTGGACACCCGTACCCTGAAATTATTGAGCAATACTATCCGGTTGATCTTACACACTATCAGGGTTGTGAAGCCTGGCGTATTGAGTGGCCTAACTATCCAGATAATATAAATCTGGATATGATTCCCACTTTCTTCGCTACCAGCACAGGTAATCTTAATAGTCTAAACTTTCTGCTAAACACTCACCCCGCCAATAAAAACAACGCTACCTTTTCGCTATACACTGATGAAAAGGTTGAAGCCGCTTCTCAAGTGTCTGAGTTATGGGACTGGACGGGCGTTGGTGCCGAGGCAGTTTACTTTAGAAAGATTGATAAAACTGCTGACCAAATAGAAAAGTGGGTAACCAATCGCCCGAGCAATTTTGAGAACTACTGGGATGATGCAGGAGATATTGAAACCGCCATTGAGTATCAGGCTGGCGACTTCTTTATCTTTCAACTACCCGGACAATCACCCGTTCGCTACGGGGGCATCCGAATCGTGTCAATGTCTCCTCGAATTATTGAAGCTTACTTCGCTATTCCTAACTGAACACAAATTTTCTAATCAGACCCAAAAATAGCAAACCCGTGAAAACTGTAAAACAACTTACGCTTTTGAGCATAATAGCCTTTTTATGCATCTTCACTGCCTGCCAAGAAGATATAGAAACACTCGGCAGAAGGGATAAATTGACCCGACCACCCCAGGGAGGTCCGGGAGGATTTACTGGGCAGCCCGGTGGACTGCCTTATCCCAATATTATTGAGAAAATCTACATCTCAGATATTGATATGTTTGATCATACTAGATGCCGAGCCTATCGGATTGAGTGGCCTGAGTACGCCGAGGATGTTGATCCCAACTGGATACCTAGCTTATTCTCCGCTGATGGTGGCTCTCTGAATAGCATCAACTATTTGAACAATACTGATCCGGCCAACAAAGCCAAGCTGGACTTATCCCTCTACTACGACAATATGCTCAAGACGCCCTACTATGTCGCTGAAATCTGGCCCTGGCATGAGCCTTATACGGCTGAGACAACCCGATTGGTCAAGTATAATCTTAGCTTAAAGAATATACGGGACTGGGTGACGCAGCGACCCAGCTTGTTTGAATCCTACTACAATAATAGTAAAGATACTAAATCAGAAGAGGTGACTTATCAGGAAGGCGACTTCTTTCTGATGTGGCTTACCAATGATGATCTGTACGGTGGTGTGCGTATCGTATCCGAAAGCCCACGTATTATTGAAGTATACATCGCTGAACCAAATATTTAATTCATTAACGACGGGTCTTTGCGCCCGTCATTCAACCTCTTTATTTATCAACTTCTAAAAACCAAACTCATGCAAAATTTAGTAATTAAACAAAACCAAAAACTTAATAAAATGATCTTTCGCAGTACCTGGCTGTTTATCCTAGCCCTAGCCATCAGTAGTAACCTCTACGCCCAATTTGGGCTCGATCCTAACAAAGGCGATAGCAAATGGGAGGGTAGTAACGGGAAAATTTATACCCTGAGCGGAAAGGTAGGCATTGGCACCTCAAACCCCGCCCGAATGCTTGACGTTATCGGCGGTAGCAATAAGTATATCCGCCTTACTTCAGAGGGCGGTAATCAGTACGCTAACACTGTGGCCGGCCTGGAACTAAAGCGTACTCTACAGGGTGGTCAATCGCTTACCTGGGATGTGGTTAACCAAGGAACATTCAAGATTCGCCGAAATACCAACACCTTGTTTATTCTGGATCAGAATGCCGGGCAATTTGGTACCGAAACAAATAAGCTCACCCTGAACGTAGTGGGCAAGTTTGTGTCCGGAGGCAACAACAATCTAAATGGAGGAGCTTTAGCATTGCGATACGGAAATAGTACCCTGCGGATGGACAGCGAACACATTGAGAGTGACCAGAGCCTATTCATCAACTATCTTTCCGAACAAGGTATTCGGATGGCTCGAGTCGGAGACGTAGGAATCGGACTATCTGACGATGCTGGTGCCAAGTTAGGAATCAGGTCGGAAGATTGGCAGCTTAACCTGATAAATCACGCTAAATCCTGGAAGATCGGAGTGTCTAATTCGGACTGGGCCGTAGGTGAAGGTAAGCTAGTATTCTCTAACCAAGACAGCTCTACCGATGCCCTGATGGTAATGACCCAGCAGGGAAGAGTAGGAATCGGAATGCGATTCCCCGACCGTACTTTGGATGTAAACGGAACTACTCGCACACGCAAACTGGAAATTATCGGGGGGGCTGATTTAGCCGAACCTTTTGAAGTAAGTGAAGCGAATATCCAACCCGGGACTGTTGTCGTGATTGATCCTGCTAACGCTGGGCAACTGAAAATGGCGACGGCAGCCTACGACAAAACCGTAGCGGGCATTGTGAGCGGAGCGGGGAATATTCAACCCGGCATGGTGATGGGACAAGACGGTAGCATCGCCAGCGGCGAGCATCCGGTAGCCCTAAGCGGACGGGTCTACGCCAAAGTGGATGCCAGCTACGGGGCTATCCAACCCGGCGATTTACTCACCACTTCTGATACTCCTGGGTACGCCATGCGAGCCAACAATCACCACCGGGCGCAGGGAGCGGTTATCGGCAAAGCCATGACGGCCTTAGAAGAAGGACAAGGACTAGTACTAGTGCTTATCAGCTTGCAGTAATTGATAGTACCTCGTCATTGCGACCCGCCTGAAGCGGGGAAGCAATCTCACCCTAGTTATCTATAAGTTTATTGGGGGAGATCGCTTCACTACACTACGTTCCGTTCGCGAGGGTCGCTCCGCAATGACGGTATTAAGAGAGAAATACTTCTAACGAATAAAGAAATTTACGCATGAAAATATTGAGAACATTGTGCCTGATCGGGTGGGCGAGCTTAGTCTCGCTTAGCCTTCAGGCTCAAAAAAAAGTGCCTCATAGCTTCCAATACACCGCCAATGCGAGTGAAGTGAGCGAACTGAAAGAACTGACCCAAGTAAGCTACTCCGGCACCAGTAGCATCCGACTCTACTTTGAAGAAGTACAGCTAGGAGCTAATAGCTACTTGTTACTGAAGGGCAGCGACGGGGCCGAGCAAAAAATGGATGCTACCGCCCTAAAAAACTGGAGCAACAGTTCAGCCTACTTTAACGGACAAAACGTGAAGGTATCGCTCTACCAAGCCGAAGGGGAAGCAGTGACGTTGAGAATAAGTGAACTCAAGGTAAATAATAAAGGCGGAAGCCAAAAGGCTAGTAGCCAAGATAACCTAGCAACGGCTGCCCAGGCTAGAGTAGAAGGTTCAACCGATTTACCCTCCTGGTCGAAAGCGGTGGGGCGATTTACGGATGGGGAAAAAACATATGGAACTGGCTGGATTGCCGCTAATGGGGCTATAGTTGCGACTGGTAATACCATGGGCACTCCTAAATATCCTGCTTCTAGTGTTAATGATTATGATATAATTATGTTTAACATACCCCCATCAGATCCCGATGGAAAAGTTAACCACGCTGCCCCGGAGGATCAATATCCAATAAACAAATCAAATATTGTAGAGCAGATTATTAAGGGGAAAAAAGTTGTGGACGAGGGTGGAAATAGTGTAATAGGTAACTATTATATAAAGATCAAAAAATACGCTGGTAACAAAAAGAACTATTTCATAACCGAATATTACATTTTAGAAGCACTACCCAATAGCACTGGGCTACGACCGGGCGAACGAATACAAGAATACTTTCAGGTACTTGATCACCCCAATGGCCCAACCATGGAAGACAAAGTGCTAGGTATGTTCCATTACGGTGAAGTTCTGGGAAGTAGTACCGCTAACCAGACCCTACAGTTTGAAGTACTAGAAGCCGAAAATCCTCGGGATTTTGTCAGGAATGTAAACGATAAAGATATTTACTTAACGTACTATACCCACTATGAACTTAACCCCTCGTCTGTCTATTGGAACGTGCATATGAATGGTGCCCCTATCACCTACGCCAATACTAATATTGCCTTAGGTATTCATCTAGGTGGCTGGGGAACTTCACCTTCTCTTGGGTTAGGGTTTCGGTACGAAGGGTTGCGCCAAAAATTGAGCGATTTCTTCTCACCCGATATCGTTCACGTAGATGCGGCAACTATAGTACACAATCAAACTGGAGAAATTGACAAGCCATACGGAACTATCTGGCTGGGAAAAGAGGCAGTAGCTGATAACGGAACCGTTAGTATTGCCAAAGGAAAATATTACTCAGGTAATAATGGCTTAACTATTGAGCGGCCTATGACCCTCATTGCCCCAGTAGGCACCGTAGAAATTGGAGATGAATGGAGCAGTGCTCGAACGATAAACTCTCAAGTCCCAACTAGTTGGGAAGATTATGATTTCTCTGAAGAAGAAGACCTATTGGTAGAAGAGTCATCCCTGAAAAGTTTCCCCAACCCCTTCACCCACCAAACTGAACTGCACTATACCCTTACGGATGATAGTCCGGTTCAGGTGAAAGTGTACGATATGCTGGGGCAGGAAGTGCAGACGCTGGTAAAGGAGGAACAACTCGAGGGTGATCATCACTTACAGTGGGATGGTCGCAACTATCAGGGACAAAATATGCCTTCGGGCCTCTACATTATGCAACTAAAAACCGGGGCAGAAACCTCCACCGTCCGAGTCATGAAGCAGTAAGTATCTCATTTACTCATCAACTTCTAAAAACCAAACTCATGCAAAACTTAGTCGCCAGACAACATTCAGGACTTAATAAAACGATCTTTCGCAGTGCCTGGCTGCTTATGCTAGCTCTAGCCATCAGTAGCAACCTCTACGCCCAATTTGGGCTCGATCCTAACAAAGGCGATAGCAAATGGGAGGGTAGTAACGGGAAAATCTATACCCTGAGCGGAAAGGTAGGCATTGGCCTCTCAAACCCCGCCCGAATGCTCGACGTTACCGGAGGTAGCAATAAGTATATCCGCCTCACCTCCGAGGGTGGCACTCAATACGCTAACGCCGTAGCTGGCCTGGAGCTAAGGCGGGTCCTCAGTGTAGGACAAGGCCCCGAACTCAGTGGTGGACAAACCCTAACGTGGGATCTGGTCAACCAGGGAATATTCAAAATTCGCCGCAATACCAGCACCTTGTTCATGCTCGATCAGAATACCGGGCAATTTGGTACTGAAACGCAAGAATTTACCCTGAACATACTGGGCAGGGTTGTGTATAGGGAAGCTGGCAAAAGTAAGTTGTTAGGGGGAGCTTTAGCATTACGCGACGAGTACAACAGCACTATGCGGATAGATGGTGATCAAATTGATACTGACCAAACCCTACTCCTCAACTATCTTGGCGAACAAGACATTCGGATGGCTCGAGTCGGAGATGTAGGGATAGGTATTAATACAGGCACCGATCCTAATGCCGATATTGGAGCTAAATTAGGGGTTAGTTCGGATAGTTGGCAGCTTAAGCTGCTGAATAATTCCCAGTCGTGGAATGTTGGGGTATCAAATGATGATTGGGCAGTAGGCGAAGGAAAACTGGTATTTTCTAACGAGGATAGCTCGGGCGATGCCCTTATGGTAATGACCCGACAAAACCGGGTTGGTATTGGTACCACCACCCCTAGTCGCACACTGGAAGTAGACGGAACTACGCGCACCACCGTACTAGAAATTACCGGTGGAGCTGATTTGGCCGAACCCTTTGAAGTAGCTAGTGAACAAGCCGCACAGCCCGGAACCATTGTTGTGATTGACCCTCAGAACGCCGGACAGCTAAAAATGGCGACAGCAGCCTACGACAAAACCGTAGCGGGCATTGTGAGCGGAGCAGGTAATGTTAGGCCGGGTATGGTGATGGGACAAGACGGTAGCATCGCTAGTGGCGAGCATCCGGTAGCTCTAAGCGGGCGGGTCTACGCTAAAGTGGACGCTAGCTACGGAGCTATCCAACCCGGCGATTTACTCACCACTTCCGATACCCCCGGGCATGCTATGAAGGTAAGTGATCATAGTCAGGCATTGGGTGCCATTATTGGCAAAGCCATGACAGGCCTAGAAGATGGTCAAGGTTTAGTACTTGTACTGGTTGGCTTGCAGTAGTTGATAGTACCTCGTCATTGCGACCCGCCTGAGGCGGGGTGGCAATCTCCCCCCTAATTATCTATAAGTTTATCGGGGGAGATCGCTTCACTACACTACATTCCGTTCGCAAGGGTAGCCCTGCAATGACGGTGTTAAGAGAGAAATACTTCTAACGAAAGAATACAATACGCATGAAAATATTGAGAACATTGTGCCTGATCGGGTGGGCGAGCTTAGTCTCGCTTAGCCTTCAGGCGCAAAAGAAAGTTTCGTACAGTTTCAACTATTCATCTGAAGCGGGTGAAGCCAGCAAACTGAAAGAGCTTGCCCAGGTGAGCTACTCCGGTACTAGCAGCATCCGACTCTACTTTGAAGAAGTGCAGCTAGGAGCTAAGAGTTACCTACTACTGGAGGGTAGCGACAGAGCCGAGCAAAAAATGGATGCTACTGCTTTACAGAACTGGAGGAATAGCTCGGCTTACTTTAACGGGCAGAGCGTGAAGATATCCGCCTATCAAGCGGAGGGTGAGGCTATTTCAGTAAAATTGAAAGAAATAAAAGTGAACGAGCAGGGGGCTAACCGAAAAATGGCGCCTATCCACCATATTTCTACCGCCCAGGCTCACACTACCGACGATGATGATGATAACCTAGGCTATTGGTCTGAAGCCGTGGGCCGTTTTACGGACGGAGTGGGTGCCCGGGGGACTGGTTGGATTGCAGCTAACGGTGCCATCGTCACCGACAATAATTTTGGGGCACTGGAAAGCACGTCTTATACCGATGGAAATCACCTCGAGCGGTACGATATTATTGAATTCAATGTTCCGCCCTCTAATCCAGATGGAACTGTAAATCATCCTGCCCCCGAAGACCAATATCCACTCAATATTGATAATTTTTATTGGCGGCGCAAGCAGGGAACCACAACCGTGGATGGTATTGATTGGATTAAGTTTCTTCGAGTTAGAAAATACCCTCAGCCAATAGATCCAATAGATAATGACTTAAGCGAGGAAGCTTATAATACCAATATTTGGAATTACTGGGTAGGGGGATACACTATTCTTGAAGCCCTACCCAATAGTACGGGTAAACGACCAGGGGAGCGGATTGGGAAATATTTTCAGCCTCGCGCTGACTTTTTGATGGAACCTGAAGAATTGGGTACCGAAACGGAGATGGACCTCTTTCACTACGCCGCTCATAACCAAACAGGTGCTACTAGTCAAACTTTACAGAAAACAAAGATTATTCTGAATGACAACTCTCTGGATTGGATGTCCATGTACGATGGATTATTAGATAATCCCAACGCACATCATTTCCTTCTATACGATACACCCAACCCTTCACCCGACTTTTGGGATGAACATATGGAAGGAGGTGTGATTGTACATCCTTACAGCAATGTTGCAATAGGTATTCACAACGAAGGAGATGCATCTGGCGAGGGGCCTTCGTTGAGTACAACATTTTGGGATCACGAGTTTGCTCACGACCTGGATGAGTTCTTCACAACGGCGGTGACCCACGTTGCTCAGTTAGATCCAGGGGTAGATTATCCCTACATTGAAACGGATGGAAGGGTCCACCAGCCCTACCTCACTGTAGCCGCTGGCGTAGAGCAAGCCAACGATCATGATATTCTCAGTATTACTAGCGGCGACTACTACGAAAAAATCAAAATCGACAAACCACTCACACTAAGTGCCCCGGTTGGGATGGTGGTTATTGGCAGGTCACCTGTTCCCCGAGGCCGAGTCACGCGACCTACTACTCCGGCAGCTCCCAACGACGATCCTTCTACCGCCTTTACGGAAAAAGAAGACAGATTAGTTGAGCGAACTTCGTTAAAGAGCTTTCCTAACCCCTTCACGCACCAGACTGAACTGCACTATACCCTTACCGATGATAGTCCGGTAGTAGTGAAAGTATACGATATGCTAGGGCAGGAAGTGCAGACGCTAGTAGAGGAAGAACAACTGAAAGGCGCGCATCACTTACAGTGGGATGGACACACCCATCTGGGGAAGATGACTCCCACTGGATTATATATTATCCAACTCAACACTGGAGGGGAAACCTCCACAGTTCGAGTCATAAAACAATAAGATCTTTTATACCAACTAAAGCCCCCAGTATACTTGGGGCTACATATAAAAATAAAATTATGAAACCCTTATTTGCCTTATTTATATCCTTTGTCCTAATCGGGATGATGGCTCACCGTAGTGGCGAACCTCGCCAATCGGTAACCACTAGCCTACCCCATCAGATAACTGCCTGGTGTGTGCTTGAGAACGAAAACTACGCTTTTTGGGATAAAAGCTTTGATCGCTACGCAAGCTACTGGCTAGAACACTTCTCTGCTGAAGCTAGTGAAGAAATCCGCGAGGTGAATAACCTTCGGATACATCAGGCCAGTGACTGGGCGCATCCTGATCAATACGAAAAAAATGCTGAAGAAGTAGATACACTTCAGGTTAGTAGTTCATTTACGATCACAGAACCTATTCGGGTGATTTACTAAAGAAGAAAACAACGATGAAACCTATTTTATTCATGATTATTTCAGTGCTATTGCTTGGCCTGATGACGGCTATTGTCTCGGTGGGGGGCACTAGCCCTCGCGAGCGATCGTACCGAAAATACGAACGAAATCGCGATGCTATTCTGGAGATTATTGAACAGGAAGCTTACGCCACCTACGAGCAGAACCAGAAGCGTTGCGCCAACTACTGGGCTGATGAAGATTATGTACGCTCTCAGGGTGGACAGGTGCACGAAGTACTTATCGAAGGGAGTAAACGAGACTCGCCCCATTCACTTCTGGATAACAATCTACTGAATAACCACCCCCAGGTGAAGCTTAAGAATATTAATCTCAGAATATACCCCAATGCTGCCTGGGTTACTTACCACCTGCACACGTCCGGCGGAAAAGTACAGTACGAAACCCGATTTCTAGAAAAGCGAGGTAACCGCTGGAAAATCGTGTATCGGAGCTGGCTCCAAGCTGACCAAGACTCATAAAATATTATCAAACCAAACCCAAAAATTGAATATTATGAAAACGACTATTTTGCATTTTATCACCATCATAGCACTGGCTATGACTCTGAGCAGTTGCCAAAATGAAGAAGTAGCACCTTTACATCCTAGCAACCAGAAGGCTACTCTAGGTGAGTGGGGGCCTACTCCTCTTCCTTCTAGTATTCCGCCCGATGAAGTCATTCGTACTAACTATGCTGGAGCTACGAAGTGGCGAGTTACTTATGAAGATCACTCTGGTGATGGTTCGTATACAGGTATTTCATATGCTTGTGCCCGTTGGCATAATACCCAAAGAGCCTTAAGCACAACCACTGGCTCTTTTTATTCTAAGCCAGACCTTAAAAATAGTCAAAATATAAAGACCGTTGACCTCATACTTGATACAAGTCATAACCTTAGATCTCCAAATGCTTTAAACAATGAGTTTTCCCGTCTGACCATGTACAAAAATTGTAGATGGATGAGCTTAGATCAGCTTGAAAATATGTACATCCATACTCCCCATCGACTTCAAGATGCCTACGAAAGCCGCCCTTTTGCTTCATACGGTGCCTTGCTGGAAACTGGTAACATTATTCTTTTTAAAACTGATGAGGATCAGCCTCGCTACGGAGCAGTACATGTTATCGAGCAACTAGACTCTGGCCCCTGTAGTACCTCTGGCGATTTTAGGTTAGTCATGGAAATCATTGTGCAAAAAGAGAACAACACCAATAATAAAATTCACTAAGTAAACTAAATTAAGAATGAAGACTCTCAGTATATATACATTGCTAGCTATCTTGTTAACGTTTGGCGGATGCCAAACGGAAGAAGTCGCTCCCAAGCGATCTGTTGGTTGGCTACCGGAAGACAAAACCCCTAACCCTATTCCAGCTAGTATTCCTCCGGCGGAAGTTATTCGCACTGAATTTAGTGGAGCTACCAAATGGCGAATCACGTTTAATGATCCCAAATTTGCGCTAAAGTGGGCGTACCAACGATTCTTTAGCACCGAAGATGGCACATTTCACAACTTAGCTGACCTCAATAGTAGTGTGAGTGCTACTAATCAGGTGGATATGGATTTCCTGTTTGGGTACGTCCAATCTCCTCACCAGTACGACAACCATCTTACGTACCCTGAGGCGGCCGTCATGACGAAGTTTAAGCCTTCCGACATGAGTTATTGGGACTTGGTAGTTGCTACGGAACTGAATCCTTCCGCATTTGAAACTGCTTTTGAGAGCAGTCCTTTCGAGGCAGTCTCTTTCCAGCCCTACAATTACGAGAATTACGGCGATGAATCTAGCCTTTATCAGGATGGTGAAATTTTCCTGTTCAAGACTGACCGGAACCCGGCTCGCTACGGTGCTATCCGTATCGTAGAAGCATCTCTAATTTATCAGGGTATTGGCCCTCGTATTGTAGAAGTCATTGTGCAAGCCGATAACGACATCTTTAAACTGAAAAACTAATCAATCTCTCACTGTAAAAAACTAGTATAAATCATGAAATATCTAAATGTATTCTTTCTCATATTCGCAGGTGCTCTCCTTTTATCTGGCTGCCAGTCAGACGACACCAGCTCCATGTTCCCCGTCCGTAAGCGCCCTACCCCTCCGGGCGGATACGCACCGACCCTAGCTACTCCTATTCCACCTACATCTGTTGAAGAGGAGGTGCTGGATGGAGCTAAGCGGTGGTTAATCACCTTCAGCGATATTAACTACGATTTGCACTATTTGCAGCAGCGGTTCTTTAGCACCACGGACGGTAGTTTTTACAACATTAAGCAACTGCACCTCAGTGCCGATGCCACCGCTAAGGTTGATCTGGACTTTCTGTTTGGCCGGATTCAGTCCATTGATGGTTTTCTATTAACCTACCCGCAACACGCAGCCGCTACTCAATTTAAGCCCTCGAATTTGACAGCAGGAGCCCTGGCATTCATCGTCGCTAATGACCCGACCTATTTAGAAGATGAATTTGAGAATAGCCCGTACGCAGCCACCGGGGTGCAGCCTTACAATTACGTTGAGGACAAGTATGATTTTGATTACTATGAGACGGGTGACATCTTTTTGTTCAAGACTGACCGTACTCCCGCTCGCTACGGTGCCATTCGTATTGTGCAGTCTGAGGCAGATTTCTACGCCAATAGCCGAACGGTAGAAGTAACCGTGCAAACGGGTAACAGTGGTTTCATTCAGGCTAACAATTAATCTGAAGCCCCCTTTTACTTATGAAAACTTTATTATTGACCTTGGTAGCCAGTGTAGGCGTAAGCTTGTGCTTCGCTCAGTACGTTGAGCTAGTAGAGGATATAAACCCCGGACTTTCCGGCACTTCTCCCAATCAGCTTACCGTAGCCAATAATTTACTGTTTTTTACTGCTGATGACGGCGTACACGGTGATGAACTAGCGGTAATGAATTCCGACGAGCAGGTTACCGTACTGGATATTACCCAAGGTGCAGTGGGAACTGATCCTGATAAGTTAATAGGTACTGATACCCATCTGTTTTTTCTCACATCTAACCACGATGAAGGCGGTGACTTTGAGAGTCATTCGTTATGGTCGTCCGACGGCACACTGGGCGGAACCCAAATGTTGGGAACCTTCCCCGACCCTGCCCTTAGCATTGGAATTACAGGGATGAAGACGACCTCATCGCTACTGTTTTTTGTGACCGCTTACGAAGACCAGCCCTGGCGGGAACTGTGGCGAAGCGACGGTACCCCAGAAGGCACCTTCATGATTGATGTCAACAACGATCTGGTACCTAGCCTAGTGTTTGATGACTTCAACCCAGCCACTAACGAAGATGAATTATTCTTTCATGGTGCCTTCCAAGGTGCTATCTACCGCAGTAATGGTACGCCCGCGGGCACCGTCGTACTGGTAAACAATGGAGTTGACCCTTCACCGGGACAGAAGATACTTGTTCATCAGAACGACCTGTACTATGTAACCGGTGGTCAAGGACTACGCCAGCAGCCGCTCAACGGCGGTAATGAACAAATTATTATTGAGGATTGGGGAGAACCCGCCGTAGAGAAGCTACTCCGGGTAGTCGAAGGAAAGCTATACTTTATGGCTCGAGATGCTGCTCACGGTACTGAACTTTGGGTATACGACCCCTCGCCTAGTCTCAAAAGACCCGTACGGTTAGTGAAAGACTTTAATTTAGGAAGTGTAAGCAGCTCGATCCTAGACCCTACCGAGTACCAAGACAAGCTCTACTTCGGGGCAAAGCATCGAGGATACAACGGGCAGTACGGCGTTCTTGCGACGGGTCGCGAAATGTGGAGTACCACGGGCGCTCCTCTAGATGTGCAGCAGCTTCAAGATATTAATCCAGGGGGTGAAGATGGTCTCTCTTATTACTTCTACCCACAAGTATACGCGAATAGGCTGTTCTTTGCGGCCAATGATGGGGAACACGGCGAAGAGCTGTGGGTTACCGATGGGTATCCGGGCGTTAAGTATTATGTAGATGCGCCCCTGAACGGAGGAACCTTTATGATCCAGGATTTGCAAACCGGAATCGAGGGAAGTAGCCCATTTCATCTAACCGTCTACAACAGTACTTTGTACTTCTCAGCCAATGATGGGGTACACGGTCGGGAGCTGCATAAATTTCAAATTCCTGAAATTTTGCCGACTGAAGAAACCACTCAGCTCTCTCCCATACAGGTTTACCCAAATCCTACGCGGGGTGCTTTTTTTGTAGGGTGGAAGAAAGATGCTTCTATTCAGGGAAGAGGTATGCTCACAGTTACCAACCACCGGGGTAAAGTAGTCCGGAAAGAGCAACTCTCTTTCCCATTTACTCAGCAGATCAACCTGTCTCATCAGGAACCGGGCATTTATGTGGTAGAAGTGGCGGTGGGTGATCAGCGATTCACCGAAAAAGTAGTCATTAATTAATCACCTTCTAATACTGTACCATGAATCCCATTGCCGAAAAAACCCTCTTTGAAAAAATTGGTGGTATGGCCACCGTAAACGCTGCTGTAGAGATATTTTATACTAAAGTATTAGCCGATGATGCCATCAATTATTTCTTCCGATGGACCGATATGATGAGCCAACATGCCAAGCAGAAAGTATTTCTGGCAATGGTCTTTGGTGGTCCCACTAAACATAACGGAAAGAGCTTACGCGATGCCCACGCCCACTTAGTGGAACGAGGCCTGAACGAAAGTCACTTTAATGCCGTGGTGGGTCACTTGGTGTCTACCTTACAAGAACTAAATGTACCCGAAGAACTTATTGCCGAAGCCGGGAAAATTGCCGAAAACACCCGCCACGATGTGCTCGGACACGAAAACTAAATTAATCAATTAGAGAAGTAGTTCAAGCAAGGGTGTTCTACTGGAATGCCCCTGCTTTCTTTTTACATCTTTCATAATCCATAAAAATCTAAAACAATGAAAACTAGTAATATTCTTTCCCTCATCTTTGGTGTCACCCTCGCTAGCTGGGGGTGCCAACCCCAGGAGGTAGCCCCTCTTTTCCCAAAAAAGCTCTCCCCAGTAGTCGAAGATAAACTTACTGTAGTGAAGCCCAACTCAACCCCGTCGGTCGTGCGTACTGACTACCCAGGAGCCATCAAATGGGAAATCACCATCGATGTCAATGGTTTTGATTATATGACCGACTGGCTCTTGGACTATCAATATCATTTTAGCATCATTCATGAATCCTTCCACTCCATCAATGATATGAACCTGAGTGCCAGGTACACCTCCGTACCCGATATTGCGCTAAACTGCTTTGAATTCATGAGCATTGATCAGATTGGTGATAAGCTTGATTACCCTGAATATGCCACTACTACCTGGTTCAAAACCGTTGACATCCGCCCAGCTATGATCGAGCATATGACAACAACCGCCCCCCAGCTATTCCAGAGTAAGTACAAAAGTAGTCCAGAACTAGCTAGCAAACTGGTATCAAATTATGAAGAAGCGATGTATGATACCCATCTGTTTAAAATTGAACATGCCACACCACGCTACGGGCTCATTCGGATGTTGGACC
>JBCCTI010000110.1:0-16683 GCA_039198955.1 Bacteroidota bacterium | reverse complement strand
CAGCCAGATCACCGCTCGGCTCCCGAAGAAAATCCATGCCGTCACGATCGAGGGCTTTCAATACAAAGTGTTTCTCACTGTGATGGCCTTTGGTCTAATCAAGTACATAGATTTGTAAGTAGCAACTTGGATTAGTTAGTACCTGTGTATCGCTTTCGTGGGCTTGCGTTTGTCGAACCTTTCCAGTAGCATCCAGATAGGTAGTCTGCTGAATGGGGTTAGTGTAGACTACTATATTATCTACTCTCCATATAGCTAAATTGCCCCCTCCCAGGTTGTAGAAACTTAGCTTCTGAATACCACTCGCACTTTGCTTAAAGGGTACTTGCGAGCGAAATAAATGGCCATCAACATAGTAATCCGCTTTTTGAGTACCAGTATTTAGCACTACCTTAAACCGGTATGTTGTATGAGGCTTTAAACTACCAACTATTCGCTTCCAACTACCTCCCTGATAATACTGCCATTCGTTATGGCTTTTAAATACGGTCTGAGCAGCAATCTCGCTTCCTGAGGTTCCTCTACTGAGACTACTTCCCCCAATAGTAAAACCAAAGGTTTGTTTAGTAGAGTTAATTTCCGGTGTTTTTACATCCAGCTCCACCACTACTTGTGCGGTAAATTCTTTACCCCAACTTATAGTATGGCCCGATGCTGAACTACCTGTATTATAGTGCCTCAGCGCTCCTCGATGCACCGACCAAGCTTTTGCAAAACTGTAGGTAGGATGATCAGGGCGAAAGCGCTCAAAATCCTCAATATAGCGGTCATTCCACAGGGGGATAGATTGATGCGCACTGTTGGGATCAGTATTGGAGTATGTTCCCGAATTAAACTTCTGGTATTGGTAGCTCACTTGTGAGGAAAGTATCCGACTATCTAGTCCGACACTGGTTACCAGTTGCCCGTTAGCGTCATAAAGCAATCGGCTTTCCTCACCTCCATCACCGTAGGTGGCTATTGTCCTACGGTAAAGAGGATCATAAGAAGTCATAGTGGCGAAACCATCGTGAGGGTACACCCGAAAGTTATCTACCTCAGCCCCGGCTTGGTCGTTAGAAAACCCTACGTAATTCCCCTGCTTGTCTGAAGGTAGACTATGGGTAACATTATAGTGCAATGTACCATCTACGTACACCTGAATTCGGCTTCCCTGTTTAACTACCCGGTACTGATGCCACTTAGAGCGATCACCGGAGGGTAACGTATAGCTATTGGCTAAGGTACCCCCACTAGAAGCATGTAAAACAACTTTGCCGTCCCAGCGCACCATCAGGGTATAACCTGAGTTTGTATGCCGATGGCTAACCGATTTTTTAGCAAAGTTAAAGCCAGCCCATTTAGATGAGCTACTAGACGAACTAAGTCGTAATGAAAAATCGGCGATAAAGTCCTGAGTACCCAAACCTTTATCAACACCGGTAGTATTACCACCCAAAGGTAGTTGTAAGTGTCTGTACTCATTAATAGTAATGCTACTGGTACTACGGTACCAATTAACAGGTTCATCGTCGGTCAATGAGCCATCGTCAAAGTTATCAGCCAGTACCTGCCCCTGCCCGGCGTTGCTTACTTGAAGAATGGGTAAGCTCTTATTATGCCCCCACACTGTAACGTGCCGCATCCCGTCAATGTCCTGATACTCGATTATCTGGCCTTTATCATTACGAGCGATCACTTTGGATAAGGTACGCCAACTAGTGGTACTGTTGGAACTCGTAAAGGAGAAGCTATTGCTACCGCTACCGGTCCAAGCGTACGATTGTAATGGGTTCCACCGCCCACTACCCCAGTCTTTCCAGGTGGTTGCCGAAACATCGGTAGTCGTCCACCCGCCGCTACCCGTCTTTACCTGCTGTTTGGTCTGTACTACCGGACTTAACAAGTTCGCTTGGCTCATGGCGGAGTATGCTTGGTGCCCATACGTGTACACTGTCTGATGTTGCTCTAGTTGTCCTTTGGAATTATGATTTTGTACCGTTTGTGTTTCAAGCTGTCCTCGACTATTGTACGTCGTTAGCTGGGTCGCTTTTACCCCATCTTGCGAATTCTGCCGTTGTACTACTCGGGCGTAAAATGCTTTGGCTCGGCGGTTAAAGTAAGCAATGTCTTGATCCAACACTTTCCAGTAGCTCTTTTGCTCAGCTACCTGAGTATTTGAGTTGTTATACGTTTTAACCAGATAAGGTACCCCAGTCAGATAGCCGTAGTGGGTCGTTACCCTACTTCCACTGATATTGGGTACGCCCCCTTCTAATTGAGAGAAGGGTAGATTATTAAAAAAGAAGTGTTCAGTAGAGCCAAAGGGACGGGTAGAGGCGGAGGAAGAACCACCTACCACCCGCACCCGGTTGAACTGGGCGGTTACCCCATTGGTAGCTAATGTAGCTGAACCAGTAGTGTAGCCGTAACTAGTGTAGTTAGATTGGTAGCCGTCTTTAACGGTAATTCGAGTAACTGGATAGGATTTAACAGAACCTGCTAATTTATTATCAACCAACTTACGCAAAATCAAAGATTTGGCATCTTCCAAATCCGCATAGCTACTAGGGTAAGTTATTACAATGTCAGAGCCAATGAGTTGACCACTGTGTACACTCTCATTCAAACCTCGAGTGATTTTTTGACCATTTAGTGCATCAAGTACTTTAACTTTTCCATTTTGGACATTACGCACATAAGTATTACTGCCAGAAGTAACCGCACTCAGCCGATAACCTCCAGCAGTAAAGTGGGCGGCATTCCACCCGCTGTAGTTTCCGGTAGTAGCAACCTCTTGCCAAGAGCCATTAGTATTGCGGTAGTAGTGACGGTTATTAAGGAAAGCATAATTGATTCCTGCGCTTTCTACATCTTTGAAACTACTAAAACTTAGGTTTCGCTTGTTGCCCCAAGTAGCTGAGTTAGGATTATACTCCTTGATAATTCCTTCGTTTGAGCGATTGCGGGCTATTACAAAATCTTCGCCGTATGAAGAGGAGTTGCTAAAAGGGGAATTATTATATACCGATATGCTTCCGCTAGAACGCCAATTTTGACCATCGAAGCGATAGGATTGAGCATTCTGACCCAAAGGTGCAATACTGACCATGCTACCTCCGGTAATAAAAACCGGACTTTGATCATTCCAACCACCTAAACTATGCCGAGAGAAGTTGAAGTTTTTATCCCAACGGTAAATGTATTCTGGGTTCTCATCTACCATCGCTACAGCAAAGCTGGGCCCACCGTACCAATAGGTAGCCCCACCAGAGTTATTGCCCGAATTAAAACTAATAGAACTAGGTAGAGTACGTTTTATCCATGAATTTTGCTCATTCAAATAGTGCAAGTATAATTTATCAGGGCTGTTATCATTATCATTACAGATGATATAGTTGGGACCACTTCCGAAAAAGTAATCACCACTGCTTTGCGATATCTTTCTTTCGTACCAATTGTCGCCGTTCCAGGTAAGCGCACGAATATCCCCATCCACTAGATTAGCTACGGCGACAAATCTTTCACCTGAGAGTAAGCGAGCCGGCTTTAAATCTTTAGTATAGGACTTATTATCCATATGCCACTGCCCCGGACTACCGGCATTTTTATATGATAAATACAAATTATTTTTCGTACTACCATCCGGGGTATGCAACACCGCAAAGAAATCCTTTCCGGTAGCTACCGAGAAGTTTTTATAGCGATTGTTCTCAAGCTTTACATTTCCAATAGTCTGACGAAACTGCTCCACCCAGCGACCCACCCAAGAATAAACCTCTAATTTAACCGTGCGACTTCCGCTGCTATGATTTCCACTACTCAACTGCCGCCAAGCTACTACCACGTAGTCATCTCCAATCCAGGTTTGTGGTTCGGCATATCCCGACGGGGCATTGATCACTAAATCGCGCCTAGCCTTACTTAAGCTTATTCCTGAAGTATTGTAGGTATATTCCACGATGGCTCCAGAAGGCGTAGTTACTTTGCTGATACTTCCACGGCGGGGATTAGTGCTACTGGTATGATAACTAAAGGAGAGCGAGGGAAACTTTTCCCCTAAGGCATTCTCCTGCTGAATGCTCCGCAGATGAGGTTTATAAAAATCTCCTGCCCCCTGCCCAGACGTATTGCTTAAATGCACCCGATACATCAATTGGTTGCCCGGACTGTAGACCGTCACTTGACTGTATAACTTTTGCTCGTATCTTTCCTGATAGGCATCGGGTTCCGATTTTTCGGTATTCGGTTCCTGGTAGCCGTTGGACTTGGTTCGGTAGTCCAGCACCGCTCGGTACCCTAAAGAGGTCTTAATTTCTTTAAGGTAGGAAGCTTCGGTGTGCTCTTTTCCACTACTACTCCCCACTCTTCGGTTTTGCTTCCAATACGTAAACGTTACTTCATCCCGAAAACGGTTGCTGATCTTGGATAAATCCCACTGCATCGCCATGAGGGTCTGTCCGCTACTACGATTGCTGTTACCAATCCAGTTACCCCAACGGACTAGGTATTGAGTAGCTTTTTCTGCCCCTCCGTAGGTATACGTATTACCGTCTTCCTTGATAATTTCCCAACGTTCGGGGTCAGGAAAGTAGGTTATCTTCCAAGCTCGGAAATTAGCCATCTGATACGTCCGTTTCTCTGATGAACCCGAACCACTTTTTCCGGTTTGCATTAGCTGCGTGCTTACCCCTCCTTCTACCAGATAGTAGTCATCATCTACGTTCGTGCCCGTCTGCTTGTGATCTACTACGATTTTGGGTATATTTAATGACCAACCCAAACCTACCGCACTAGTCGGTGCTTCTAAATTCCAAGTCTCAACCATCTGCTTAGTCCCGGCAGAGTTATAAGAGAGTGATAGGCTACCATTCAACCCGTTGCGATTGGGCAGGCTTACCAAAGGAAGATTGAAAGCCACCTCTCCCGTAAAGAGGTTAACTCCGTTTTGAAATAAGCCTACTTGGTCGCCCTGTAGCGAAAACACATTGGCATCTGGAGCCTGTGTCGGATCACCAGGTTGAGGCGCTACTTGGGTATGAGGACGACTACCATTAGGATCAATTGGTTCAACTGAAGGTTGTCCTTCGGTTGGTACCTGAGTAGTATCCGACTGGGCTTGCACTGAATAAGAGATACAACTAAACCAGAAGAAACAACTTATAAAGAGATACTTTAAGCATACAGAACTAGAATCTAGCCCGAGTGATAGAGATTGGTTGAAGGTCATAAGTAAGGGTGTGTAAGGCGACAACAAGCACAACGCATCTGGACTGATTATCCAAATCTGTCGTAGACACGGGGGTAAATATGCAGAAAAGAAAACGAGAAACACAATAACTTTATGTTATTTTTTTAGTTTTATCAAACAAAAAAATTCTACAATAGTTATTTGTCGTTTGACTCTGAAGGCATATTCTAAATGACTACCTAAAGATTACGATATCGATATATAATACTCATTATCAATTATTTGCATTTATTGGAAAGGTAATGTTACCAGAGGATAATGAGAAAATATGATTAATAATTATCTAACGTTTATATCACTCAGTCGTACTATTGATTCATTTTATGAAAAGATAATACAGAAGTTCTGGTATTTTTTACCTAATTAGAGGCACTAAAGCCCTTACCAATGACTATCTTTTCTTTTACACCTCTTAAACAACGGCTATACTATAGCATTGCCAAGTGGTGCATAACTCCTCTCTTGTTCAGTACAACACTAGCATTATCTCCTACAGTAGCTCAGTCGGTTGCTACCCTTACCCCTCGAGGCTGGACACTCACCTATGATTCGCTTCCTACATTAAGGGCGCATCCAATAGTGAGTGTTGTCACAGCTTCTACCGATAACAGTAGCTTATCGCTAAAAAATTATACACAACCAGTATACACGCTTCAAGAGAAAATAAATACTAGAACCTTACAAGCAGACTCAATGTCTTCTCAATGGTTAAGCTACAAGACTCTCTTCCTAAAAGATTCACTTCTCAACAACGCTCTTCCAGAAGGCCGTAATTTAATACCTAGAGATTCGGTATTTAGCAGTACGCTATTGAGTGACTCGCTTTTGAGCCTGATTCCTGACAGTATACCCAACCTTTCTAAGTGGACGAATAACTTGAGCTTGGATAGCCTTTCCCTGTTGGGGGAAATACAAAACAAAGAGTATCGCGTTTGGATAGACTCCATCTACCAACGAATCCGGCTGGGTGCTAGACTGCCTACCTTACCATCCCCCCGTTCGGTTCAGCTACCTTCATCACAGACCGCCAAGATGTCGCAAGGGATACAAGACCTATCTCACTCCTCAAAGACCTCATTACCCGAACTAGCCCGCCAAGGTGCTACTAACTTTCTACCAGAGAACACTTCATTGCCTAAAATACCTTCCGCTAAAGTAGTCGGTTCACTACAAAAAAACAGCGTGCAGACAATAAGTCAGCAAACGGAAGAATTAGTAGCTAATCAGTTGCTAAAACGGGCTCCAACCGAGCTATCCGAGCAACTCGTAGGTAAAAGTTCCACTTCCTCTAGCCTATCAAATGTTACTCAACAACAGCAGCAAGCCCACCTTGAACAACTAGCCTCACAGGGTCGTCACTTTATGACGCAACACGCCGGGCAACTTCAAAAGGCGCAGCAACATCTTAGTAAGTTGAAACAAAAGTACAAAGCAGTTCAGTCGGCTGATTCTATTTTTATTGGAACAGCCTCTCTCAAAGACCGCCCCTTAGGAGAGCGTCTTGTATACGGACTCAATTTTCAGTGGGATAACCAACCCTCGCCAATAGCTAATAGTGTATCTTCTTCGTGGGCTACCACTTGGCGGGCTGCTCCCTTGTTGGGCTATCGAATTAATAAACATTGGACAACCGGAATAAGTGGGCAAGTACGTTCAGCCTTAACTACCGAACCACTTTCGATGCACACTACTTTCTCTGAGGGGCAAGTCTTTATACAACGCTATACCCAAAAGTGGCTATTGCAAACAGAAAGTAGTTGGTCAAGGGATATGATGGAGAGGTTTAGCCCAGTCGTCCGCTTAGGATTAGGACGCTCCATTATATTATCTAAACAATTGCAACTGCACACTACTTTTCTGTATGATATCTGGAGGCAAACTTCATTGAGTAGCCCTCGCTACCAAGTACGAATAGGTATTTTACGGAGTAAGCTTTAACAGTAAGTATTTGGTAGTACTACTACCTACACTTCGGTTGCGTAATAGTAGCT
Source organism: Bacteroidota bacterium (assembly GCA_039198955.1). Taxonomy (GTDB): domain Bacteria; phylum Bacteroidota; class Bacteroidia; order Cytophagales; family Cyclobacteriaceae; genus Tunicatimonas. The sequence goes on along the minus strand of JBCCTI010000110.1, from coordinate 9,462 downwards.
GTGATGCCGTTTACGTTAACTTCACTTTCATGAGCGTATAAAACTCTTGAGTAAGTAGCCTGCTCTCGAGAGCAATATGGTGTAAGTTTATGATTATTGCAGTATCAGGAAATATCGGGGCGGGAAAAACTACACTAGTTAACCGACTAGCCCAGCACTTTCATGCGCGGGCGGAATTGGAAGCGGTTAGCGATAATCCGTATCTGAATGATTTCTATCAGGATATGGGTCGGTGGGCTTTTCCATTGCAGATTTACTTTCTGAGCCATCGCTTTGAACAAGGGCTAAGAATAGCTTCTCATACTGGAACAGTAATACTTGACCGGACGATTTACGAAGATGCCCGCATTTTTGCCCGTAATCTATTTCAATCGGGTTTTCTCAGTCAGCGCGATTATCAGAACTATTGTCATTTGTACGAGACCATGATTAGCTTAGTACCCCCACCTGACCTAATCATCTACCTGAAGGGTAGTGTGGCTACTTTACAACAACGTATTCGCCAGCGGCACCTTAGCCAGGATCAACAACGCCAGCACGAAAATACTATCCCTGACGATTACCTAGAAAACCTGAACCAGTGCTACAATAGCTGGATACGGAACTTTTCACTCAGTCAGGTTTTTACAATTGATATTGATTTAGTAGATTTAGCCGAAGAGAATGCATTTCAGGAACTCCTGAAAGACGTTAAACCTCATATCCCCTCACTACCATGACGCATCTTTATGTGAAGCATACCGATGAACAGATGAATATCTATCGTAAGCTGGTCGCCCTACCTTCACCCCAGGGTGAGTTTACCTACGAAAGTACCGATATTATTGCCGATGGCGGCCACTGGCAGATTAATCAATGTACGGTCTCTTACCGCGAGCTACTCAGCATGTACGAAGATGGCTATCACACGATTGAAAAAGAAGAGTTTGATCGAGTCGAGGCATTGCTAAAACATAACACTGAGCCAGAATAACTGTTCTTTCTCACTTTGGCTGATTCGCCGATTGCCCTACCGAGTAATGACTTTGCTCGTAGGAGCTATCGGTGTACCGCTGGGCAAACTTCTTAAGCTCTTCCGCTCGTTGCCGCAGCTTTTCCGCTTGTTTGTCAGCCAACTCCATATCGCGGATAATAGCCCGTTTGGAGCTAGGGTCAGGAGAGGTTGTGGGATTCGCCATGACCGTGAATTTTTGTAGCTTTAAGGTACACAATTCTGGTGAAAAATGCTCCCATCCGGTTCTTGAATTTTTAGCAAGGCTCTTTATTTTTGCGCCTTTTTTAAAACAGTTTACCACATGATCAACCACATTGCTCAATCCCTTAGCATTAGTACCCGACAAGTGAGCCAAACTCTTCAACTGCTTGACGATGGTGCTACCATCCCTTTCATCGCCCGCTATCGCAAAGAAGTAACCGAAAGCCTAGACGAAGTACAGATTACTCAAATTCGCGATCAGGCCCATCAGCTACGCGAACTGGACAAGCGCAAAGAGAGTGTACTAAAATCAATTGAAGAACAAGGAAAATTGTCGGATAGCTTGCGAAAGCAAATTGAAGAAGCCGATACCATGGCGAAGGTAGAAGACTTGTACCTTCCCTACAAACCCAAGCGGCGCACCAAAGCCACTATTGCCCGGGAACGTGGCTTGGAACCGCTGGCCCAACAAATTTTTGAACAAACTAGCTCCGACCCTACTCAACTTGCCAACTCTTTTATTAATCCAGAAAAAGAGGTCAACACCACTGAAGAAGCCCTACAAGGGGCGCGGGACATTATTGCTGAGTGGATTAACGAAGACCAGCAAGCTCGGGAAACCCTGCGGAAACTATTCCGAAAAGAAGGTATCATTAGAACCAAAGTTCTCAAGGGGAAAGAAGCGGACGGTCATAAATTCCGGGATTATTTTGAGTGGGAAGAGGCGATAGATAAAGTCCCTTCTCATCGGTTACTCGCTATGCGACGAGGCGAAAAAGAAGGCTTCCTTTCACTTACCATTGCCCCGCCTGAAGAATCTGCCCTGAACCAACTAGAGCGGTTGTTTCTGAAAAATAATAATGATAATACACAACAAGTACAGCTAGCGCTAGCTGACTCCTACAAACGTTTGCTACGCCCCTCGCTAGAAACCGAACTACGGTTAGAATCCAAACAGAAAGCTGACACCGAAGCTATTGAAGTCTTTTCAGAAAACCTGCGCCAGCTTCTGTTAGCCCCTCCGCTGGGTGAGAAAAATATTCTGGCGTTAGACCCGGGTTTTCGCACGGGCTGTAAGGTAGTTTGCCTGGATCGTCAGGGTAAGCTACTGGAGCATACAACTGTTTATCCTAATCCGCCCCACAGACAGGTGCAGGAATCAGCCGCTACGCTCATGCATCTTTGCGATAAATATCAAATTGAAGCCATTGCCATCGGTAACGGAACCGCCAGCCGAGAAACCGAACAGTTCGTCTCCGCTCATGTAAAAACCCCCGCCCCGATAATTGTGGTCAACGAAAGCGGAGCTTCCATTTATTCGGCATCGGAAGTAGCGCGGGAAGAGTTCCCCGACAAAGATGTGACAGTGCGGGGTGCCGTGTCTATCGGTCGCCGTCTACTAGATCCACTAGCTGAATTAGTGAAGATTGACCCGAAATCTATCGGAGTGGGCCAGTATCAGCACGATGTAGATCAGAACTCCCTCAAGCAAGGGCTGGAAGATACAGTGGTGAGTTGCGTGAATAAAGTGGGAGTAGATGTCAACACGGCTAGCCAGCAGCTATTGAGTTATGTTTCGGGTATTGGCCCGGTACTAGCTAAAAACATCGTGAACTATCGCGACGAGCACGGCGCATTTTCTAACCGGGAATCCATCAAAAAGGTCAATCGCCTGGGTGATAAAGTCTTCGAGCAAGCGGCGGGCTTTCTGCGAATTCGCGGAGCGAAAAACCCACTGGATAATAGTGCGGTTCATCCCGAACGTTATGGATTAGTGCGAAAAATGGCGCAGGACTTGAATAGCCAATTAGAAAGTGTAATACAACAGCCTGAGTTACGGAAAAAAATTGATATAAAGCGATATACCTCCGATGAGGTCGGTCTGCCAACACTACAAGATATTTTAGAAGAACTGGATAAACCCGGACGCGACCCTCGCGAATCGTTTGAGCTCTTCCAGTTTCAAGAAGGGGTGAATACGATGGAGGACTTGCAAGTAGGCATGAAGCTACCCGGAATCATCACCAATGTCACTAACTTCGGGGCGTTTGTGGATGTAGGAGTGCATCAGGATGGCCTAGTTCATATCAGCCATCTAGCCAATCATTTTGTGAAAGACCCCACTCAGGTAGTAAAGGTTCAGCAAAAGGTTCAGGTAACGGTGCTAGAAGTAGATATTCCCCGCAAGCGGATTGGCTTATCCATGAAGCAAGACCCATTTACTGCTCCACCCGCCAGATCCAAACCCAAGCCTCGCCGAGAATCGCGAAAATCAGATGACAGCAGTATGGCGGATCAGCTTCAGCAGTTGAAGAATAAGTTTCGTTAGTAGCTACCAGTGCTCGTATCGAAGGTCTATTCAAGGCTGCATCCTAACCCTTATTTATTGAGCAGCCAAGTACTCGAAAATAAACTTAACCGCAATAGAACCTTCTCCTACTGCCGACGCTACCCGTTTGACTGAACCATTACGGACATCGCCCACCGCAAATACACCAGGCAGACTAGTTTCTAGTAAGAAGGGATCACGAGTCTTTATCGGCCATACTTCTTCTTGCTTGAGGGCATTACCGGTTAAAATAAATCCACGGTCATCTAGAGCGAGTGTGTCTTGAAGCCAGTTAGTACGTGGATCAGCTCCAATGAAGGTAAACACAGCCGTAGTCGCCAATCGCTGCTGCTCCTTCGTCTGATTATTCTGAACAACCACTTCTCTTAGGGATGTCTCGCCTGCTAAGTCGCTCACTTCAGTATTTGATAGTAAGATAATGTTGTCGGTGCGCTCAATCCGATCAATCAAATATCGCGACATACTGCTAACCAAACTATCCCGGCGAATAACTATGTACACCTGTTGAGCTTGACTAGCCAAAAAGATTGCCGCCTGCCCAGCCGAGTTTCCTCCCCCTACTACCATGACAGGTTCATTGTAGCACAATTGGGCTTCAGTCTGCGTAGCAGCATAATAAACTCCTTGACCTTCGTATTTAGATAAATTGGTTAATGGTAATTTACGATAGCGTGCTCCCGTAGCGATAATGACGTTACGGGCACTAACTTCCTCCCCATCCTTCATCTTAATAATATAATAGCCTGCTTCTTCCCGTAACTGAGTAGCCGTTTGTGAGACTACAATGCGAGCTCCAAACTTCTGAGCCTGCACTACCGCCCGGTTAGCTAATTCTGCTCCCGAGAGCCCGGCCGGAAAACCCAAATAGTTTTCTATTTTAGAGGAAGTACCTGCTTGCCCTCCGGTAGAAAGAGCCTCCAAGGTAAGGGTAGAAAGTCCTTCTGAAGCACCGTAGACCGATGCGGCTAGTCCCCCCGGCCCAGCCCCCACTACCATTAAATCCAAAGCTTCTTCCGACGAAATTAGGCGATTAAGTCCGAGCCGACGGGTAAGTGCATTATCACTCGGATTTTTCAACACTTCTTTCCCCTGCCAAATGACAATTGGAGTGTTTTGGGGAGCTACGTGAAACATCCTCAGTAAGGTCTCAGCCTGATCGTCTTGTTCCAAGTCAATCCAACGATGAGGTAGCCGATTACGAGCGGCGAATGCCCGCAATCGTTGAGTATCACCAGAAAAGCGCGAACCTACAATCTTTAATCCAGAAGTAGCTGCGTTACCTAGCAGAATCTCCCGACGCATTAGGAAGGAGTTAAGTATCAATTCGCTGAGTTCAGGCAAGGTAGCAATGATTTCACGTAGCTTTTCTGCCGAGATTTTCAGTACAGTACCCGCCTCTTGCACTCGGGCAGTAAGGAAAGCCGTTTGCCCGGTTAACAAACTAATTTCACCCAAAAACTGTCCAGCAGTACGTACTGCCAGGATTTCCGGGTTAGTATCGGCATTATTGACGATCTCTAGGGCGCCAGCGATAATAACAAACCAGTCGTAGTCTTTATCACCTACCTGAAAAAGGACGTCACTGACTTGAGTAGATTGCTCTTCGCCGTATTTTTGCAATTGAGCAATCTGTGACGGTGATAAGATAGGATAGGCAATGTCTTCGTTAATCGCATTCATCAATAGTCGCTGGAGATAGGATAGGTTGTTGATCAAAACTGCCAGAAAGATTCTAGAATTGCAAGAAACGTATTTAATCAGTTCTTACCAATACCTCCTAACCGATCTCAGATAGACTACAGACGTTATTGCTAGTACACCAATCGCGAATTTCCTCGCTTATTCAGGCGGATGGCGGTGAAGATTTCGTAGGTTGTCAGTGGGTTGCTGATTGCGTTGATGGCGGTAGTATTCATATCGTAGCTGAACCCAACGTGTAGGTTAGGTAACTGAACTTCAGCTGTGGCTACGTAAGCATCCTGAAAACGGTACCATCCACCCAGACGCAGCATGGTTCGCTCATCGTACATACTGTTCAAGCGATAAGTCAAGAAGCTACCAACATTGATCTGATTAGCTTCGCCTTGGAACAGAGCTATGGCACTTCCTGAAACAAACAATTGTTCTGTCACTCCCAGCACTACGCTTCCGTGTGATTTTAGTAAGACGGGCAGCGGGTCATTGCCCTCGATGAGAATAGAGGTTTCGGGTGAATTTAAGTGGTAGGCCGCCACACCCAAAGAAGCGCCCTCCAGCGACGATAATCGTTTTCCGTAATGGCTTTCTTTCTCATAGTATACATTCTTTCGTCGGGGGGCGTACTGCCAAAGCACTCCACCACTTACGTCAAAATACGCTTTATCGTTGATAGCCAATCCGCTGCCCGTTCCATCAAACTGCCCACTAGTTGGGTTATACGTACTTCCCCACTGATAGCCCTCGGGTGAAATGCTTCGCTGACCGAAACCCGTTTGCAAACCAAAAACCAGATGTTGGGTTCGCTTAATATCCAGTGGTAAATCATAACCAAAGGTTAGATTACCCCCTACGTGGCGAAAGCTTTTGTTCGGTCCCGCCTGATCTTGATGAACTGAAATCCCTATTCCACCCACGTGTCCGCGAGGTTGTAATCCCTTATCAATTCGAATCGGTAATACTCCGGTAACCTGCTGCGATAGGTAGCTTCCCTCTAGTTGGTTCCACTGAGAACGGTAGGTAGTGCTAACGATAGCGTTCTCTTCAGTTCCAGCAAAAGCCGGGTTTAGATAAAGACGAGCATTATAAAACTGGGAGAAAGAAGGATCTTGTGCCTCAACTTTTTCTGCCCAGAAAAATTGCAGTAAAAGACTGACTAATGCTAATTTATATAACTTATTCATGGCGAATTACTTTAGTAGGGTGATGGCTCCTTGTTTCTGAAATGAAGTACCGTTATCAAACTGTCCTCGTAGAATATAGGTGTAAATTCCGGCTGAATGATTACCGCCGTCCCAGCCACGCTGAGTGGCTTCTTCCTGGCTTTTAGTCTCGTAAGCTACGCTTCCCCAGCGATCTATAATTTGGAAAATGAATCCTGATTCAGACAGGCAGTTTCCGTATACCTTAATCACCTGATCATCGGGGTGAGCTGCCTGGGGACTAAGCACATTAGGTACGTTAATCAGAGATTCCGCCGAAGCGATTGATACCGTTTCTTCTACTTCGTAGCGGCATCCGCCGATCTGGGTAAGCAGCCGAAGTATGTATTCACCGGGATTCAGGGTAGTAGAAATGCGCTCTTGATCACTGATGAGTTCGCCATTCAGCCACCATTCGTACTGCAACTCCTCACCAAAGTCTAGGGCATTGGCGGAAAGCGACCACTCGTCGCAGTTAATTGCTTCAGTTGCCAGATCAAATGCCCCAGCATTGGGCAGCGATTCGCCTTCAATAGTAATCATCTGATTACTAGTGTATTGGCATTCACCCTGTGATGCTTCCAGGATAATTTCTGATTCTCCCGTAGCTAAGTTATAATTGAGTGTTGTTTCCTGACCTACTTCTTCCCCATTGACCAACCAACGGTAGCTAAATCCACTTTTCTCAGTATCTGCTTCCAAAGCCACCGGATACGCATCACAGCTAGTAGGCTCACCCAGAGTATAGCTAAAGTTAGCCAATGCACTTTCATCACTTTCCAGTACATCTACTCGTCGTTGGCTAGAATACAGGCAGCTTCCGTCGTTGATAATAAGTTGCACACTGTACGATCCACTACTCAATTGGGTAGTGAAGTTAGCTTCTGTCCCAACTAATTCACCATCTATCTTCCACTGATAGGTAAGCAGTGAGTTCACCGAATCAGAGCTGAAAGTGAAAGTTTGTCCCTCACAGGTAGGATCGCCTTCTGCACTGTAATTGAAGCGACCTAAATTGCCAGTATCAAAAGTCTCTATCGGAATAATAGAAGAAACTGAGTCAGTGCATGCGCCGAGTTTAGTTACTAAAGAGACGTTTAAGTTACTACCAATAATTGCTGTAAACTGGATGCCACTTTCGTTTCCTACTAATCTACCATCGCTATACCACTCGTACTCAAAATCATTAAATAATGAGTCTGCCTGCAATTGTAAAGTAACCGTATTGCAGCCTTGATTAACGATTTCGTAGTTAATAGCATTAAATGCCTGATTCTCAGCGTCAATTACTAGCTGGCCTTCGACATTTCCGCTACCACAGGCATTTTTCACCCACTCTAATTGGTAAGTTCCCGATTTAGTAATCGGAATCTCGTAGGTTTCTGAGGTTGTCTCCACGGTATCAACTACATCCCCATCTAGCGCGTAGGCAAAGGTAAAAGGGGCGGCACCGTTCAGTTTAACCGATAGAACTGCTTCCTCCGACGGGTTACAGATCTCCCCACTCTTTTTAAACAATTGGGCTGTAACTGGGGTAAGTACATCTACTACGCTATCTTCCAGAATGAATCCTTCGCACCCTTCTACCCCTCTTACACTTTTAAGGGTGTATTTTCCGGCTAAATCTATCGGAATAGTGAATAACTCAGTAGCAATTTTGGACTCAGAGTATTCTACCCCTTCAACTTCCCAAGTAAGCTGCCAAGGAGCCTCACCCGTTAAAGCTACTTTTAAAGAAGCCTCTTCGGAAATAGTACAGACGGTATCTGGATCTAAAAATTTGGCTGAGGATATATCTACCAGCGTAATAGCATTGGTTTTAACAGTGTCAATTACTTCATCGCCTTCACTAATGATTATTTCAGGAATAATTTTCCCTACCCCACATTGATCCTCTACCGATTTTAGTTGATAGCTTCCTGACTCAAGAATATCCCAATAATAAGTATCTTTTTCTTGAAATTGAGCCCTCTCAACTTTCAAAGTATCGGTTTTTGTGATTCTACCTTGCTCAACGGTGTATATAACATTCCAGGGAGACTTCCCTCTCAATACTAAGGGTACAAATCGCCCATTTCCAGCATTACACTGTTGTGAATTAGTTAAACCCTGCATGTAAGAAGCCCGGAAATAGGCCTCAGTAGCAGGAGCAATAGTCAGGGTATCGCTATCGTTGACAAGCGAAGTGCATCCATTTTTATCAGTCACCCAAGTTAACCAGGTTTGGTCACTTAGGGTAAGCGGAATAGTTGCTGACGGAGTAGCTACTTCAGCCCAAGTTACTTCTTGACCATTAGTATAACCTAGCTGCCAAGGCCCTTCCCCGGTAAGGGTAACCGCAGCATCTTGGTTGAAACAACCCTCCTCCGTAACATCATCCAAACTCGCAGTCGAGAGCGTTGCGCCATCACAAGAGGTTCCGCAGCCGTGTAGTGAAATTACCCGATCGAGATCATAGCCATTGGCGTTGTCATTAGTAAAATCAGCCGTATCGCTAACTTCTACTAGTTTCACATATTTAACTTCAGTGAAACCAGGTATTTCTACGTTAATGAATCCATTTCCGGAGATATTGCTACCGACCAATTCAAAACCGTCGTCCAGGCTATTGGATACATATACATCAATTTTTTCATTACTCCCACTATCATCCCGCTCATCTATTAACAAATCATCGCCATCCCCTAAGGGAACTGGACTACTAAAGCCAATGATCATCTCTCCACCAACACCAAGGGATATTGAACTCTCGTCGCCAATTTCGTCCCCAGTTACCACGGATGTCTCATTCCCATTAACTACAATCGTACCTGCCTTGGTTGTACCGGGAGTAAAAGAAGCCACAAAACCCGCGTAGCATGGGCTGGAACCCGACGGTATCTGCGCTCTAACCTGATGAAATACTACAATCAGAAAAACGAGCAATATCATCAGTATCAGTGTTATTTTATCTCTCATTATAACTTTATTATAAAAAATGACACTTATATTACTTAGGTATTATTTTTATCAAATTTAAT
>JBCCTI010000109.1:0-17528 GCA_039198955.1 Bacteroidota bacterium | reverse complement strand
TGCCTGATAAAATTTAAGGAGGTTGACTACTCGCTCTTTCCGGTTATCCCAGCGGTGCTCAGCATCCCCCGGATTATCGTAGCGAATATTGAATGAAATTATTTTCAGTGTTGGGGTAGGTTCAGCGAGGCTCATAACGAGTAGCGAAAAGAGAATCAGGACTATCTTACTGAACATAAGGTTGGTAATGGTCAAGTTGGTTTCGCAAGTTAACAATCTCCTGAAAATCGGCTACTCTATATTCATCCGGCTCTAGCCTCGACAAGGAAATTTTGCCGGGAATTATATTCTCTGAAACTGCCTTCCGGGCTGAAGCATGTACTTCGGTAATCCCTGCCTCTAGTAACTTCACTACATTCTGGTTATTGACCCCACCGCCTGCTAACAGTTTGGCGTTTCCTGATGAATGGGCTACTAGTTTTTTCAATAAAGGTATTCCCCCTGCTGCCGAATCTTTTTGCCCGGAAGTTAGCACCCTAGGAACGCCTAGTTCACCAAGCTGTTGGAAAACTTTTAGAGGGTTGTCAACCAGATCGAAAGCCCGATGAAAGGTTACTGAGAGCGACGATGCCACATCCAGTATTTTTGATAAAAATTCTAAGTCCAATGTACTGTCTAACTGCAATGCCCCCACGACAACTGCGTCAGCTTTATGCTGCTTAAAAAACTCAATACTTTTCAAAATAATCAACCGCTCGATAGCTGAATACACAAAGTTACCGATGCGAGGGCGTATAAGCACATGAACTGGAATTGATACCCTTTCCCTGACCAGTAAAAACAGTGCCGGGTCAGGAGTTAGGCCACCCACTTCCAGGCAGCTACAGAGTTCTACTCGATCTGCCCCAGCCTCTTGGGCAATGAGGGCGGATTCTAAAGAATCTACGCATATTTCTAGCATTCTTTTCATAGTGCTGCAAAATTAGAGCAAAGAAAAAGGGAAACCAACCTATATTGATTTCCCTCTACTATTACTAAGTGATCAGGACTAATCTACATCCCACCAGACTCTACCGCTCAAATCGTTCGTTCCCGTTACGTTTTGCTTGGCAACTGCGGGCTGAAAATTGGCTTTGTTATCACCATCCTCCCGAACAGGATAAGGCATTTTTAGCGGGACGGTAGTAATCGCTCGCGCCGGATGGGTGCTAGGTGCCAAATTAGGAATATTAACTCGACGGTAGTTGGCATACGACTCGAAGCCGTTCATAAACATACTCACCCAAAACTGCATATTGATCGTCTCTAGAGCAGCGTCTAACGAACTTCCGTCGAAAGGGTTACCCGCTAAATAAGCTGCAATATCAGCATCTGCGATGGTAGGATTACCGGGATAAATCTCCCACATTTTCATACCGGCGGTTACCCCCGCTTCGTAATGCATGGCTGCATCAGAAGCAATCCAACCCCGTGCTGCTGCTTCCGCTAGCAGTAGCTCGACTTCAACGTAGCGCATATGTACGTAAGGTACCTCGAGCTGGCTAAAGTGGTCAAGATTGATACGGGCTAACGGAGCTTCGGGTGCGGCTGGGTTTTCCGCCGACTGTCCCCCTAGCGGAAGTCCGTAGAACTCTTCAACTGATACGTCTTGTTTATCACCATCCACGTAAACGCCACCGTAAACGGTTAGACGGGGATCGTTAGTAGCCTTCATAAATTCTACCATCGTATCGTGCAAGAAGAAATGATCAGAACGAACTACCTGCGAGTTACCATTCTGAAAGTTAACATCGTGAACAAATACCGGTTGGTCGTCTAAGCTGGTCATTACTCCCGCCGCAAAGGCTGCACTTACTTCGGATTCAGCTTTCGCAGGATTTACTTCACTTAGTCGCATCCCCAAACGAAGGCGGAGTGAATTAGCAAACTTTTTCCACTTACTTACGTCGCCATCGAAAATAACATCGCCGCGAATTTCTGGTTGAGACTCATCTAATGCAGCAGAAGCTTCCGTGACTTCTTTGAGCAAGTCATCGTAAATCACTTCCTGATCATCGTATTCTGGAGTAAAGTTAGCTTCTAAAAAGCCTTTACCTGCCCCAAACCAAGGTGCATCACCGTAAAGATCAGTTAACCGTTGAAATAAATGCACCCGAAAAATGCGAGCCGCCTGGATAGTATTCGATTCGGTTTCCGGATCAGCTCGGGCAATCAAATCAGTAAGATTTTTGCCATAGCCAGTATAATACCGCTCCCACCAAGCTCCTGCCCACTGATCACTAATTCCGTAGGTATTTCCTGTCCACCAGGTATTAGTTGCCTGCTGAGCAATAGCAGTAGGATAGATCAGATTAGACCGCCAGTACTCGAACCGACTATCCGATGAGGCAATCATCGCCCGCCCCAACTGAAAACCGACATCCAGATCAGGTAGCTGATTCGGGTTGGTATTAAGCTCCGCAAAATCCTCGGTACAAGCATTCGCTATCAGCATAGCGAATACGATTAAGCTAGTTTTTATATATCTTATCATGAATATTGTATTTAATAGGCAAAATTAGAACTGTAGGTTTACGTTAAACCCTAAGCTTCGAGTAGTTGGTAGTGTACCGTACTCGAAACCTTGAGAATCGTTCCGGCTGGAGTACGTTGACTCAGGATCGATGTTATCTATATTTTTGCTCAAGATCGCCAGATTACGCCCTACCAAAGAGACTCTTAGTCCCTGGAAAGGAGTTTTTTCCAGCATACTTCGCGGGAACGTGTAACCGATGGATAACTGCCGTAGCTTGATAAAGCTAGCATCGTACACAAACTGCTCATCAGGTAGGCTTCCCCAGTAGGTTTGAGGGTTTACAATTACATCGTTATCCTCCTCCAGAAATCCTAGGTAGCTGCCATCTTCGCCAAAATTACCTTTTACACCTTCGCCAACAATACCGCCAGTAGGAGCCCAATCTTCGGGTTCTACTCCGGCCGCCTCTCGAGCTGCTTCAGAAGCATACCAGGCTTCCCGTCCTTCCAGCGTAGCTATGTGAGATCCATTACCGTAGGCAATTGAATTAGACTGTGAGTAAATATCCCCACCCTGACGAATATCGATCAAAGCACTTATATTGAAACCTTTGTAACTAAAAGTGTTCGTAATGCCAGCAGTCCAATCAGGGTTGGCTACGCCCAGAGTTACACGCTCGTCAATAATCATATTACCGTTCTCATCCCGCAACGGCTGACCATTTTCATCGTAGTTTACTCGCCCAAACAGCGGAGTACCATCAGCTTCGTAGATGATTTGTCCATCAGGAGTACGACGGTAAGGTCGCCCAACAATAGCGCCGTAGGGTTCACCGACCCTAGCTTCAACAGTTACTCCCGAACGAGCTGAGCCAATGCGTAAACGCTCAACTGGTTCTTGTAACTGTAGTACCTGATTTCGATTTTGAGCAAGGTTTACATCGAGATCCCAGCGAAAGCCGCTATTTGTCATAATTGGCGTAGTAGTTAGTAGAAGTTCAATTCCCTGGTTTTCTACTACTCCCGCATTAACGATCGTCGTATTAAAGCCAGTGGTCTGAGAGACGTCTACTGGAACAATAAGCTGGTTAGCCCGCTGACGGTACCAAGTGAAGTCCAGACCAATGCGCCCTTCGAGGAACCGCATATCCAAACCTGCCTCTATGGCATTGTTCTCTTCCGGGATCAATGAAGTATTAGGTATCTGATTAGTACCAATATCACCTAGCCCTTGTCCATTGTACGTATTCCCATTCACGGCGTAGGTCAATAACTGCACGTAAGGGTCAGTATCATTACCTACCTCAGCCGCAGAAACTCGAACTTTACCAAAGGATATAGGTCCCCAGTTAATATCAATAGCATCAGTAAAAGCAAAGGCTAGACTCGCTGATGGGTAGAAAAAGCTATTTTCCGAACCATCTGGATCAAGCGGGTTCGTCAGGGTAGATGACCAGTCATTACGAGCCGTTAAATCCACGAATAAGTAATCACGGAAGCCTAATTGAAACGCTCCGTACAATGAATTCACCTCTAGCTCAGTTAATGTAAGTCTTCCCTCCTGATTGGCAGTATTGAAAAACCGTAAGTCATCACGGGTGAAGAAGTTGCTGCCGAAGAGCCGGGATTGCTCCGTTCTATTGGTTCGGTGATTACCTCCCAAGGTAAGCGAGAAGTTGAAATCGCTTCCAATGTCTTTACTAGCTAGTAGTAAGAAATCCGTGTTGCGTTCTTCTACCGACCAATCTTGTTCAGTGATCCGCCCGTCTACTACGTAACTGGTTCCAGGTGCGTCAATATCGGTTTGACGTAGTTGATATTGATCAGTTCCTGTACGTAGCTGAAATGAGAGCCAATCGGTAAACTGATACTTTAGTGATACAAAGCCGATCAAGCGTTGTTTCTCATCTTCATTAGTTTGATTGAACACTCCCCAATAAGGATTAGTACGAAATTGAGTATTAGTCCAAGGAATGGGATTTCCTACCTCATCCTCGAAGGGGCGTAGCCAATTTACGCTAACAGTAGGGGCTAGTTCCGGCAAAACCAAACCGGGGTTTTCGGGAGTATCGGATAATGAAGGTCGGTTATGCGCGTTTTCTTCAATGTAGTTGATTTTGACATCGGCAGAAAGTTTCTTACCTAATTTAGAGGTTCCGCGCAAGTTAATCGTATATCGCTCTAAGCCGGCTTCAGGGATAATTCCTTCGTTATCCAGGAGTGAACCAGAAAAACGGAAGGTAGCGGTTTCGTTCCCACCACTAAGGGAAACTGTATTTGTCAGGGTACGACCTACATCGTAAAAGTCCCGGATATTATCCCGCCGAGCTACGTAAGGTCGATTAACTCCATCAAAATTGATTACCGACTGGCCTTGAATAGGAGCGCCCCAGGCCGAACGAGAAAACTGTAATGCTTCTTCTTCATCAATAGGGGCCGCTCCCAATGATCCTGAGCCGTATTGGTATTGGAACTCATCAAAGTCAGCTATCAAAGGAGTTTCAAAAACAGTATTACTATTAATTTCTACTCCAATGCCCCGTCGGGAAGACCCCTTTTTAGTGGTAATCAGAATTACCCCATTCTGTGCCCGATTTCCGTAAAGTGCCGACGCAGTTGGCCCCTTCAGTACGGTCATGTTTTCAATATCGTCCGGGTTAAGGCTGGAGATACCGTCACCTAAGTCTTTACCACCCCACATACCAGCAGCACCTAGGTTTGAATTATCTAGCGGAATTCCATCCACCACATACAATGGTTGGTTATTACCGGTCAAGGAAGCGTTTCCCCGAATAACCACCCGCGATGATCCCGCAGGGCCAGTAGTAGGCGAGCTAACCACTACTCCGGCAACTCGTCCGGCCAAGGAGTTAGCCACGTTAAGTTCGCGGGCTTCAGTGAGTTGCTCACCGGGCACTTCCGCTACAGCGTAGCCCAGTGCTTTCGTTTCCCGCTCTACTCCCAAGGCAGTGACCACTACTTCACCAAGCTGGGTTAAGTCCGGAGATAAGAACAAGTTAACCGTGCTACGATTGTTCACCGCTTCTTGGATAGTTTCGTATCCAACCGATGAAATGACGAGTACCGAGTTTTCATTAGGCACTGAAATAGAGTATTTTCCCTCAATATCAGTGACTGTACCTGTAGTAGTACCTTGTACCAGAATATTGACCCCTGGAAGAGGCTCCTCGTTTTCAAGGTCAGTCACTGTACCTGAAACAGTACGCTGAGCGTAAGATACAGTACATACACTTACTAGAAAACAAGCTAAGCAGAATCGCAAACTACCTCCAATGTGGAGGAACTTCTTAACAGTTAGAGATTGTCTCATAGGTTAGAATTTAGATAATGTAAAATAGAATAATGGGCAATGTTACGAAATAGGAATGACTTTACAATACCCCAAACTGGGTTAGACGAAAGCTTATTAGTAGAATCTAAGGATTTAGTCTTTTCTAACGCAAATCGGTATGGATTGCTTCAGCCACTAACTGAGAAGTGGGATGGTCTCCTACCAGTGCCCGTAGGCGGGCGTAGTCGGCAAGCTGATCCTGACGATCTTCGGTAGCTTCAAGCAGCTTTTTTCCGAAGTTTACAATATTCTCAACCGTAAAATCCTGTTGGATCAGCTCCGGCACAGTTGCTTTATTCATGATAAGATTGACCAACGAAATATATGGAACCCGAATGAGCGCACGGGCAATGAGATACGTGACCGGACTGGTTTTATATACAACCACCTGGGGCACATTAAATAAAGCTGTTTCTAAAGTAGCGGTTCCAGAGGTGACCACTGCAAACTGGGCTTCGCTCAGCACCTGATAAGTTTGGTCGGTCACAATGCTGATTTGAGGGTGGGAACGTACTGGGTTGTAAAAATAAGCAGGAAGGCTACCCACCGCAGCTACCATAAAGTGGGCGTCAGGGAAGTGGGGCACTACTTCCAACATGGCCGATAACACGTTTTCAATCTCTTGTTTACGGCTTCCGGGCAGCAGGGCAATCACTGGTTTTGCACCCAGTTGATGTTTTTCTCGAAAGACAAGGTCTCTCCGAAAATTGCGAATGGCATCTAGCAACGGGTTACCTACGTAGCTGACATTGACATCATACTTTTTAAAAAAAGCAGGCTCGAACGGCAGGATGGAAAATACCTGATCTACGTACTTACGCAGCTTGTGGGTGCGCTTAGCGCTCCTGGCCCAGGTTTTGGGGGCGATGTAGTAGTACACTCGCAGCCTCTTCGATTTGGCAAACTTTGCTATTCGGAGATTAAAGCCAGCGTAGTCGATCAGGATGATCGCATCGGGTTGAAAATCAAGCAAATCTGCTTTACACTCTTTGAGAAACTTCCGAATTTTGGGAAGGTACTTCACTACTTCCCAAAAGCCCATAAAGGCCAGATCGCGGTAGTGCTTCATTAGAGTAGCTCCTGCCCGCTGCATTTCATCCCCTCCCCAGCAGCGAATCTCTGCTTGGGCATCCACTTTACGGATTTCCCGGATCAGGTTGCCACCGTGTAAGTCGCCAGAGCGTTCTCCGGCAATTAGGTAGTATCGCATTAGTTCAGGAAGGGTTCAGGCTGCGATTGTACTTTGGGTTTGATGGGCATAGGCTCAAGTCCCTCACCGAAAAACTCTACAAAGTTCTTGTGGGTTTCAAACAAACGAATGGAGTACAGTTGACCGTGTGGGGTAATCTTAGCAACTTCGGGGGCGAGAATTTTCCAGAATTCTTCTACCAGCACCTCACAACTGGCCATTTTACCTCGTAAAAAATCCACATCCAGATTAAGGTTTTTGTGATCCACTTTGTCGATGATACTGCTTTTAATGATACGACTGAGTTGCTTTAAATCGACCACAAAACCCGTTTCGGGATTGGGCTTACCCTTCACCGTTACAATCATTTCAAAGTTATGCCCGTGCCAGTTTTCGTTAGCACAAGGGCCAAAAACCGCTTCGTTCTTTTCTTTCGTCCAATTAGGGTTGTACAGCTTATGAGCAGCATTAAAGTGCTCTTTCCGACTCACGTAAATCATGATTGAATATTAAATTGCTCGATTGTTCTATTGCTAAATTGTTCATTTTTCTTGTTAGGTTCTGGAGGACGGTGAATGGAAAAAAGGGGACGAAGTTCTATCATACCCCCTCTCCCCAGCATAAGAATGCGCTTGTGTGTAATACCGCTTCTGTTTACCATCAATTCCTGAGCACTCGGAGAATCCAGATCTCTACTAATTTCCATACTCTATCTCAGCGGGAAACGGCTTTTATCCACCAATTTCTAACTGCTTTTCCCCCAAATATAAACAATCTGTCGGCTATATTCAGTTCTGAAAAGAAACCTGAAATTATGATTGTAGTTGCTGGAGCTGGATTACCGCTGGGTAAAGCCGTCACTCAAACGCTCAATGAGCATAGTTTTAACTATATGGTACTTTCTGATAGTTCCCAACTAGCCCCAGAACTATTGGCAGGATTACGCTACTGGCATCTCGTACCCGGGGCTGATTTAACCCATTGGGTTGAAAAGAATGCCCAAGAGATGGAATTTATCATTGACTGCAATCCCATTGACCAGCAATCTGCTTCTATATTTTTATCATTGTGGCAACTGGGGTATAAACATCAGATTCCGGTAGTTGGGATAGGAAAAGCAAAAGCAGACGTTGAGCCGATTATTTCTGAACATTCCGCTCCTTTTTTCTGGACAATTTTGCTTGATAAGGCAAGTAGTGATCCGAAGAACACTGCTAAAGCTATTTATTACCTCATCCGGGACCGTCAAAATCCGGGTACCAAAACAGTTGAAAGTGTCCTCCGGCAATATTCCTGAGTCAGGTCACCAGATTTCCTAGAAATCACCACTGTTGTTTCTGATGAATTTCTACTAAGTTTACCCCTAATTAATGATTGATGACTGATGATTAATGAATAACAGATATTAGTCATCAATCATTATTCATCAATCATTACTCATTATAAAAATGGCAGATTACGACTTTCAATCAATAGAGAAAAAGTGGCAGCAGTACTGGCGCGAGAATGAAGTATATCGGGTTCAGATTGACTCGTCACGGCCGAAGTACTATGTACTCGATATGTTCCCTTACCCGTCAGGGGCGGGTTTGCACGTAGGGCATCCGCTGGGTTACATTGCATCCGATATTGTGAGTCGGTACAAACGATTGAAGGGTTTTAATGTGTTACACCCAATGGGTTTCGATTCCTTCGGACTACCTGCCGAACAGTACGCCATCCAGACCGGACAGCATCCGGCCATTACCACTGCCCAAAATATTAAACGCTATAAAGAGCAACTTAGCAATCTGGGATTTTCCTTTGATTGGAGTCGGGAAGTACAAACCAGCTCTCCCGACTTTTACCGCTGGACCCAGTGGATCTTTATGCAGTTGTTTGAAAGTTGGTTCAACCAAGCTACCCAAAAAGCCGAACCCATTGTTTCTCTAACTAAGCACTTTGAGCAAGATGGAAACAGCTCGGTACAAGCTGCCTGCGATGAAGAAACTCCTGGATTTACTGCCGAACAATGGCGTAATTTTTCAGAAGCTGAGCAGCAAAAAATCTTACTGAACTATCGGCTTACTTATTTGGCGGATACCGTGGTAAACTGGTGCCCAGGTCTGGGGACGGTTCTGGCCAACGATGAAGTGAAGGATGGCTTTTCGGAACGCGGAGGTTACCCAGTGGAGCGTAAAAAGATGAAGCAGTGGATGATGCGAATCACCGCCTACGCTGACCGATTACTAGAAGGATTGGAAACCATTGACTGGACCGATTCTCTCAAGGAAATGCAGCGCAACTGGATTGGTCGTTCTACGGGTTGCGAACTTGATTTTAAAGTTCAAGATAGTGAAATCACCCTTACGGCATTCACAACCCGGGTAGATACAATTTTTGGCGTCACTTACATTACTCTGGCACCCGAACATGAATTAATTAGCAAATTGACGACTGCCGATCAACAGGAGAAAGTCTCGGCTTACGTTGAAACGGCGGTCAATCGCTCGGAACGCGACCGGATGACCGACGTAAAGACCGTATCCGGCGTGTTTACGGGCTCTTACGCAATCAACCCGCTGTCAGGCGAGCTAGTCCCTATCTGGGTAGCCGATTACGTGCTGGCGGGTTACGGAACCGGAGTGGTGATGGGGGTACCATCCTCCGATGACCGCGACTATCGTTTTGCCCAGCACTTTGACTTACCTATTGTTCACGTAATTGAGGAAACTGAAACCCTAGACGACCCAACTGAGAAAAAGCATGGTACAATGGTTAATTCCGGCTTTTTGGACGGAATGGATTCGCAGGATGCCATTCCAGCAGCAACTCAGCGCGCTGAGGAATTAGGCTTAGGAAAGGCGAAGGTTAATTTCAGAATGCGGGATGCAGTGTTTAGTCGACAACGCTACTGGGGTGAACCCGTTCCAGTGTATTTCAAAGACGATATTCCTCATTTGCTGCCCGAAGACGAACTCCCACTGGAGTTACCTCCGGTAGACGAGTATAAACCTACCGAAAGCGGTGAGCCTCCGCTGGGACGAGCTTCGGATTGGAAGTATCGGGATGAACACTCTTACGAGCTGACGACCATGCCGGGCTGGGCGGGCTCCTCCTGGTACCACTTCCGCTATATGGATTCGCAGAACGATGAAGAATTTGTCAGCGAAGAAGCTCAAAAGTACTGGGAGAGCGTGGATTTATATATTGGCGGGACTGAGCACGCTACCGGGCATCTGCTCTATTCCCGCTTCTGGACCAAGTTTTTATACGACCGGAATTATGTTTCAGTAGATGAGCCTTACAAAAAACTTATCAATCAGGGCATGATTCAGGGGCAGTCTAGCATCGTGTACCGCGTGAAAGGGAAGAACGAGTTTGTATCCGCCGGGCTGATTGACAATTACGATGTCACGCCTATACACGTAGATGTTTCACTGGTTACCAATGATGTGTTGGATACTGAACGATTCCAACAGTGGCGGGAGGATTTGAGGTATGTTACTTTTGTACTGGAAGATGGAAAATACATTTGTGGTTCCGAAGTGGAGAAGATGTCCAAGCGACTGTTCAATATCGTAAATCCCGACGATGTAGTAGAACAATACGGAGCCGATACGCTCCGGTTGTACGAAATGTTTTTAGGTCCGCTCGAACAATCTAAACCCTGGAATACCAACGGTATTGACGGTGTATTTAAGTTTCTGCGAAAGCTCTGGCGACTGTTTCACGATGGTTCGGGAAATTTCACCGTATCTGAAGAAACTCCTACTCCCGAAGAACTTAAAATACTGCACAAAACTATTAAGAAGGCGCAGGAAGATATTGAAAGTTACTCTTTTAATACTACCGTTAGCAGCTTTATGATCTGTGTCAACGAACTAACCTCACTCAAGTGCAAAAAACGCACTATTTTAACTAATCTAGCTATAATTATTTCTCCGTTTGCCCCCCATATTTCCGAAGAGCTTTGGCATCTTCTGGGGCACGAAAGTAGCGTAACGTCAGCTGAGTTTCCGACTTATAACGATGAGTATTTAGTTGAGAACACTCATGAATATCCTATCTCGATCAACGGAAAAGTACGGACGAAGCTAAATTTTGCGATGGATGCATCCAAAGAAACAATAGAAACTGTGGCCTTGAAAGACGAAACTGTTCAAAAGTGGCTGGATGGCAAATCGCCCAAGCGAGTCATTGTGGTACCCAAACGAATTGTCAATATTGTGGTATAGCCTATCGAGGCTGGTCGTTGGTAATCATTGGAGTATCTACCGAGTCGGCCGGGGCCATCATGGGGTTATCCGAGTCTAGCGGATCTACGTAGGCCGAATCCTGAGAGAGTGGCTCGCCGGGCGGAAATACCGTGACCATCTCAACAGTTTTAATGGTATTATACTTCTTCGGGTAGCTTATTTCAGCCATGATACCGTAGCGATTCTTATCAGTCACGAATTCTTTGGGGGCAAAACCTGCGGTATCACCTTCAAACAAGGAAAATTGAGCAAGCCGAACGCTGTCGTCTAGAATGAAAGTACTCTGAAAGGCTGGACAGATCATTCGCTGGCAAGCCGACAAAGTCAAAACAATGAATAAAAACTTTGTGGTATGTTTAATAATAATCATCACTAGGCATGAGACAATATGCTCATTCATTCTTCTACAAATATTCAGATTTGATCAACACCAAACTAAAAAAAAGTCATAAAAAACTTACTTTGATACATTTATTAAAAAATAGAAACGATTATTATATTTTTTTATTAATTATTAATTGTATTATTTTTACTTATCAGGTAGTGGGGCGTACATTTCAGGTGGCTTCCCCATAAACATCGCCCCGGTAACCCGGTCAGTATTGTCGTACCTTCGGCGGTAATGCGGCGAAAAATCGTCAGTTTCCTGCATCCATTGCTGCAAAACCTCATAATGCTTACGAATGATTGGGCGATACTCTGCCCGAAATGCTAAATTATTTAGCTCATAGGGATCATTAATCACGTCGTATAGCTCGATAGCTGCTCGGGGAACCTGGAAAATCAGCGATTGGGCTGCGTTAAGTTTTCCTTCTTCTTTTAGTCTCAGTAATGATTGGTGAGACAGGCTTCCAGCCAAATCAGCCGCGGTGCCGTGCGGTAGCCCCATGTAGCTGTTTACAATTAGTTTAAAACTGTCGCTTCGGACGCTCCGTATGTGTTCATCACAATCGTGCCAGTTGCGCTCACTAAAAACGTACTCGTCGGCAATATTCGTATCATCCTTAAACGAAGAAGCCATGCTTTCCGCATACATTGATTCGGGAATTTCAGCTTCCGCCAGATCGAGAATAGTCGGGGCTAAGCGTAGAGTTGTTAGCAGGTTATCATCCGTATTCGCTCGTTTTATCTGAGCAGGCCAATTTACGATAAATGGCGTTTTAACGCCCTCATCGTACAGTGTTCCTTTTGCCCGGGTAAAGGGCTTACCGTTATCAGTCATAAAGAAGATCACCGTATTTTCCCGCTCGCCTTGGTCTTCTAAAATCTGTATAGCCGAGCTGATGATACTATCCATCCGGCCAATTTCGTCGTAGTACATCGCCAAGTCCTGCCGGGTTTCGGGAGTATCAGCCAGATAGGGCGGAATTACTACGTCATCGGGGTTATGTGAGTTAAGAATTGTGTTAGGCTGATAACCACGATGGGGATCAATAAAAGCAAACCAAGTAAAAAAGGGCTGATCGCCCGCCTCTTCTAAAACCGTAGCTAGGTCTTGCCCTCGGGGGTTGCCGTTACCCGGACTAAAAAAGTCGAAATCATTTACGGCGGTTTCGCCGATGTGTGCTTTTCCCAGCAAGGCAGTGTAGTAACCCGTTTCATTGAGGTAGTGAGCTATCGTCTTCTGGTCCGCTCCCAGAGGCGTGTGTAAATCTTCGGTTCGCAAGGTGTGGGCGAACTGTCCGGTGAGCAAGCTAGTTCGGGTAGGGCTACACTGGGGCGTAGGTAAAAATACATTGGTATACCGAATACCCTCCGCTGCCAGTTGGTCAACCGTAGGTGTCCGAATAGCTGGATTTCCGTAGCAACCAAAATCGCGCCACCCAGCATCATCGGCGATGAAAACGATAATATTGGGACGATCAGAAATTGACTGGGAATAGGCGAATTGAGATACAAACAGAAGTGCAGTGAGAAAAACGATACTTTTCATGTGGGTGGTTAGATTTTGTACTGCCGAGATACAAAACATTTGCTGTTTTCGCAAGTTGGCATTTTTGACTATGAAGCAGTTTGCCCAGCTATTTGTCGAGCTCGACCAGACCAACAAAACCAATGAAAAAGTAGCCTTACTCCGAGCGTACTTTGCTAGCGCTCCCGACCGCGATAAACTATGGACAATCGCTTTCTTCAGCCACAAACGCCCCAAGCGCCCGGTAAACTCCACCTTACTAAAAGCCTGGACGATGGAACTGGCCGGATTGCCTGAATGGCTATTCCAGGAATCATACTCCTTCGTAGGCGACTTAGCTGAAACCATTTCTTTGCTTTTACCTCCCCCTACGGATACTCAAGATCAGCCCTTGGCTTATTGGGTAGACTACCTTCAGGGTTTACATCAATTAGAAGAGGAAGAAAAGAAAGCCCGAATACTAGCCGCTTGGCGACAGATGACGCAGCCCGAACGCTTTGTTTTTACCAAACTGATGACCAGCAGCTTTCGCATTGGGATTTCGCAAAACCTGGCTATCCGGGCATTGGCTGAACAGGCCAGCTTAGACAAAACTTTAGTTGCTCACCGACTGATGGGTGACTGGAACCCAAATGAAGTTTCGTTTGACTCACTGGTACTGGAAGAAAGCCGGGAAGATAACCTGTCCCGCCCCTACCCTTTCTTTCTAGCCCATCCGGTCACCAGCGATGAGGTAGAAGACTTAGGCTCAGTAGATGAATGGCAAGTGGAGTGGAAATGGGACGGTATCCGGGGACAGGTAGTGGTACGGGAAGGCAAGCACTACGTTTGGTCAAGAGGCGAAGAGTTAGTAACTGATAAGTTTCCCGAATTGGCAGGCTTCGCTGAAATACTGCCTTCGGGAACTGTCATTGACGGGGAAATTATACCATTTGCTGACGATCAAATATTACCATTTGCGCTACTGCAAACCCGCATCGGAAGGAAAAATATTTCTAAAGCCATTCTAAGAAAAGCCCCGGTGGTGCTCTTGGCTTACGATCTACTGGAGTGGCAGGGCGAAGATATTCGGGAATGGCCAATGGTGAAACGACGAAAAAAATTAAAAGAAATTTATCAGCAAGCTCGGGCGACCGCATCCTACTTTTTACTATCGGATACCGTGGAAGCAGAAAGTTGGGAAGCGTTGGCTGACCTTCGCGAAGAGTCCCGCTCCCGGATGGCCGAAGGATTTATGCTGAAACGAAAAGATAGCCCCTACCGAGTAGGTCGCAAGCGGGGCGACTGGTGGAAGTGGAAAGTTGATCCGCTAACTATTGACGGAGTGCTAATTAATGCCCAGCGAGGTAGCGGCCGTCGTTCCGGGCTGTATTCCGATTATACCTTTGCTGTGTGGGATGAATACGATGGCGAACGTCGACTAGTTCCCTTCGCCAAGGCGTACTCGGGACTAACCGATGAAGAGATGCGCCAAGTGGATGCCTTCGTGAAGCGAAATACCCGCGAGAAGTTTGGGCCAGTTCGTTCAGTTACTCCTGAGCTAGTGTTTGAAATTGCCTTTGAGGGTATTCAGCGGTCTACCCGGCATAAATCGGGCGTAGCTCTGAGGTTTCCCCGGATTTTGCGCTGGCGGCACGATAAACCTGCGGAGGAGGCCAATACGCTGGTTGAATTACGCGAACTACTGGATTTATACGGAAATAACTGACTCAGCAACTTTTACCCAACCGATGGGACCGATCCCAGTTACTCTTTTGATATTTTCACCCACACCCTCTAACCATTTACCATCTGGTTTTTGAACTAGATACCCCTGATCAACAGCTTGCAGCAACGGTAAATCATTGGCGGAGTCGCCCAGACCGATAGTTTGTATCTCGCAAAACTGTCGCTGGTATAGCCTAGTCAATACCTCTACCGCTTTTCCTTTATCGCTCCCCATTCCCATCACGGTATGAAACTTTCCTCCCGACGCGCAGGACAAGTTTCGACCCGCCAGAAACTGTTGGAACTGCTGAAACTTCTCGCCAGACTTATCGCCCCGGAGCAAGGTTTCAGAGAAATCGCGGGTAGCGGCCCGTTGGGCAAACGCTTCGTCTAGATGCGTGATCGCCATAATTTCCTTAATGGGTAAGTCAGCGTAGCCGTCGATATGGATATCAATTTGCTGACGGGCTTGCTCAATACTTTCCCGAACTTTCCGGGCATTCTCACCCAGTATCACAACCTGATATCGGCTGGTTTCAGCGATTGGATAGTTGACTAACTTCTCGGAAAGACTGAAGGAGAAATAGCCCATCGGGATGAACACCGCACTACCGTTTTCTACGATAAATGGGTGAGTATTGTGCAATGCCTGACGATAGTACTCCTGCTCAACCCGAGTTTTTGACGAACAAAAAACTACTGGAATTTTCCTGGCCTGAAGTTGATAGACAACTGGTTCAACTACCGAGTACGAATAATCCTGAAAATCCAGCAGGGTGCCGTCCAGGTCGGTAAAGATGATCGATTTCATCCTAACTATTTCATTTCCAGTATCTTCTCTTGATCGGGTAGCAGTTCGGTAGCGTCACCTACTTTCTCCCGCATTAATCCCGGGGTTTCATTTTTCACCTTTTTCACTGCAGTTACCTTAAAATGCTTGGCGTATTCATGGTTTTCTAGGGACTTGGCAAATTTCTTCAGGTCAGCATTGCAGATAGCGGGATAGTACGATAAGGTCTCGGGCAGCTTTTCACCCGACTTTAATAATTTACGATTATAGAGGTCATCCAGGATTTCTTTCTTGAGGGTATCGGGGCAGATCGGGGAACGGTAGATCACCTCCATGGCCGATCGGCTCATATCCTGCACATGCACATCGCCTTTAACTTCGTGCAGATGCGGATTGCGGGATTCTATCTGAAACAGCTCAATACGGTTTTTCATCACATCCTTCTCAGGATTACCGATAATGCCCCCGAACCGCTCCAGCATATTAATGTAGTGATAGGGTTCAATAGAGTAACCAGAAGAAAAGTCTAGTTTAGCCGCCAAATCCATTGACATGGCGTGCTCCCCGGCATTACCGGTCTTGATGATTTCGGTTCCGTAGCCAGTGTACTGACTAATAAGCGAGTTCAGGATACGATTGGTATGCTCCGATGCTCGCCCCCGCTTGGCAAAAAACAGGTTAGACTGAACAATTTTGGGCTTACTGTGCCAGGAAATTCGCACCATAGAGTAACGCGACTTGGCGAGACAAAAACCCGCGCAGTATTCTTTCACATACTCCAGCACTGCGCCAGGAAAGAAATTATCCGAATCAATAAATCCGATGTACTTACGTCCGGTCAGGTTCGCTAGGATAGTACCGAGAATCATCCCTTCGGCTTTACCGTCCATCACATTATTGTCTGTACCTAAAATATACTTATAGCCTGAGGCAGCACAAGCCTTGGCAAGTAGCGGGTCTTTTTGGTGAACTACCAGTATATTTTTATTCATGAATCGGGCTGCATGTTCAATCGCATCTTTCTCAATAAAAAATCGATCGATAGGCTCTCGGGGGCTATTGGACACCACAATGGTAAGACAATCGTTGGGAATACCACAAAGCACTCCTTCAATCAGTTTAATCCGTTCTTCCATTACGGGCACCACGATTACCATTTGTTGCTCAATATCATTAATGGACTCGTAGGAAAGGCGAACAATGGTAGAATTTTCTTTGCCTTCGTGCTTAGCGAGTTTTAGTCCGGCATCCAACTCGTAGACTTTCTGCACATCGTGAAACATAATGGGACCGAAGCGTTCAACCTCGCGGGGAATCTCAATTCTCATAGCGTGTAGTATAGGTAAGGATCAACGTGAAAATACGTATTTATCTTTTAATCGGTCAATCCTTTTGCAGATTTAACAAAATGCTAACTTAATCTTCGGAAATTTCTCTCTACTGGCATGCTCCTAGGGTGTATTCAGTGATACCAAAACTTTCCGCTTCGCAGTCATTACCGTAAGTTTTACCATGGCAGTCCCAGATTGGTCGATAAATCTCATAACAAATTCCGCTACCATCTTTGGTTTCTTCACAAAGATTATCCTCCTCTTGACAAGAGAATAGTTGAATCAGGATCAGAAATAATAACCAGATTTTCTTCATAGTACTACTGCTTTAATACCTGATCAGAAAACCTCCTCGATGGTTGGAAAATTAGCTATCGATTAATAAACCCCAAACGGATTGGGGGAAAAGCATAACATAAACACTAGTAAGGCAATCCAGCCGAGAATTTTTCGCCCGGTTGAGAGTGGTTCATTAATGAGGGTCACTGGGTGGTAGATGCCTAATATCCGTCCCAAGATAAGAGCAAAAACCAACCACCAATAATATCCCTGTAC
>JBCCTI010000108.1:0-18463 GCA_039198955.1 Bacteroidota bacterium | reverse complement strand
CCTGCTGCCCAAGCCGCGATCCAACTCACTGCTACGGTAACCAATCCTGATGATTGTGGCGGAACGGGCGAAATCACGGTCAACACCGTCAGTACTGTTGGGACTGCGGCCCCTGCTACCGTATTGGCCGACTACAACCTGGTGCTACAGGATGATAGTGGCAACCCATTAGCTACGTTGGACGCAGCGACCAACACCACCTTCGCTGGACTAAACCCAGACACCTATCTGGTCATCGCCCAACATAAATCCTTTACCTGCTGGCCTTCGCTGCCAACCACCCTTTTCATTCGAGATGATAATGCAGGTCCGCGAATTGCTACCGATCAGATTATTGCCAATAGCAGTTGCTCGTCTATCGGAAATGGTTCAATAACGGTATCCGCCACGGGCTATAATGACAACGACGGTACTCAAGCTAACTTCTCCTTCCGATGGTTTAGAGGTGCGGATAATACCGACCCGGCTGACGAAATTACTACGAACCTATCAGGAACGAACAATCAACAAGCTAATCAATTAGTAGATACCACCTACACCGTGCTGGTTACCGACCTAAGTGGTAAAGACTCAACCTGTACTAGCCAGAAAACCATTGTGGTGGGTACTACCCCTGTCACCATTGCCTTAGAAATTGAATCGGTTAACCCGTTAATCTGCGGTGGAACGGGAGAAGCATACGTCAGCAGTGCCAGCGCGACCGACGCCATCAGTGGAACCACTACTGTTGATCCCGAAGACTTTAATTATGAGCTACTCAATACCTCCTTCAACCCAGTGACCTTCGCCTACACTGGCAACGGTAGACCCAGTAGCCCATTCGCCGACCTACCGCTGGGTGATTATTACATCCAGGGTACTCAAACTACCGGGACGCAGTGCCGATCTACCCTTTTTCCTTTCACCATTGGGGACGATGCGATTAAGCCAGTAGTAAGCATTCAGAAAATCAGTGACCAGTACAGTAACAGTCTTGATAATTCTACCTGGACCGGTGCTTTAACCGTCAACGTCAGCGTATCACCGGATAACCCATTAGATTCGGCCGTCAATAATTTTTCTTATGCCTACGAGTGGTATACAGCAGCAGAATACCCGTCGGGTACTTCCTTCAGTATTCAGGATACCATTACCCAGCTAGACGAAGGTGGTTATTATGTGCGGGCTACTAATACCATAACAAATTGTTATTCATATTCTTATATTTATCTACCCAAGGTTAACGCTAACCCACGGGCGATATTTGCCATTGATGCCCCGCCCACTTGCTTTGCTGACGCTAGTATCTTACTCACCTCAGTAGAGTTACCTAATATTCCGTCAAATCCGGCTGATTTTGAGTTCAGGTTGTACGGTGATGCCACCGCCACTAATCCAATCGCCACTACTAGCGGTAATACGGTAGGTAGCATCCTATTTGATAGTCTGGCTGAAGGCAGATATTTTATCGAAGTGTACAATCCCATTCCAAATATCACTGGGAATAGGATAGCCATCAGTATTCTAAAGAATGTTCTTGACCCTATTGTGCGATTGGAAAGTGACCAATACAAGCCTCAGCAAAGTTGCGACCCAGACAACCCTAACGGCACGTTGGGGATAGAAGCCTTTGAGGTTGACTTTACCGTAGATGACTACACTTACCTCTGGTATGAAGGAGAGGACATTGCCCCCGAAAATCTGATTGCCGATGCCTCCGGATCTTCGCTTACCGGATTAGCTGAGGGCGTTTACGGAGTGGTAGTCCAGAATACTACGACGGGCTGTAGCCGCTATGACACACTGCGGGTAATGGAACAAAGTGCGATCCCAGTAGTAAAAGTTTCTGCTTCCCCCAACGTGTTTTGTGATGAACAGTTATTTAATGGCTCAGTTTCGGCGCGGGTGATATTTTCGCCGGGCGGCTCCTTTAGCAGCGGTTCTTCGCCCTACCAGTACATCTGGCACGCCGGACAGTCAGCTACTGGTCCGCCGCTGGCAACCGGAGCTACGCTTAACGGGCTAGGGGCAGGTTATTATACAGTAACCGTTTATGACTCGGTAAACGTAGGTTGCGTTTCCCAATCCATCACCGTAGTGGTGGGAGACAGTACCAATCGGGAATCTTTAGCAATCATTCAAGACAACCCTCAACAGCACTGCGACCCTGCATTTGCCAACGGAAGGCTGACCGCAGTGATCAGTAATCCCCGCTCCCAAAACCTCTACAACTACGAGTGGTTCGATGAGGCAGGGAACGTAGTAAGTAACTTTAGTATTGCTCAAGACTTAGCGGCGCAGGTGTACCGGGTGGTAGCCACCCATGTACTTACCGGATGCATACTAACTGCTCAACGGGAGCTGACCGAAGAAATCAAAGAGGTGACTGATCCTATCATGTTTGTCAACAATCATCAGACTCGCTGCGATGAACCTGATGGAACGGTTACTGCACTCATCCCTTCACTTATTAGCGATTACGAGTTCTTCTGGTACGACGCCAACGGAAACTCTCTACCTACCCAGGAACCTGCTACTGAACAACGGGGGCTATCCGCCGGGATTTATGGGCTGCAAATGCTGGAACTTCGCTCGGGCTGTCTTACCAATATGGTAGAATTTGAGATACAGGATAAAACTAGGAAACCAAAAGTTGAGGTATACGCCCGAGAAATTAGCTGCGACCAATCAACCAGCTACATTCGACTTACCTCCCGTGATACGGCTTTTGTGGCGACGATAGAATGGTATCGGAATGCGACCAATGAAGTGCTGGGGACGGGCTATCTGCTGAACAATCTGGAGGCAGACGAGTACCGCTACAAAATTTTATCTTCCAACGGATGCACTACTACAGGCTACGTGACCCTGGAACGAAAAGTTTGTGTATTTAATGCAGTGACCCCTAACGGCGATGGTTCCCACGATTTTTTGGAGATAGAAGCCATTGAAATATTCCCCAATAATTCGGTCAAAATTTTTAACCGGGCGGGAACTATGGTATATCAGGCTAATCAGTATAACAACCAAGACGTGCGCTTTGAGGGGTTAGGCAACTGGGGGCTGTATACCAGTGGTAAGCAACTTCCCGATGGGACGTATTTTTACGTAATTGATAGGGGTGACGGTTCTAAACCGATGACCGGTTATCTCGAGTTAATATATTAAGTCCGGCAGTCAGAAACTCCGGTTGGACTATCTAAGCAGAGCCGTCTAATAGCCAACAAATTCTTTTCAAATCTACATCACCTCAAATTTTACGTAAATTTTTAGAAAAAATACCCCTTATTTTGCTATTACTGTCTATTTTTCAATAAATTTTGAGGTATTTTTGAGAAAAATACATTATATTCATTTATATTTTTCTTATCAACTATTCCTTTTACAGTTATGGAGCCTACTGTCGCATACGCTAATTATGAGCTAAATAGTTTACTCAAGAACTTATCTCAGCATACTGGTTACCCTGAACCGTCCGAAAACTACCAGTACTTAAAAATTATTTTTGATGTAATCCGGCAACATTCTACTTTTGAGGAATCTATCAAGTTTAACGAAATGCTACCATTACCCCTGAAGGCGATATTCCTGGATGGTTGGCATATTCCTTCCGGCGACGTTCCCCGGTTTGAGAATATGAACCATTTGGCGCAAATTGTAGTGGAGCGTAGCAATCATTCCATCTCTTCTATTGCTCAAGCTCGCCAGTTGCTACGCAAGGTGTTTGCCTTTTTGGGGCAGTACGCTACTCCCACCCAGAGGCGGGATGGGTTTTCATTCTTGCCCAGCGAATTCCGGGTACTGTTACTGCAAGACCCTGGACTGAAGTACGCCTACTCCGATACCTGCATCTGGTTATCGTAAGAAGTTAGTCAATTATGTTCTGGTTGACTCACCAGCCATGAACTGCTGAATGTTTTGGTACACCCGGTCAATAAGTAAGGTACGGGCTTCTATACTAGCCCACCCAATATGAGGGGTAAGTAGAAGTCGTTCCTTTCGTCGTATCTGCAAATATGGATGTGACAGCGGAACAGGCTCCTGCCCGTACACATCAGCCGCAGCCCCAGCGATGATTGCCTCATCGATTGCCCGGGCAAGATCAGCTTCGTTGACAATACCACCCCGCCCGGTATTTACTAGTAAGCTATGCGGTTGCATTTTAGTTAACTGCTTATAGGTCAGCATATTTTGAGTATTCTCATTGAGGGGGGCGTGGATAGAAACCACGTCAGAAGTAGCTAATAATTCGTCTAAAGAAAGCCGTGGATACTGGGCATTGTTGTTCTTGCCTGAGGTGGAAAAATACACCACCTTTGCTCCTACTGCCTCAGCAATAGTAGCCACCTGCTTCCCGATATTGCCCAGCCCAATAATGCCCCACTGCCGACCCTGCAAGTGCCAGAAAGGATGCCCTAGATGGGTGAACAACGACTGCCGACTGTATTTACCCGAATATACGTACTCATTGTAGTAATCGTGGCGGTGCAACAGTTGTAACAACATGCCGAACGTCAGTTGAGCTACGCTGTAGGTGGAATAGTCGGTCACATTCTTTACGGCGATGTTAAGTTTTCGGGCTGCTTCCAGATCGACATTGTTCATCCCCGTAGCCGCTACGCAAATCAGACGCAAGCTTGGAGTTGAGCGCATTGTCCCCTCACCAATCATTACCTTATTTGAAATTATAATATCCTGATTGGCAACCCGTCCTATCAATTCTTCTGGATGGGTTTGTGGATACTTGGTATATTCCCCTAGCTCGGAAAAATCATCGAGGTTAGGGACATTACCTACAGTGTCAGTGTCCAAAAATACGATACGATAGTTAGGCATTCAGTATATAATTTAACTTCACTTAATATGGTTTAACCAACAAAATTATCCAATAAAAATCAAATAGTTTGAAGTGACGCAAATATTTACATAATTCCGAACATTATATTAGTTTTGAGAAAACTACCGTACATGACTGATAACCACGACTTCTTCATAGTAGGCATCGGTGCCTCAGCCGGTGGATTGCAAGCTTTGCAAGCGTTTTTCTCAGCACTGCCTGACCAGAACCCGGCTGCCTTTGTAGTAATTCAGCACCTGTCGCCCGATTTCGAGAGTATGATGGATGAGCTACTGGCTAAGTATACCAAAATGAATATTGTTAAGGTTACCAAGTCAGTTAAAGTAAAGCCCAACCACGTATACGTCATGAGCCCGAAGCAGAACCTAGAGTTAGCCAATGGCTCACTTAAACCGGTTCCCCCCAATGTTCAGGAGAGGCCGAACCTTCCTATTAATCTTTTCTTCAACTCTCTCGGTCGGGAATGGCGCCATAACTCAGTGGGCATTGTCCTAACGGGTACGGGCACTGATGGAAGCCGGGGTATTAATACGATTAAAGAACAAGGTGGTATTGTCATGGTTCAGAACCCTAGTTCGGCCAAGTTTGACGGAATGCCGAACGCTGCGGTACACACCGGATTAGCCGATTTTGTGTTAGATTTACCTCAATTAGCCCAAGAAACCCAACGCGTTATCAACCGTATCCCCCGCTTTTCGCAGGACGAAGATACCCTCTCTTTTGCCGACCGGGGACATCTTGCTCATATCCTCAACTTAATTGCCAAGAGAACCCGGATAGATTTCAGCTTTTATAAAGAAGCCACCATTCTGAGGAGAATACAGAAGCGGATGCATATTGTAAATGCCAATATCCTGGAAGACTACTACAACATACTGCTTTCGGATGCGAGTGAGGTAGAGCAGCTAAGCAACGAAATCCTAATTGGGGTATCTAGCTTTTTTCGGGATGGTAAGCCGTGGAAAATATTCCAACAACAAGTGATGCCCGTCTTGGCCAAGAAAATTAAGGAGGGCGAATCACTCAGGATATGGGTAGCGGGCTGCTCCACCGGTGAAGAAGCTTACACTATCGGAATGCTAGTAGACGATTTCTTGACCAAGAATAAACTAAAGCCCGACTACAAGATTTTTGGTTCTGATATTGACAAGCGGGCTATTCAAACCGCCGGGTTAGGAATCTATGATCTTAGCGTTGCCGATAGTATTCCCGAAGAATATTTATCTTATTATTTTAGTCGATCGGGAAAAAGCTATCGGGTCAAGAAGTTTTTCCGCGACCACTTTGTGTTTGCATCGCATAATATTATTTCTGACCCACCCTTCATCCGAATGGATGTGGTTTCTTGCCGCAATGTACTGATCTATCTCAATGCTGAAGTGCAACGGAAAGTGATGGCGCACTTTCACTTCTCGCTCAACCAGGAGGGTTTCTTAGTATTGGGCAAAAGTGAAAGCATTGGACATCTACACCGATTTTTTACATCCCCGGCGAAAGGAGTCAATATTTTCCAAAACCAGGTAGCCTCAACGGGCAAACAGCTTTCTATTGAATCTCGCCAAATCCCCTCTGAGCTTGGTAACCAGCTTTCCATTGGGCCTAAAAAAGACGTTCCTCTCACCAGTGTTGCTATCAAGGCTGTAATTGCTGAGGCCTACAACGAAGCGGGAGTTTTAGTTAATAAGGACTATTACATACTACATACTCTAGGAAATGCTGCCCAATACTTTCACTTTCCGAAAAAAAACCTCAGAATGCACCTGGAAGATGTGCTGGATACCGACGAGTATTTGCTGGTGAAAAGTGGCATACGGGAAGCCTTGAAAAACAAAGATTCGGTATATCACCAAGATGTTGCGTTCACAAAAGGGGGGGAGAAAAGTATTGTTAGCCTCCGGTTTAAAGCTATTTCATCCCCATTTTTTGAAAAAGAAGTTATTTACATTGAATTTCAAAACTCCCGAAAACCCGACGATACCCAGAAACAACTTCTCAGCCAAACCGAGACAGATAACCGGCGAATTGCCTTACTGGAAAAAGAGGTAGATGAAAAACAACGTCTGCTTCAGACCTTGCGGGAAGAACTAGACACCCATAGCGAAGAACTACAGACGACTAATGAGGAATTACTAGCTTCTAACGAAGAGTTGCAAAGCTCAAACGAGGAGCTACAATCGGTGAACGAAGAACTGTATTCTCTCAACGCCGAATTGGAGGATAAGATAAAAGAAGTTACCCAGGCAAATAGCGATGTAGTTAACTTATTTAACAATACCCAAATTGCTACGATTTTCATTGACGAAGATCTGAAAATTCGCCGGATGACCTCCAACATTTCAAAGATTATCAATATCACTGAGAAAGACATCGGCCGATCTATTGAGCATTTTACCACTAATCTTAAGAAATTATCGCTGGTCGAGTTAGCCCAAGAAGCAATCCACGAAGGGAAAATCATAGAACGAGAAGTTAATCAGCAGCCCGGTAATTCTTTCTACCTGATGCGAATACTTCCCTATTACGAAGCCGAAGGAAGCGCCAATGGATTAGTGATGACTTTTGTGAATATTACTGAAAAAGAGCGAAGCCGTCAACAACTGAAAGAGATTGCCGAGCGGTTAAATCTGGTTCTTCAATCATCAGATATTGGCACCTGGGAGTACAACCTTCGCACCGGGTCAGTAGAAGGTGATTCCCGCTTACGCGAACTTTTTGAACTGCCTGAAGGAAAGCTCAAGTTTGAGCAGATCACCTCCCGTATTCATCCCGAAGATTATCCACAAGTATCCGCAACCCTAGAGCGGGCCATTGAGATAAACGATCTTTATACGGCTGAGTTCAGGGTCATCCTTGACAATGGGGAAATCCGCCACCTGATTGGTCAGGGTAGGCTGATGGATAACCGGGCGGGAAAACCTTACAAAATGCTGGGCATTAACCTAGATATTACTGAACAAAAGCAAGTTGAAGAAGAAAAAGTCCAGTACGGCAAGTTACTGGAAGAGTCTTATAATGAAATCTACATTTTTGACGCCCAAAATCTCAAGTTTATGAATGTCAACCAGGGTGCCCGGCGCAACTTGGGATATACTATGTCGGAAATGCAGCAACTAACTCCCCTCAATGTAGAGGATGAGTTTACTACCGAATCCTTTTCCAGCATGATTGAACCCTTGCGTACCGGAGAAGAAGAGGTAATTACCTTTGAAACCACCCATAAGCGCAAGGATGGTAGCTACTACGATGTACTGGTGAACCTACAGCTCTCTACTTTCCGAAACCAAGAGGTGCTTATGGCGATTGTACAGGATATTACGATAATCAATCAGGCGTACGAACAGCTTCGCCAGAGTGAAGAACGCTTAGCGTTTGCCATTAGTGGTACCTCCGATGGTATCTGGGATTGGGAAGATATGCAAGAAGAAGGCGTCTGGTGGTCGCCTCGCTTTTATGATCTACTTGGCTATGAAGAAGGAGAAATAGAAACTACCAACGAAAGTTTACAAGCGATTAGCCATCCTGAGGACGTAGATGCTTGGCAACCTGTTCTAGAAAAACACCTGAAGGAGGGAACCCCTTACGATATAACTATGCGCCTCAAGCATAAGACCAAGGGCTACCGATGGTTCCGGTCGCGGGGAAAAGCTATCTATAATGATCAAGGCGAGCCTATCCGGCTAAGTGGGGTGATTTCTGATGTGCATGACCAGAAAACGGCCGAAAGGAAATTAAAGAAATACAACCGAGAGCTTCGTATCGCTAATGAATACTTAGACAATTTTGTGTTCACTGCCGCTCACGACCTCCGCGCTCCGGTGGCTAACCTTCGCTCGCTCTCTAGCTTGCTACAATCTGAAAATGGACACGATAGCCGGGTGATTAAAAAAATAGACCAATCCCTCGATCGTCTGGAAGGCACCCTTCAGGGCATTATCCGCATTCTGGATATTCAACAGTCTACTGATGACGAGTACCAGCCTATCCGGTTTGACGATGCCCTAAGCACCGCCCGAGATGAGCTCGAGTCGGAAATTAAGCCAATTGATATTGCTATTGAGTGTGATTTTTCGGTGAAAACAGTTCAATATGTAGAGTACTACTTAATAGCCATTTTCAAAAACCTATTATCCAATGCCATAAAGTACCGCGCCGAGGACCGTACGCCCCATGTGCTCTTCACAACTGAAGAGAAAGACCCGTTCATTGCCCTCAAAATACAAGACAACGGTAAAGGCCTGGATGTAGAACGGTTCGGCAAGAAAATCTTTAAGCCTTTTAAACGAATGAACCCCGCCGAAAACGGGTCGGGAGTTGGTCTTCATATCGTAAAAACCATTGTCGAGAAGAATGGCGGAAAAATTGAAGTACAGAGCCAGCCCAACGAAGGCACCACTTTTTTAGTTTATTTAATGCCCTACCCTGATGCTGAGAAAAATACTGCTGATTGATGACGATGAGATTAATAATTTCATTGCCGAAGAATGGTTAAAGTCGCACTATCAAAACACAACATTTCACGCATTCTCCAATGTAGAAGATGCCCTGACCTACCTTCGTTCCTGTACTGATACCGAATTTCCCGGATTAATTTTATGTGACCTTAAAATGCCAATGTACAACGGCTTTGAGTTCATTGAGCTATACGAACACGAGTTTTATGCCGGACACTCTGACACTAAACTAATCGTAGTAAGCTCTTCACTACGGAAGCAAGACATTGGCAAGGCCAAGGCTTACCAGTCGGTGAGCGACTTCGTTGCCAAACATTCTATTCAGGAAAATTTCCGGTTTATTCTCGAGAAACACTTCTAGAAGTCAACTAGCGTCGGTAAAGTCTGTGTAAAATGACTCAATATCTTTCTCTTCCAATGGCATATCCGCCCCATAAACCACAATACGATACTGAAATGTAACCGACTCTTGAGGTTGCAAAGTAAAATTCAAGGTTTCTTTTCCCTCTGAGAATACTTTCTGCCCCAGTGGATTAGCCGAGAACAATCCGTAGCCCCGGGCGTGCCAGTAGGTAGGGTAGCCTACATTGTCGGGATGATCCATAATAACAATAGAAACGGCTTCGCCGTCGATAGAGCCGGATAAGTTTACCCATTCAGCCCGGGTTCCCCACACTTCGGTTCCACTGATTCCTTCGCTACTGTGGTATTGCCCAGTGACCCCAGTATTGTCTAATTGAGCAACATCAGTAGCATTGCCACTGGCATCGGTAAATATTTCCGGCTTATCCGAAGGGTGCTCCAATGCCCGGGTTACCCGAATGGCTACCATTCCTTCTTTATTATCATCGAATGTTACCGTTTGGTCGCGGGCCTGCAACGTAGTAATTCGATCGATGATGTAAGCGTCACCTTCCCGGGAAAAATGAAAGGTAGTAGTCTCGTCTAATAGTTTTTCTT
Organism: Bacteroidota bacterium; assembly: GCA_039198955.1. Classification (GTDB taxonomy): domain Bacteria; phylum Bacteroidota; class Bacteroidia; order Cytophagales; family Cyclobacteriaceae; genus Tunicatimonas. Next base: position 8,215 of record JBCCTI010000108.1, on the reverse strand, counting down.
GGTCAGGGGTTAGCCAGTCAGCCCTTACTTTTAGCCTACCTACTTCTCCGTCTTCGGTTTCCAGTACTTCTTGGTGGCGAATAGTCCCATAACCATCCCGCTTATCTTCGGGAATTGCTTCTGAGTTGTTCCAAAAATCCAACCTATTTACGTTGCCGTAGTTCAGCCACAACCCCACATGATGAGGATGGTCTACCCGTTCTCCTTCTTTGGGAATTAATGGGTAACTCCGGGTAACGTTGGTTCCTTGGGGAGTCCTAATCGGGAAAAGAACAGGCTTCTTTATCACTTCAGGATAAATGTAAGAGGTAAACGGTTGGTCATCAATCGTAATCGAGACAGCCTTTTCGGTAGGGTTATCGGTAATCTTTACTTGAGCCGACAGCGATTGAGCCTGCATTGTCAATAGAAAAAAAGCCAAAAGCCCGCAAGAAGCAGGCTTTAGCGGTAAGTTAGGTAATTGCATAGTATGTATTAGCTAGAGATTATTTCTTGTTCATCCGCATTAAATGTTACTCGTTTACCAGTGTGCAAAGCCTGGGTGGTCATTAAGTTAGCTACCGAATGGTTGTAACCGACCCGAACCGGAGCGTGAGGCTCCTTTCGGCTACGCACACAGTCCATCCAGTTACGCATGTGGTTAGAGGTCATATTATCCACCCCGGTGTTCGCACTAGTCACCACCTTATCGCCTTTCAGTTCTTGCTGCGCTAACTGGTTGGGTTCCATCCCCATTGCTGAAGCGTATTTCTCATTCAACCCTCCATCGGGGGTAATCATATTAGTCTTCAGATTTAGTGTTCCGGCATTGGAGTAATAAATCTCCTTGGTTCCGCCCTCGGAATTAGTAAATCGGGAGGAGTACACCACCTGGAAGCCTTGAGAAGGGTCGTTATCGGGACCATAGTCAAATACTGCCGTCATGGTATCGGGATTTTCCCGCCCGTCTTTCCAAAGATAGATGCCCCCATTGGCAGCTACACTGCGCGGATGGTCGTAGCCGGAGAACCAGTGCACGGTATCGATCTGATGCGACATCCACTGGCCAGGAATACCAGAAGAGTAAGGCCAGAACAGACGATATTCTAAATATTTACGAGGGTCCCAGTCTACTTTAGGGCGATTCATCAGGTAACGATCCCAATCGGTATCTTCTTTTTTGATAGAGGCTACCAGATCGGGCAGTCGCCAGCGACCGGGTTGGTTCACATTCCAGGTCATATTCACCATCACAATATCGCCGAACTTACCCGATTTGATGTAATCCTCAGCGGCATGATAGTTACTTCCGCTCCGGCGTTGTGACCCAATCTGGATAATCCTATCTGAAGCCTCGGCTGTTTCTTTAATCTTTTTGTTGTCTTCCATTGACTCGGCCAGTGGTTTTTCAATGTAGGCATCACAGCCATTTTCAATAGCTTCTACCCCATGTAAAGCGTGCTGAAAATCAGCGGTACTGATAATAACCGCATCCACTTTGCTTTTTTCGTATAGTTCTTCGTTGTTACGGGCTAAGTCTATCTTCTTTATTCCTTTCTCCTCAAAAAAGGCTTGGGCTTCGTCCCGACGACGGTTCCATATATCGGAAACCCCCACAAACTCAAAATTCATCTCTTCGGCGTGGTTCATAAACGCCGGAATAAGCGACCCACGACAGCGGTTGGAGAAACCTACAATTCCAACTCGTACCCGGTCGTTAGCCCCTAAAATGCGCCCGTAACTCCGGGCTGAGAAAGCGGTACTTAGACCTACCGCCCCCAAAGCAGATTTCTTGATAAATTCTCTACGATTACTGTTCAAATTATTCATGATTTATTTTTTGTTAGATTATTTAGATTCAGTGTTAAGGTGTTCGTGTATTCATATGAATGCATTTCATGAGCACGTTAACATACGAACACTTGAATACAAAATTTAAGAGGCTGGTAACTCCCGCACTTTGATATTTTTGAAGTGAACCTGATCACCGTGGTCTTGCAGTAAGATGTGACCACTTTCGGCCATACCGAAGTTCTCCCACTTCACGTATTTACTATTTTGCACCAGATTATTGTATTCCTCGCTACTACGCTCGTACTCTAGCACTTTTTTGCCATTTAGGTAGTGCTCAACTTTATCACCCTGCACCACCAGCCGGGCGGTGTTCCACTCCCCAATACCGTTAAAGGGTTTACTATCGGGAGCACCTTTTAAATCATAGAGGGAAGCTAGAGTACGGGTGCCGCCACCGTTGTTGCCCTTTTTAGCATCAGGGTGCTTGGCGTCGTCTAACAACTGATATTCCAGCCCAATCGCCGATGCGCCCGAATTGTAGCCCTCTGTCACGAAGTACTTAATACCGCTATTGGCCCCTTCCGTTAGCTTGAAATCGACCTGAAATTCAAAGTTAGAGTATTCGTTCTCAGTCACAATATCTCCCCCGTTCTGAGATTCAGCCCCATCCGAAGCTAGTACCATTAATTCTCCATTTTCAATTTTCCAGCCCTGTTCGGGAAATGCATCTTTATGCGCCCCGCGCCAATTCTCAGTAGACTGACCGTCGAATAGTAACATCCAACCATCGGCTCGCTCCTGCTCGGTTAAGGTGTTATCACCAGCTTCTTCTACCGCCGCAGTCATTTCGGCCGCGGTAGTTTCTGTTTGGGTGGTCTCATTGGCATCGTTAGAAGATGACCCACAACTGTACAAAAAAAGTAGTGCGATACTGCACGCAAAAAATGTTCTCATAGGTATGTATGTTAATTGCTAAATAATTAATTATTCTGTAGCTCAGTTGCTGGTTATTAATTACTAATTGCCATTTTTCATTATCCACTATCCATTGTCCACTGATTAGCTGCTTCCTTTCTTGGGATCAAACAATGCCTGATAGTGATCCGATAGCTCAAAGATACCACCACTCTTCTGGTAGAAGTCTTCGCCTAATTTGAATACGCCCCCTTGCGCTTTCGTCCAATCGGCATCAGCGTGGGGATGATAGGAAAGCATCTCCGGCCAGTCACGATAGTTCTGATGCCCGTTGTTTTCCATTAAACCCATCCCTGGAAATTCCTCCCAAGCAGCTAGGCGGGCAGCTACGTTTTTGTTCCAGTCTACCAGAATCGGATTCACCGTCAGGTCAGCACAGAGGCAGGGAATGTTTTGCTCATAAGCTACTTTCGCCATTTTCAACGTCATACTCAGGGTTTTAGCAATCGGCTTTAGCGCAATGGCATTGTACCCCATCTGAATTCGGGTGATTACATCCTCTTCGGTATGGGCACTTTCGTCCGCCGCTACCCGTACTCCTACATCACCTACCTGAGACTCATTTTCTTCGGGGAATGGTTCCTCCACCACCACAATCTGATCAAACGCCCCGATTTTTCGAGCGTGATCGAGCAGTTCCAGCAGTGCGTCTTTCTCTTCGTAGCGGCCGTTCATATCAAAGTAGTAGGGAATTTTTCCGTCAGCGGTGTGAGACGTTTCGCCCTGCCCAATCGTTTTATGAATTTCGGTCAGCTTTGCTTTATCCTTATCCAGCATCTCCCGCTGCGTACCCGGATGCCCCAGCTTGATTTTTAGAAAAAAGTATCCTTCATCGGCTAACTTTTTCATTTGCGATACTGGAGTAGCGAAGGAAAAAGACGGTACGCTTACTACTCCTTCGTGCCGATGGGATAATGCCGGACGATACGCCTCGGGAATCATCGTATCAAAATCAGCGATACCGTTTTCGTAGGCGTACAATAGCCAGGCGGCGTTGTCAACCGCCACCAGCGCATTCAGTGCGAATGTTTTTCGTAGTTTAGGATTATCAGTAATTTTCTTACCGTAGGCGTATACTTCTTCCAGAATATTTTCCTCAAGCTCAATGGGTGTGGTAAAGGATTGTCCTTTAGTTAGTTGTACCCCCTTTTCAGTCATGGCGTACATCAGCGCGTTACCACCGCTTTCGGAATGGTTGAGAAACACCTGAGCATCCGACCAAAGGGTGTTTTGCGTACCCAACCCGACGCTGTTTTTGCCGGAAGGACTTTGCATGCGGGCTACGGCCTGCCAAACGTCCGTCATGTAGCCCCCTTTGAAACCGTAAGGAGTTGCCAGCGGCTCCCGCTCAAAAGTAGAACTCACCCGTTCAATCGAGATTTTTTTTTGTGGTTCAGACGAAAAAATGGGTGCTGCCATAGGTGCCAACGGAAGCAGACTAGCCACAGCTGATGATTGCTGAAGAAACTGTCGGCGGTTAAGTTGTGTCATAATAAAAAATGTCCTCGAAGATACAAAACCCCCTCTGGTTGTCCAAATCCCTTATGCAATCAGTTGCAAAATTCGGTATTTTATAATGAGCTACTCCAGTTAACATCTACTAATTCGGGGACTTGGCAAGACTCAACGGTTGCGTGGCACTTTTCTCTAGTAAATTGCCAATTATGGGCCTCACCGCAGGTGCTTTGTTAGTGTGGTTCTCATAGAGGACATTTTCTTTAGCGATTAAAACGTAGGTAGGAATTCCCGAGATATTGAACATGGCTCGCAATTTTTTACCCCATTGGCCTTCCGCAAATACGTTCGTACCAAGTAGATCATAACGCTGTATGGCTGTATGCCATCTATCCTTATCGCTTTCTAGACAGACGTTTAGAAATACAATATTGTCTTGGTTACCGTAAGACGTAATCATGTCGTTTAATGCTGGTATATTTTTAATGCACGGACCACACCAAGTAGCCCAGAAGTTAACGTACAACAGCTTCTCTCGGTAGTCCCGTAACGACACCAGGCTATCTTGACGATCTACCGCATAAAAGTTAGGGATAGTATCTCCCTCAACTAGATCAAGCGTAGCCAGTTTCTCTCGGGATCTTGTTCCGACTACTTGGCGCAGCAATTCGTAATCTTCAACTTCATAAACGTTAGCCAATGAATCAATACGTACCGAATCGGTCAGGTAGCTGAGTATGCTACTAAACAAATGTTTATGATACAATTCTTTCATATCTCCCGATAATTGAACCTTAGATTGAGGCAGTATGTGATTCTGTATCTTACTCAGCCTATCAAAGCCAGCTAGATCTTTAAATTCACTAGTAGGCAGATCGCGCAGAAAATAATCATCCAAAAACAGTAAATAATTCGCCGAAGTCATTGCGGTTGGATCGTTGATAGTCGCTTCATCTAAAAAAGAAAAATAGTCTTTAGGTACTCGATCTTGAAATACGGAAAAGAGTTCATTATAGGTAGGAATGGAGCTTTTGAAGCCTAAACCGGCGTACTTAATCTCAGCTTTCTCATGCTTGACAAACCATTCGGGTAGTTCTTTTTCGCGAAGATAGTCCTGCAAGAAGTTGAGCTCAACGCTGACAATAGAGTCTGTTGTTTCCTGAATCAATTGGTAAGATGCCGATGAGCTTAACAGGACGTTCAGCGGCATTCTGATATCAGTATAGCCCAGTTGATTTTTCTTCGCCTGATAATATTCGTTGATAGTTGCTCCTTTGCCACGAAAGCGCATGTCAACTTCTTCTCCCATAATATGCACTCCAATATTTACAGTATCATTCGGAAATATGATGATATTATATTTCTGCCCATTGAGGCTGAGGATAGCGGAATTGGGACGATCATTGGTCAATGATATGAGATAATTTCCTTCGCTTGTTACTAGATATTCTTCGGATCTCTGGCCTACATCGGGGATGTTATTGATCGTCCATGCTTCTAAGTACATTGTATCCGAAGGGGTAGTTTCAAAATTTACTTTAATGACGCTGGTTGAAAATGGTTGGTAGCGAATGGTATCTTCCGCGCTTTCCGAGGTACAAGCCGCGAGGAATAGCCCGATAATACATAAGTATTTCATAACTAATCGTTTTAGTCTAAGGTGGCATTCTACTATTCAAGGTAGCAGATTTATCTTATAACTAAAATCATAGTTGATGTTTTATTCGCTATTATGCTGCGGTAAGACCGCAAATTTTGATCACTGTGCAGGAGTCTGATAAATCACTGGACGATATTTGGGTGGGGGACTGACTTATTTTGGGCTTTTGCCACTTCCAGCCAGGCTTTCTTAGCTAAAAGAACTTCAGCCAGTGCTTCTTCAGCCGTTTTTCCAAAGGCGGATGGCCGCCCCGAAGAACATGATACTAAATCTGGTATATCAGCAATATAGCCTTTATCTTCGTCGCTGTAAAAGATATTTATGTGGTAATCCTTCACAATTCCTCTAATGTTAGATTATGCTTTTCCACTAACTTCAGAAACTGCTTGATCTAGCATGGCTTGGCACTACCTTTTACTTCAATCCGGCCTGTTTTAGAATACTGTTTTCTGTACCTTTCGCCAAGTCTTTATTAGAACCGTGATCGGGAACAGTGACTCGTCCGGGCTTAGTAGAATGTTTAAACTGCCGGTGGCTGCCTCGCTGAGAAACTTGATACCACCCATCTTCCTTCAGTAATGAAATAATCTGCCTTACTTTCATGCCGCTACGGTAACGGCTTCAGTGCTAGGCGAAGGTATCTCTAGTCCATCTTCCCGCATACCTTCTAAATGAAATTGAATAGCCTCTTTCATATGTGCTTGCACCTCTTCTTTCGTATCTCCAACTGTAATGCAGCCAGGAAGATCGGGTACATAGGCACTATAACCAGTATCGGTTTTCTCAATAATCACTAGGTAATCCATGGTAGCTCTTTCAGTAGTGAAGTTACAAATTATTCAGCAAATTTCACCCCGCATCTTTCACGCAGCGGAAACCGAGATGTTCCTGGCCGGAATCGACGTCAGTTGCCATTCGGGCTGAGGGGCGGTAGTTGGAGCAATACTGATCGCTGCACAGATAAGAGCCCCCTTTGATGACTCGCTTAGGGGTGAGGGGTTCCTGGGGATCGTAGCTCTGTTCGGGACCAGTAGGGTTGCGACATACCGTAATTTTACTTTGCTGCTCATGCGTATCGGGACGGTACCAGTCGGAACTCCATTCCCACACATTGCCGATAATATCATACAACCCGTAAGCATTGGGCGGGTAACTTTTAACAGGAGAGGCTCCAGCAAAGCCATCAATGCTTACGTTGTTATGCGGGAAGTCACCCTGAAAGAAATTCGCTAGATACTTACCTGAGGGAGTAAGTTCATCGCCCCAAGCAAAGGGCTGGCCAGTAGTGCCACCTTGGGCAGCAAATTCGTATTCGGCTTCGGTAGGCAACCGCTTACCTGCCCACTGAGCGTAAGCCTGAGCATCTTCGTAAGCGATATGAGTCACCGGAAAATCATCTTTGCCTTCGATTGAGCTGCTGAGCCCCTTAGGCTGCTGCCAATTAGCCCCGATCTTCCACGACCACCACTGGGAGTAATCATGCAATGGAACAGCGTGATTGGGCGGATCGAAGATGAGCGAGCCCGGTTGCAGAACCTCATCCGGTGGCCTCGGCGTACCAGGGGGTAGTTGCTTTTTCATCTCTTCCCAGTCAATAGGACGCTCCGCAACGGTAATGTAGCCCGTTTCTTCCACAAATTTCCGAAATTCAGCGTTGGTCACTTCGTGGGTATCCATCCAAAAGCCAGAGACTTCTACCGGATAAGCTGGCCCTTCTACCTCAGTTGCCGTTTCGTGATCGCTGCCCATGATAAATTCCCCACCTGGAATCCATACCATACCTTCGGGAGTCTCACCTGTCGGTTGAGCCGAGGCGAGCACCGTAGCTTGGGGGGCGGGTTCTTCGGTAGCAGTTGGAGTGTCGCCAGGAGATTCGTTTTGTTTAGGGTTGTCCGTCTGACAGGATGAAAAACCAAGACTCAGTAAAATTATAAGTAGGGCGTAGAATCTCATCGTTGGTTGTTTTCGGTAGTGCTAATCAGCAAGATACCAAATGTGAGGGTATTGCTCAAGCTGATTGGTTGTCATAACAGTTATTATCAGCGAAAGCGTTCACTATCAACCTGTAATGTATCGGTACATTGACCCAAATTGATTAAAAGTTGCAAGGATGTAACGTTACATTGCTTTCCCTCAACGAAAAGTTGCCAGAATGTAAGGGTACAAAGGTTCATATCGACCAAAAGTTGTGGCAATGTACCGCTACAAAATACCTTTTCAGCGAGAAGACTTATTCAAAACAATGAAGGTTTTGCCCTAAGTTAATTGTTCATTGCTTTTAATCAGCTTAAGGCAACCCACTCACCGCTGCGGGCTGACGCAAAGAGCGCATCTAGTACCCGCATATTATTT